>JANQJB010000033.1 GCA_028281865.1 Marinagarivorans sp.
TATGTTGTACGTAGGCGTGACCTCAGGTTTGGTTAAACGTGTTAACCAGCATAAAGAAAATTGGGTCGAGGGATTCACGCAAAAATATGGCGTTCATCAACTCGTTTATTATGAACATCATAATACTGCAGAATCAGCCATTAAGTGAGAGAAGCGAATAAAGAAGTGGCGAAGGCTGCGGGAGATGGCACTGATAGAAAAGGCGAATCCGAATTGGATCGACCTTTATACACAGATCACTGGATCCCGTGTCAAGCACGGGATGACGGATGAGTAAATTGAAAATCATGGCACAAACGGCATTTAACAATGCCGTCAACGTGACCGCTATTTCGGTGCTTCGCACCTTCATATCGGCACGTTACCGCAGGGGTTAGGCAACTCCATATTGAGAATTTTTATGATCAGCATTAGAAAGGAAGAAATGAATGACTACGAAACGGTTCACCAACTCAATTTAGCCGCATTCGGAAATGGGCCGGAAGCCGTTATTGTAGATAAGCTTCGTGCAACATGCGAAAACTATCTAGCATTCGTTGCAGTAGAAAATGATATTGTTGTTGGCCATATATTGTTCACGCCTATTACTTTGCAAGGTTGTCAATTATTGGGCATGGGTTTGGCTCCAATGGCAGTGTTGCCGTCACATCAACGAAAAGGGATTGGATCACTTTTAGTGCGACACGCAATCAAACACCTTACTGAATTTGGCTGTCCATTTATTATCGTTTTGGGGCACCCAGAATACTATCCGCGTTTTGGTTTCGAACCAGCATCGAACTACAAACTTACTAGCCAGTGGCAAGATATCCCTGATGAAGCATTTATGGTGTTAGTACTAAATAGCGCAGCACTTCCCAAAAGTGGTGGAGTGGCCAAATATCATGCTCTCTTCGATAAAGCTATGTAATTGGCTAACAAATCAATAAAGCCTTATGGCTGAACCTCTGCATTGCGTGCTTCAGCCTATTATTGAAACATTATGTGATTTTACCGCAAGCATGAAAGTTTTATTTCTATTAGTCATTTTTATTTTTTATTCGCCAATCTTGGAATTGATCAAAATTAATTCCCTCCGTCCCTATTTTGTGATCGTTATTTCCGCAGGTGTTAATTAAAAGGTAAACGCTATGAAGCTCCTTGGTCGCACCACATCATTCAATGTTCAGAAAGTTCTTTGGTTGCTTGAAGAGTTAGATATTAGTTATGAGCATATTGAATTGGGTGGCCGATTTGGAGGATTAGATGAACAAGAATTTATTAAACTAAACCCAATTAAAAAAGTTCCAGTACTCATTGACGACGACAAATCTATTTGGGAATCTCATACTATCTTGCGGTATTTAGCTGCAAGCTACGGAACTGAGAATTGGTATTCCACCTGCCCTTATCAGCGATCTTTAAGTGATCGTTGGCTGGATTGGTCCCAGACAGTTTTTCAGCCAGCATTTATGGGAACTTTTTGGGGGTTTTATAGAAAACCGGAAAACAAACGAGATATGGAAGCTGTCGATCAATATCTTGTTAGTTGTACACACTGTTTAAATATAATAAATAACCAGCTAATGAAATCTGAGTATTTAACAGGTAAATCTTTAAGCTTAGCGGATATCGTCGTGGGTGCAGTGCTGTATAGGTTAACTACGCAAGGTCTAGCTGTAAAATTACCCGATTGCGTAAATACATGGTATAAGAACCTCAGTAAACGCCCAGGATACGTAAAGTGGGTTATGAGTGACTTTACTGAACTTAGAGGCCGAGAAGACTTTTAATGTAACAAGTCAATGCACTCGGAGGTTTACGAGCGATTGCTTACAAATACGCTATTTTATAAATTTCCAGGCCTTGAGGCGGTAGGCCCTAGCGGATAGAAATATATGCTTTCAGAAATCATATCTTGCTTAAGTAGTAATAAGAATGAAATGATACTATTGACTGCCATAGAATATTTGCTAAAGATGCTGTTGTAAACGAACAAGGACTAGAGCGTTCGATAAGCGACTTTATGGAATTCTGGAGGTCTTCACAGCCACCTATTTTTAAGGGAACTCTGCACAGTTATGAGAATAACGACTACACCTGTATAATTTTTAAATCTCTCTGCCCAATAACAAATATGTGGTTCCGAGAGTCTTGGTCCTGTGTTATCAAAAATAAAACCGTAATCAAATTGTATATTACTTGCTCTCAAGGATTTCCGAATGAAACATGCACTTAAAAACTGGCAAAAATCACCTAACAGATGGGTCAGTGCAAGTAGTCTCCCGCGGCTTCGAAGACTGATAAAGCGACGCTTTTGCTCTTCCAATATGCGGGCGTTACGTTTTAAGAACAATATAAAATTTATCAATATTTTATTAGGAGCATTGATGATTGTTTCCACCGAATCAACGGCATTAAAATCGCAATGCGATATTGCCGGAGTTTGGAAGCATTCTGAAAAAGAGGCTTGGTTAAATGTTGACTTGGAAAAAGGGGTGATTATTGTAAAATCACATGCATCCAATCCTAGCGCGGAAGGACTCACAGTAATAAAATCTCTGGCCTATACAGATCAAGCAAATTGGAATGGGAAAATGTATGATGCGCGATCTAAAAACTTTGTTCCTGTTAAAATTTCGGAGGGAAACTGCAAAGAACTTATTGTTGTCATGGATGGCTCAGATGTACTAAGGCTGCTCCGCGAGTAGTCGTAAACACAATAGGCAGAGCTACGCTAGCAAATACTGTGGAGTATCAAACTTGCAAGATATATTTTTTCCAATGTTTTTTCATATGATTTGGTGTGTATTGCTTTATGCAGTTCTTACCATCGTTAGAGCACCCTCTGTGTGGAGCATTGGGAAAGGCTCTGCCGTAGCAAAAACCTTTAAGCAGCTTGAACCAAAGATAAGTGCTAATCTTGCAAACCAGTTTGAATGGCCGGTATTCTTCTATGCGATATGTCTTCTGCAAATAGCGGCGGCAAAAGAGCCAGAACCAAGCTTGATATTTTTGGCTTGGGTATTCGTGATAGGGCGCTTCTTACATAGCGCTGTGCAAATATTAACGACGAATATAAGGCTGCGTGGTATTGTATTTACGATAAATTTTTTGGCTGTCATCGGTATGTGGCTATTAACTTTCGATACTTAACTCAATTAACGTTATTGCTTCGGGTATTAAAAATTATTATACGAGGCTTACAACCAAGGGTCGAATAAATGATTGTAGAAGTAGTGCCTTACGACCCAAATTGGAAAAAAGCGTATGAGAAAGAAAAGGAAGCTTTGGTCGATAATTTGGGCGAGCTAATCTATAAAATTCATCATATTGGCAGCACATCAATTAAAGGCTTAGCAGCTAAACCGATAATCGATATCCTTTTGGAAGTTCAAAGTCTTACTACCCTTGATAATGCTTCTAGTGCTTTTCAGAGTTTGGGTTACGAAATCATGGGCGAGTTTGGTATCAAAGGCAGGAGATACTATAGAAAAGGAGACGCCAATAGAACCCACCAGGTTCACGCATATGAAGCGGGTGATGCCAACGTAAAAAGGCATATTGCTTTTCGGGACTACTTGGTAGCGAACCCGGCGGTGATGCACAAGTACGAAAAGCTTAAAATACGCTTAGCCAATGAGTACGGTAACGACATTGAGCGCTACTGTGATGGCAAGGATAGTTTTGTAAAATACCATGAAGCGAGGGCACTTCAATGGATATCAAGTACATAACAATCCTGCTTCGTGCGCAAAAACCTCGCTTTAATCGCCGATTATCGGGGCGTTGAGCATAGAAGGACTAACGAAGTGGTAACGCGTATAAAACTCTGTGGTAGTCAATAACTTCATAATGAGCGATCACGATGTGTGAATTACTAGCGATGAGTGCCAATGTACCGACCGACATTTGTTTTAGCTTTACGGGTTTGCTGCAACGAGGCGGCGCAACGGGGCCACATCGCGATGGTTGGGGTTTAGTATTTTACGAAACCGGGGGTGTACGTGAATTTAAAGACCCACTGCCCAGCTCAGAATCATTGATCGCGAGTTTTCTACAAAACTACTCGATAAAAAGCCATATCGTCGTCTCCCATATTCGGCAGGCCAATGTGGGTGAAGTGTCGCTGGCGAATACCCACCCTTTTCAACGCGAACTTTGGGGAAAGCAATGGACATTTGCTCATAATGGTCAGGTAAAAAATTATAGACAATTTACTTTATCGCGCTTTCGACCGCTTGGGTCTACTGATAGCGAACATATCTTTTGTTGGTTGATGGGTCAATTAGAGGAGCGCTTTTCGTCGTTACCCACAAGGGAAGAGTGGGTTCCCTTTGTTCATCAATGCTGCCTGCAAGTGCATAAAGCGGGTATCGCAAATATTTTACTAAGTAATGGTGATGCGCTTTTCACGTTCTGCTCAAACAAACTGAGCTGGATAACTCGCCGGGCGCCCTTTGGCACCGCGCGATTGGCAGATACAGACGTTTCCATCGATTTTTCGAGCGTTACACAGGAGCACGATGTGGTCAGTATCATCGCTACCGAGCCACTAACAGTTGACGAAAATTGGCAGCATATACAGCCTGGAAATTATTGTGTATTTTTCAACGGGGAATGTATCGATGGTGTAGCGGAGCGTTAAATAATACGAGACTTTGACTATCTTGTTTAAAATAATTTCAGTCACAATCGTCACTTTAGGAATATTTTCTTGCTCAAGTGATAGCAAAGTGAATAGCAAATATAGTAATTTTCAATTTAAATTTCCATCGCTTCCCAACTGAAAACTGAATTGCCATGAAAAAGCCACCGCCCGGCACAGAAGAACGCATTGCAAAAATGACCTTCGCGTCAGTCTACCCTATGTACCTCACAAAAGTTGAAAAGAAAGGTAGAACTAAACAAGAGCTACACACGGTCATCGAATGGCTTACTGGCTTCGATGAAAAAAAGTTAAAATCTCTGATTGACGACGAAGTGACCTTTGATACCTTTTTCAAGAAATGCAAGCTAAATCCAAATGCACACCTTATCAAGGGTGTTATTTGCGGCTACAGAATAGAAGAGATAGAGAGCTCTCTGATCAAAAAAACTCGCTACCTAGACAAGTTGGTCGACGAGCTGGCCAAAGGAAGGAAGATGGAAAAAATACTTAGAGTCGACGTATAGTGAAATTCTCTTTGACGAAAACCTGCTATTTTTTTCAGTAAATAACATGAAACCAGATGAGAAGCATAAAGATGATTAAATTTGTAATGTGTATAACTAGAAAGCCCGGCATGACACGCGAAGAATTTCGTGACTATTGGATGAATAGTCATGGACCATTCTTTATGGAAAATGCAGGCACGATGGGTGCAAAAAAATATGTTCAATCGCACACACTGAACTCTCCTCTGAATGAAGGCCTAAGAAGCTCTAGAAATATGCAGCCGGAGTATGACGGAGTGGCAGAGGTCTGGTTTGAATCAGAAGAAGCGCTTATTAGTGGAATGAGCACGCCCGAAGGACAAAAGCTAGGTGCAGCGCTACAGGAAGATGAAGGGAATTTTATTGATCACTCTAAATCCTGCGCGTTTATCGTAGAAGAGCACACATTATAGTTGCTCGGACACGGTTAAGTTCGAGAAACCCCCATACATAAACTAAGGAATATTGTTTTACTTAAAAATGCAAGATATGAAGTATATTATAATTTTTCTCACTATTCTCGCCGTACCTTTGGCTTGTGCAGATAATTGTCAAGAGGCGTTATCTCTCGAAAAATGGAAATCCGCACTGATGTTGTGCGACGAGAATAAAAATAGCATACCTGAACATACATTTGGCTATGGGATGGCTCTTATATATTCTGGGATTGATAAAGACAAACTTAAAAAAGCATCGTCAAAGTATTTAAGAGTTTCACTTACGGAAGAAGAGAATAAAAAATTACGCGAGGGTGTTTACTGGCTAGAAAAAGCTTCACATAAAAATCATGATGTTGCGATGATATATTACGGCATATTCTATGTTTTACTTAATTCTAACAAAATGTCGGAAGCCGAAAAAACCGAATTCGAAGCTCTTTGGAACAAGAAATCCGCTGATTTGGGAAATATATATGCGGCTTTCCTGTATGGCAGGCATGGCGTATCCTGGAGGGGCCCGAAAGAATATGTTGTTACGGATAAAAACAAATTTAGTTATTTGGAATTCGCTGCAAAACACGGTCATCCTGACGCTATAGATATCTTGAGTCAAACCAAAATGTCAATTAAGTAAAGAGGTATATTATGCACGCAAAAAAAATCGAAGCAGGCTCTATATTTCCGGATCTGCTAGCAAAGAGCCTGGATGGCGAAGAAGTCAATATTTCAAAACCTAAAGGAGACGCGGATTGGCAGCTGGTGGTTGTTTATCGAGGTAAGCATTGTCCTATGTGCACAAAATACTTAAATAAACTTGAAAACTATATTCAGCCACTTAGCGATATTGGTATAGATACAGCCGTTGTCTCCGCAGATAGCAAGGACCAGCTTACTGAGCATTTAAATAAACTAGAGGTTAGTTTTTCTCTTTATTACGGACTAACGATCCAGCAAATGCAGAATTTGGGGCTCTATATCTCGCATCCGCGCTCTGAAAAGGAAACAGATCACCCCTTCGCAGAGCCTGGGTTATTCGTCATTAATTCTCAGGGACAAGTTCAAGTTATTGATATTTCAAACAACCCGTTTGTTCGCCCAGAATTAGAAACTCTTGTTAATGGGCTTACGTGGATACGAAACCCGGACAATAACTACCCAATACGCGGCACTTATAAATAATATTTAATTAGCCAAGCGTGTATTAAAACCGTATTTATCTAAAGAAAAAATTCATGGCATATGATGAAGGCTTAGCTGAGCGACTCCGCGAATACTTTCAAGACCGCAGCGACGTTGAAATAAAGAAAATGTTTGGCGGTCTATGTTTTATGGTATCAAATCACATGTGCTGCGGAATTGTCGGCGATACGCTGATGGCTCGTGTCGGTCCAGATAATTACGAGAAGTGTTTGCGCAAGAAACACGCAAAAGAAATGGACTTCACAGGTAAAGCGATGAGAGGTATGGTATACGTTTCTCCCAAAGGTATTGAAAGCGATACGGAACTAAGTGATTGGGTACGTACTTGTGAGCTATTTGTAAAATCGTTGCCGCCGAAGAAATGAAGATATAAAGATGCAACTACTGTGGAAAGATTCAATTAGAGTTAACCGATATAACATTATTGCGGCAGATACAAAAAATGATATACCTAAGCAATACTGGCAAAATATACATGAGCGAAGACAACAATCTATATAGTCCACCTAAATCTGAAATTAAAAATTCGGAAAAAAAGAAAGTAGGAATTTTGCGGAAGATAGGTTTCTCTGTTCTTTGGTTCCTAGCGCTGAGTATGGGCATTTTATTGATGGGTGGCATGATAGCTGGCGGTATCGCCGGAGTAAAAGATCCCATGAATGCCGAAGCCGCCGGTGAAGCAGCGGGGCAAGCATTTGGTGAAGAATACGCTGGTATGATTTTTTTAATCAGTTTGATAGTAGCAATAGTCGGTTGCTTTTTGGGCTGGCTACCCGGAACGCGGACAAAAAAGACTAGCTGAGTTATTGACTTACAATGAAGACCGACCAACGGGTCATGATTTAGAAATGAAATACACAACAATTGAAGATTTTAACGAAAATCAAAGCGAAATAGAGAAACCAATCTGCATAATTCTAATGCAAGAAATCAACGGCGGGCTTGCCAAGGCGGAAAGCAAGATTTGGCACGGGCACCCGGTATGGTTTTTAGATGACAATCCTATCGTCGGTTATAACAAGCTTAAAGGCTGTATTAGGTTGATGTTTTGGAGCGGAGCAGATTTCGAGGAGCCTAAATTAGAGCCAGGCACGGGTAAGTTTAAAGATGCATCCATTCGTTATACCGAAGAAAGTCAGATAAATAAAACCGAGTTAAGGCGCTGGCTTAAGAAGTCAAAGCAAATCCAATGGGACTATAAGAACATATATAAACGCAAAGGTAAGTTAGTGCGGCTTGTCTAGCGTTGCCAAATAAAAGCTATTAAATGGAGAGATTTTAAAAGAAAATAATTTTTCTTTTATATAACCTCAAAACAGCGGCATAGAGAATCACCAAATGAATTTAAAAAACACTGCAGATAACTACGGCACAATAGCCAAGTGCTTGCATTGGACAACTGCGCTCCTATTTCTCGGAGCGTATGCCAGCGTCTATTATCGACATTGGTTTACAGAATCTAAAACACCAGAAAACTTGACTGCGCTGCATCTCCACCTATCCTTTGGCGTTACTATAGCCGTTGTCGTTGCACTGCGCATTATATGGCGCATTACTAACCGGCCACCGAACCTTGAGCCCGGCACAAAATTGGAACACCTCGCCGCACATGCGGGCCATTATGCTCTGTACGCTGTGATGATAATTATGCCGATAACAGGTTACATAGGCACAGGCGTCGATACTCAATACTTCTTTATCTTCGATATACCGAAATTTGAAAGCACACAGTTATTTGTCGCGCTTGTCAGCGATGGACTTGGTATGACCTTTAAAGAATTTGAGAAGCCCATAGACTTTATTCATAAAAACATACTTGGAGCATGGCTGGTATGGCTTTTAATATTGGGTCATGTTGCTGCGGCTTTATATCATCACTTCGCTAAAAAAGACAGAACACTGCAAAAAATGACATTCAATAAAAACTAAAGAATGGACTTCGATTAAGTGGAATATAATTCTCCTTTAAGTGAAGCAAAAGAGCGTCTATTAATTTCTCTTTTGGAACTGAATCCCGGACAAAAAGTTTATGAGATTGGCTGTGGGGAAGGTCGACTACTCAATCGTATCCTGGCACACTCCGATGCTATCGGGCTAGGAATAGATACCGATGTAAATCTGATTGAAAAAGCGATAAAGGATGCACAGTCTTTATTGTTAGCTCCCAACCGTTTTGAATACAAAACAATTTCGGCTGGTGAAATACAATTAGATGAACGCAGCGTGGATCTCGTTATCTGCAACGGTTCATCACACGCGCTTGGTGTTGGTGAAGACGCCTATAAAAACACGCTGTTAGAGTCTTGGCGACTGCTCAAGGAAGGCGGTACGCTATTCATTGGCGAGGCATATTGGAAGAAAAAACCCGAACAGGATTATCTACAGTTTATCGGGGAACCAGTCGGTGTTTATAACGGTTTCCAGGAAAATATTTTTCAAGCAGAAACTTACGGCTACGACCCCTACTTCGCAATAGCGAGTACTGACGATGAATGGGATATGTTCGAGTGGAGCCACAAAATTAATATTGAAAAACAAATAAAGGAATCACCCGACGATAGTCATTTAAAAAATAAGCGCAATGATATCAATAGCTGGTTAAATGCGTATTTAAACTGGGGCAGAGGTACAATGGGATACGGGTTTTATTTATTCCGAAAACCAAGTGCTGCAAAAAACACCGATAATTAGAAATTCCCACATACAATTTTTTATTTTTGAGCTTGCCGTTGTCTAACAGCTTCAAATAAGCAAACACCCGTCGCTACCGAAACATTTAAACTACTTACACTTCCGTCCATTGGTATATAGGCCAAATAATCACAATGTTCACGTGTCAAGCGCCGCATGCCGCTGCCCTCTGATCCCATCACCAGCGCCAACGGACCGACTAAGTTCATATCAAATATTGATGTCTCCGCATCACCCGCGGTACCGACAAACCATAAACCCAGCTCTTGTAGTTTCCCCATACAACGCGCGAGGTTGGTCACTGGAATAACGGGCACACTTTCCGCCGCGCCACAGGCAACTTTACGCACAGTTTCAGTTAAACCCACAGATTTATCTTTTGGCACGACACCCGCCATCACACCTGCCGCATCAGCGGTACGTAAACACGCTCCAAGATTATGTGGGTCGGTAACGCCATCAAGAATTAAGATAAACGGTGTTCGATTATCTTGTTCCATTAACCGAAATAAGAAAGTTTCGTCGTGAGTCTGACCCGGTTTCACCGTGGCAATTATTCCTTGGTGATTAGCTTCACTGAGCGTATCTAGCGTTTTACGTGGCAGCCACTCTATTTCTATATTTTCTTTTTGCGCAAGCTGGATTATTTTTTTTAAGCGCGGGTCGTCACGGCCTTTGAGCGAGCTTAATTTTACTATGCGCTGCGGCGAGCTTTTTAACATCGACAAAACGGCATGCAGCCCACTGACCAATTCCATCGCTAACGTTTAGCCTTTTTTTTTGCTTTACTTGTTTTTTTTACGCCACTAACTTTTTTTGAGTTTTTCGTTGTTTTGCTATCACCGTTTTTTCGCTCAGTTTTTTTTGCCGATTTTACCTTCTTCACTTTAGCGTTTTTCGATTTTTTTGCCTTAGTACTTACAGCTTTTTTTCCTGACTTTTTACTCTGCTTTATTTTTTTCTTTTTCGATTGTTTTTTACTTTGTTCTTCGTCATAAATAGCCGCGAGTTCTTTCGCCTTAGCAGAAACGCGGCGCTTGCGCACGCGTTTCTGCGTGGCAGCCAATTCAAAGTCGACCTTGCGCTCGTCCAAATCCACTCTTACAACTTGCACCGTTAATTCGTCACCCAAACGGAAAGCGCGCCGGGAGCGTTCGCCAACCATGCGATGATGGGCGGGATCAAAACGATAGTAATCTTGCGGTAAGGAAGTGACGTGAACCAAACCTTCGACATATAAGTCCTTCAGTTCTACAAACAGCCCAAATGCCACAACCGAGCTCACGACACCTTGAAAAACTTCGCCGACACGGTCACTTAAATATTCGCATTTAAGCCAACTAACCACATCGCGCGTCGCTTCATCCGCGCGGCGCTCAGCCATCGAGCAGTGCTCGCCTAAAGTGAGCATCTCGTCGAATTCGTAAGGATAAATTTCCGCCTTGGCAATTCGCTTCGCGCCGTTAACTCGGCGAACTTTTGTGGTCGCGGTGGTTGAACGAATAACCCGCCGAATCGCTCGGTGTACGAGTAAATCCGGATAGCGGCGAATGGGCGAAGTAAAGTGTGCATAGGCGGTATACGCCAAGCCAAAATGACCCTTGTTGTCAGGCTGGTACACCGCTTGATTCATGCTGCGCAGCATGACTGTCTGAATTATGTGAGCATCAGCGCGACCTTGAATTTGCTCGATAAGAACCTGAAATTGCTGCGGCGAGACATTTTCGCGACCGCTCGGCAAACCGAGGCTCAATTCGCGCAAAAACTCCTTAAGTAGCTCCAATTTTTGCGGCCTCGGACCCTCGTGCACACGATACAAACCCGGAATTTTGTGCGCCTCTAAAAACCGCGCAGCGGATACGTTCGCCGCTAACATACACTCTTCAATCAATTTGTGTGCGTCATTGCGCTCCACTGGAACAATGCGATTAATTTTGCGCTGATTATCAAACAAGATACGCGTTTCCTGCGTCTCGAAGTCGATAGCGCCACGTTCATCTCGCATTGCACGCAGCTGCACGTACAGGTCGTGAAGGTTATCCAAGTGCGGCACTACGCGATGATACTGCTGCCGCACACCACTGCGTTTCTTACCTCTATCCGCAAGAATTTGCCCGACTTGGGTATAGGTCAAACGCGCATGCGAGTGCATTACAGCTTCGTAGAACTGGTAGCCACTCACCCGCCCGCGCTCGCTAACGGTCATCTCACAAACAATGCATAGTCTGTCCACGTTCGGGTTAAGCGAACACAAGCCGTTGGATAGAGCTTCCGGCAACATCGGCACAACAAAATCTGGGAAGTATACAGAGGTGCTGCGATTTAAAGCTTCTCGGTCGAGCGAGCTATTGATAGCGACATAATGGGAAACGTCTGCAATTGCAACGAAGAGTCGCCAGCCTCCGGAGGACTTACGCTCGCAATAAACCGCATCATCAAAGTCGCGCGCATCCTCACCGTCAATGGTTACAAGTGGTAGATGCCTTAAATCCACACGTTTTTCTTTGTCCGGCTCGTTCACTTCTGCAGGCAGTCGAGCAGCCTGGTCAGCGACATCGGCCGGCCAAAGATGCGGAATTCCATGCGAACGAATCGCAACATCAATCTCCATTCCCGGCGCCAAATGATCGCCGAGCACCTGACTGATTCTGCCCTTCGGGCGACCGCTGCGTCCCGGCTGTTCGATTATTTCTACAACAACGAATTGCCCTGCTTGAGCACCATGCGCTTCACCTTCGACCACAAGAACGTCTTGCACAACGCGCGGATTATCTGCGCGGACAAAGCCCGTGCCACGCTCGTTAGAATAGCGACCCACTAGCTCTTTCGTGTTGTAGCTTAATACCTCAACGATTGTGCCCTCGCGTTTGCCACGCTGCTGACTGCTGGCTAAACGCACAAAAACCTCATCGCCGTCGAACACTCGCTTCATTTGCCGCGGCGGAAGATAAATGTCGTCACCGCCATCGCAAGGCAAAACAAAGCCGTAACCATCGCGATGGCCCATCACACGACCGCGAACCAAATTCATTTTGTTAATAAGCCCATAGGCTCCTACGCGGTTGCCAATAATCTGGCCATCGCGCTCCATGGCTCGCAAGCGCCGACGCAAGGCCTCGAACTGCTCTTCAGTTTCGTAGGCAAGTTGCTCCGCGATTTGCTCTCGCGTCAATGGTCCTCGAGCTTGCGACAACAACTGTAAAAGCAATTCGCGGCTGGCAATGGGGTTGGTGTAGTTTTCGGCTTCACGCTCGGCGTGAGGGTCTTCAAATGTGTCGGAGTCGGTCAATCTGTAACTATCTCGTGGAGGAAGGGCAATGAAAGTATTATGATTAAAGCACTTGCACTAGGGCTTGTTAACACCAATAGAATGCCCTAATCATCAAATATTTTGACAGTGTAACGTGAGACCCAATTAATCGCGAGCCTGACGAGCGTTCCCGGCATGGAAAAATATACTCAAATAGCGTTTATTTGCATCCGCGCATTTTTAAGCATCTGTGTATGTGCCCTCCTCCCTCTGCACGTCAACGCCTATGACAACTGCAAAGATACTAACGCGATAGTCGACTTCGCCGCCGGCATCGCTTGGGAGCCGGAACTCGGTACTCCATACAGCGGTACAATTCGCTGTGAAAAGAAGCGTCGATCGATACTGCTTAGCTTTAAAAACGGCGTACTCGACGGACCTGTCACCGAAAACTTCAAGGGCTACAAGTTCGACTCAATAGTTAAAAGGACCTACAAAGAAGGTGTATTGCTATCTCGTTGTTTTACCACCATCGCTAAAAAGAAAGTTATTGGCGAAGACGGTGTTGAACGCAGGGAAGTCGCCGAAAAAACTAAATGTGAAGATTACAAAAAAGACTAATCTCCCCGCTTTTTAGACCACAAGCGTCTATTTTCTGATCTATTCTTAAGTTAAATCACTTAGTCACCGTACGCCCACCATTAGTGCGAACAAATGGTATGACAGCACAGCAAGAAGTCCTGGTTGTTGAGCACTCAGCAGCTGTATCAAACATCTTGAAATCGCTGATTTTTCAAGCGTACGGCTTTAACGTGGAAGTCGCACACAACTTAATCGCGTTGCGGACCTTGCTGCGCCGCAAACCCGGTCGCTTTTTTGCAGCCATCGTCGACTCTCAACTACCAAACGCAGAACAGTGCGAGGCGATAGACCTCACTTTAATTGCTGGCATACCCACCCTTGCCTTTGTTCCCAATCAAACCTGCTTGCATGATCGAGACCTTTGGGACAAAGGGATTGCCGATTACGCCTACAAGTCCGGCGCACACAGTTTGGAGCACATGGTCTGGTCGGTTAACCGAATTTTCCTCAACCGCGATCTAGGTGTTTTGATTGCAGGAAGCGATGCCCCCGAATTAGAAGCTGCCAGTGACCGCTTAAAACGCGTTGGGATGCAAGTTTTCTACTGCGATAACAGTGATGAAGCCATGTACACTCTTCATCAGCATTCGCAGATCAAAATTATCTTGCTCGACTGTACCCAAGCATTAATCGACGGTTTTGAATTACTTAACGAGTTGCGCGAAACCCATGGCAAAAATGATTTAGAGATTATTGCTATTGCGGACGATTCGAGCCTAAGCGGAACCCTGCTTAAATCCGGCGCCAATCAAGTTATTACACTTCCCTTTCCACCAGAGGTACTGCTAAACGAAGTAAACAAGGCAGCCGAACGTATGGTGTGCCGCCAACAAATTAAACAGCTCCACCAGGACAAAACTAAACTCGTCACGCGCACAGCCTTTGATGTTCGAAGCCCACTTGCCGCAATTAAAGCCGCAGCCAGCGTACTGAAAAATGAAGACGTTTCTAAAAAACGCCAACAATCGCTGATCACAATGATTAATGATAATTGCAGTAATATGCTCAATGTGATCGACAGCGTCATGGACAATAATTCATTTACAACGAGTGGTTTTCAGCTAGAACTAGAGGGGCTTGACCTGAGTAAGATCGTGCAAGAACGCGTCAACCTCCACCAATTTGAAGCTGACACAAAGCAATTGAAAATCCAGCTAGACACTCACCCACGGACACAAATTCAAGGCGACAAACTCAAGCTCAAACAAATAGTTGATATTCTAATTAGCAACGCTATTAACACTGCTCCAGAAAATAGTGTTGTAAAAATTTCCACAGCGCTAAGTCAAGACTACGCGTTTTTCAGAATCATCGACAGTGGCCCTGAAATTCCACGCCAAGAAATAAACGACCTTTTTAAAACATTTGATTCGCAATCAAGCAAACCTGAGCGCAGTGACCTTATTGCCTTGCGTAAGCTGGTCGAGGTCCATGACGGCAGCATTTACTATTCGCGCAACAAAAAGGACCTTTCCGTATTTAGTGTCGAGTTCCCAGTAAGTGCTTAAAAGGCCCCATCACAAAATCTGAGATATCCACTTCGAACTTATCTTATATACAAAAAAATTCTGTAAATTTATTTTTTATTTCCACAACTATTTTGCGTAATAAAATGATGACGCTGTCACAGTTAACAACAGCGTTACTCTCAAGCACCGTCAATTCTCAAGCACTAACAATCACTCATTCAATTTGCCCCCAAAAAGCAGCTTAATTTTTGACGCATGAATAGTTAGCAGTTCCCCGTTTTTAAGCATGCAATCGCATTAATTATCACTTCGTCCTCTTGAAAATTCTTCATCAAGACAATGTTTTTATATAGCCACTCTTAATAGTGCGAACTTGTTCCGCACTTCCTAAAGTGTAATTTGAGCACCGCATTAAATGTTATTGGCGGCAAAGACCACACTTGAATGTTCGAGTTTCGATCAAGGAGTCATTGTGAATCGTAAAGGCTTACCCACGTTGCGACGTTCTACCTTATCAATTGCTATTAGTAGCCTGCTGCTTTTAAGTTCAGCTGCGAACGCAGGAACAAATGCTATCCACCCAGGATCTTCGTCGGTCACAGGACCCACAAATAACCACCAATCGCTGTACGCGGCAGCACACAATCCAGCGATGGCGGGAAAAATTGTCGCAGAAGACGAAAATTTTCGTATGAGTTATTTCATTGGTATTGGCACAAATACCGAAATTGGCGATGCCAATGATTTTGTCAACGAGGTAGACGAACTTATCGATATACTCGACGACCCATCGCTCACCAACGATTCCATCGAAGATACACTCAATCGCTTTAATGGTGTACTTGAGCAAATGGGTGAAGAAGGCTATGTCAAAAACAGCACAAGCCTTTACCTTCCGTTACTGCCACTTTTTTGGAAGCCGACTTTCTCCAAAGGCACTTTTTTTACGGAAATAGGCTATGACGTGCAATGGCGTGTGAGTTTGCTCGATCAGGAGCTGCGTTACAACGATCAGAATCTAAGTTTCGAAACCGGCAGTGCTGCCTATATCAAAAGTGGTATCCAAAAACGCTTGAGTTTTGGCTACTCGCAACCTTTATTTAGCGAAGATCGTTTTGCACATTTAGGTGGACGTTTATACGGTGGATTAAAAGCCAACGTATATAACTTGGAACTCAGCAAACAAGTTTTTCACTTACAACAGCTCGACGGCAAAGATATTGAAGATGTCGTAGAAGATGAATACGAGAATAATCTGCGCTCAACAACCGCCATTGGCCTCGATGCAGGTTTACTGTGGGATGCAGATCGCTACCGAGTCGGGCTCACATTTAAAGATATCAATAGCCCAACATTTGACTACGGCGAAATTGGTGTCAATTGTAGCTCAAAAGGCGAGGCCACAATTGCCCGCAGCAATTGCGAATTAACCAAAAACTTTGCCGAAGCCTTGGGTGAAATTAGACAAAACGAAACTCACACAAAACCCATTCTTGCCACAACAGACGCTACATTTTTTGTTACCGATCGTTGGACAGTCAACGCCTACGCGGAGTTAGCGGCTTACGACGATATTGTCGGCACACAAAACCAATGGACCAGCATCGGAACCGCTTATTACCCAAAATCTTATTGGCTACCGAGCGTGCGTTTAGGTTTACAAAAAAATCTCGCCGGCTCAAAAATTTCCAGCTACGGACTCGGCCTTACGTTTTTCAAATTAGTTAATTTAGACCTTGCAACTAGCTCAGAAAAAGTAACCCATGAGGACACCACTGTGCCACGTCGTTTTAGCTTTTCTCTCAGTATTGAAGAACGCTTTTAATTAATTTGACTACAGGAGAATAGCCCAATGAATACGATCAAAAAAAATCGCCTTACTCGGCTCACTCACGCAATAGCATCTGCATCCCTAATCATTGCCATAGGTGGGTGTGGTAGCTCAGGCCAAGATGTCGGCAGCGCACTTAACGTGGAGCAACGTTTTACCGGAGTCGCGGTTGACGGACATTTAGCCCGCGCGACGGTATATCTCGATGGCAATAATAACGGGACGCGCGACCCGTGGGAAGCTTACGCATTTACCGACAACGACGGTTACTATAGCTACAACCCGCTAACTAACACGAATTATTGCGCCGAATCCACACCGCCCTCGGAAAAAATTTATTGCTTGGTTAATCGCACATCATTAACCAATGTGATTGTTCGAGTGGACGGCGGTTACGATTTATTAACAGGCGAACCGTTTATTGGGCAAATGAGTCGGCGTGTTGATGTGCCCAACACAAATGACGACATCGATAGTGTTGTCTCACCGCTAACAACTCTTGTCACAAATGTCGAATCTGCGGAAGATCGCACAGAGGTGTTAAACGCTATCGGCATCACCGAATCCGATTTAGATGTCGATTACATGAACGCTACAGCACAAAATGATATCGATTCACATCTACTCAATACTGCGTTGAAAATTCACAAAAGTGTTTCAATATTATCCGATCGCTTGAACGATAATTATGAAGAGCTTAACGATGAAGTTGCTGTGCTTAACGATCCAAGTCCTGAGATCTACAGCAACCTCGCTCAGGAAATCATTGCGTCAAACCAAAATATCGATGAAGTATTAACAAACACAGACTCTCTCGTTCGCGTTATGGATCGATCAGAAGAAGTGCTACGCGACTTATATGAGGTCAAGGAACTGACACTGCCCGATGATTTAGGTAACGAACAAAATCCCGGTGAATTATCACGTGTCGTTAATATCGTTTCCTCCGTTCCAGCGGTGGTCGACAGGTTAATCGACCCGATAAACCTGGATATTAATACGGCAGAAGCCATCGGCGGTGCACGCGCTCTCGAAACACTGGTCATTAAAAGTGTTAACGAAACTGCGGTAACCGATCAATCAATCGATGCGGCTGTTACTTTTTTTCTAGACGAAACTCGCGATAATCTTGTTGACTCACTCACCGAAGCGTTGGCATCAAATACCGCCGATGTTTCGACGCTTGCAAGCAACGATTTTGACGGCGAAGATTTTGATTCAGAAGATGAAGTTTCAACGGCCTCGCAACTGGCAGAGGACGCTCAGGCTTTTACTCAGATTGCAGGAAAAAGCCTGCGTGTAATGGATTTGGATTTAGGTTTTGCTCCCGCTTTTTTACGCGACTTAGAACTTGAATTGTACTTTCTAGGCGAAGTCGACGGTATTGATGGCAGCTTTGTTTCATGCGTAAAATACATAGAAGATGCTCACGTCGACGGTACGCTCGGAGAAGGTAATACCGAAGGGGAGTTGGTGACCGGATATTGGAGTATGCTCGGTGCAACCGACAACAACAAAGAATCCTATAGCCTGCTTCTAACATTCGAGTTTTTGGGTTCAACTTACCAAGCGATTATGAAAGCTGCAGGCGGTACCACAATACAAGGCGAGGATTTCGAGCAATATCGCTTTGATAGTGACGGTAAATATCGTATTTGGCATAGCCCGCAAGGCTTGGTAGATATTAGTTCCTTACCAACCAATAATATTGACTGCGAGAGTCGGCTACCTTCGCGCATTGGCCGCTAGCTATTAATCTGACAAAAAAAACGGCGAATATTTTATTCGCCGTTTTTTTTGCGTAAAAATCAGCAAACTTGGATAGCCCCACACTCACTAAAATATTCCAAATTTACAAGCAACCCGTATTTGTTCTGTTAGAATTGAGCACTTGGTCATGTCCGACCAAACATCATCGACACTAAAACATCTTGTATGATGAGATCGCAAACATGACAAGAGCACCGGTAATACTCGAAGATTACGACCCGACCTGGCCAAAAAAATTTGCACAGGAAAAAAACTTTCTGCTGTCTGTGATAGGTCGTTGGCAACACGGAGCCGTAGAACATATCGGCAGCACAGCTGTACCCGGTATGGCCGCAAAACCCGTTATCGATATTATGTTCGGTGTAACATCACTAGAGGAATCCAAGCCAGCTATTGAAGTACTGGTCGCTAACGGATACGAATACTGGCCTTACAAGCCGGATATCATGCACTGGTTTTGCAAACCATCCGATGCCTTTCGCACGCATCATTTACATTTGGTCCCGTATCAAAGTGAGTTGTGGAAACAACGTATAAAATTTAAAGAGTTACTTTTGTCTGACAAGGAAGTTTTTAACCAGTATAAAACACTAAAATTAGAACTGGCCGCAAAATTCAAAAACGACCGGGAACAGTACACAGATGAAAAATGGCCATTTATAAAAAATGTTTTGCAAATAGATTAACGGATAACTAAATATCGACAATCGTAGCACCCGGAACAGACTTTGCCATCGTAGCAAATCCATTTACCAGCGGTTTTAATTCCATCATTCTTTCCTCATCCATATTGTCGATAATTTCCTGTAACAGCGTCATGCGTTCATTTTGCATATTTCGCACACGCGAATAATGTGTATTATGTAAAATAAAAAGTGGATTGATACCTGCGGCCACGTAAAAGCGCGCAGCAATAAACATGTGCATGCGTGGGTTCATAGTTGGACGCTCATATTGCTGGTAAGTCGCCAACGAGATATTAAGCAATTCGGCCATTTTTTCCTGGTTAACATTAAAATGTGCCCGAAATGCCTGCAAACCGTAAGCGATAATTATATACATTTTTTCGTTAATTTCGGTGAGAACTTTTTCGATATCACGACGCTCTATCTGCGAAGGTTCCGGAGCTTTAGGTTTATAGTTTTTATCGACAAATAGGCAAATCATTTCCACCAAACGACCGAAATAGTCATCGGTAAGCGAATTGGCCAAAAACCAAATAAAATTATATTGTTTATCCATGCGATGTGTAATTTCGCCACTATCGTATACTGATCCCTGTAACAAATGAAAAAAAGGAGTACAAAAGCGCAATGACCAGCGCTGCGCCATATCGATTTTTAAAACATCTAAACCTTGCTCGTATTTCTTATATTGCGAAAGCGAGACGCCCAAGATCTTGGCCATATTCGATTGAGATAAATTGACCGACTTGCGATATTCCAACAAGTTGTCACCTAATATGCCAAGCGCCTGCGCCTCAAATTCTTCAAAGTCTATTAAGCGGGGCTTAAATTCCAATTGGGGATTGCGCTCGAACATATCAAGCACGGCTTTATATTGGTCATTCATAAGCTTTGTCGCGCCGTCTTTTGCTGGGGTAGGAGCATTTTACACAGGATTTAGCCGTACGGCAGAATTAACTTTATCAAACAAGTGAATCATGCTTGGGTCTCTGCCACTACTGGCTAGCGGGTCACGCAGCTTTTGACTCAGACAACACAGCGATTGTATTCCCATTCAAGCCTTGTTAAATTCACCTGGCGGTGAAACTCACTGGCGCACAGACCAGCAGTATATTTTTTGCGCACCCCAATATTCGGCCACAACAAATATAAGCACGCAACCATGATATATCCGATGTTTTTAGTTGTTACACTTACCTTCCTCGTAGGTTGCGTTACGCTGCGCACCCGTTTTAAGAGTGTTTATGATAAACAGGTGAGCCCACGTTATTATGTTTTAATGCAAGGGCAAGATGTTCCGGAAGCTGTTACCAAGACCACTCGCTGCTTTAACAATTTATTCGAAGCCCCCACACTCTTTTACGCCGCTGGCTGTCTATATGTAGCACTTGATATAGAAAACACACTCTCTCTTATAGCGGCATGGGGTTTCGTGATATTCCGTATTATCCAGGCGGCTATTCACCTGACTTACAATAACCTTATACATCGCATGCTAAGTTATTGGACTGGATTTATTTGTATCATAGTGCTTTGGCTTAACTTAATAGTGCACGCACAATAGCACCGATATCATGGAACGCGATTTTTCAGTTTTTCCGGACGACCCCAATGGCAATTCTCTTTGGCAAATGGCCGAAGAAGGGGACGATTTGGCAGTCGCACGCGAGATTGATTTTATTCTTGTTTTTAAAAACGAGGAAAGCGCTCTAAATTTTGGTAAAACGCTGCTCTTTAATCGACAAAAAGTTTCAATGGCGGACCATGAAGACGATAAAGAATTTCCATTCGCTATTTACGTTCATGCTTATTTAACACCCAATTACACGGAAATAGGCGAATACGAAGCCCTGCTCCTAGAAGCGGCAACTCCTTTCAACGGCGTTTTTGAAGGATGGGCTTGTTTTCCAGCAGGTTAAATCCACTCTCTTCCCACACCTATCTAACAATCACCAAATTTCACGTCTCGTTATCGCCGTGGAGCTCGGTATGTCGGCGACGTTATCTTCCGTCAAAAACGGTGTTTTTATGCTAGTGTTAATAAAGCTAAAGCAAAACTTTTTCTGCACAAAAATACTGCAATTAGACTAATTCTCAAACATACAAACAAGAGAAACCGATGAAGTTCGAATTTATCGCTAATGCATGCGGCATTTTTCACGGTGACGACGGCACCCGCCTTCTATGCGACCCGTGGATAGTTAACGGCGTATTTGACGGCAGTTGGTGTCATTACCCTCCCCTGAAAACGACTTTAGATGACTTGCAGGATGTCGACGGCATTTATGTCAGCCATATCCACCCTGATCACTACGATGATCGTTATTTCAATTTTGCTAAAGACACACCGCTAATCGTTCTCGACGACGGCCCTAACTTTTTAATTAAAAATTTAACCCGATCAGGCTTTACTAATTTAGTTCGGATTAAAAATGGAGAAACAAAAAAATGGAAGGAATTCGAACTCACACTGTTTTCTCCATTCACAAAACACAATTACGTTGAGGCAAAAATCGGCAATTTAATCGATTCGGCACTCGTAGTAAAAAATGGAGAACACATCGCATTTAACGCCAATGATAATACACCTACAGTTGAAGCTTGCAAGATGTTGCGCGAGCGATTTGGTTTTGTTCAACTAGCCATGATTAATTACAACGCGGCAGGCCCCTACCCCTCATGCTTTAATAATTTGTCCGAGGACAAAAAAATAGCCGAACACGGGCGCATACTGCAACGCAACTACGATCATATGGTTAATGTAATAAAAGAGCTTAAACCTGCAAATGTTTTACCGTTCGCTGGAGCCTATGTCTTAGGAGGACGACTGCACAATAAAAACCGTTATCTTGCTACATCGACATGGGATAAATGCGCGGATTATATCCGAGCAAAAGTTGTGCAAGAGTCCAAGATAGTTTGCATGCGCGAAAACGATGTACTCGATATCAATACAGGTGAGCTTGATAGACCCTACATACCGATTGACGAACAGCATATGCAAAATTACATCGAGCAAACACTGTCGCAAATAAAATATCCTTATGAACAGGACGAAATGCCTGACAGCGAAAAACTTCTTAACGATATAAACGAAGCTTCTACGCTAATGCGGGAAAGAATGGCGCGTTATGACATTGAGGTTGAAAGCACTATCTATATCGACTTCGGTAGCCAACCAGTAATAGTGTTTCAACCCAAAAACCTGCAACAACGCAGTATCACCTGCACAATTGACGCGAGGTTGTTGCGCCGAATACTAGACCGCAAGTCTCACTGGAATAATGCGGAAATTGGCTGCCATATCGAATTTTTCCGCGAACCCAATATCTACGATCCAGATTTGCATACCGCTTTGCAGTTTTTACATCTCTAAGGCGGAAAGAAAATGACAGCGAAAACATCTCCAATATTGGGAACAGTTTCTCAACTTTTTAGATGCCACTATTGACCGCAGATCAACGCGAGCCCAATAAAGTCAAGGCGTCGAGGTGTTCCGCCTATACTTACACGCGGCCAACCGTAACGTTGCCGGCCTGACAGAGTCTATAACGCAATCATGAACGTGAATAAACGTTATAGATTTGTGATTTTTAGCTAAACCAAACACAGTAAACTACGCTCGAACGAGCTGCTGGAACCAGGAACTAGATTATGAGAGAAAAAATTCTCGTTGTCGAAGATCAAGAAGATATCAATTCCCTGATTGCGCTAAACTTGCGGCTTCTTAACTTCGACGTTACTTGCTGCCACGACGGCACTGAAGGCCTCAAGCGTTCACTTAACGAGACGTTTGATTTAATTATTCTAGATGTGATGCTACCCGGTATCGACGGTTTGCAAATATGCCAGCAAATTCGCGAACAACAAATTTATACGCCGATATTGATGCTCACCGCCAAAA
The DNA here is from genome assembly GCA_028281865.1 of Marinagarivorans sp. Taxonomy (GTDB): domain Bacteria; phylum Pseudomonadota; class Gammaproteobacteria; order Pseudomonadales; family Cellvibrionaceae; genus JANQJB01. The sequence goes on from JANQJB010000033.1 coordinate 23,059, forward strand.
AAAGTGAAGCTGATCGCGTAATGGGTTTGGAAGTGGGCGCCGACGATTATCTAACCAAACCTTTTAGCGTGCTTGAATTGCAAGCAAGGGTAAAAGCTTTGTTGCGCCGAGTCGCTTTTTTGTCGAAGGAAGAGTCACCCGAAGAAGAAGACTGCATTAATTTCGGACAACTTAAAATCGATAAACGCAAACGACGTGTAATAATTAACGGGCAAAAAATTAATCTGACAGCGAAGGAATATGATTTACTTTTATATATGGCAAACTACCCTGGTCAAGTTTTTAGTCGAGATCAATTGCTTGATGCAGTCTGGGGATATCAACACAGCGGGTACGAACACACTGTCAACTCGCATATCAATCGGCTGCGCGCCAAACTCGAACAAGACTCCACCAACCCGAAATATGTCTTAACAGTCTGGGGTGTTGGATATAAATTTTACGATTAAAAATCTTATGATTAAAAAAGCATTACAAAAACTTTATGTCCGTCTATCGCTAGCATTCTTTTTTAGTTTTCTAATAGTCGGTATATTTTCGGCGGTATTATTCATTTATGCCTCAAGAGCCCACCAACAGGAAATCACGCAAATTATGCACAGTGAGCTCGCCGAGCACGTTGTGCACCACTATTTGTTATTCAACAAAGGGGAACCTGACTTAAAAGCGGCCAAGCAAACTTTTCACGACTTAATGATTTTAGGTCCAAATTTTGAATTTTACCTTCTTGATCAATCCGGAAACATTCTCAGCTTTTCCGCCAAACCCGATAAAATAAAATTAAAATCCATCGATCTCAACCCTGTCAGAGAATTTTTATCGTCACCCAAAATAGAGAAACCGATCCAAGGTTCAGACCCCCGCTCTTTTACCAATCGGAAAATTTTCTCCGTTGCCCCCATCGTTAACGATAATAAAACAGTAGGTTATCTCTATGTTATTTTAGGCAGCGAAATATACGATAAAATTGCCGAAGCACTTTTTGACAGCAAGATACTGCGTTTGGGTCTTGGCGTTTTCATAGCAGGTTTAATTTTTAGCTTGTCTGCCACACTATTTTTTACCGGATGGTTAACTGCGCCTCTAAGCAAGCTTACCCATCAAGTAAGACAGGTCCTTGCATCCGGCTTTACAAAACACGGCATTAAAAGTACCGCCGAACCTCTGAGTCAATGGCGCGACGATTGCGAAAACGAAATGCATATATTAGGCAGCGCATTTAAAGACGTGCTTAAGAAGCTAGAAGAGCAATATCAAAATGTCATCACTATCGACGAATTGCGCAAGGAGCTACTCTCCCACATCTCGCATGATTTGAGAACTCCGCTCGCCTCGCTACTCGGCTATCTGGAAACTTGGGAAATTAATCGAAACAATGTTAGCGAAGCGGATGCTGAAGAATATATTTTTACTGCCAAGAAAAATGCGCAAAAAATTTCTAATTTAATTGAACAATTATTTGAGCTGGCCCATCTCGATAGTGGTAACGTGCAAGTGAGCATCGAACAATTTTCAATTGCTGAATTGGTCCAAGATGTCTTGCAAAAACTGAGTATTTCCGCGAAAGAAAAGAATATAAAGCTCGATGTTACTCCGCACAATAGTGCGCTTAAGGTTGTTGGTGATATTGAAAAACTTGAGCGCGTATTTACCAACCTCGTCGAAAACGCTATTCGCCACACAAACGAGGGTGGCTCAATACTTATTCGTCTATCAGAGAAATCCCGCTTAGTTGCCGTCGAAGTGAGTGACAACGGCATTGGCATTCCCAAAGATGATTTGCCTCACATCTTCGAACCACATTTTAAGGCTGGCAATAGTGTGAGGGAAAATACAGCCCACGGTGGTTTAGGTTTAGCCATTACCAAGAAATTACTTGATTTACACAAAAGTAAGATAAAAGTAAAAAGCAACGTAAATGAGGGTACAACGTTCGCGTTTACTTTGCCTTGTGCAGAATAAGGAATTGAAAAAAGGACATAAACTAATGCTGCCCCATAAGTTAATTGCAGATGACCGGAAATCTCAGGAAGAAACAAGTGAGTGTGTTTACTTGCCACCACCGAGACAGCGATTGGGTTTTATTTTCAAGACACGGGCTAGGCGCCCCCCCTTTATACATCCCTGTAGGCTTGATCGCGCGATCACTGGAAATTGCTCCGGAACGTCGATACCCGAAGCCCCTTTTTTTTATTTTTTCAATTCAACTTTTACGGTGACGCCAAGGGCCCCATATCGCAAAGGTCATTCCCGGCGCACCTTGAACATTGACAAACAAAGTACGTCCATCGCGCGAAAAAGTAGCACCGGCAAACTCTTCGTCGTTAAGCGCGTTAAATGCAAACGGGAATACACGACCTTCGTCGGTAATACCAATTAACCACTGATCGTCATCGCCGTCTGTACAGGCAACGGCAAAACCGTGTGGTCCAGCGGTAATATTGTCAGGCTCATCAAACGGTGTGCCTTTTGGAAAGAGCACCACCAACTCGATCGTTTCGCTCATGGGATCGTAACGCCAAATTTGGCCGGCATGCACAGCCGCACTGATATCATCTTCGTCCTCTGCATCAGGCCCGTCTCCACGACTTGAAACAAACCAGATACTGCCGTCGTTTGCAGCCCAAGTGCCCTCAGCTTTTTGAATTGGCGTCGCGCCCATTGCAATCACTTGTTCGCGCACTGGCGTTTCGCTATCAGTCGGATTTGGGTTTGGAACATCGACCCATTCCACATTTAATACCATGCCTGGGTTTTGCACGATGGATAGATCAGTTCCCAAACCTTTTACAGCCAACGCAGAAAGCAAACCACCTCCGTGTAAGCTACCGCGGCCACCCATTAAATTATTCGGAATATAGCGATAAAAACACCCGTGTGGCCCGTCGGCATCTTCAGTTAAATAAGCAACACCTTGCTTATCAAAACACACTGCTTCGTGCTCATAACGCCCCATTCCAATGATTGGTTCAGGATTACCTGTGCCATAAGGGTCAACTTCGAAGACATAACCGTGAGGCTTGCCCATCGTGTCCGTTTCTTCCTCACACGTAAGCCATGTATTCCAAGGCGTAATGCCGCCAGCACAATTATCAAGCGTGCCAGACAAACTCGGCCAATCGGCAACCAGTCTTCGGCGATGATTAACAATTAACGTTGTAGTGCCACCAGAGATCGCTTCGGGGTCATAAATACTGCCTTTGACCGCTGGAACGGGTGCAGATCCATCCTCTAAAATATCTTTTTCTTTTAATTCGTGATTACGTACTAATATCGTACGACCATAACGTCCCGGAAACGCCCCCATTCCATCGTGGCCCGCAGGAACAGGATTGCCATCCGACATAATGCCGCCATCCTCTCGCGAAAAGACGGTGTAGCGAAACCCACGGGGAAGATCCAACAAACCATCTGGATCACTAACAAGATCTCCATAACCAAAAACCGGACAGCGCTCGAGCGGTCCGCGACGATTATGTTTTGGAAAAGCCGACGCAACTGCGGCGCCGAGCGAACCGACTGTCCCGACGGCAGCGGTACCACCGAGAATAAATGAACGACGTGAAGGCATAATAGTTCTCCGACAATGATATTTAATGGAAAAACGCATAGAGATAATTAAGCGCCACAAAACGATAGGCATCTAACATTGCGTATCCATGACACCGTTGCGGTTATTTGAATTTTATTTTTTAAACACGCTGCCAAAATTACTTGATAAGTTCACATTAATTTCATTAAAGCTTCAAGCAACTGTAATATATTTTATTTTGCAATCTATCGTATTACTATCGAGCTTCTGAAACCTGTTAACCGTATGATATCCTCAAATCCAAACCACATCATTTGTTTTTAAATTGGACTTAAATTGCATGCAAAATAAATTAGCAATATATTTTTTCTTATTATTTTTCATTGTTGGCTGTGATATCGATGTATCTGTCACGGAAGGCGGAACTGTCTTATCAAATCCCGCCCTTATAAACTGCCGCGCAACTACCGGAAAATGTAAAGTCAAAAATTACGAAAACATCGATATTGACATCGAAGATTTAATAGTTACTTTTCGGGCAATACCTGATGATGGCTACGTATTAAGCCATTGGCAAGGTCGTGATTGCAGAGCGCGAATAGCAAATAAATGCCGCGCAAAATTAAAAGGCAATATCAAATTAAAAGCATTTTTCGAACCGATTGAGTACTCGAAGCAACCACCCCCCAATCATCGTGCTATTAATTTTATTGCCATGGGCGATACCGGCACTGGTCTTGAAGGTCAATACCGCGTTGCCAAGGCCATCGATACTTGGTGCACCACAAAATCTTGCGATTTTGTAATAGGTGCAGGCGATAATTTTTATGACGGAACACCAGACAACATTCGCGACAAGCAGTTCGAAACAAAGTTTGAACTGCCGTATAAAAATTTATCAATGCCTTTTTATATGGTGCTCGGCAATCACGATACAGGGAGATTTCGCGACGGTGATGGCGGCAACCAAAAACTCGGTGAAATGCAGGTCGCTTATCATCATCGTGAAGATAAGATGAGCAATAAATGGCAAATGCCCTCACGCTACTACCACGTCAAATTTCCTGATAATGCAACAACTCCTTTACTCGAACTATTTGCACTGGACTCTGTTCCGTTTGTTGGTTTGCCCGAGGATAGCAAAAAATATGAACCCTACGACTATAAACGCAGCCAAGGTGCATGGTTTGAAGAAAAAATAGTTGATAGTAAAGCGTACTGGAAAATTGCCTTTACACACCATCCGTATGTCTCAAACGGTAAGCACGGCAATGCATCAAACTACGACGGCTCGCTGTCAACGGGCGGAATAATTACCGAAAAAGCAAGCGGCCAAATATTCCGAGATTTTATGGAAGACTATGTTTGTAATAAAGTTGACTTGTTGGTCACCGGCCACGACCATAACTTGCAAATACTAAAACCGGTAGCACCGTGTGGCTTAACGGAATTTGTAGTTTCGGGAGCAGGATCTAAGTCCAACGGTATCGAACGTATAAACGATAACCAAGTGTATTTTCAGCAAGGTGATCACGAAGGTTTTTTCTACGTGACGGTAGATGGCAATCAATTAATACTCGAAGCAGTCTCCGCACTGACTGAATCACCTAAATCTTTGTTTATCCAGTCTTACCGTAAAAAACAGCTATGAATTTAATCTTTACACTTGAGATAGTGCGATCTGTCAGACCGTAGGCGGGCGCGATAAAGGTCATCCGAATCAGCTTGTAAGTAACGGTCAATCAAATCTACATACTCACATCGTTCGAGATAGATAAGTGCCTTTGCTGCTGATGCTTGTAAGAAGCGATCCTCGCCAAGCTTTTCTCCATTCACGTAAGGCACCAACAATTCAGCAGCATTTGATTTGAGCAGTTCGTTTGCATTGGGCAAATATTGCATGCGCGTGCCGTCATCATCCTGCATAGAATCAAAAATTAAAAAATTTATCATCGGGCGAGCAACACTAGGACTCCCCAATAAAGTGATTAGATAACCGATATTTTTGTCAATAAATTTAATGTCTGCACCCACACCCGCTTCAGTATAGTTTGAGGTTAAATCGTTAATCCTTTTTTTAAGTTGGCTCTCGTCTTGCGCCGCTTTAATCGCATCTAACTGCGACTGCAACGCACTATGATGATAAGTTATACGATTGACAATACGCTCATTGATTTCATACATCTCTTTAATCATTAACGCCCGAGCTTTAACACGCTGTGCAATATGTTGGTTAACTCTATTGTATTTATTGTATCGAGCAGTATATTCCGATGCGTTTTGCTCAAGTGTTGTCTGATAAATACTATCTGATTTTTCACCACTTTGTATCCACAGTAGCTGAGCTTCCTGTAGTGCTAATTTATCTTTTTCATTCAGTAATTCGAGTAAGCGCGGGTAGTAGTAATCCAATTCTCGCTGCCAAAGATCAGACTCGACAAAGCAATGCTCAGTATTCGTATTGGGGCCCAGCTTAGTCACACATTCTTCAGAATATTGCTGGATCACCTGCTCAAATAAATCAACGCTTGAATAATAAGATAGGGGCTTGAAATCTCCGAGGGACCTTAAGTCAAATGCATGGGCAGAACTCGCGCTCAGCGAGCAGCACATAAAAAACATCGAGTAAATTGCCAGAAAAACAGTACGAGTCATTTAAGTCACTAAACTACTTCTAATAAATGATGCCAATATAAGTCCCTTTTGATGAATTATTTATTAAGGTGGTGCCTCTAAACAGCGCCAACCCATACGAACAGCAATTAAAAATGGTAACCGCCACCGAATGTGATCAGAAATCCACCCTCAACATCCCCAGTCAAATATTTTTGGTAACCTAACGATACTCCAAAACCGTTGTCCCGGTTAAACAGCATCCGCGGATAAACATAGAGACCTGCATCGATATCGATATCTTCTGAATAACAATCGGTGCAACTCGCAATCCCCCGCTCAGATGTGATGACCTGTTCATAACCACCAAACACAGAAAAATGAACATATTCATTAAAATTCTTATTGTAGCCAAGCTCGCCAAATATTGAAAATGCATCAGCAGACGACCTGCGTGTAGAAACATCACCGCCAAATTGTTCTTTAACCTGTTGGGAAAATTTCTCGTTATCCGAATACATAAAACCGCTCATACCAAGCGCAAATGCAAACGCGCCTTGCGCGCGTTCCCAAGCCAAACGGATGGAAGTCGCGTCCGAATCAACACCTTCAACAAAGGCTTTTTTTGAATCAAAAGATACGCGCCCCAGCCCAAGATAGTAAGCATTTACAGCATATCGCCCAACCATTTGAGGTGCAGCACTGGTCTTACCGCCATCACTATACGACACGGGATTATTTTCTGGTTGAGATTCGAGCTTGATTTGCGCTTTTTCGGCAACAGCTGACAGCGTGTAAAACAAAGAGATTACAGTAAGAAAAAAAGATCCGCATTTAAACATAAACCTTCCTCTGATTTGATATGGCAGCTTGAACAGCATTGATACTTAAGCAACATTGAAACGGGAATAGCTACTGGAGCAAAGTAGGCAATGCGGCGCGTATTTTAACGCCACCCAATTAAATGTCCAAATTCAGACCAAAGTCTTATTCCTACTGAAGATTTCACCTTTGACCTCTTCTATCAAATGCTCACTCTCCCATTCTTCACTGCTCCGCAGCAGCTATCAAAAACGCCAAACGATGGCCAACACTTGTTTAACCACAGCCCAAAAGCTGCGACAATCCACCGCTGACCTCGACACCCAAATACGCAAAGAACAGGAGACAACATGTTCAAGCTACTCGCTCTCGCGGTACTCTGCTTTCTCTCTGCGTGCAGCACGCACCAGCATGCTAAACCTCAAGCTAAACCAAAGTTAAAAGCCCTCATTATCGATGGCCAGAATAATCATACCGTTTGGCCAAAATCGACGATGATGATGCAGCAGTACCTGGAAGAAACTGGCTTATTTGCTGTGGACATTCAGCGGACAGCAACAACCTGGAAGGCTACTACTTGGTCAGCCGACTATCCGCTGGGCGATAACATTGAGCGACCGGACTTAAAGAAACCCGAACCAGACCCCAATTTTGCGCCGACCTTTGCCGATTATGACGTTGTAATTTCCAATTTCGGCTGGAAAGCTTCTTACTGGCCTCGCACAACTCAGGTAGCTTTTGAAGACTATATGAAAAACGGTGGCGGCTTTGTCGTTATCCACGCCGCAAATAACTCCTACCCCACGTGGCGCGAATTCAACAAGATGATTGGCCTCGGCGGCTGGGGCAAGCGCTCAGCCAAAGACGGCCCCTATGTTTACTATAACGAGGCTGGAGAGCTGATACGCGACACCAGCGAAGGCCGCTGCGGTAGCCACGGCCCGAAACATGAGTTTCTTATTACCTTGCGCGAAGAGCACCCCATTACCAAAGGCATGCCGCGAGAATGGATGCATACCAAAGACGAACTCTACGCACATTTGCGGGGGCCCGCCGAAAATATGACGATTCTGGCAACCGCTTATTCAGCCAAGGATAAAAAAGGCACAGGGCGACACGAACCCACGATAATGGTATTAAATTATGGCAAAGGCCGCATTTTTCACTCCACGCTCGGTGATATAGATTATTCGATGGAGGGAGTTGGGTTTATCACTACTTTGACCCGCGGTGCCGAATGGGCCGCTACCGGCGCCGTAAGTCAGCCACTCCCAACAGATTTCCCCACCGCCACCAACGCCACTACGCGCAGTTTTTCTTGGCGCAAAGCAAACTAATGCGAGCGACACTTTATGCAAAACAACCACGCATTTTCTTTAAATCGTCGATCTTTTCTTCAACAAGGGCTAGCACTCGCTGGACTTGCCGGTGCTGGTTTGGCGACCTCAGTACAAGCGGGGAAAGACAAAGATTTGTTTAATATTTCGCTAGCACAGTGGTCTCTCCACAGAACAATTCGCGCAAACAAAATGAACACCTTGGCATTCCCAGCATTTACAAAACGCCACTTTGGAATTGACGCTGTTGAATATGTTAATCAATTTTTTCTCGATAAAGCCAAGGACACTGTCTTCTTGCGTGAGTTAAAAAAGCGCAGTGACGACGTCGGAGTTAAAAACTTACTTATCATGTGCGACAGGGAAGGCAAAATAGGTGAAGCCGATAAAAGTGCGCGCAAACTCACCGTCGAAAACCATAAAAAATGGGTCGACGCTGCAAGATTTTTAGGCTGCCATTCGATTCGCGTCAACGCGTACTCGATCGACGACTACGAAGAAGCGAAGCGCCTCGTTATCGACGGCCTGCGCCAACTAACAGAATACGCGGCGAAACAAGAAATTTATGTGTTAGTCGAAAATCACGGGGGGCTGTCTTCGAACGGCAAATGGCTCGCCAGTGTTATTCGGGGCGTCGATCATCCGAATTGTGGGACACTACCGGATTTCGGCAATTTTACAGGTTACGACCGCTACCAGGGTGTTGCAGAACTGATGCTCTACGCAAAAGGCGTAAGTGCAAAAAGCCGCAGGTTCGATACCAAAGGCGAGGAAATAGAATCCAGCTATTTGAAAATGCTTAAAATCGTGCTTGATGCAGGCTACCGCGGATACATAGGAATTGAATATGAAGGCAAGGACTTACCGGAAATCGAAGGTATTCGACTCACTCAACAGTTGCTAAGCAAATATCGCAGCGAACTTGCAAAAAAATACACTGTGAAAAAATAAAAGCGTGCAACTTGCGTATAAGTAAAAAAACATCGACATATTGATTTCCCAATAAAATTGTTACTCCAATAAATTAGAGACTCGTAGATTAATGATATCCCGTGCCCTGTTTTATCTCGCTTGTTACAGCGCTGCATTATTTACCGTAGGTTGTGGTGAAAAAACTAACAAACAAGAAACTCCATCTGAAGCTGCCACCTCGACCCCAAAAACAGGGCAGTCGCAAGTTGAAAAACCGGCTAAACCTACAACTAGCACTAAAGATAAAGCCTTAATTGCAGAGGAAGCGCGCCTGCGCATGCAGAACTTTATCATTCCTGAGGGTATGCAAATCGACCTGTGGGCCGACGAATCACAGACACTTAACCCCGCCTTTTTGAGCTTCGATTCACGCGGGCGCATGTTCGTCGCCGAAATTGGTCGTATTCACAAAGGTGTCAGCGATATTCGCCGCTATCCCGAAATGACGGCAGAAGACATTATGATCGAATCTTCCGCCGATCGTTTAGCCATGTATAAAAAGCATGCGAGTACCACGCCGATGAGCTACTACACATCGGGTACCGATCAGATTCGTTTGCTCGAAGACACAGACAACGATGGCTTCGCCGATAAATCCACCTTGTTTGCCACTAATTTTAACGAGCCTCTTGACGGTATCGGTTCTGGAGTCATCGAGCGAGACGGCAAGATTTATTACACCAACATACCGCATTTATGGATGCTACAAGACAAAGACGATGACGGCGTGGCCGAAGACCGCGTCTCGCTGCAAGACGGCTTTGGTATTCGCATGAGCTTTTTTGGACACGACATGCACGGTCTCGCCTGGGGTCCAGACGGGAAGTTATATTGGTCGATTGGCGACCGCGGCTACAGTTTTACTACACGCGAGGGAAATAAATTTCACGGACCTAATATTGGCGCAGTATTCCGTGCCAACGCCGACGGCTCTGATATCGAAGTTTTCTACACCGGCTTGCGTAACCCTCAAGAGCTCGCCTTCGACGATTTCGGCAACTTGTTTACCGCAGATAACGACGGCGACGGCGGTGATGTCGAGCGCATAAACTACATTGTTGAAGGAGGAGACTCCGGCTGGCACGCCGGTCATCAGAGCATTATAAGTTTCACTTCGAGGCTGGAATTGCGCTCACATTTTTATACTGGCGAAAGCAAAATTCCAAACGACTGGTTACTGCGCGATATGTGGAAACCGCGCAATGACAAACAACCCGCCTTCGCTCTGCCCGGGATAGGGCAAATTAACGGCGGCCCCTCGGGTCTCACCTACAACCCATCTAACTATCTTGGGCAAAATTTGGAGGACACATTTTTTGTAATCCATTTTAAAGGTGCGCCGGAACAGACTTATGTCTCGACGTTTAAAGTGGAGGAAAACGGCGCTGGCTTTACCATGGTGGACAATGAAGAATTTATCCGTGGCATCAACACGGTGGATTTGGATTTTGGTCCTGATGGCCGCCTTTACTTAACCGAATTTAATTACGGCAGCTGGCAAATGCAAGACGAGGGATCCATTCTCGTTGTTAGCAACCCGGCCGAAAAAAGCAATACAGAGACAGAGGAGTTTGAAAAGCTGCTAACAAGCGACTTCAGCCAATACTCGATTGATGAATTAACTGCTTTTCTGGGCCGCAACCATCAACATCTGCGTTTGCGGGCGCAATATGAACTGGCGAAACGCAAGGACGAGGCAGTCGCGCAATTTACGCAGCTAGCACTCGACAAAAATGGTGAGCTGTTTAAGCGCATTCACGGAATTTGGGGGCTCGGGCAAATGGCTTACAGCAGCGCCTACACCGTCGATATTCTTTTACCGCTAATTGCCTTACTAAACGACTCCGATAACCAAGTGCGCATTCAAGTTGCAAAGGTACTGGGTGACCACAAAGTCGAAGCCGCGGCGGATAAATTAATTGCCGCACTGGAAGATAAGCATGCGCGAGTCGCCATGTATGCGGCAATTGGCTTAGGTCGGATGAAGCACAGCGCCGCGATACCCGCCGTGATTAAAGCGCTAGAAAAACACGGCGATCAAGATTTATGGCTGCAACACGGTTTTATTATGACGCTTCAAGGCTTAGATAAGCACCATTGGATTGAGCATAAAACGAGTGCATCTGACAATGTTCGCATGGCTGTTTTATTGGTATTACGCCGCTTAGCTGACCCAGAAATAAAAGATTTTCTCGACGACAAAAATCCTAAAATTGTGCAGGAGGCGATTACAGCTATTAACGATTTACCGATCGTCGAAGCACGCCCGCAACTTGCTGCCCTACTTAAAAGCTACATAAAAGTCGATAAAAAAGCCCAGCCGAAAAACGCTATTGAAAGCTTTATGCTCCACCGGCTTATTAATGCGAATTACGACGAGGGCGGTGCAAACAATGCAGAGCATATTTTGGCTTTTGCACAAAACCCCAATGTCAGCCCACGTTTATTGGCCGAAGCACTCGCGGCTATCGAAGCCTGGCATACGCTTAATCCAATTGACTCAACTACAGGTCTGCCGGCGAGGCCAAACCGGGATCGGGCCGATATCAAAGCACTCGTTCATCAATATTTACCCAGTATTATCGATGTCGCGAAAGGGCAAGCTGTCGTACAAGTTATGCGTATTGCCGACGCCAATGAATTTACCATCGCATCAGATGTATTAGTTGCACAAGCCAAAGATACGAGCAATATAACGGGTATACGTGAACAAGCTTTACAGACTCTGTTAAATCGCAAGCACGAAAAACTCGCCGAACTTGCGAGCGATTTATTAAAGGATGCCAAAGCACCCATTCGAGCAAAAGCACTAGAAGTTATTGTCGCGTTAGGTTCGGCGCAAGGAACAAGCGCGGCATTAGAATTTGCCAACTCCGGTAATTGGATTGACCAGCAAGCGGCTTTACGGGTTATAAAAAACTTAGAAGGCGATAAAATTGACGTATTGATTATCACAAAAATGCAAGCATTGTTGGACGGCAATGCAGAAGCGGCGAGCTTGCTCGAATTAATTGATGCGGCAAAGGCAAAATCAAACCCTGAAATTGTTGCGCTGGTTAAGCAACATGAAGCTCGCATGGCAAATGCCGATATCATGACGCAGTTTGCCGGCGCACTTGAGGGCGGCAATGTGCAACGTGGCAAAGATTTATTTTTCGGTGGCGGCGCCGGAGAATGTTTACGCTGCCACGAGGTCAAACGCAAAGGCAGCCGTGTTGGGCCAGTATTGACTAAAATCGCAGATTATCACGACAAGCACTATTTACTCGAAGCAATGGTTGACCCCAGCGCCGTTATCGCACCTGGATTTGGCTCGATGGCCGTTACGCTCGCCAGTGAAGAAAAAGTAAGCGGTATATTTATGGGTGAAGACGACAATACGCTGAAGCTGAAAATGCCCGATGAAACAATACAAAAATTCGTTAAAGCCGAGCTGAAGGAAATTCAACGCCCAATCTCCGGCATGCCACCAATGAATTATTTATTATCACCCTATCAGTTGCGTGATTTAACTGCTTATCTCGCGACACTGAAGACACAAGCGAGAAAAAATAACAAAGCACATTGAGTTGTCAGTATGCTGACGACTCAAAAACAATTCAAAACAGTTAATGCATCTCGAATTTAATTATTTTTTATTTTGTTTTTTTAGTTGAGAGAAAACGATGAAACAAAAAATAGAATTCACTAGTAATGGATTAACACTTCGAGGGTTATTGGAGTCACCAAAAACTAAGGCCTCTGACTACGCTTTATTTGCTCACTGCTTCACTTGTGGCAAAGACATCGCAGCCGCGTCACGTATTTCTCGCGCTTTAACGGCAAAGGGCATAGCCGTTATGCGTTTTGATTTTACTGGCTTGGGCAGTAGTGATGGAGATTTCTCAAATACTAACTACTCCTCCAATGTAAACGATCTAATTGCCGCATCTGAATTTCTGAAAAGTAACTATAAAGCGCCAAGCTTGCTGATTGGACACAGCCTCGGCGGGGCGGCAGTGCTCGCAGCAGCACATAGCCTGCCCGAAGTAACGGCAATTGTCACAATTGGTGCCCCTCATCGCGCGGAACATGTACTGCATAACTTCTCTGCCAACCTAAGCGACATTAACGAAAACGGCGAAGCCGAAGTGGCCCTGGGTTTTAGAAGATTCACAATAAAAAAACAATTTATCGATGACGTGCAAAATACCGAATCCAAAATCGGCGCACTTAAAAAAGCGCTTCTCGTTATGCACTCCCCGATGGATGCAACGGTAAATATTCAAGAAGCGGAAAAAATTTATAAAGATGCTAAACACCCGAAAAGCTTTGTCAGCTTAGATACCGCCGATCATTTAGTATCAAATAAAGATGATGCCGAATATATCGCCACCACAATAGCGGCATGGTCAAGTAGATATATGCAGACCGGTCTCTCAGAGGAAACAACTCCGGTAAAAGTAGAAAATGGGCATATAACGGTCGAGGAAAAAGATCGAAAATTTGCTCAACACGTCTACAGCGATAGCCACCATTGGCTGGCAGATGAGCCAGTGTCCGTTGGCGGTACTAATTTGGGTCCGGACCCTTACGAGCACCTGCTCGCTGCGCTTGGCACATGCACCTCCATGACGTTGCGTATGTACGCTAACCGCAAAAAGCTTCCGCTCAATAAAATTAGCGTTAAATTAAACCACGAGCGCTGCTATGTTGAAGACTGTGAAAATTGCGACGAAGCGCCGCGACAAATCGATCAACTCAATCGCGAGATTATTCTTGAAGGTAATTTAAGCGACGAACAGAAAAATAGACTATTAGAAATCGCCGATAAATGCCCCGTGCATAAGACCTTACACGGTCACCCGATCGTTAAGACAAAGCTTTTAGAGAAGTGAAACTGTTTGCTCAGCGCAACACCAGTTTTTAGATACGCATTTAAATCAATCTATCCTCTAAGCGGAGAAAACTATCACAGCAATGCGCATTAAAGATGAGATCGCCAACTGGGATGGGAAATCCTCAAGTGATATTAAAACCGTTTACAAGCGCCACCGTAGCAATAAGGATTTTATTTCGATACTTATCGAATGCATTCCAGAAATAGAACTTCAAAATGGAGCCACCTGGTTGATAAAACATTGTTTAGAGAATAAAAATCAGGCAAGCAACAAAGAAACGAACACACTATTTAAACTCCTACCCCAGCTCAATCATTGGGAAGCAAAACTACATATTCTGCAATGCCTACCTTACTTAGTAATAAGTGCCAAGAACAAAAAGAAAGTGGAAACTTTCTTGCGCGAAAACCTTGTTGACAAAAACAAATTTGTTAGGGCATGGACATATAATGGATTTTATCAACTATCGCTTCAGCACCCAGAATACGAAGAAGAAATTCAGCAGTTTCTCGCAATGGCGATGAGAGATGAAGCCCCTTCCGTTAAGGCGAGAATCAGAAATATATTAAAAGATGCCAAAAATTAACGACATCTTTTTAGCATTCAAAATTCAGGAAATTAAATCGACTAATCCACTTTGAAGAATGGAATCGACAACGGGTAGCGCCAAACCTTCCCTTCGTTGGCTTTTATCGCTCCGATAATTGTAAATACAAAGCTCAGTATCGCGACGACAAATATCAAAACAAAGCCAATAACCACAAGCATTAATATCACACAAATAATGTAATAAATAATACTACTGATAATCCAATTAAAAACGACTTTACCGTGACGATCAATTTCTGGAAAACTATCTTTATTCGTCGCCCACATCACAATTGGCATCGCCAAACCCAGACCAGGAAAAGCAAAACCGGCAAATTGGCTCAGATGTAACAACATACAGTAAGTATTTTGTTCCATACCCCAAGGTTTTTCATTCATAGTGTTTCTCCTTATAACCGTGGATTTTCAAAGAAAAATGTAATCAACAAGGTACGAAAGGTAAGTGCCACCTTTATGCACCATATAAAAAATCAAACTAAAAACCAAAACTCTTTAGCACCGAAAGGAATTTAAACCAATATAGAAGCACTCTAACATTTTGTATTTTAAAGGAAAACCCGACTCAACTCAGACATAGTCAAAAATGGACCGCGACGACAGTTTGTCGGGTTCACAATAAGATATTTTCATTTTTGCGAAAGATTTCGCCCGACAAACGTTACAGGTTGTCTATGATAGCTGAAGTTTAAATACACAGTTTAATAAAATAAAAAATACGGATGAGGGATAAACACGAGGTTTAGAGGCTAGTTTTGCGCTTTTCGCGTTTTATGTATACATACCGTTATCGGTTTACCCACGCAGAGTTCCGCGCAAATAAAACGATTGTCCATTAGCTGGTTAATTAGCGTGAGTGAATGTTAGGCGTATCACATTCCCTTCGAAAATAACAATAATTCGATTTCGCTCACTAATAGCGAGGGCATTTGATGTCTTGCAAAACCTATTTTACCGTTATTTTTTTCGTCTTTTTTTTGGGCGCTTGCTCCGGTGGAGAAACAGAACCTAAACCTAGTTCTTCATCTTCCAGCTCAGGCGAAACTTCAAGCAGCAGCTCCTCGAGTAGTTCCTCTGGTGATTCTTCAAACAGTTCTTCGAGCAGCAGTTCCTCCTCTTCTGGCCTGCCGTCTGTAACATTGAGTTTCGTCAAACCCGAAGCTGACGCGATTTTTGACGAAGGCAATGCGGTAGACATCGAAATCACGACAACGCCTGCAGACTCGATTGAAAAAATCGAACTTTATGTCGACGGTATTTTAGTTCGCGAACTGGACGCGCCACCGTGGGAATGGAGCAGCACCAACGGCGATTCTATGTTGGCTGAAATTGAACCGGGCCCGGCGGTTATTACCGCAACAGCTACGACCAATAGCGGCGAGAAGATTAACGCTGCACAAAATATCTCTATCAATCCCGCAAGTTTACGGGTCGCAAGTCTAACGCTGATCGATGTTAGCGAACAATCTAGCGCCGACGCGCAAATGGCAGTCATTTCATTCGATCCAAGGGATACAGGCACTGTCGTTGATATTAACCTTGATGAGCTCGGCAACCCTCCCCTAACCCTACGTGCAGAAACAGAAGGACAAGTCGAGAGTGTCCGTTTTAGCTTGAATGAAGTGGTGAATCAACGCACCGACAGCAATCCGCCCTATGTTATCGCGCCGGGCAGCTCTGGCATACCCGGCCCGTGGGATCTCGAACCTGGAAGTTACACCGTCAAAGCTGTTCCCTATAGCGAAAATTCTGGAGCCGGCGATGCTGGCCCAACTCGAACCGTGCGTTTTCGCTTACTCGCGTCAAAAGTGGAAATTAAACAAGACTCACTTTTTCTGCTGGAAAAGCCCGGTGAAAATACTAATGAAAAACTCACTTTGAATATCGAAAATAGCGGCAATTTAGGCAAAACCTTTTTGCTAAGCAATATCCCGAATTGGCTGAGCACCGAGCAATTATCTGGAGAGATCGGACCAGAAGAAAATGTATCAATAGTATTCGAAACGCCGAACTGCGACGGAGAAAAAAGCGAAAGCGGTGAATTTAATATACGCATCGGTGATGGCTCCACCAGCAGTATTCCGGTGAGCTGGGTTTGCAGTTCGCGCCCACTATTCGACTTTAGTCTTGATCGCTTTTATTTCAATCAGGGTGTACCGGTAAACGACTCAGATAGTCAAGCAGAAGGTGCTGACGTCAAATTAGTTGCCAAACGCGAGGGCTTGGCACGCGCATTTGTGACGAGCTCCGGCGCAGAGGGCAACCCGGCTGCGCCGCAGGTAAAACTTTTTTATAAAACCGAAAGCGGCGAAGAAGGCAGCTTTGACCTTGAGGGACCTAATGTCGTCCGTGAATCAGTTAACGAAGGGCGCTTAGATCGCACATTCAACCGTAAATTACCAAAAGATTTTTTTACGGTAGACACTGAATACTATGTAATGGTAGACCCCGAAAACCAAGTGGCGGAGCAAAACGAAAAC
>JANQJB010000054.1 GCA_028281865.1 Marinagarivorans sp.
AATACCAAGCTCGGCAAAGACATAGCAGCACGCAATACGGAGATTGCTGAAATTAAGCAACGCATTATGTCACATAAGAAAGCAGGAGACAGCGAAGGACCACGTATGGCAATTGAAGAACTTCGTGATACGTTAAGGGCTAAACGCGCTGAATTAATGGCAAACAATAATGCTAAGCCAGCTAAGCTTAAACGCGGTAAAACACTTCAGCTTCAGAAAGGTTCTTCTACTAACGGGAATGAAGCGGAATTGGAAGCCTTAAAAAAAGCGCAAATGCAATCCAAATCAACGGCTCGTCGTACCGAATGGAAACAACTAAAGGCCGAAGATCGTCATTCTGAGAATGCTGATTGGAGCGCTATTAAAGCCGAGCGTAAGGAGAAGCAAAATAAAAAAGAAAAACGCGGGATAAATTTTAATAAACTTATAAATTAATCATTAACGACAAGGCTCTGGTGAGTTAGCTAGGGCTTTTTAATCAAATCAATTAATACCTCAGGCCAATACCTAGTAAGCAGACATCAAAATGAATTTGATCATAGACGAATTAAATGCAGCTGCTCTAAGACTAAATTTGCGTGAAAAGGGAGAAAAATATTGCAATCAAAATTTGATTACAGTATTTCAAGAGGAAAGATACGAAGAATTTCAAAAAAAATTTCGTATCGCCGATATAGAAATCGAATTTAGACGCCATGCTTTGGTTTTTCAGGATCAAATATTTTCTGACCTATATTTTTTAACATATTTTGAGTTAAAGGATCGCGTTGATTATGAAATGTTTGCAGAATACAAATGTGTCTTTAATCTTGATGGATCCCTACAAACTGACTATTTCGAATTACTTTGAAATTTAATCAGGTTCACCAGGAGTTGAGATATATTGAATTTTTTAGTTTATCCAACTCAACAAAAATAAGGTATTTCATTTTATAAATTGAAATACCTCAACCAAATA
Source organism: Marinagarivorans sp. (assembly GCA_028281865.1). GTDB lineage: Bacteria > Pseudomonadota > Gammaproteobacteria > Pseudomonadales > Cellvibrionaceae > JANQJB01. The sequence goes on from JANQJB010000054.1 coordinate 959, forward strand.
ACAAGTAAGTGAGATTATTATGAAAAAAGTATTTTCTTTCCTAGCAATAGGAACACTAACGTTAACAATATCTGCTTATGCAGAAAACGACTTGAATAAACTCCAAGGCTTTTCGGCCGTTCGAGATGCCGTCAAATCAAATAATGCCAAACTCGGCAAGGGAATAGCAGCACGCAATGCGGAGATCGCAGAACTTAAACAACGCATTATGTCGCATAAGGAAGCAGGAGACGGCGAGGGATCACGTATGGCAGTTGAGGAACTTCGTGATGCCTTAAGGGCTAAACGCGCTGAACTAAAGACAAACAATAATGCTAAGCCGGCTAAACTCAAACTCGGCAACACACTTCAGCTTAATCAACGCCCTGCTACTAATGGGAATGAAGCAGAGTTGGAAGCCTTAAAAGCGCAAATGCAATCGAAAGCAACAGCTCGTCGTACCGAATGGCAGCAATTAAAAGCTGAGGAGCGTCATCCGCAAACTAATTGGGAGGGCATTAAAAAACAGCGCAAAGCCTTGCAGGAAAAAAAGCAGCGCGAAGGTTAGTTTTTTATTTTTAGGAATTAACACAATATAAACTAAAACCCCGACATTAACAATGCCGGGTCTTAATTGGAAAATAAAAAAGCAATATAGTGTTTATGGAGGACTCATGAATAAAATAATTCCCCTATTTCTATTATTTATCGCAAATTCGGTATTTGCAAAAGATGCAAATACAATATCCAACGAAATTAGTAACACTGCCGAGAAAATGTTCTATACAAGAAAATTTGAGTCTATAAATAAAATGGATGACGAATTCAGAAATTCTCAAAGCAGGCTTCCGGATGGGCGTTGGAAATTAACATTTATATACGAAAATCTTGGAAATGTAGGCCAAAGAGGTGCCGAAGAAGAGTGGAAAAATAAAATTAAACTTGTGGAGGAGTGGATAAACAAAACACCAGACCACCCGGCGCCTTATTTGGCTAAGACAAAAATACTAATCGCTTATGCGTGGGATGCTCGCGGAAACGGCTGGGCTCAAACAGTAAAAGATAAACAGTGGAAGCTTTTCCGTACTAGAATAGCTGAAGCGCGAAAAGTGTTAGAAGACTCTTATTCCATTACAGGAAGTCATCCGTTTTGGTTTTATAAAATGGAAACAATTGCAGCAATGCAAAACTGGCCAGCGAAGGATTTTATGAAACTATATGAGCGGGCATCAAATATGTTCCCCACGTATTATTTTATTCATTTTGCTGCAGCGGGCTATTTTCAACCACGTTGGCATGGAAGCAAGGAAGAATTAAGAAAGTTTGTAAACAACGCAGTTAAAAAGTCGAAGCATAAGGAAGGCTTAACGTTATATGCAAGAATTTACTGGTCACAACTAGGAGCACTGGAAGATAATACATTTTCACCCGGTTATGCTGAATGGCCGAAAATGCAGCAGGGCTTCGAAGATATTATGAATGATCACCCTAGATCAATGTGGAATCTCAATGCCTATGCGTACTATGCTTGCATGGCGAAAGATTGGAGAACGACAAAAAAGCTGATTCAAAAAATTGAAGCTAATCCGCATATGTCTATTTGGAGATCTAAATCTAGGTTCTACACATGTAAATCTCTGGCTGATAAAGTGAAAGTTTAGGAAGCAATAATCAAGGTATTTTCTTTCCTGCTAATAGGAGCGCTAGCATTGACAACATCTGCCTGCGCGGAAAATGACTTTAATAAATCGCAGGGCTTTTCAGGCAACCAAAATATGGTCAAGTTAAAAACGCTAAAATCCATAAAGAAATAACCGCACTAATGCCTATATAGCTAAGGATCTGATTTGGATATGGAAGAACTCACGATAATTTAGACCTCCATTTTTTGCATATTAAACAGTAAACCTATGAGCAAATGGTTTGTATAAAAGCTTTCTCTACCTAGTTTGTGTTTTTGAAGAATTCCACCATCAGCAAGTGCGTCTAGATAGCGAGTGGCTGTTGCGCGAGATACACCAAGATCTTTTTCTAGAAATGCGACTTTAGTATAGGGATGGCGGAATAAATTATTGATGAGGTCTTGGTTGTAGAATTTGTATTTGCCACGAATCTCTCGTTTTATCTCGATTAGCAGCCTCTGGATCTTCTGAACGAGATCGATAGTGTGTAACGCTGTCGAGCTAACCCCTTTAAGCACATAGAGGAGCCAAGCTTCCCATTCGTTCAAATGTCTATGGAGCCCAGCAAGTACTCGCAGAACAGTGGACGTTCCAGCTCTTGGGTTGGTGGTAATTTGTTCAATTTGATACAACCCGTTCTTCAACATAACCATTTTTTGAGAAGTTTTGGCTCTAACTTCTCAACAATAGCGAAATTTGAGAAGACCAGCATTTATCTTCTCAATTTTGTTGATTTTTGAGAAGTAGCGCCAAGTATAATAGCCAATGGATGTGTATGAAGGGTTTATCTATATAAATCAATAAGTTGTGAAGGCGTCGGGCGCAGAGGCAGTCAGCGCAAATAGAACAGAAAATATTGGCAATGCGACCCATAACAAAGCGATGTAGTCAGATATCTTTGTTTAACTCTAACTCAATGGCAGCAACGCATTTCATTGCAAAACTCGAAATACTCTGACCCTAAAAATTACGTCTGGGCAAAAAACGACTTGAATAAGTACCAAGTTCAGTCTCCCCTCTTAAGTGCCATAGACAAGAAAAGGCGTTAGAATATCGGAATTATGTATCAAACCCTAAAGTAACTTGGGAGCAATACGAAGGTAGCTAATAGGTAAATGTATGAAGCAAAGTGAAATAGCCAATATGAGCGTAGCGGAGAAGCTACAAGCTATCGAAGCGCTTTGGGATGCTTTGGAAGACGAGGAGTTAGACACTCCTCAATGGCATCATGATATCTTGGAAAAGCGCGTACAAAAACTTGACAGTGGTGAAGCCGAAACACTCTCTCTTGATGAACTCAAGAATAAGCTATAGTGGGCAGTGATGAGATAATCCTGCTTGTTGAAGCAGCGCAGGATATACGAAATGGAGGAGCTTTTTATGAACAACGTCAAGACGGCTTGGGAGCTTACTTTACACAATGTATTCTGTCAGACTTGGAGTCTCTAAAGCTCTACGCCGGCATTCACAAACGCGTGAGTAGGAGCATTTATCGTCTAAAATCCAAACGCTTTCCTTATGCGATTTATTATCGTGTTAAATTCCAGACTACCTACGTCATCGCAATACTGCCTGTCCGGGGCAAGCCGCTTAAAGTCGAAGCAAGGCTTAGCTCAAGTGACTAAATAAGAGGCACGCCAATAAAAGCGAATTACAGAAGGCAAAGATCCGCAAAGAGTGTGAGTGTGAACAAACGCTGGCTCTGCTTCGTGTCAAGTTCATCAAAGCTGAGCTAGGCTGCTTCAACACTTTAAGCGCTGACGAGATTTTAGCCCGATCAAAGGAATCACGTCACAATAGGGAATTATAGACTCAACAAGAAACCCCCGACTAACCAGCCGGGGCTCCTCAACTTTAAGTTACTTGCGAATAATTAATAAAACCCTTTCTTAAGACCAGACGTTAACACGGCCCCAGCAACTCCCAATCATTATTAACATCAGGCTTAGCCTTTTTCTTGGGAATTTTCTTTTTAGCGCGATACAAATTATTTTTGAACTTTACTTTTGCACCGGCGTTATATTTTTTGTTCTTTTTCCATGCACCAACGTTGTCGCAGTCAGAGGGAGGGCCTTGCTGGTCATTTGAACATGGCCCAATTAAATTCCAATTTGCATTTGCACTGGGTGGATTCTTTTTCTTTTGAATTCTTGCAACAGCTTCATAAATATTACCCTGATATTTAACCCGAGCGCCTGCATTATAAGCATTTCGCCTTTTCCAGGCATTAAAGTCGCTGCACGGGAGTTGATTTATTTCAGGTAGTTTTGCGCCAGCCTCGCAGTGCGCAGGCGGATTAGTCGCTGAACAATTAATCCAAAAAGGACCATTGGGAACGGCGACACGACTATTAATTTGATTATTGCCGACAGTTTCCAACGTGAAAGATGTAGACCGATACTGCGACTCAGTCATAACGGTATCAATACCGGCAAATATCGGTCGGTCACAATTAAAATTGTAGTCCTCTACATCACCCCAAACGTTATCAGTACCAAAGGCATTAAACTGAAGTAGCCCACCAATTTTACAGTTTCGGCCTTCAATGCTTGTGACGTTTATTTTATTTCCGGTGATTATTGAGCGATTAAATATATTCTCGATATCCCGCACAAATAGAGGGGCGCCGGGCAGAACGATATTCCAAATTTCGGTCGCTTTTAAAAGTGCTGCAAGGTCCAGTGCACATTGGTTTTTGCAACCATCCATTGTGGCGTGAATTTTTTCGGCAAGATCGAGTTCAGTAAATCGGCCTGGCTCCAACTGCCGTAAACCGAGCTGGTTGATGCTTTCGCGCAAGTACGGCCCGTGGCATGTGATACAATTCAATGAATTAGATAATTGGTTACTCCATAAATCGGCACCGCGTTGGACATCACCCGGTAGCAGGCCCCAATCGGGATAGAACCCAAATATAAATGCACCACCGCCAGCAAAGTGGTCTTCCTTACCTGCAGTTGAATCGCCGGTGATTGTATTGTTATATATTGTCGATGAATTAACTTCCAGAGTATGGTGAGCCGTGTAAATGCCCGCACCACCACGAGCGGCTTTATTACCCGTGACCGTCACATTTTTTAATGTAACTCGGCTTTTATTTCCACTATTAAAAGAATTTCCTCCGTTGAGACTTGATTTTGAATAAATACCACCTCCGTAGGTAGCAGAATTATTCACAATACTGGAATTTTCTATTTCCAGTATTCCACTGTTATATATCCCTCCTCCAGTCGATGCTGTAGATGTTGGCGAAGACTCGTAGGTATTTACATTTCCAGAAATATCACCGTCCTTAAATATCAGTGTGCCAGAATTGTGAATACCCGCCCCAGACGTTCTTGTGCCAGTATTATCCTTTACGCCAACACGTATCGCTGTCATACGGCCTCTATTCCATATACCCACACCACGCGTAAACGCATCTGAACGGCGACCATCACGCAAAATCAAATCGGAAAGTATTACTGTCGTCCCAGCGTTAGTGACTAAAAGCCTAATAGACTTTGACGGGGCTGGCCGGATAATCGCGTAAGAATCTTTTTTACCGCGAATTTCCATATCCGTTTCAAGTATTAATGTACCGTGCTGCAACTGATAGGTAGCGCGATCTTGCAAATTAATTACATCGGTATTTGCAAAGGCGTTAGCCTCCTCTATAGCGGCACGAAGACTACATTTTCCGTTTTCATCCAAGCAGTTCCCGTCGCCTGGAGCAGCATCATGACTGTCGTCAGTCGTATTGACATTAAAAGTTGCCGCGTTGACCGCTAGCGCAGAAAATGCTGCGAATACTAAGACACTGCATAATTTTATCGTTTTACTGATATTTATTATTTGTTTCATATATCCTCCTGAATAAAAGATTTGCAGATAATCCAACCTAATAAGAAAAGCGAAGCTCCAAATCGGATGATTTTCTAAGTTGAATCATCTCATTTATATAACTCAAAATTATCGAAATTAAGGCATGCATACTAATACACGTAATCGAATGCATTAAAACAAACAGCTTGTTTAAGAGATACGAATCTTACCGCGAAGATAAATGGATAAGAACAGAAAGAGTTTATGTTAACTTTTGAGAAAAACGTTAGTACTGGTTGTTCAATTAGTTTCACTCATGTTTCAAACCATTTAATAAAAAGATTTTTTAATCCGTCTTGACTCTTTTTAATGAAGAATTTTTTAAAGTGAGGCTACTCACAAAAAATAGTGACACTTTTTCGGGGAGGGTCGGGCGAATAAAATTTAATAAATTTTACACCTCAGTACAGAGTTAGCCGTCTTTCGATATTTTCAGTCCAACGTTTAATTAAAGATTTTATTCATTAAACTTCCGAGCGAATATATCGCTTTAATATTCCACTCTATCGATTCAAGATATAAAGGGCGAAGGTAAGCACAACCGCGACAGGCGAGAAAAACAATACCCGTTAAATATTAGCGACGGCAAAATTCAAGCTAGAATAATTTAGCAGAGAAAAAATGCTCTGAGCCTGCAGCATCAGAATTAAAACAAAGTGAGCACCCCCAAAGGATATATTTAAAAATACTATTACTCAAATCCACTCGCGACTTAATCTTAACTGCCGTAACGCACGTACAAACAAAGTTTAATTGGTGACAAAGGTATCGCCGCTATTTTGTTTACCCGCTAGCAAACCTTAAAAAATCTTTAAAAATACAGGTTTTTTGTGATTCCGGTAACGCACGTCCTATGCGGAATTCAGCTACACTAAGCGGAATAATAATAAGTCATGGTCGGGGTTTCACAGGGCGTTCCCGCAGCGAAGAATTCGTTTAGCTGCAACTTTTTTCAGCTCCATTTAAGTTTGGGCAACGCTCGCCACAACGTCCCTTGCCGTAAGATAAGAATTAGGTACAAAAACCGCGATCATGATGATCGGACTCGACAAATACACTCAAAGGGTGATTTTCATGCAGAAAATATTAATAGCACTGCTTGTAGCATTCTTGGCAGCCTGCACTGGCGGCGAAGAAGAACCCGGCCCCGGTGGTGGCGAGAGTAGCTCAAGCTCTTCCTCCAGTTCTTCCAGCAGCTCAACTGGAGACACTACCAGTAGTGGCGGCATGGGCGTTACGGAACCTAAAACGCTTCCCAACCTGGACTCGCCTCTACGTAGGCTGACTCACAACGAATTTGCCAACACCACCCGCGACCTTATAAATGGCAAATTCTCCGCGTCCGATTTTTCCCGGGAAGCACCTTATCGCGGCCTGTTCGACAACGCTGAGAACCTAATCGTCTCCGCGGGTCTTGCACGCCAATATATGAATATGACGGAAGAGTTGGCAGAAGATGCAGTTGCAAACGTCGGCTCTTTTACAGGATGCGGCGGCAATTTGTCCGACTCCTGTGTGCAAACCTTTATTAACGACTTTGGCTTAAAGGCGTTTCGACGACCCTTGGCCAGCGCCGAAACACAGCGCTACTTTGGCCTTTACCAAGCTGTTGCCGATGCTCAGTCGTCAACCAGTGGTGTTCAAGCAGTCGTCCAAGCGTTTTTGCTTTCGCCTAAGTTTATCTACCTCACTGAAGGCGACTCAGCGCAGAGCAGTACTTTGAGCGGTTACGAAATTGCTTCGCGCCTTTCCTACTTGGTGTGGGATTCTATGCCTGACCAAGCACTTTTTGATGCGGCGGCAAACGGCAAACTAATGACTTCTGAAGGTCGATTGGACGAGCTTGATCGCATGCTCAACGACCCCAAAGCGATAGAAGCTGTGCGCGACTTGTTTATGAGCTGGTATGGCATTGAAAACATTGATGGGCTTATCGACCATCTGCAAGTTGACGAAGCCAAGGCAGCGCAAGAGCTGGAAAAAGCGGGCAGTTTCATAGAGAACTGGTACTTCGAAAACAAACCGTTTGAGCATCTCTACACCGCGGCTATACCAACCGATCCTGCACCGGGTGTTAGCTCGAGCCCCGATCTTAATGCGGGCATCCTGGCGACCCGCGCTTACGTTGGCTCGCACTCCGAAGTCGGTACGCTGGTGCCTGTTGTACGCGGCTATATGACATTGAAGCGCGTTTTGTGCTCACCTGAAATTTCTGCTCCTCCAGGTGTAGGCAACCCGCCTCCACGCGAAGCCAACCAAAACAACCGCGAGTGGTTAGAGATACATCGCGCCGACCCTGTCTGTGCAAATTGTCATGACTTAATCGACCCTTACGGCCTCGTATTTGAGCAATTAGATGATGTCGGCCGCTACCGCGTTTTGGATAAAGTTGGTGACCCAGTTGACGCCAGCGCCTTCCTAGAGCCTTTGGGTGATGTCAGCGGCTCAGTTGCCGACCTTGAAGACTTTGGCTCGATTGTCGCGAACAGCAACCAAGGGCGTGAATGTTTGGCGGAGGTTATGTTCCGCACTGCATTTGGCCGTGACAGAGGAGAGGAAGATCAGGCCTATATCGACTTTCTCACCGAAGCTTGGGCAGCAAGCGGTGGCAGTGCTCAAGACGTCCTAAAACTCATTGTGGGTTCCGACCTATTTATTTCGAGAATTGTGAGGTAAGCATGTCTAAGAAAGATAAGATTATTACACGACGCGGTTTTCTTCACAGCTCTGGAAGTTTTACGCTAGCGCTACCATTCTTGGAGTCGCTACCAATGATTTCCAGTAATGCCTATGCGCAAGAGGGTAGACCGAAGCGGTTTTTCTTTATGATTAACCCACACGCGCCTAAAGGGCAGCACCAGCCCAAGGGCTTTGGCCGAGACTTCGGTGTTCCGGAAACTCACGAGCCCTTAGCCGCCTATAAAGATCAAATGCTGTTGATTTCCAATATCGACTTTAAAACAGCACAAAGATCGGGTGGCAACCCGCACGCAAAGGCTTCCGCTAACCTGCTTACCGGGCGCACCAGTAACAGCACCAAGGGTAAGGGTGAATCCGTCGACCAATTTATTTCTAAGGCGATTGATTCTCCAACAGCAACGCGCTCAATCGAGGCAGGCTTGGCGAATACCGGTGCTGCCGGGCACAACTTTGTTGTCCGCGGCCCAACAGGTAATACGCTGCCGTTTGAAAACGATCCGGGCAAAATCATGGATCGCCTGTTTAAAGGCTTTAACCCAACCGCTTCTGGCGGCGGCGAGGGTGGCGCACCTAACAAGGAGGCGATCGAGGCATTGCAGCGTAAAGGCAATGTACTGGACTTAGTCATTGAAGACGCCAAGTCGCTTAAAAATAAGCTTTCCGCTAACGATAAGCTTCGCTTAGACCAGCATTTAGAGTCCTTCTTCGAGCTTGAAGAAGAGCTGGTGCGCGAGGAGGCTTCACTTAATTCGGGCGTACCAACTTCTGCTGGTTGTGCTGTTCCTTCGGGGATTGGTATTGACGCAGCTAACGATATTCCGTCTGTAACGCCGCTGCATTTTAGAGTGGCGACAATGGCTTTTGCTTGTGACCGCACACGCGTATGGACGCTCAGCCAAGACGGTGCTCGCGGCGCGACTAACCACGGCTTTATTCCAGGCTTCCCGAATAACCGTATTCACCCCGTTTCGCATAACGATGGCACCGGTAAAAATTTGACGATAATGCGACGCTGGTATGCAGAGCGTATCGCATCATTTATGGAAATGTTAAATGAAACCGAGGACGTAGACGGCAGCAAGCTTATCGACAATACAATGTTTGTCTGGAGTGCCGAAATCGGTTCCGCCGCAGACGCGCACGAACTTAACGGCCATGTCTTTACGTTTATGGGCGGCAAAAACATGGGGCTTGATTTGGGTAAAGCTGTTAACGGTAATAAACGCAGCCATAACGATATTCTTACCACTATTATTAAGGCAATGGGCTTGCCGAATAGAACTTTTGGCGAGGATGGGTTTAATGGTGGCCCAATTGATGATGCATTTGTCTAGCGTTAACAGCGTTAATCAAAATTAAGCTCAAACTATTTTCGAGTAAAAACCGGCTTTCACAGCCGGTTTTTTTATTGGCTATTAAAGTAACTCCTGCTAAGCGTTTATAATTTTACTTTTCCACTTTCATCTATTTTTAAGATGCATAATTTACTCACTGATATCCTAGCCTGCCCACGCTGTGGTGCCGACACCGCCCTTGGCTTAGACGCCACTGCCGCCGAGTGCAATAATTGCCAAACTCGCTATTTTGATTTAGACGGCTTGCCCTGTTGGTTCCCTCTTGGATTAAAACATAAACACTATTGGGAACATCTGCTCGCGGAGTTCGAAGACGAGCGAGCGCAACTCAAAACAATCTTCGACTACGAGAACCAACAGCCAAACTTGCTGCACACCACTAAGCAAAGGCTCGAACTACAATTCAAGCAACGCTATGGAACCTATTCGCGTATTTTGGACTTATTAAAGAAGTCGGGTTTATCCGCCAAAAAGAACGATCAATATAAAGATTTTCCCACCGATATGCTGACGCAATATTACGGCGTCACCTTGCGTGATTGGGCTTGGCAGCCGCTGGAAGATCAGCCTAGTGACTATCGCCGATATAGGGACGAAAACGTTAGCGTGCTGAGTAATATCCTAAGTGTACTTCCAGATATTAATGAATTTTCCGAAAAAAAATTATTGCTTATTGGCTCCGGCGCTGGGCGCTTAAGTTGGGATTTGCACAATAAATTTAATTCGACGTTAACTGTAGCACTCGATTTTAATCCGCTACTGAGTTTAATTGCCAAGCAATTAATTCACGACAAAAAAACCTTGTATTTTGAGGAGTCGAGGACTTTCCCACGCAAAGGCTTGCCAGAAAACTACGCGTGGCAGCTTAAATGCGAATCCGATAATGACGAAAGACGCAATACTTGGCAGCCGCTGTGTGCCGACGCGTGGGCTCTGCCGTTTACCCGAGGCAGTTTCGATATTATTGTCACGCCGTGGTTTATGGATATAAATGGACAAGACGCTAAAGCATTAATTGCTCAGGTAGAACAAACACTAAAACCGGGCGGCTATTGGATTAATTATGGCCCATTTTTATATGTTGATTCTTTGCGCGAAAGTCAACGCTATACCAGCGACGAGCTGCGCGAGTTACTTTCCCTAGCAAAGTTTGATTTATTGAACGAAGATTTTTTTAGCGAGCCCTATACGCATTCACCGCTAAGCGAAAAAGGCAGAATAGATGAAAGCTGGTGTTTTGTTGCCCGCTCTGCCGAGGATCAAACTCACTTATTGCAGAATAATAACGATGTTAAGCAAACTAAAAACAGTAATCCACCGGCTTGGTTAGTACTACCTCATTTACCTATCCCTGCTTTAGCAACACAAGATAATATACCGATGGAAATGGCCAATGTTGCTCGCTTAATTGATGGTAAGCGCAGCTTAAATGAAATTACCGCTATTTTGCAAAACGCACTACCCGAGACGATTGACCCTTATGATTTTATGTACCAGTTTTTGCAAGAATATATTTTGCGTTAAATTTACTTGGTCAAAGCCATCGGCGTCCCATAAGCTAACTGTGGATTAATGGAAATATCAAAAGAAACAAGAGAGTATTTCTGCTTACCAACACCGAGCACGAATTGGGGGTTGTTTTCAAGACACGCCGTAAACCCCTCCCTGGGGGCTCGATCGCGCGAATCCCGCGCGCGACGGTCTTGAAAACAACCCCCAATTCGTGCCTCTCATCCTTTGTAAGACAACAGTGGATCGAAGCCAAAAATTTTACGGAACTGGCGAACCATTTGACGCTTCCCAAATAGCATACCACTGCTCTTGCGACATTGTTAAATCCAAAGACTTAACCGCGGATTTTATTCGTTCAATTTTACTGGAACCTAAAAGCGGCAATGGTTTACACGGTAATTTTAATACCCAAGCGTAGACCACTTGCTCAATAGAATCTGCATTTAACTCTTCTGCAATATTTCTCAATGTATTTAAAATCCTTTCGCCCTTCTTATCTTTTGGATTTAATAACTCACCCGCCGCTAAGCATGACCACAGCATGGGCTGAATTTTAAATCGCATACATTGTTCCAATGTTCCGTCATCCAAAGCCTGCATATTATAAGGTGACAACTCAATTTGATTAGTTATCAACGGCATCGGCAAAATAGACTGCAGCATCTCAAACTGAGCAGTTGTAAAATTAGATATGCCAAAGTGTTTTACTTTTCCATCTTGTTTTAATGTTGAAAATGCTTCTGCAATTTCTTGCGGATCCATTAGATAGTCTGGTCGATGAATAAGTAGTACATCAATATAATCTGTTTTAAAGTCACGCAGTGAGTTCTCAACAGATTCGATCAGCGCATCAGGACTGCTATCGTAGTGATTAACATGTTCTGCACCTAATTTTCCAAACCCGGTTGGCCGAATGCCAAACTTGGTAATGATCTGAATTTTTTCACGTAGCTCGGGCTTTAACGCAAGCGCCTCACCAAACGGCGCTTCACTGCGATAGACCATCGCATGGTCCATTGATGTAACGCCGGATTCTACGCACTGTTCAATAAAGGCGAGAACTTCTTGCGCAGTCATGCCCCAGTTTTTTAAACGCCAAAAGCCTGCGATAAAAGTGGAAAGGTTCACGTGATTTGTCATTTTGTTTCCAGAATTAAAAAAGGCAGCCTGAGCTGCCTTTGTAGAACATAATAAATTTAATTTACTGCGCTTGTTCGTCCAATTGACGCATGTAAGCCGCGATGTCAGCCGCACATGCCGCGTCACACAAATTAAAATTAGTCGTTGGCATAGTCTTTTCAATATACTCGGCCAAATCGGTGTAAGTAACACCCTGTTGAACACCGTCACCGGCCTGTCCGCCTGTTGTCCAAGACGAAGCCAAAGGAATTAATGGGTCGGGGAAAAATGGCGCCCCTTGTCCCACATCGCCGTGGCAGAAGAAGCAATTGTTAGTTGACGAATCGTATAGCGTTTTCCCGTTAACAGGGTCCCCTCCGCCACTACTTGAACTGGAAGAAGAGCTTGAACTACTGCTCGTCGACGTGCTTGATGAAGACGAACTGGTGGATGAGCTTGAGCTGGAAGACGAGCTACTGGAAGAAGAGCTCGATGAGCTGCCGCTTGGAAGCGTGCCTTCGATAGATTGCTTCCAGTAACGGTAAATGTAGTTCGACACTTCTTCCGCACATTCTAGATCGCAAAGCACCTCTGGATCCCCAACATTGGGCATCTCGTGAAAGTTATATTGAATCAAATCAACCGGAGCACCCTCATCGGTTATATAGGGCAGTTCGACCCGCTCACAAACACCACTGCTATTGCGCCTGACAAAGCGACCCTCGTAAGCTATCGGAAAGTTTCCACCTGCTGCAGTCAAATCTTTGCTATGACAACCCGCTAACGTACAGGTCAACGAATTATAAGTTTCGGCCCCAGCATCTGCCTTAGCGTTATCCGGTGCAGGCCCTTGATAGCCAACCTCATCACCACAAGGTGGTGGAATAAATACCGCTACATCATCGCCACATGAACTCAACAACATGGCTGTACCAACAACTAACAAACCGGCTGCAGCTAAACGGCGCCACACTTTATATCCGGAATTCGGCATATATCTCTCCGCAAAACTTCAGTCACGTACTGCTTTCGGTCACGTAATATGCGATCACTTAACTACTAGCCGTGTAGACAATACGTAAACGTTTAATCTTGTAATTTCATCAATTAAGCGCTCACCAAATGTACATCAATGTAGCCGAATGGCGTAACGCGGAAGGTCTTTAATACCCTAGTTTAATAGGGAACAGGGGATTAAAGCCCATATCGGATCACAGAACTAGCGCCAGCAGGGGCTTCGGGGAAGAAGCGTGATGTAATTCACGTATTAAAAGGCGGTGACAAGACTTTGGTGAATGCCCTTTAGGCGCGCTAATTCAAATGGTGGACGAATAAAGCCGTGGTAATGGCCTTTGGGGTTAATGAGAAAGATATTACCCGTGTGGTCGACCGTATAATCGTCGCCTTGCACCACTTTGCTAAAGGCCACATTCAAGTTGTTCGCGAGGCGCTTAATCTGAATAAAGTCGCCGGTGACACCGACAAAGTCGGAGTGAAAGTGATTGACGTATTGTGCCAACGTTTCGCCGTGGTCGCGCGCCGGATCGAGGCTAACCAAGATAACCTGCGTCTCTTCGCGAATGTCATCGTTAAGCTTTTTGTAAACTTGCGAGAGCTGCAGCAATGTTGCCGGGCATATATCGGGGCAGTGGGTAAAGCCGAAAAAGGCGAGTGTCCACTTACCTTGCAAATTTTCAAGCGCAAATGTTTCCCCGTTATGATCAAGCAGCTCGAAATCTTTTATCAGGCGCGGGGTATCGAATACAATCGCGCCATTGGCTCGCAACTCTTGTTTCGACATAACGCGCGGAGTGAAAAGCTTGTTTAAAAACAAGCCAAAAATGACCACCATCGCCAGGCAAAGGCCGATAACAGTTTTGTATATGGCTTTCTTCTGCGCAGCGGACATTAGAACTGCAACACCACGGCTTTCGGAACAGGGTAGAGGTAATGATCGAGCAGCATAATCGCAAACAGGGCCATCAAGTAAATTATCGAGTACTTAAACGTCTCCATTGAATATTCGGTGGCTTTACTGAGCAGCATGCGCAACGCGTAATACAAAAAACCCAAACCCAGCACCACGGCGCCCAGCAGATAAAGCCAATTCAACATGCCCGTGGCATAGGGCATAACACTTACAGCCAGCAAAATTAGCGTATACAAGACAATGTGAATTTTGGTGTAGCGAATACCATGTGTGACGGGAAGCATAGGGATATCGGCCTTGGCATATTCATCTTTGCGATGCACCGCCAAAGCCCAAAAGTGTGGTGGCGTCCAAGCAAAAATAATAAGCACTAACAATAACGCGTAGGGGTCAACCGTGCCTGTTACAGCGGCCCAGCCCAACAGTGGCGGCGCAGCGCCGGCCAAACCGCCGATAACAATATTTTGCGGTGTTGCACGCTTTAGATAGAGCGTATAAACGAAGGCATAGCCTAATAGCGAGATCAGCGTAAGCAAAGCGGTTAGCGTATTGACCAGCAGCACCAGAATTGCCGTGCCCAGAACGCCAATAGCAATGGCAAAAATGATCGCATTTTGCGGCGAAACTCGCCCTTGGGCCACGGGCCGATTAAAGGTACGCGCCATTTTGATATCGACATGCCGATCGACCAGATGATTAATAGCTGCAGCAGAGCCGGCACACAGCGCAATGCCCAAATTACCAAAAATGAGAATGTCGATCGGCACCATATGTGGCACGGCCAAAAACATGCCGATAAGCGAGGTCAAAATCATCAGCGCAACCACGTTAGGTTTGCATAACGACAAATAATCCCGCCAAGTAGGCTTGGCTGATAAGCCACTTGGGCCCGAGCCGGTATTGGTGTCAGTGTTTGACGTTTCGATAAGACCTTCTCGCATGATGCGTTACCTATGCGTGCTTATTTTAGCGGTGTAAATACGATGGCTGAGCGTTACCAGCACCAGCAGTAAAATTGCGCCGACGGCATTATGAGCAACAGCGACCGGTAGTGGCAAGACCCAATAAACATTACTTAGCCCTAACACCACTTGCAAAGTCAAAGCGCCAGCTAAAACCACCGACATATGTTGCGCCTCGGCGATTTTGGAGAACCACAGACGCAGAGCGAGCACAAGCAAAACGCACGTGACTAATAAGGCACCTATTCGATGTGCCATATGAATTGCGGTACGGGCGTGATTATCTAACTGGCCGCCGAGATAGTTGGGCCCCACCTCCTGAAAGATGTTAAAACCCTGCACGTAGTCTGCTTCGGGCCAGAACTCACCGTGGCAGGTGGGCAAGTCGGGGCACGCCATTGCGGCATAATTAGACGTTGTCCATCCACCGAGTGCGATCTGAATTATCAGCACTGCAAGCCCGAACAACACCAAAGGTTTTATCCTGTTTAGCACGCTGCTTTCTAACTGCCAATGCCAGCGACTGCAGCGTTGTGCCATCAACCATATTAAACTGAGCGTCATAAACCCACCCAATAAATGTGCAGTCACTACTTGGGGCCAGAGCTTTAAAGTCACAGTCCACATGCCAAATGCCGCCTGCACAATAATGATAATGGCGAGAAATACGGGAAGCTTAATCGGTGGACGCTCCGATATTTTCGGGCCACGAAGCGCAATAATGAGAATCGCAAGAACAATCAAACCCAGTACACCAGCGAAATAACGGTGTACCATTTCGGGCCAGGTTTTGTCGTGCTCAACCGGTGCTTCGGGAAAGAGTGCCTCTGCTTTTTCGACCTCACTTGCAGTCGTTGGCCAGGTTAAATGGCCGTAGCAACCGGGCCAATCAGGACAGCCGAGACCCGCATCAACTAAGCGCGTAAAAGCACCCAGTACAACCACAACCATTGCAAAGGCAGTGGCAAACAAACTCAATTTCAACAGTAAACGGCGTTTGGCCTCAGCTTTAGGGTCAACTTCATACATCGTAGGCACTTAACTATCGGGTGTGTGGCGAAGAATTTTTTTAATGTCTTTGAGCAGTTGATTACCGTTCTGGTTTTCGTCGTAATACATCATCGCGTAGCCCTGCGGGTCCACCAGCACGTAAAAGTGCTGATCGGTAAGTCGCGGCGCATTGCTGGCATCTAACCACAGATACCATTGTGACTGCGTCAAAGAAAATGATTTCAGTTTAGGGTGTTCCTCCGCCAAGCCATCAATGATTGCCCGGCCCTGTTCACCGCCCAAGTTAACCGCCACGCGCTCAACGCGTTCAGCTTTTTGTGCAAGCCGAATATGCACCTGACGCGTGATGTAAAGGTGGTTCTGACAGTCGTCAGCACAGCTTTCGGTAATGGGAATAAGCAAACGCCAAACATTTTCTGACCAGTCGGGTTTGTCATTCAGAGACTCAACCAACGGCCGCAAGTCTTTCGGCGGTGTAAGTAAGGTACCGTTATTTATCTTGCTTTGCGGCGTCCAGCCAGCAAAAAACGCTGTATAAGCAAAGGCTAGCGGCACGACACTCACTAATATGATCAGCCGTAATTGCCAGACACCCTTTCTAGTGGGTTCGGTTTTTTGAGGATCTGTCGAAACAACGTCGTTCATGATTTACGCTTTACGATTTTTTAATACAGTGGCCAAATTGCTGTTGGCAAAAACTGCGAGCACCAGTAAGGCAATAGCCATCGAAAGCCATTGCACTGCGTAACCCACATGTTTGGAGGGCGACATATTAAAGGGACGCCAGTTGAGAATAAAGGCCGCGTTACTTTCGGCATCCAATTGCAGTATTTTTGAGTAGAGTTTCTTGTCCAGTTGTACGGCTAACGCTTGTATATCGACTTCTAAAATCAATTTTGGCCAGTTGAGATTGATTTCAGGCTTTTCTTTTAGCAAGGGGTGATCACTCGGTTCAACTAGGTTACCGATAATCTGAGTGGAACCTGCAGGTGTGTCAATTTTCGGGAGAGCGCTGCGTGTACCGGTGCCGGCCACCCATCCGCGGTTAACCAAGAGAGTCGTACCATCATCGAATACAAATGGCATCAACACTTCAAAACCGATTTGGCCTTGAAACGTTTTATTTTCGATTAGCCAATAACGTTCTTTTTCGAAGCGCCCGTTACCAACAAAGCGACGAAACTGATTTTGTTTAGCTTCGATTAAATTTAGATCGGAAATCGCGTCCAGGGATTGCTGCAACGACCAATTTTCCTGTAGGGTTCTTTTTTCTTCAGCCCGTGACAGCTGCCAGACGCCCAACGAGCAGAAAACAGGTAAAAAAATTAACACGAAGACAATAATCTTTCCGTTGGGCTGCCAAGTAAAAACAACATTGTCCCGCGTTTTTGATTCACCGACATCATTCACAGGAGAAACACCGTGTTGTTAAAAGTCGCTATCGTGATTTTGTTTATCGCCGTGCTGGCAAGTTTGAGCAGCGGCTTGGTTTTCTTGTTAAAAGACGCCAATATCGATAATTCGAAACGCGCCCTTTATGCCTTGGGCATCCGTGTCACCCTCGCAGCGATGCTGTTGGGGCTCATTGGCTATGGGCTAGCCAGTGGAAAACTTGGAAGCACTGCACCCTGGGATCGTTCGATTGAATCTTCCCAGGGCAGCAATAAAAACTAAAATCAGTAATAAAAAGCTAAGGCCTAAAACGCTTAGCCGAGGATATAAACGAAAATAAACAAGCCCAACCAAACCACATCAACAAAGTGCCAATACCAGCTGGAGGCCTCAAAACCAAAGCAGTCGTGGTGCTTAAATACTTTCGAAGGCTTCATCGCAGAAACAGCGATAATCACAAGACACGCAATCCCCACGATCACCATGCGCCCAGCGAGCGACATATGGTCAACACTAAACGCGGCAATTTCAGCAATAATCAGGGCAACCACCGGAATCGCGCGCCATAACCAAGAGTCGGTAGAGCGCAATAACTGAACCAGCAGCATAATTGTACCCAAAGTCACATGAGCGCCGTGAAAGCCGGTCAGCATAAAGAACGTCGTGCCGTATACACCGGAGTCCAAAGTCAAGCCCATATGGTGATAGGCATGAATGTATTCTTCCGCTTGAAGCACCAAGAACAACAAACCCAAGCTTACGGTAACGGCTAACCATATATTGAATGATCTGCCGTTCTTATCCTTCTTAAGTTCGGTATGCGCAAAGTGCACCGTGACACTGGAAGCCAAAAGTAAAACGGTATTCCAAAACGGCAACCAGGAAACCCAACCACCTACACCAGGGTTACTCATGTTTTGGTCGGGGCCGACAAACTTCTCCGCGCTTTCACCATTAACAGCCATATCCGGCGTTGTCATCAACGGCCATTCGGCTTCGAAACCATTCCACAAAACCTCGCCAGTTGCACCGTGCTCAATCCCGGGCAACGCTATTTGGCGGATATAAAAGAGCGCGCCAAAAAATGCCGCAAAGAACATCACTTCCGAGAAAATAAACCAGCCCATCGCCCACACGTACGACGTCTTAAGCTGGTCGCTATTGAGGCCACGCTGATTTTCAGAAATAACTTGGGAAAACCAATTCCATAAGACGGCCAACATGCTAATTAAACCCAACAGGGTCAAAAATTGACCACCTTCATTTCCGTTTAACCAGTTAGCGATACCAAAAACCGTTAAAAACAACGCTATGCTCGCGAAAAGAGGAAGCTTACTGCGCGCTGGAACGTAGTAAGTTTGATATTCGCTGTTTGATGCCATCGAGTGTTACCTCACCGTACTAAAAATCTAATGATTGTTGTGTAATTTTGTTGTTATGTAATGTTGTAGTTGTTTAAATCAGCGCAGCGCTAGACTTGGCTTTTTTGTTTGTTCTTGCGCCGCTTGTTCCTGGTCTTTATTCCCCGTTCGATCAGTAATATCGAACAGTGTATAGGCGACCGTTATTGTTTTAACTTTTTTGGGCAAATCACGATCGACAATAAATTGCATACCTAATTCTGCACTTTCACCCGCTGCAAGTGGTTGCCGCTCAAAACAAAAACATTCAGTTTTATGAAAAAAGTTCACTGCGTTGTAGGGTGTAATACTCGGTACCGCCTGGGCCACCATAGTATTTGCTGTAGGGTTTTCAGCCAGGTATGCAACATTCGCGACTTGACCCGGATGTACCTTCATTTCAAATACCTCGGGTTTAAATACCCAGGGCATCGCCTCGTTTTGGGAAGCAATAAACTGCACTGTTATTAAACGAGATTCATCGACCACATTGGCGACTGGGGTGTAGGCACCGCCCACTTTACGCAAGCCCGTCACCTCGCAAAGCAAGGTATATAGCGGCGGCATCACCCAAAAAGCAAAAACGAACATTGCAACAGCAAGCGCAGATAGCTTGGCAACAATAAATTTAGACTGTTGTTCCTCCACCGGCTTTTTTGCCGAGTCGGAAACTTGCTCGTCGCAATCGTCTGCCATAATACCTCGAGTGTTTACCCTCTTATTTCACCTCGGGAGGTGTATCAAACGTGTGGTAAGGTGCTGGCGATGGAACTGTCCACTCTAAACCATGCGAGCCTTCCCATACTTCTTGTGTCGCTTTACGCCCGGATACAATTGTACGGATAACAATATAAAGGAATAGAATCTGCGCAGCGCCAAACAGGAAGGCACCTATCGAAGAAATCATATTCCAATCGGCAAATAAGTCATGATAATCAGGTATGCGTCGCGGCATGCCGGCCAAACCGGAAAAGTGCATCGGGAAGAAGGTAATATTCAAGCCGGCAAATGCGAGCCAGAAATGCGTTTTCCCGAGGACTTCGTTATACATATGCCCACACCACTTCGGCAACCAATAGTAAACGCCTGCGGTAATCGAGAATATCGCACCCGGCACAAGCACGTAGTGGAAATGAGCAACCACAAAATAGGTATCGTGGTATTGAAAGTCGACCGGCGCAATGGCGAGCATCAAGCCTGAAAAGCCCCCGATGGTAAACAAGATAACGAAGGCAATTGCAAACAACATGGGTGTTTCGAAAGTCATCGAGCCTTTCCACATTGTCGCTACCCAGTTAAAGACTTTTACACCGGTGGGCACTGCAATTAGCATCGTCGCATACATAAAGACTAGCTCAGCAAACAACGGCATACCGACCGTAAACATATGGTGCGCCCAAACGATAAAGCTTAAGAAAGCGATAGCAGCCGTCGCGTAAACCATGGAGGAATAGCCGAACAGTGGCTTGCGCGCAAAGGTTGGAAGAATTGCTGAGACCACACCAAAGGCCGGCAAAATCATAATGTAAACTTCCGGGTGACCAAAGAACCAAAATATGTGCTGGAATAAGACCGGGTCACCACCACCAGCAGCATCAAAGAAAGCGGTTCCAAAATGAATATCCATTAACATCATTGTTACGACGCCGGCAAGCACAGGCATTACCGCTATCAGTAGGTAAGCAGTGATCAGCCAAGTCCAAACAAACAGTGGCATTTTCATTAAGGTCATGCCAGGCGCGCGCATGTTGAGAATGGTCGCAATAATATTGATGGAGCCCATAATCGAACTGGCGCCCATAATATGCACTGCGAAAATAAAGAAGGTCACGCTTGGAGGCGCATACGTTGTTGAGAGCGGTGCGTAAAATGTCCAGCCAAAGTTGGGCGCACCACCTTCCATAAACAGAGTCGAGCCAAGCATCGCAAAAGCAAACGGAAGAATCCAAAAGCTCCAGTTATTCATGCGTGGTAAGGCCATATCAGGTGCGCCAATCATTAGCGGCACCATCCAATTAGCTAAACCTACAAACGCCGGCATAACAGCGCCAAAGACCATGATCAAACCGTGCATCGTAGTCATTTGGTTAAAGAAATTGGGGTCGACAATTTGCATGCCTGGCTCAAATAGTTCGGCGCGAATAATTAGAGCCATTACTCCGCCAACTAAGAACATCAAGAAGCTAAACCATAGGTACATGCTGCCTATGTCTTTATGGTTGGTAGTGAATAACCACCGGCTTAAACCTTTATCTGGACCGTGTGCCACTCTAAGACCCCCTAATTACCTTGCTTAAAGTTGTAGACGTCAATGGGCTGGATTTCGTCGCCCATATTATTGTTAAAGCCGTTGCGCTGATACGTGATAACGGCTGCTGCCTCAACTTCATTTAATTGTTCACCAAATGCCTGCATCATCGTGCCAGTAATACCGTTAACGATGACGTCTATGTGTATATCAATCGGGCCAGTGGCCACTTTACTTTTGATGATCGCGGGCCCGACACCACCTTCACCGCCGGGGCCATGACAGGCCGCACATGCGCGCTGGTAAACCGCCTCACCTTCTGCCATCAACTCGTCGAAGCTAAAGGTTTTTTGAGTTAACGCGGCAATTTCTGCGGCTTTGGCTTTCTCCTGCGTTAACCACTCGTTGTAGTCGCTTTGCGATCTAACGTGCACTTCAATTGGCATAAAGCCGTGGTCTTTGCCGCAAAGTTCGGCACATTGCCCGCGATAAATGCCTTCCTTATCTACACGCGTCCACGCCTCGTGCACATAACCGGGAATCGCATCGCGCTTAACAGCCAAGTCTGGCACCCACCAAGAGTGGATAACATCCTGCGCAGTCACTAAAAATTTCACTTTTTTACCGGCTGGAATAACTAGGGGATTATCAACTTCTAACAGATAGTTTTCCCCGCGGGCTTCGCCTTCGTATATCTGGCTTTGAGGGGTGCTTAAATTACTAAAAAAGCTTAAATCTTCACCGAGATATTCGTATTTCCATTTCCACTGGTACCCGGTTACCAACACGCTCATGTCAGCGTCGTCGGTATCGTAGATTTTTTTCAACGTTGAGGTGGCCGGAACTGCCATGGCGATCAAGATGAGAGAGGGGATGACCGTCCAAATAATTTCGACCTGAGTGCTGTGGTGAAAGTTTGCCGCTTTAGCGCCTTTTGATTTGCGGTGCATTATCATCGTGTAAAACATCGCACCAAAAACAACGACACCAATTACCGTGCAGATCCAGAAAATAATCATGTGCAAAGAATACACTTCCTGACTGACTTCGGTGACACCTTGGGTCATGTTGAGGCGCCATTCACTAGCCCCTGCAAGTGCCGGTAGCAGCAAAACAAGCAAGCTAGCTAAAAGCGGAGTTCCTAACAACTTCTTGGTGTTGCTTAGCATCGCTTTGCTCCCACTTAAAAAATTCAAACTATACTGACTCAGTAACATGACGATATTGTTTTACACCCCGTACGTCTTTATCGATCTCTGTGAAGGTAGTACAACCGTAGGTTATTTACTTAAAAAAGGCACGTTTAGACCAATTTTTAAACAAACTATTTTAAAAAACGATTTGACTAAGTTTTATTCTCTACGCGCGACATTTTGCCACACCCATTTTTGGGGCCGTAAGGAGGCCACAAATTGGGTTAAAAATCAACAAAAGTCTTGCATTCAGTCGGACTTTTCTGGGCATGAAGGCGCGAAAACGTAATAATTAGGTTTCAATAAAAAACCGAACGCCATTATAGGTAAGGCGTCTGATAAACAAAACTGATTTCGGTCAATTTACCCCAGCGAAAACTAGGGCAAGGCCATGAAAACACCAGTCATATTTGTAGGGACATTTTAATAATTCAAGGAGAAGGCCGCACTTCTTTTACAGCTTTGCGGCCTTGAGGCGTATTTTAGTCATGAGCGAGCAAAAAATTTTGTACATTCGCGAAACCATTGCCTTGGCGCAAAAACAAGAAGCGTCAAATCATGAATTGCAATCCTACCTGGAAAGCTCAGTCGCGAGCTTGCACCACCTTATTTCGTTGCCTGAAGAAAACTCCAGCGAAACGCTGATGGATTTTGTCACACGTTATATCAATCATGTGCCAGACTTTATCGAGGCGCTAAGCGCTTACCTTCACGAAGCAGAGATTTACGATGAAACGAAGGTGCTGTTGGATATCGCAGTAGAATTTTTTACCAAGCCCCCGGAAATTGTGAGCAATCACAGTGGTATGCACGCCTTAATCGACGAAGCTTACCTCGCCCACCGTTTAATCGAAGAAATCAACGACCGTTTAGTTGCGTCCGCCGGCAACCCGTTACTGCCAATGGACATGACATTTTCCAATTTAATTATTCACAGCTTAATTGGGGACGAGTTTGCTAATCAGCTAGATTTGGTCGTGCATTATGCAATCGAGCTACTCTTTAGCAACGGGCGGCTCGCGCAATTGACGCAAAATAACAAATTCTTAGCTGAACAAAGTAAACAAGGCTGGAAAGATGCCTTTGATCGCTGGCCTTGTTTGGCCGGTGACAGTGCCATTTCGCTTAAGCTTTCTGATTCGTTGGATGACGATAATCCGATTGTTCATTGAACCACGCTGTTTTTTCTTTCTTGGCCCCAAAGCCCGCACGCCTCCATAAGCAGGCGCGCTAGTTGCTATTGATAAAAACAACCGGATAAAAACAAGCGATTTATAATCAGGACTTGTCGATAATTTTGATTTGGGCGGGCTCTTGCTCCGTTCCCTCTGCATGGTTAACCCGCGTAGCCAATTCCGCAGCCTGTGACTGGAAATGCATCTTCTCCTTAAACCCACATTCAACACACTCGCGGTACTGCTGTTGCTCCTCGCTAAACACCACAATTTTGTCTCGCAGTTTGCACTTAGGGCAAATTGCTCCGGCAATAAAGCGTCTGGTGCTCATGCGTTGGCCTCAATGCCGGAGTGACGCAAAAGCGCATCTACGCTCGGTTCACGGCCACGAAAGTTGACGAACAACGCCATCGCATCTTCCGACCCTCCTTTTTCGAGAATCTCTTGTAAAAACTTCTCGCCTGAAGTTTTATCAAAGGCGCCTTTTTCTTCAAATAGGGAAAATGCGTCTGCCGACAAAACCTCAGCCCATTTGTAACTGTAATAACCCGCTGCATAACCTCCTGCAAAGATGTGGGAAAAGCCATGTTGAAAACGGTTGAATTCGGGTGGAGAAATAACGGCGACTTGCTCGCGCACTTCGTCAAGCAGATTTTGTACGGAGGTAAAATTTTCACTGCCGTATTCGATATGCAAACGAAAATCAAACAGCGCAAACTCCAATTGCCGGAGCATAAATAATGCCGACTGAAAGTTTTTAGCCTTTAACAGCGCTTGTAGTTTTTCTTCTGGCAAGGGTTCTCCAGTTTCATAATGTGCGGAAATCGACTGAATAACCTCTGGCAACCAGCACCAGTTTTCCAAAAATTGGCTCGGCAATTCGACTGCATCCCAGGCTACACCATTAATGCCACTCACGGCTGAAACGTCGATTTTAGTCAGCATATGATGCAGCCCATGACCAAACTCGTGGAACAGTGTTGTGACATCGCTGTGCGTTAGCAATCCCGGTTTGTCGCCAACCGGCGGGCTAAAATTGCAAACTAAATAAGCGACCGGTAACTGCAGGCCTGCACTGCTCAAACACCGGTCTCGGCAGGTGGCCTTCCAAGCTCCTCCGCGCTTACCGGGCCTGGCGAACGCATCGAGATAAAACTGTGCGATGGTTTCGTTGTTACGCGAGATACGGAATAAACGCACGTCCTTGTGCCAGCTTTCAAAATTCTGTAGCTCTTTGAATTCCACATCAAAAAGGCGACTTGCCACATTAAATAGGCCCTCCAACACTTTGCTCAGCGGAAAATAGGGCCGTAACTCTTCTTGATTAAGCGCGTAACGAGCTTCTTTCATACGCTCTGAATAATAGGGAACATCCCAAACTGCCAGTTCCTCCACAGCAAAATTATCTTTCGTCCACGCGTTTAACTCTGCCAGCTCCCGCTGCGCTTGCGCGTTACTTTTTTTTGCTAAATCTTCGAGAAAGTTAATAACTTGCTGTGTCGATGCCGCCATTTTTGGCGCGAGGGACACCTCCGAATAATTCTCAAAGCCCAGCACCTGCGCCAGTTCTTGCCGCAGTTGCATAATTTCTTCAATGATGTCTGAGTTGTCCCACTTTCCTGCTGTCGGCCCCTGATCCGAGGCGCGTGTCATGTAGGCGTTATACATTTCTTCGCGCAAAGCGCTCGACTTCGCCTGGCTCATCACCGTCATATAAACAGGGGCGTCTAAGGTGAGCACATAGCCCTCCAGTTCACGCGTTTGCGCTGCTTGCTTAGCCCCTTCAACTGCGTTTTCTGGCATACCCTCAAGCATGCTTTGGTCTTTGAGGTGCTTATACCAGCCTTGAGTCGCATCGAGAACATTGTTTGAAAATTGGTTGGAGAGCTCAGACAAACGCGCTTGAATTTTGGCATAGCGCTCTTTTTTCTCGTCTTCTAAATCGACACCAGCCAAACGAAAATCTCGCAAACTATTTTCAATGGTCTTTTTTTGGCTTTGCTTTAGCAGTGAAAATTCATCCTGCTCTGAAAGTTTTTTATAGGCGTCAAACAGTGTTTTGTTTTGGCTCATTTGCGTCGAGTACTGCGTTAATTCAGCCAAACTTACCTGATACTCCTTCCTCAGCGCTTCGGAATTATCAACAGCATTTAAATGGCTGACCGTCGACCATGCGCGACTCAGTTCGTCTTCTCGCTCGCTAATGGGTGCCGCTATACTCTCCCAATCAAAGGTCTCCATTGACGTTAATTGCTGGTCTAACACTCTAAGATTGCGCTCAATTAACTCATGGATCGCGGGGTGAATATGCTCGGGTCTGATTTCGCTAAAAGGAGGTAAGGTGTGCTGACGAATTAAGGGGTTGGTTAATTCAGATTTATTGGACATAGCAAGTACGATTCTAATATTGTGGTGATCTTTAATGTTAACCCGGTAATAATTACCGATCGATTTGGTTTCCGGTTTAACTTGTGGTGTATGAATACACCTCTATTGCGATTATCAATAGTAACGCAATAGCCGGCAAAAATAATATTTGCGTCAACGGGAGAAAGATCAATGTCTGCACCCCTCACTCGATCTCACAAAGGCATCACGCCAAAACTTGGCAGCGGTGTCTATATCGACCAAGATGCTGTCGTAATTGGCGATACTGAAATTGGCGACGATAGCTCCGTTTGGCCCTGCGCAGTCGTCCGTGGCGACATGCATTTTATTCGGATCGGCAAGCGCACCAGCGTGCAGGACGGCGCAGTGCTGCATATTACGCACGCCAGCGATTTTAATCCCGGTGGCTGGCCTTTGATTATCGGTGATGACGTGACCATCGGCCACGGAGCCTGCCTGCATGGCTGCACAGTTGGCAATCGTGTATTGATCGGCATTGGCTCAACCGTGCTCGATGGCGCGGTCGTTGAAGATGAAGTCATTGTTGCCGCCGGTGCACTCGTTCCACCGGGCAAAAGATTGGAAAGTGGTTTTCTTTATGTTGGCAGTCCATGTAAACAAGCGAGACCATTAAAGGAGAGCGAACGAGAATTTTTTAAATATTCTGCGCAAAATTATGTAAACCTAAAGAATGAATATTTAGCTGAATAGCGTTAACAAAAATTTTGATTACGACGGTTAAAAACAAAATACTTATCGTGCTAGATAAATAATAATAAAGTAAGCCAAGCAAATAAGATTTACATCTGAATTCTAATTTGCTCAATCACCGGCTGAATATCAGGGCTAACACCTCGCCACAATCGAAAGGACTCCGCCGCTTGCCCAACTAACATTCCTAAGCCATCAGAAGTTTCTGCAACACCCTGCCTATCGGCCCACTCCATAAATGATGTAGGCTCTGAACCGTAAACCATATCGTATACGTAACTATCACTTGAAAAAACGGCATCCGGAAGAGGAGGTAATTCGCCTGACAAACTTGCTGATGTACCATTAATGATTAAGTCAAAAGGTTTATTTTTTAAATTCTCAAAACCACAACCGCAGATTGTGCCATAGGGTTTAAAAATTTCTGACAAATTAACTGCTTTACTCGCTGTGCGATTGGCGATAATTATTTTCTCAGGTTTTTCCACAAGCAATGGTTGCAATACGCCTCGAACGGCACCACCAGCGCCAAGTACCAATACGCGTTTACTTTTGATTTGCCAACCTAAGCGATATATATCAGCAACCAAGCCAACTCCATCGGTCGTATCCCCCCAAATAGCTCCATCGCCTTTAACAACTAAAGTATTTACAGCACCTGCGAGCTGTGCTCGCTCACTTAAAGCATCCGCAAACTCAAAAGCGTCTTCTTTAAAGGGAACCGTGACATTAAGGCCTTTTCCACCCCGTTGAAAAAAAGAGTTTAAGTGCTGATTAAATTCACCCAATGGAACAAGCAATTTTTCATAATTTATTTCTTGTTTTGTCTGCTGCGCGAACAGCTGATGAATTTGAGGTGATTTCGAGTGTGCAATAGGATTGCCAACCACAGCATATTGATCCACTTGACGCTCCTTAGGAAACTAGGGCCTGTTAACACTAAGTTAGTTATCGGATTATCACGCTGTAATAATAGAAATAACAGCAATAGAAAAACAAGCCGTGATCAAGCGCCAAAAACAAACAAAGTGTTAAGTGATTAGACCCAGTCTTTCGCGGTTAAGTATTTGTCGTAGAGCTCGCGCTCTGGGCTACCTTCCTCTGGGTGCCAGTTATAATCCCATTTCACCAGCGGAGGGAGGGACATTAAGATCGATTCCGTTCTGCCACCTGTCTGCAAGCCAAACAGGGTTCCGCGATCGTAAACAAGATTAAATTCGACGTAACGACCACGGCGATAGAGCTGAAAGTCTCGTTCGCGCTCGCCATAAGGTGTGTCTTTGCGTTTGGCCAAAATCGGGGCGTAGGCATCCGTGTATGTATCACCAACAGATTTCATAAAAGCAAAGCATTCATCGAAACCCGGCTCGTTTAGATCATCAAAAAACAAACCGCCGATGCCGCGCGGTTCTCCGCGGTGTTTCAGAAAAAAATATTCGTCGCACCAATGCTTGTACTTTGTGTAAGCATTTTCCCCGAAATTTGCGCAAGCATCTTTTGCAACCTTGTGCCAGTGAATGCAATCTTCATCAAATCCATAGTAAGGGGTCATATCGTAGCCGCCCCCGATCCACCAAACAGGCGCTTCGCCATCTTTTTCCGCGATGAAGAAACGAACATTAGCATGGCTGGTTGGCGCATAAGGATTTTCGGGGTGGATCACGAGCGAAACCCCCATCGCTTCGAAGCTGCGCCCCGCAAGCTCCGGACGGTGCGCAGTTGCCGATGCAGGCATTGAGGCGCCCGTGACATGCGAGAAATTCACGCCACCTTTTTCGATAGCAGCACCGTTAGCAATGACGCGCGAACGACCACCCCCACCCTCACTGCGAACCCAATTATCCTCAGCAAAGTTCTCTTTACCATCTACTTCAGCTAGAACATCACAAATATGATCCTGCAATGCCAGCAAGTAATCTTTTACAGCTGCTTTATTGGGTCCGGACATTGGGCTACTCCTATTTACGCTCGTATCGTTTTACCAGAGACTAAGTCATAGATTTTACTGGGTTGATCCTGCCCCCCAACTTGACCTGGAGCATAAAGGACTTGATCAGTGAAATATCGCCTGGCATGCAGCGCGCTTCTGGCCGGTGGACGGCCCTGAGGATTGGCAGACGTCGATACAATCGGGCCTCCGACGAGATCGCACAATGCTTGAACAAGCGGGTGGTTCGAAACGCGCAAGGCCACAGTATCAAACTGCCCTGATATCCATGCGGGAACCAAACCACCATGCGGTACAAGCCATGTCGTATGACCTGGCCAACTCGCCTCCAACTTGGCCTTAAGGTCTGCGGGAAGTGCTTCGACCAACGGACCAAATTGTGCAACTGAGCCCGCGACCATTATTAAGCCCTTTTCCACCGGTCGACGCTTGAGAGATAAAATTTTTTCAACTGCGTCGACATCAAGCGGGTCGCAACCGAGCCCCCAAACGGCTTCAGTTGGATAAGCGATTACCCCACCTGCTCGAATCTCTGCGGCGGCTTTTATGACACCAACATGTTTTCGCCAATTACGCACAGGCGTACTAATCGCTGAAGCGGAAAACGTGCAAGCTAGGCTGACGCAAGCTTTTCTTGCAGCGCCTTGTCTTTAGCAATAACCGCATCGGCATTGGCTTTGCGCTCTGCAACGAGTCTTTCATGCATCGCGGCGTCACCTACGCCAATAATCTGCGCGGCCAAATAAGCCGCATTTTTTGCTCCGGCCTTGCCAATTGCTACGGTTGCGACGGGTATGCCGCCAGGCATTTGCACAGTTGAAAGCAACGAATCCAAACCGTCGAGCGAACCGTTAATCGGAACTCCAATTACCGGCTTTAACGTCGCAGCCGATACAGCGCCAGCGAGGTGAGCAGCCATCCCAGCAGCACAAATAAATGCTGCACAACCGCGCTTATCGGCATCGACAACATAGGCGTGTGTGGCCGCTGGTGTGCGATGTGCAGAGGTAACTTTAGCCTCAAATGGGATTTCGAATTTGTTTAAGATAGCAAAGCTCGCTTCCATAACCGGGAGGTCGGAATCTGAACCCATCAATACTGCCACAAATGGTTTGGTCATTGAGTTACCTCGATTTTAAGCACTGGAGTCTTTTGGAGAAAACGAGCGAATTTACCTCAGCTTTTTTATTCCGGCAAGGGCCGAGAATCAAAATAAGGCTTACTAGGGCCTGTTAACACTCTCAGCCCAGAGCGTTGTCCCGGAAAAGCGCTAGCTCTTTTTTTGCATTTCGCGACAATATCCCGACCCTGTAGACAAAATTATCCCCCTTATTTCCATAGCTACTAGTAAAGGTAAGAGTTCATCAATGGGTAGCTGGACTTCGGCCAGCAATTCATCAAGCAACAGTGTTTCTGAACCGAGAACATCAATTATTTTTGCTTCGAGCTCACTCAGGTGCAGCGAGTTCTCGTCGGGCTTGATCCATTCGTTGCTCTCCATTTCCTCGACTTTATGGGCAATCACCCCGCGAATTTCTTCAACAATATCACCGCAGCACTCGACTAGTTTTGCGCCTTGCTTGATTAAATGATGACAGCCCGCGCTCATTTGATTGTGGATCGAACCGGGAATAGCAAAGACTTCGCGATCCTGCGCCAGCGCATAACGCGCAGTAATCAGGGAGCCGCTACGAATTGCTGCTTCGACAACCAATACTCCGCACGCGAGCCCGCTAATAATACGATTGCGCTGCGGAAAGTGCGCGGGCCGCGGCAAGGTGCCAAGCGGGAATTCCGATACTATTGCACCTCCGTTTTCGACAATAGCATTTGCGAGCGAGTTATGGCGGTGTGGATAAATGATGTCTATACCAGTCCCAAGTACTGCAACGGTTATTCCATTTACCTCAAGAGCACCAGAGTGCGCTAAGCCATCAATACCCAGGGCTAAGCCACTGGTTATCGCAAAACCACTTGCCGCCAAACTGGAAGCAAAATCTTGAGCATTTCGCCGCCCGGTGGACGATGGTTTACGGCTGCCGACCATCGCAATTTGCGGTAGTGACAAGGATTGCGGATCGCCCTTGACATAGAGTAAAGGCGGAGAGCGATGGCACTCTTTTAACAGGCTTGGGTAGAGAGGGTCGGCCCCAGACAACAAGCGGATATTATTTTTTTCACACCATTCAACATCCAATCTGACGGTTTGAGCCAGCTTAGATACAGCGGGGTTATCGATAAACTCTCGAAATTGTTGAGCAGCTTCAGCCGATAAAAATTGAGACCATGCTGCACTATCGCTATCGACAAACAGTTGGAAAGAAGAATGGGCTTCTACCACCTGCCAGTACAGGCCTGAGCCAACACCAGGTAGGCGCGAAAAAGCAATAAGGGTTTCTATAGGAGAGGGCATTGTGATCGTCCTTGAATATTAGTTCCATTTTTAATTTATCCATTAAAAAGCCCCGCATCTTGCGGGGCTCACAATCAAAAGTAATTAATTAAGGGTTTTTGACCCGATCGTGTACCGCCAACGGACGATCAGCTTCAAGCAATATGCCAAGGCTAAGTTTTTCGAAAGTCCGGAAAATCATCATTAACCCGGCTCGCTCGTCTGGCAAGGTCACTCGGTCGCCGCGAATTCTGTCTTTCACGCGCTCGCCACGCTGGTAGACAGCAAGTACGTTACCCACTTTCATGCCCTCGCGCTGACCACGGTTGATAACAATAACGTCGTACTTACCCACCTGGGTAACACCGCCTTCAACCGCGATAATTTCGCCAGTAACCTCGGAATCTGGGCTAGACGGGAAAAATGTGGAGTCGATAGCACGCTCTTCTTCAACGAGTAAACGGTCGCCTGCACGAACTTCCTCATTAGAGCGAGTAACGTATAGAGTCGCAATATCGTCGCCTTTTCCTTCAACGTCACCCTCTTCAAGGGCACGCATACTGGCAGAGGCGATATCAAGTGCTTGCACACCCAAGGATTCCTTTGTCTCAGGATCCTTAAAAGTAACGCCTTTACGATAAATGCCGTAGGCACCAATATCCGGATCGAAATCGCCGCGCGCATAGCCGCGATCACCTTTACCAACAACAAGGCGACGACCTTCGCCTGCTAGCATATAGGGCGCTTTCTCCAATTCGCCGACACCGACAACGCGGCTGCGTGAGAGAAAGTTATTAATCCGATCGAGGGGAATAGACGATATCGCCTCGGATTCGTCAATAACGCGAACCTTGGGCGAAAGTTTGACAACACGATTGCGATCAACCGTAATGCGCGGTCTGCCATCAAGGTATATCAGCTTAATAACGTCGCCGGGATAAATAAGGTGAGGATTTTCAATCTGGGGGTTAACATGCCAAATTTCAGGCCACATCCACGGATTTTTCAAAAAGGTGTTCGATATATCCCACAAAGTATCGCCTTTCACAACTGTATATCGCTCGGGATAATCGTCTTGTAGGAGAGGCTCTTCTGCTATAACAACGCCAATGACCAGACACGCGCAGAGCAACCCCGTGATCAGTTTTTTCATATTATCGGTCCTATACCTTTCGGTCCTCGGGAGTATAAACGTTATAATAGTAAAAAGCTGCCGGCTTAGCAGTTGAAAATAAAACGCGAGTCACTAAATCTTAACTTAATTGTGGCGATGCAATGCTTTAAATATCTAAACCGATGCTTTTAATATTTATACCTAAGTCACTTAATTCGCTACGAATTTTGAAAATTTGAAATTTAGTACTAACGATTGATCATTGATTACTATTGTTCGATGATAATGTTAGCAGTGCAACTTACCATTTTGCTAGAGGTTTGTCACAGGGCTAATGGCTTTACTCGAAATACTTGAATTCCCCAACCCAAAATTGAGAACCAAAGCGGCTCAGGTAGAGACCGTGGACGAGCGCGTGCAAGCAATTGTGCGCGATATGCTCGACACCATGTACGATGCCTCCGGCGTCGGACTTGCTGCAACGCAGGTCGACATCCATGAGCAAATAATCGTTATCGATGTCTCGGAAAGCAGGGACGAACCGCAGGTTTTCATCAACCCTAGCATTGAAATAGTGGACGAGGAGCAGTTCGAGTATGACGAGGGCTGTTTGAGCGTACCCGGGTTTTACGAGGCGGTGACACGCCCTAAACATGTGCGTGTCACCGCGCTTAATGAACAGGGTGAGAGTTTTACTATCGAACCGGAAGGGCTTCTTGCCGTTTGCATCCAGCACGAGATGGACCACTTACAAGGCAAACTTTTTGTCGACTACGTATCGAATTTCAAGCGCAATCGCATTCGCAATAAATTGTTAAAAAAGCAGCGTACTCGCGCCTAATCTAACCGACGAGGGCGGCGATAGCTGCCCTATCTTTGAGCGCCTAATGTCATTAGAAAAAGACCTTAAGATTATTTTTGCAGGCACGCCTGAATTTGCCGCTGCGCATTTACGCGCACTTATTGAACACCGCTACAACCTCGTTGCAGTCTACACTCAGCCTGATCGACCTGCCGGCCGCGGCAAGAAACTGCACGCTAGCCCTGTTAAAAACACCGCAGAACAGGCAAAACTTTCCGTGTTTCAACCGCAGTCGCTTCGCGATGAAAATGCACAGTCTGAGCTTGCTAGTCTCAACGCCGACTTGATGATCGTCGTGGCTTACGGCCTTATACTGCCGCAAAAGGTGCTGGACACTCCGCGCCTGGGTTGTATCAATGTTCACGGCTCGATTTTGCCGCGCTGGCGCGGCGCCGCCCCGATCCAGCGTGCAATCGAAGCTGGCGACCAGGAGACCGGCATTACCATTATGCAAATGGAGGCAGGGTTAGATACCGGCCCGATGCTGCTGAAAAAACAGTGTCCAATAACTATCGGCGACACGAGCGCCGTTTTGCACGATCGGCTGATTGACGTCGGCTGCAATGCTCTGCTCGAAGCACTGCCACTCATTGCCGCTAACAAAGTTGTGGCAGAGCAGCAAGACGACAGTTTGGCGACTTATGCCCAGAAGATTTCTAAGGAAGAAGCGCTAATCGACTGGCTTAGCGAAGCCGATATGCTCGTACAAAAAATCCATGCTCTGAACCCTTTTCCAACTGCCTATACCCTATTAAACGGTGAGCGCCTGCGTATTCTTGAGGTACGTGCAATTTCAGAAGCGACAGATACTGAGGCAGGTACGATCGTTCAAGCCACCCCTGAGGGCATCAATGTGGCTTGCTCAGACGGCCAGATCTGTGTTCAAAAATTACAGCTTCCAGGTAAAAAGCCGATGGATGCGCGCAGTGCTCTCAACGGCTTTGCCGAACTTCTTCGAGTGGGCCAGGTACTCGGCCGCTGATGAAAACTCGAGACCTGCGTGCTGAGGCGGCGACGATTTTAGCTCGCGTTGCTCAAGGCTCGTCACTTTCTCCACTCGTCGATAAAGCCAAATCTCATTTCAGCGCGAAAGACGCAGCGCTATTGCAAGAATTGTGTTTTGGTGTTTGCCGCTATGCACCGCAGCTCGAGTATTTACGCAAGCCCTTTCTCGCCAAACCGCTCAAAGATAAAGACCGCGATATTGACTGCCTGATAAAGCTTGGTATGTATCAATTACTTTATACCCGCATTCCCGATCATGCCGCCATCAGTTCCTGTGTTGAAGCCAGCCGCCGCTTAAAAAAAAATTGGGCAAGCAAGCTTGTAAACGGTGTATTACGCAGCATACAGCGCGATGTAAATATCGACGAGCCAAACGGCTGGCCAGATACAGCCAAGTTTTCCCACCCAAACTGGATATTGGAACTTGTGCAACACGATTGGCCAGACCATTGGCAGACAATCTTAACCAATAATAATGCGCCTGCACCTTTGACGCTGCGCATCAATCAACGACAAACTTCGCGCGCAGAATATACGCGGACGCTTGAGAGAGAGTGCGAAAAAACCCAATATTCCAGCGATGGGATTACGCTACTCAAGGCGTGTGATGTAAAACAATTGCCCGGTTTCACAACCGGGCAACTCAGCGTGCAAGACGAAGCAGCCCAGCTCGCAACACAATTACTGGACCCCCATCCCGGTCAACATGTTCTCGATGCGTGCTGTGCTCCGGGGGGTAAAACTTGCCATATTTTGGAGAGTACTGAGCCACTAAAAATAACCGCTGTCGATATCGACCAAGACCGGCTAGCTCGCGTAAAGGAAAATCTAACAAGACTAAAGTTAGACACCGGAAATCATTCCATTAAGCTAATCGCCGCTGACCTGGTAAAGCTTGAAAGTTGGTGGGATGGTAGACCTTTTGACCGTATTTTGTTGGATGCACCGTGCTCAGCTTCTGGCGTCATTAGGCGTCATCCCGACATTAAATTGCTGCGCCGTGCATCCGATATTGCTAAGCTTGCGCGGCAACAGCTTCAGATTGCCGAAAAACTCTGGCAAACGCTAAAACCAGGGGGCAAATTGCTGTACGCCACCTGTTCCGTTTTTGCGCAAGAAAATGAAAAGCTGGTACAACAACTACTTAATCGAACACCCGACGCCAAGCATATTGCAATTGACGCGCCTTGGGGTATCACGCGACCGTTTGGCCGCCAACTCTTCCCTCAACAAGGGGGCCACGACGGTTTTTACTATGCTGTTATTGAAAAAAAACTATCTCAATAACGGGGTGTGCGATGCAGCGATTTACTGATCCAATATCATCATATAGACCTACCTGATGAAGATTATTATTCTCGGTGCTGGCCAAGTGGGCGGTACGCTCGCTACGACACTTTCGAGCGAGGCTAACGATATTACAGTTGTCGATCGCAACGAGAGTTTTTTGCGCGAATTACGCGACCGCACCGATATTGGCGTTGTGCACGGCCATGCCTCTCACCCAGATGTACTTCTGCGAGCCGGTATAAGGGATGCCGACTTACTTATCGCCGTCACAAGCGAAGACGAAATTAATATGGTGGCCTGCCAAATAGCACACAGTCTCTTCCACACCCCGACCAAAATCGCGCGCATTCGCGCCAAAGAGTATGTCAACTATCCCGGCCTATTCCGCAATGAAGCCATGCCGGTCGATGTAATTATCAGCCCCGAGCAAATCGTGTCCGACCATATCAGCCGCCTAGTTGAGCAGCCCGGTACACTGCAAGTATTGGACTTCGCTCAAGGCAAAGTGCAACTCGTTGCAGTGCGCGCTTATTACGGCGGCCCGTTAGTTGGCCAGGAATTGCGCTACTTAAAAAAGCACATGCCAAAAGTCGACACGCGGGTCGCGGCAATTTATCGGCGCAACCGTGCAATCATGCCGCATGGCTCAACCGTCATAGAAGCGGATGACGAAGTATTTTTTATTGCCGCACGCAACGATATTCGCGCGGTGATGAGCGAACTGCGCCGATTAGAGCGCCCTTATAAACGCATCACCATTGCCGGCGGAGGCAATATTGGTTTAAACCTCGCGAAAAAATTGGAGCTCAAATACGCGGTCAAAGTTATCGAGTACGATCGCAAGCGCGCGGAATATTTATCGAGTCAATTAGAGCGGGCAATTATCTTGCAAGGCAGCGCATCAGATCGCGAACTACTTGTCGAAGAAAATATTGAAGACACCGATATCTTTCTCGCCGTTACCAACTCCGATGAAGCGAACATCATGTCATCCATGCTTGCCAAAAGACTGGGTGCACGCAAAGTACTGACGCTGATTGCTAACTCTGCCTACGTCGATCTGGTGCAGGGTGGAGAAATTGACATTGCCATCTCACCACAGCTCGCTACCATCGGCAGCCTTTTAACACACGTCCGGCGCGGCGACATAGTAAATGTTCACTCACTTAGGCGCGGAGCGGCCGAAGCAATTGAAGTAATCGCACACGGCGATAATAAAACGTCTAAAGTCGTTGGCAAAACGCTCGAAGATATCGACCTCCCGGAAAGTGCGTCGATCGGCGCTATCGTACGAGAAACACGCGAAGACCCAGACGATGAAGAAAGTAAAATCCAGCACGAGGTACTTATTGCCCACGACGACATTGTGGTGCAAAGCGGGGATCACTTGATTGTTTTTGTGGTTGATAAGCGCTTTACGCGCGATATCGAACAACTCTTCCAAGTCGGTTTTGGATTTTTCTAGGCGCAGGGAGCAAAAGCATATTCTATGGCGGTTATCAGCAAAGTCCTCGGTTTGCTTCTGATGGTGTTTAGCCTTACTCTCGCGCCCCCCGTGATGGTCTCCTTTTGGTACCAAGACAATGCTGAATTTAGCTTTATCCTCGCCTTTGCCATCACCCTCGCTACTGGCCTGCTGCTGTGGTTTCCCGTCATACGGACAAAAAGGGACTTGCGCACTCGCGATGGCTTCTTAATCACATCGCTGTTTTGGGTGGTGCTTGCTCTATTCGGTTCGCTGCCATTTATTTTCTCCACCGCCACTCAACTAAGCATTGTCGATGCGGTTTTTGAGTCTCTATCTGGGCTCACGACGACCGGTGCAACGGTTATGACTAATCTCGACACCTTGCCGCCATCAATTTTGTATTACCGCCAACAGCTCCAGTGGTTGGGCGGCATTGGCATTATTGTTATTGCCGTGGCAATTTTGCCGATGTTAGGCGTTGGAGGCATGCAGCTCTATCGCGCTGAGGCTCCCGGCCCGGTAAAAGACTCCAAGCTCACACCACGTATCACTGAAACAGCGAAAGCTCTGTTTCTAATTTATTTGAGCCTTACCGTAGCGTGCACGCTAAGCTATTGGCTTGCAGGAATGAGTTTTTTTGATGCGATATGCCACGCGTTTTCCACCGTAGCAATCGGTGGCTTTTCAACCCACGATGCCAGCATCGGCCACTTTCAAAGCC
The DNA here is from genome assembly GCA_028281865.1 of Marinagarivorans sp. Taxonomy (GTDB): domain Bacteria; phylum Pseudomonadota; class Gammaproteobacteria; order Pseudomonadales; family Cellvibrionaceae; genus JANQJB01. Next base: position 38,380 of record JANQJB010000054.1, read on the forward strand.
CGGCTATTATGTTGGTGGCGATGTTTTTTATGCTCGTTTCGGCAATCAACTTTGCATTGCACTTTACAGTCTGGCGGGAGCGATCCCTACGCACTTATTTAAACGATCCTGAATTTCGTTTCTACAGCGTAATGGTCCTCGTTGGCACCGTCATTACGGTGACTTACCTCTATTTCACCCATACCTACTCCATGAAGCACAGCCTTCTTGAGGGGAGTTTTGAGTTGGTATCGATTCTCACAACGACAGGTTTTGGCGTTGCGGATTTCAGTGCCTGGCCGACATTCTTACCCTTTATGATTTTCATGTTTGCGTTTATGGGTGGGTGCGCTGGCTCCACCGGAGGCGGAATAAAAATGATCCGTGTGATGCTCATTTTCAAGCAGGGCATTCGCGAGATTTATCGGCTGATTCACCCCAATGCAGTATTCCCGATTAAACTGGGAACCAAAACTGTCTCAAACCGGGTAGTCGAAGCCGTTTGGGGTTTTTTTGCTGTCTACGTAATCGCTTATTTAACGATGACCCTAGCATTGCTCGCCACCAAAACAGATTTCGTCACAGCCTTTACAGCGGTGGGCGCATGTCTAAATAACCTCGGCCCAGGTTTGGGTGACGTATCCGCACACTACGGGGGGCTTAACGCTCCGGCAAAATGGATTCTTTGCTTTGCCATGCTGTTGGGCCGTTTGGAAGTATTTACTTTGCTTGTGCTTTTTACTCCCGCATTTTGGCGAAAGTAGGCACTTACTCTTACGTCGACAAACTAGGCCTTTTCATCACTGGGGCTGCTTGCGAAAACGATTGTATTCCCACTGATACTGTTCTGGAGCTCGCTTCACCAGCGATTCCACTCCCTTATTTAATGCGTTTACCGATGTCGCTTCATCTTTGTCGTAGATCTCGTCGGGAGCATCTTCAAAGTAAAGATCAAAGCCCTTTGGCACGCGTTTAGCGAAGCCAAAAACCACAGCACAGCCTGTACTTTGAGTGAGTTTCGACAGCATTGTCATGGTAAAAGCTTGGGCAGCAAAGAATGGAGCATAACAACCAGCGCTATCATCTTTGGGCGTCTGATCTGGCAAGATGCCGCCAATTTCGCCGCTTTTCAACGCTTTTAGCACGCTATAGAGGCCTTTTCGGTCAACGGAGACCAAGTTGAATCCCGCCATTTCGCGCGATTTTCGCACTAATCGATCAACCGCCGGCAGCTTTGGCGGCATATACATATTAGTGGTTGGCCCAAGCTTCACGAGCTGCCAACCCAGTACCTCCCAGTTTCCTAGATGAGGAGCGGCAAGTATCACTCCTCGACCACTATTGAGATAAGCTCTAATGATTTCGTCATTGTGAACTTCCACAATATAGCGGTAAGCCCAACCTGGACGACTTGTGTACAAAACACAGGTTTCTGCGGCTAACATGCCGGTTTCTAGTAGGCTTCTTCGCGCAAGTTGCTGCCTTTCTTTTTCATCCATATCTGGAAAACAGCGGGCTAAATTTAACTCTGTCATTCGCCGTGCGCGCGATCGGCAAAACCAAGCTAAACGCCCAAGCATTCGCCCCAACGCACGTGCAGCGCCGAGCGGCAAACATCCCACACAACGCACAGTGCAAATTGAAAAAGCGGATTTAAGGGCTTTCATGCAGATTTATTAAGCTAGAAATAACGGGGTTGAGCGATTGTGCCAAAAATGAATTCTCAATTCATCCCTGCGCAGCCTGATCAGTATTAGGTGCGTAGAGTTCGATAAGAATTGCATTGATTAATTGCATTGATTAGATGTAGCAATGAGCTACCGGAGAGAGGGGCTGTCTTTTCGGGCTGTAAAAATCCTGGACGATTTTGACAGAGCCTCCAGGGATGGGTTCACGGCGCCCCGAAAAGACAGCCCCTCTCTCCGGTAGCGGTATATCAACGAAGATCCTCACTTTATAAATATTAAAAAAAATAGACATTGTCCCTGTCATAGCCCTCACCCACGACTCCCGCTATAATTGCGCGTCTTGCGAACTCGCCCCTTGGCAACTCTGTAGGTATTCCACGTGACAGCGACTAATCCACCCGACGTTTCAACCTTTCAAGGTTTAATTTTGGCTCTGCAACATTTTTGGGCCGAGCAAGGCTGCGTCATTTTGCAGCCACTTGATATGGAGGTTGGCGCCGGTACTTTCCACACCGCCACTTTTTTACGCGCTATCGGGCCCGAGTCGTGGAATACCGCGTACGTCCAACCGTGCCGACGCCCCACCGATGGTCGTTATGGCGAAAACCCCAATCGCTTGCAGCACTACTATCAATTTCAAGTCATTTTGAAGCCCTCTCCGTTAAATATCCAAGAGCTTTACCTCAACTCGCTGCAACACTTGGGCATAGATCCAAAAGTTCACGATATCCGCTTTGTCGAAGACAACTGGGAGTCACCCACGCTCGGCGCATGGGGGCTTGGGTGGGAAGTGTGGCTAAATGGTATGGAAGTGACTCAGTTTACTTATTTCCAGCAGGTCGGCGGGCTCGAATGCTATCCAGTCTCAGGCGAAATCACTTATGGCTTGGAGCGAATTGCAATGTATTTGCAAGAGAAAGATTCGATCTACGACTTAGTGTGGACACGAAACCCCAACGGAGATGTCGTGACCTATGGTGATGTTTTTCACCAAAATGAAGTAGAAATGAGCGCCTACAATTTTACACATGCGAATACCGATTTTTTATTTGAAAGCTTTGATGTCTACGAAAACGAAGCCAATAAACTAATTGAAGAAAAGCTTCCTTTACCCGCTTATGAATTGGTGGTTAAAGCCTCTCACGCATTTAATTTGCTCGACGCGCGGCAAGCTATTTCCGTTACAGAGCGCCAACGTTATATCTTGCGCGTTAGGCAATTGGCACGCGCGGTAGCCCAGGCTTATTTCAACGCGCGCAAAGATCTTGGTTTTCCACTTGCTTCTGACGAATTAAAAGAAGAAGTACTTAAACGTGTCGCAGAAGAAGAAGGAGAAGCGTAATGCCACAAACATTTTTAGTGGAAATTGGAACCGAAGAACTGCCACCTAAAGCGCTTAAGAAATTAGCAGATGCATTTTGTGATTCTATTGCCAAGGAACTTAAAACAGCCGGACTTGAGTTTGCGGAATTAAACCCATTTGCTACACCGAGGCGCTTAGCTGCGCTTATCAAAGCGTTACCAGAAAAAACACCGATAAAAAAGACCAAACAATTTGGTCCACCGGCAAAAATCGCTTTTGACTCCGACGGAAAACCAACTAAAGCTGCCATCGCGTTTGCGAAAAAAAACTCGCTTGCGTTGGACAACTTAAAAACTGAAAGCGATGGCAAAGTTGAAAAGCTGGTAGCCGAGGTTTCAACTGGGGGCGAGACAAGCGCAGAACTATTGCCACAGGTTATAATTAATGCGTTAACTGCATTGCCAATCGATAAGCGCATGCGCTGGGGTGCAACACGAAACGAATTTGTCCGTCCCGTACAGTGGCTCGCAATGATGCTTGACGATAAAGTCATCGACTGTGAAATTATGGGCATTAAAAGTGGCAATTTAACTCGTGGGCATCGCTTTCATAGCCAAGGTAATATCGCAATTAGTCACGCGGAAAATTATCCCGAGTGTTTAGCAGAACAAGGTCACGTCATTGCCGATTACGAAAAGCGGAAAGAGCTTATTCGCAAACAAATACAAACCGAAGGCGAGAAACTAAACGGTCGAGCTGTAATTGATGAGGAATTACTTGATGAAGTTACGTCGTTGGTCGAGTTTCCAGTAACCCTATCCGGAAGATTTGAGGAAAACTTTTTACAGGTGCCACAAGAAGCGCTGATTTCTTCAATGAAAGAACATCAAAAGTATTTTCATGTTATCGATGACTCGGATGCCTTATTACCAAACTTTATCACGGTATCCAATATTGAAAGCCTAGACCCACAAAAAATTGTTGAAGGCAATGAAAAGGTTATTCGTCCGAGGCTTGCAGACGCCGCTTTCTTTTTTAACGAAGATAAAAAAACCCCACTTGCAGCACGTGTAGAGCGGTTAAAATCCATTGTTTTTCAAGCACAGCTTGGAACAAGCTACGACAAAACTGAACGAATAACTAAACTCGCACTGTCTATTGCCCGAGCATTTGGTATGTCGGACAGTCAAAACGTCGACAAGGTAAAGCGCACAGCATTGCTCTCTAAGACGGACCTTGTCACCTCAATGGTTTATGAGTTTCCAGAGTTACAAGGTACCGCTGGCCGCTATTATGCAATAGCAGATGGTGAAAACGCAGAAGTCGCTGCGGCATTGGAAGAGCAGTATTTACCTAAATTCGCTGGCGATGACATTCCACCGAGCAAGCTCGGTGCGTGTATAGCTCTTGCCGACCGGATCGATACGCTTGTCGGTATTTTCGGTTTGGGAAAAAAACATTATCCGACAGGTTCAAAAGACGCCTTCGGTTTGCGACGTGCAGCATTAGCGATTTTACGTATTATTATTGAAAAAGAGGTCGACCTAGATTTAAAAACCCTTTTCAATGAAGCCTTCCACAATTACTCCAATCTACCTAACGGTAATGAAACGGTTCCTGCGGCACTTAATTACACGCTCGATCGCTTGCGTTCCTATTACGAGGAGCGCGCTATTTCTGTTAAAATATTTTATGCAGTCGCAGCAAAAAATTTATCTCAGCCAGTCGATATTAATAAGCGCATGTACGCCGTGGCAAAATTTGCCGCCCTGCCTGAAGCCGGCGCTTTAGCTGCTGCTAATAAGCGTGTCTCCAATATATTATCCAAACAGGATAACGTCGTACAAACCGAAGTAAATCACGCAGCACTTGTTGAAGAGGCCGAGCGCGAATTAGCAACGCAATTGGCAGAAAAAACTCAACACGTTTTACCTTATTTTGAAAGCCGCGATTACGCTAGCGCATTGGCGTCTCTTGCTGATTTACGCCAACCCGTCGATAGGTTTTTTGACGATGTAATGGTAATGGTTGATGATGAAAATTTAAAAAATAATCGCCTGGCGTTGTTATTTCAATTACGCAACCTATTTTTAAAAGTTGCCGACATTTCCGCACTTGCAGTAGCAAAATAGTTGCAACTTAATGATTAACAAATTACGTGGTGCTATTTTTTACTTTGTTTCGGCTATCATTTCTGTTCCGTATAGCCTCTTTGCGCTCACGTTATGGATAGCTCCAAGATTGTTAAGGCATCGCTTAACAATCTACTGGTGCCATATCGAAATCACTATTCTTAAATATATTTGCGGTGTTCGATACGAGATTATAGGCACAGAAAATATAAAAAAGGCTGGCACTCCCATTGTCGCTTTATCAAAACACCAAAGTGCATGGGAAACTTTTTATTTGCAACTCGCATTATTTCCCGCCAGTACATTGCTTAAAAAGGAGCTACTTTCTATTCCGGTTTTCGGTTGGGGATTACGCGGCATACACCCTATTGCGATTGATCGCAGCAACCCGAGAGAAGCATTGCGGCAATTAAAATCGGATGGTTTAGCGCATCTTAAAGACCAATATAATTTACTTATTTTCCCTGAAGGAACCCGCGTAAACCCAGGCGAGAGAAAAAAATACGCACGCAGTGGTGCAGACATCGCGATTGAAGCAGAAATAGATGTGTTACCAATTGCGGTTGCAACAGGACATTGTTGGCCAGCCAAAAAAATGGAGAAATGCCCGGGGACAGTAAAAATTATCTTTGGCGATCCGATTCAAACAAAAGGGCGAACAAGTCGCGAGGTCACCGACTTAGCCGAGCAATGGATTGAGGGGAAAATGCAAGAAATGTACGAAAATAAAAAAGTAAACAATACCAAATAAAAAAAGTGTTTGCCTATATACACAGACAAACACCAAGTTTTAACGCCCAACTACACTCAAAAACCTTAAAGCTAACAAATTAAAAAAAACAACTTAAAACTAGAACGCTCTAGAAATTACTACATTAGTAAGTTAGGCAGTAGCCATAATCGGCTCATCACAATTAGCAGAGCTGCCTTCGTATATATACTCACTAAAGAAAATATTTAATCCCATTTTAACGGTATTAGCTTGATCCAGAGCGCGGTAGGGGTGATGATCAAACAATTCGTCAATAAATAATTTTTTATCTTTCCAGGTTACTAACTGCTCGTCATCTAAGATGGCTTCGATAGGGCTGCAACGAATTGTTTTTTCTATACCTGCGGCAAAATACAACTTATCAAGCCAATAATTATCCATTACCCAACAATCGCTATAAACAGTGTATTGCTCGCAAAGCCTATTGATATCGTTACATACTTGCTCAACCGATTTACCGAATTGTTCAAGCCGCTGAAGTGGAATACCGTGGAGGCGTTCAGCTTGTTTACTCCAAACATTCCAACCCTCGACCGGCTTAATTAGCGCCTCATAGTGCTGCCCACTTGCGAGTACGATTGCTACTTCGACTGGAAAACTTTCGCGACCCGTGCCCGACGCTGTTATATCAATAACATTTGCATCGAATGGAACGGTAGAAATACTCATATACCAACCTCCAAAATCTATCAAGGACAGCGAAACATTAAGTTGCTTCGCAATTTATGTTTACCACGCCCTTGCTTCGTGTAAAACCTGGTTTTTTTTTATTTGTATAAATTAAAGAGTCGAAATATTTGTGATTTAACTGAATACTGCTGTACAGCTTTTTGACCAAATGGATAAATTTCACCTCACCTCTAATTCGTAATATAGCCAGAAAATCGAAGCGTGAGGAGTGAAAGATCGCAATAGAATAGGTTAGAGTAGAATTTTGTTAAAGGTGTCAAATTAAGACTTTAGTATTTTAAACTCTTAATCTTTTTCCAATACTATTTAGGAAGAAACAAGTATCGTTTTAAGAACTTATCCATCAATTAGTTTAAAATATAGTCAATTATTATTAATAACTGATCAAAATAACGTTAAAACTATTAACGATAAGGTATTAAATTTTTTTAATGCCGTACAGTGTTCGATTTTTAATCAGCTTTGAGCCTAGCCCTCTGACTTTCGTTTTTGTCATTCCTTTGGCGGAGAAACAATTAGATGATGACACTGAATCTGGTTTTTCTTATTGACCTTAAGGGCCTGATTAAAGATGTTTAAGAGCTTGCTTCTTTTATAAACCACAGCCGGCATCTGCGAATAAATTTGAACATTTAAGTTGGACTGTTTAAGCCTTACCTGAAAGTTTTCAATGCTGTGTGAAAGCAAGATGTGCAATTCAGGGGAGTCCGCTCTCATTTTTTTTTCGATATCCTCGCAGGTCGTCACGAAAGCTTCCCACTTTGTTGTCGGCCTTTGTTCGCCGATTATCACTATCCGCGTCAGTTTCTCCTGCCAACACACATTTTTTGTCCATTCAGAAGCAGGTGATCCACACGCGGCATTGCTGCAATTGTCTAGCTGAGGAAATACATATTGGATGCAATCGACAACATCGTGGGTATTAATGGTCTTCCAGGAAAAGCGCGGCCACGAAAGTAGCTCAGATATTCTATGAAAGCGCGTGCTCAAACCTCCGTCAACTTCGATTCCTTGCCCATTTGGATAGTTTTCTAAAAAGGAAGTTACTTGCTTATCTATCCATTGCCAGCGCGATACACGCGAAAAATCGCGGTACCGACTAATGGTTGAACCATCCTCCAACAAACTCTCCATTCCCAATCGTCCAAGCACAAAGCGCGCGGAGCGATCGACAAACCCGATTGATCCAAGCTCGCTCGCCGCAGTCGCTCTGCATCTTACGGGGTCAACAAGCTGTGATAATTGCATTAAATCCAACATTAGCGCCTCCGCGCATCTCTACGATTTGAAAAGAGCCAGTGACAAAGATCCACAAACCACATCTAAATGATAATCATTATCATTTAATGTTTCAAGTTACGGAGATAATCAATACGATAACTAGGTCAAGAAACTAGCTTAAAGGTCCCGGATTCATTCGAGGCTGGAGCCAGACAGGGCTTGAAAGCGAGACAGCGATTGCCTCGCTTGAAGGTGCAGCAATAACTTATTACGGTTTTATAAAAACTAGGGTCATGCGATCACTTTCTCCAATCGCAACATAAGGGGCTTTTGCCTCCGGGGTTTTTGAACCCCGCAGCGTAGGCGGTAATTGCCAAACGCCTTTTTCGTAGCGCTTGTTATCCAGGGGGTTACGGTTAAAGTGGCCCTCCGCCTCCAGCTTAAATCCAGCTTTTAACGCCGCAGCAATGATATATTCCCGCCCGACGTAACCGATATTTTTTGACATCCAATTTTGATCTTCATCCGCTCGGTGTTGCACCAAACCCAATTTACCGCCCGGTTTTAAAATATCGAAAAAATGCTGCATTGCAGCATCTGTAGTTCCTTTCATAAACCAGCCGTGTGCATTGCGAAAGGTGACCACTCTGTCAACAGAGTTAGCGTCGGCTGCAGCTATTGCCAGTGTTTTTTCAGTTTCGTCAAACATCAACGATACGGTTTGTACCTTGCTGAAAACCTTGGAGTTTTCTTCCATTTTCTTTTCGAAACTTGCGCGTGACCTTGGCCGATAACCGGCCTGCTTGTCATTACTGTCATAATGCGCCGCAATTAATTTGCCTTTTTTCCGCAAGTACGGCGCAAGAATTTCAGTATACCAACCGCCGCCAGGCCAAACTTCTACAACAGTATGATGAGGCTGTACATCAAACAACTGGAGCGTCTTTAGCGGATTGCGATATTTATCTCGCGCCACATAAGCTTCCGTACGATGCTTGCCATCGATAGCTTTTTGCAAAGACTTTACGTCAGCATTGGCCATCGTAGAGGCGATTAATACAAGCAAGCCAAAAGCGATCTTTTTCATTTAGATACCCTCATTCACCTTTATCAATTAATCAATCATGTCTGTTATTTTTAGTTGGATAAAAATTCGCGTGTGTGGTCGCATTGGGCAACGCCCAAGTCATTATGTTCACTAATTTTTACAGTGAAAGAAATAAGGGTTTTGTCTATGAAGAGTCGAGCAGATTTTTTAGGAAGGAAAAAGCGGGACGGCGCCCAACCAAACTAGGTTGGTGGGCGCATCAAAATACTATTATTCGGCTTTGGTTACCCATTGAAGCGCAGTGACAACGTGATTTTTAACCCAGTCTCCATTCACCGCAGGTGGGGCATATGGGCTGTAGAAAGTGCGCCCACCCCACTCAGTATCTGAACCAAATACCGCAGGCTTATCTGAAGTATTGACACCACCACCACTAACAGGGCCATTGTCCATCCATACGATTGAATAAATGGGATCAGGTGTAACCTCCCAACCGTAATAGACAGCACCTTGCCTAAACGTGGCATTGCCAAAATGATCCATTAAATCTTTACCGACAGGGTTGTCAGGTAAGCGAACCGTGAGCGTGCCAGCAGAACTATTTTTACCCTTAGGCGCACCCGCTCCTGACATCATCACTTCGGAATAAAACGGCCATGCTTTGTAAGCATTTGGGTTGTCTCCCCAAACGGCTCCGGCACCATAGAAACCCGCCCAGTTGCCGCCGTTTCTCATATATTCCTCAATCTTCTCCATACCTGTTGCAGTCAGAGCTTGCTTTATCGTACTAATAAACACAATCACGTCATACTGACTCAGATCGAGAGAATCAAACTCTTGAATATTGCCGTAACCACCCTTCGGATATAAATCTGCAACCAAGCCGTTGGCTGCTGCGAGATTGTTAAGCCATTTAGCACCAACACGACTACCGTCGCGGTGATTATTACCCTTGTTGCCCTGCCAAATTAACGTGCGAATCGCATCCTTCGATACCTTCGGCACATCACCGGAGCTGCTTGATGATGAACTCGAGGACGAGCTGGAGCTGCTGGACGAAGAGCTACTACTGGATGAAGAACTGCTGCTGGAGGAGCTGCTAGAACTGGAGGAGCTAGACGAACTGCTACTCGATGAAGAGCTACTGGATGATGAAGATGACGAACTCGAAGACGAAGAGGAAGAACTCGAGCTCGATACGTTTAAAGCCTCGCCTCCGTCACATGCAGCAAGCACAACGGCGAAAAATAAGCTCAAAAGAATAGATTGAAACCGCATTCTTCCCTCCTCGGAGACCGAGTTTGATTATTATAATGGATACGTTAGCCCTAGAATTCTAACGGATAACTTTATAACGCGAAATTATAGAATCTTAAATTTTCCTAAACTTTGAACTTATCCCTATTCGAGTGTGAAACATCGAACGAAAATGCCATTTCTCAAAGGGCATAAAGTCAAAAAAACAATAAAAAACGACTAATTGGCCGCGCTTTCTATTGAGAACACCTAACTATTATTTTTTGTTTTTGGTCGGCCGTTTCCAACCTGCAATATGTTTTTGTCGGGTTCTAGCTACCGCAAGATTTTCCTCTGGAATATCTTGCGTGATAGTAGCGCCAGCACCAATGGTCGCCCCATGCCCCACCGTTACCGGTGCGACAAGCGCAGAATTAGAGCCGATAAAGACACGATCACCTATTTTGGTTAGGTGTTTGTTCGCACCGTCGTAATTGCAGGTGATAGTCCCCGCTCCAACATTGACGTCTCGACCAACCTCAGCATCGCCGACATAGCTCAAATGGTTTACCTTACTACCTTCACCAATGATGGCTTTTTTGGTTTCGACAAAATTGCCAATTTTGGCTTTGCTAGCCAACATCGTTCCCGGGCGAATTCTGGCAAAAGGACCAATATTGCAATGCGTGCCTATCAAAGAATTTTCTATCACCGTGTTGGCATTAATGTGAGTATTATCGGCAATTGAAGAATTTTTTATGATGCAGTTTGCTTCGATTGTCACATTATTTCCAATTCTCACTTCACCTTCAAAAATACAATTTATATCGATCACTGTATCGTTGCCGACTTTCATATTTCCGCGACAATCAAAGCGATTTGGGTCGAGCAAGGTAACGCCGTTATCCATCAATTGATTGGCAATTTCTAATTGATAGAGCCTTTCAAGTTCTGCTTGTTGTTTACGATTGTTAACACCCGCTATTTCATTTTCGTCGTCTGCAACGATAGCGTTTACAGCGACGCCTTTACTAACGGCCAAGGAAATAATATCAGTCAAATAATATTCTTTTTGCGCGTTGTTATTTTTCAGCATCGGCAACCACTCACTAAGATGCGCTGCCTTAACCGCCATTACGCCAGAATTAATTTCTTTTATTTCTCGCTGTTCCGCACTTGCATCTTTTTGTTCAACAATGGCTTGGACATTATTATTTTCATCGCGAACGATACGGCCATAGCCAGTCGAATCATCTAGCAAGGCTGTGAGCAAGCCCATGGAACCATCACTGACAACACCAAGTAACTCTGTCAGCGTATTTTTTTTAATTAGTGGCACATCACCATATAAAATAAGTACAGTACTTTGCGGATTTAAGTCGGGAAGCGCCTGTTGAACCGCGTGACCAGTGCCGAGTTGTTCGGTTTGTTCAACAAAATTTAAATTGTCACCGGGAGTACTTTCTATTACTTGATCCGCTCCGTGACCTACTACGACATGGACTTTAGACGCATCGAGTTCTCGCGAACGATCAAGCACGTGATGCAAAAAAGGTTTGCCGCCAAGCTTATGCAATACCTTCGGTAAAGCCGATCGCATTCTGGAGCCTTTACCTGCAGCTAAGATAACAACTTCAATCATGGAGAATTCTCGTTAAGTTAATCAGTTGGCACTGAGAACAAGGGGCAGGTGCAGTATCTGCAGACCGTGGCGCGCGGGATTCGCGCGACGAGCCTATAGGGACATATCTACGGCGTGTCTGAAGATACTGCACCTGCTCCTTGTTCGGTCTACAAAAGTAATACTGCTATCCAAGCCCGAGCTAGCTAACGGGTAAGGCTTTTCGAGACACGAGCTGGGCGCCCCCCTTTAATACATCCTTGTAAGCTCGATCGCGCGAGTCCCGCGCGCGACGGTCCCGAAAAGCCTTACCCGCCATCTAGCTCTTCGCAGTACTTTCAATCACTGGTCATTAAAAAGGCACAAAAAAGGGCAGCCAAGCCACCCTCAAACTTACATCGAACAACATATTGTGTTATTTGTTTAACTTTTTGCGAATAGCTTGCAAGGTACGAAGCTGGGCAGCGGCTTCGGCTAGCTGTGTCGCAGCTACCGAGTAGTCTAGTTCACCACTTTGATTTGCCAAATTTTGCTCAGCAATTTTCTTCGCCTCTAGCGCTTTAGCTTCGTCCATGTCATCAGCGCGCAAAGCCGTATCTGCTAGTACCGTAACCGCATGCGGCTGTACCTCAACATAACCGCTACTGATGTAATAGATTTCCTCCTCGCCATCTTGCCTCTTCAAGCGAATTGGACCGGGCTTTAAACCCGTCAACAAGGGCGCATGGCCATAAGTGATACCGAACTCACCTTCTGTTCCATTCGCCACCAATATCTCAACAAGGCCAGAAAAAAGCGCCGTTTCCGCACTGACTATGTCGCAATGAAAGGTCATCGCCATAGAGTTGGTCCTCGATTAGAGCGTTTTCGCTTTTTCAATGGCTTCATCAATGCCACCAACCATATAGAACGCCTGTTCTGGTAAGTGGTCATATTCGCCTGCTAATAAGCCTTTAAAGCCTGAGATGGTATCTTTCAATGAAACGTATTTACCAGGAGAACCGGTGAAAACTTCCGCAACGTGGAAAGGTTGAGACAAGAAGCGTTCAATCTTACGCGCACGGTTAACCGTTTGCTTATCTTCTTCTGAAAGTTCGTCCATACCCAAGATGGCAATAATATCTTTCAACTCTTTATAGCGTTGCAGGACCGACTGCACACCACGGGCAACTTCATAGTGCTCTTGACCGATAATTAACGGATCGAGCTGACGTGAAGTTGAATCGAGAGGGTCGATCGCAGGGTAAATACCTTTTGCCGCAATATCACGCGAAAGTACAACCGTTGAATCCAAGTGCGCAAACGTTGTAGCCGGAGACGGGTCAGTCAAGTCATCCGCAGGTACATATACCGCTTGGATTGACGTGATCGATCCAGTCTTGGTGGAAGTAATACGCTCCTGAAGAACACCCATTTCCTCAGCCAGTGTAGGCTGATAACCCACGGCCGAAGGCATACGACCAAGCAGGGCTGATACCTCTGTACCTGCCAGCGTATAACGATAGATGTTATCGACGAATAAAAGAACGTCTTTACCTTCATCACGGAATTTTTCCGCCATGGTCAAGCCAGTCAGTGCAACACGGAGTCTGTTTCCGGGTGGCTCATTCATCTGACCGTAAACCATAGCCACTTTGGATTCATCAAACTTTTCAACGTTAACAACACCAGCTTCCTGCATCTCGTAGTAGAAATCGTTACCTTCACGAGTACGCTCCCCCACACCTGCAAACACAGACAAACCACTGTGCTCGGTGGCGATGTTGTTGATCAATTCCATCATGTTTACGGTTTTACCAACACCGGCACCACCGAACAAACCAACTTTACCACCCTTAGCAAATGGGCAAACCAAGTCGATAACTTTAACGCCTGTTTCGAGCAGCTCTTCCGCCGCAGAAAGCTCGTCGTATTTAGGTGCATCACGGTGAATCGGTGCACGCTCTTTTTCACCAATTTCACCTTTTTCATCGATAGGGTTACCGAGCACATCCATAATACGGCCCAGTGTTTCAGTGCCCACAGGTACAGAAACAGGCGCCTTGGTATTGCTAACAGCCAAACCTCGGCTAACGCCTTCTGAAGGCCCCATTGCAATTGCGCGAACAACGCCGTCGCCTAGTTGTTGTTGGACTTCAAGAGTCAGACCATTTTCGTCGACTTTCAAAGCGTCATAGACTTTGGGCACCGAGTCGCGTGGAAATTCCACGTCGATGACAGCACCGATAATTTGTACGATACGCCCGCTACTCATTTGGGTTTCCTCATAATCTTAAAATTTAAATTCGCTTATACCGCTGCGGCGCCGCCCACAATTTCGCTGAGCTCTTGCGTAATCGCCGCTTGTCTGGCTTTGTTGTATGCCAGCTGTAATTCATGAATCAGATCGCCCGCGTTGTCGGTTGCGCTTTTCATCGCAATCATCCGCGCGGCTTGCTCGCATGCGCCGTTCTCGACCACTGCTTGATAGACCTGGCTTTCGATGTAACGCACCAATAAACCGTCGAGCAAGGCTTGTGCATCGGGCTCGTAAATATAATCCCAATGATGCTTAAGTTTGGTGTCGTCTTCCGCTGGAAGCGGCAGCAATTGATTCACATAAGGTGTTTGCGTCATGGTGTTGACAAAATCGTTGCCCACTAAGAAAAGGCGATCGATTTTGCCATCCGCATAAGCATCCAACATGACTTTTACGCTACCGATTAAATCGGCAATCGCAGGCTCTTCACCGAGGTCACGTACAGAGGCAACCACATTTCCACCAACGCTGGCAAAAAATGAAGCAGCTTTAGCTCCCACCAAACAAAATTCGACTTCGAGGTCTTGATCTGCCCAAGTTTTGCTGTCGCTAACCGCTTTCTTGAACAGGTTAATATTTAAACCACCGCACAAACCGCGATCGGTTGAAACAACGATGTAACCAACACGCTTAACTTCTCGCTCCTGCATATACAAATGCTTGTACTCAGGGTTTGCATTGGCAATATGGCCAACCACGGCACGCATGCGCTCGGCATAAGGCTTACCCTTGGCCATACGGTCCTGGGCGCGACGCATTTTACTCGCGGCGACCATTTCCATCGCACTGGTGATTTTCTGCGTATTTTTAATACTCCCAATCTGGGTACGTATTTCTTTTCCGCTTGCCATTATTCACTCTCACTGGAAGAATGACGAAAGTGAGTATTCACCTTCGCACCTTCCTATTACCAAGTTTGTGTCGCTTTGAAGTTTTCCAAAGCGGACTTAAAGCTACTTTCAGTGTCTTTGTCCCAATTGCCGGATTCAACAATTGAATTCATAAGATCACCGTGGCTGCTGCTCATGTAGGAGAGTAAAGCGGCTTCGAAATCGCCAATCTTCTCGACGGTCACATCGTCCATGTAACCTTTATCGACGGCGTATACCAAGATGGCCATTTCAGCAATCGATTGCGGAGAATATTGCTTTTGCTTCATCAATTCCGTTACACGCTGGCCACGCTCAAGCTGGGCTTTGGTCGCGTCGTCAAGGTCAGAAGCAAACTGTGAGAAAGCTGCCAATTCACGGTACTGTGCCAGTGCGGTACGAATACCACCGGAGAGCTTCTTCACAACTTTTGTCTGCGCAGAACCACCGACACGCGATACTGAGATACCGGCGTTCATCGCCGGTCGAATACCTGCGTTAAACAGATCGGACTCAAGGAAGATTTGTCCGTCCGTAATGGAAATTACATTGGTCGGTACGAATGCAGAAACGTCACCGGCTTGAGTTTCAATAACAGGCAGAGCAGTTAATGAGCCTGTCTGGCCTTTCACTTCACCTTTGGTGAACTCTTCAACGTATTCAGCGTTTACGCGTGCTCCGCGCTCTAACAGACGCGAATGCAAATAAAAAACATCACCTGGGTAGGCTTCACGGCCCGGCGGACGACGCAGGAGAAGCGAGATTTGACGATAAGCCCAAGCTTGTTTAGTCAAATCATCATAGACGATCAACGCGTCTTGACCACGATCGCGATAATACTCGCCCATGGTGCAGCCGGCGAACGGTGCCAAAAATTGCATCGCAGCAGGATCAGAAGCAGAAGCAGCGACAACAATGGTGTGCTCCATCGCGCCGTGTTCTTCGAGCTTACGTACTACCGCAGCAATAGATGAAGCTTTCTGGCCTACCGCAACATAAATACATTTAACGCCAGTGCCCTTCTGGTTGATAATCGCATCAACGGCAACGGCTGTTTTACCTGTTTGGCGGTCGCCAATAATCAGCTCACGCTGACCACGGCCGATGGGTACCATGGTGTCAATACACTTCAAACCCGTCTGAACCGGTTGATCAACTGACTGACGAGCAATTACCCCAGGGGCAATTTTCTCGAGTGCGTCGGTCTCTTTTGCGTTAACAGGGCCGCGGCCATCGATTGGATTACCCAGCGCATCGACAACACGACCTTCCAATTCAGGGCCGATCGGCACTTCAAGGATACGGCCTGTACATCGGCATGTTTGACCTTCGGCAACACCTTTGTAGTCACCCAAGATAACCGCACCTACGGAATCACGCTCTAGGTTAAGTGCGATGCCGTAAACACCGCCGTCAAATTCAATCATCTCACCATACATAACTTCGGCAAGACCATGGATACGAATAATACCGTCGGTTACAGATACAACGGTGCCCTCATTTTGGGCTTCAGTAGCAACGTTTAATTTCTCGATACGTTGCTTAATGATTTCGCTAATTTCTGAAGGATTCAGTTGTTGCATGATTCAATTCCTCAATTGCAACGTTAAGCATTGAGTGATTCGGCGAGCTTGATCAAACGCCCTTTTACCGAACCATCGATTACAGTGTCACCTGCCCGCAAAATTGCACCGCCGATTAAACTTTTATCGACTTCTGTTGTGAGCGTGACATCTCTGTCTAATTTCTTTTTCAAGGCCTGCGTCAAAGTTGCTACTTGCGCTTCGGAGACATCAAACGCTGCACTAATTGATACAGCAATTGATTGTTCTTGAGCGGCTTTAAGCGCTGCAAATAAAACGCTGATTTCAGGAAGTAATTCCAAGCGCTTATTTTCAGCCAGGACGGATACAAAGTTTTTAACTTCTTGATCGACATCTTCACCAAGTAATTTGGCAAAGGCTTCGCTTTTTTGCTCGGCCGTAAGAGAGGGAGAAGCAAGAAAGTGTTGAACTTTTTCCTGAACTGCGATGCCAGCCATGCTCTGTAGGTATTCATCCCACAAAGCTAATTTGCCTGCCGACTTTGCAACATTAAAAACAGCCGTTGCGTAGGGGCGGGCTAGGGTGGTCAATTCAGCCATTATCGTCTCCGCTTACAGCTCTGCTGCGAGTTTGTCGAGCATTGCATTGTGAGCGTTTGCATCTACTGAGCTGTCGAGCACTTTCTCAGCACCAACCAGGGCAAGGGTTGCCACTTGGTTACGCAATTGCTCGCGCGCTTGGCTAACTTCGCGCTCGATTTCAGCCTGAGCAGCAACTTTAATTCGATCAGCTTCCTGAACAGCTTGTTCTTTCGCTTCTTCAACTATTGTTGAAGCGCGCTTGTTGGCTTGATCGACGATGGAAGCAGCTTGTTCTTTGGCCTCACGCAAGTGCTCTCCAGCTCTCTGACGCGCAAGTTCGAGATCTTTATCGGCTTTATCTGCGTCTTCAAGGCCTTTTGCAATGCGCTCTTCACGCGCTTTCATTACGCCCAATAACGCCGGCCAAACCACCTTCATGCAAAATACCACGAAGATAATAAAGGTTATCGATTGACCAATAATCGTTGCGTTAATATTCACGCCGTCACCTCGTTAAGTTGAGTGGGTTTAAGCGTGATTTACAGCATGCCTGGGGCGATTACGAAGATAAGGTACATGCCCATACCCACACCGATCATGGCGATCGCATCAATAAGACCTGCCATTAGGAACATCTTGCCTTGAAGTGCTGGCGCTTGCTCGGGCTGACGCGCTGACGCTTCAAGTAATTTGCCACCCAAGGTACCAAAGCCAATTGCGGTACCCAAAGCACCAAGGCCAATTAGAAGTGAGGCTGCAATAAAGACTAATGCTGCGTCCATTATTTTCTCCTGTTTAGATATTTAAAAGTTGTTAAAGAATAAGAAAAGTAAAAAAATTAGTGGTCTTCACCGGTGTCGTAAGCCATCGCCATGTACACCACCGTGAGAACCATAAAAACAAAGGCCTGCAATACAATCACAAGAATATGGAATACCGCCCAGATCCACTGCAAAGCCCCGGCCATTAAGCCCAAGATAAGGCCAGCGCCAAACATTGCTGCAATCAGTATAAAAATCATTTCTCCCGCGTATAAATTTCCGAACAATCGCAGGCCAAGAGAAATCGGCTTGGCGATCAAAGAAACTGTTTCGAGAACGAAATTAACCGGGATAAGGAAGATATCGATGTAAATCTTACCTGAGTGGAAAGGGTGGAGTGTGAGCTCCTTAATAAAACCAAGCGCCCCTTTTTGCTGAATGCTGTAAAAAATCATAAAGCCAAAAACAGTAAGTGACATACCCAAGGTTGCATTTGGATCGGTTGTTGGCACTACTTTAAAGAAGAAGTGAGAATCGCCTGTCACCATCATGGCAGCACTGGGCAGCCAATCCACCGGGACCAAATCCATCAGGTTCATTAGGAAAACCCAGCAGAAAATCGTTAACGCCATCGGCGCAATTAATTTATTTTTGTGGTGGAAGGTATCCTTGACCACGTTATTAACAAACTCAACGATCAGCTCGACAAAGCTTTGTATACCTCGCGGAGTTTCAATGGTCGCTTTTTTAGCAACGCGTGCAAACAGAAAGCAGAACAAAGAACCTAGAATGATACCCCAAGCCAGCGTATCTAAATGAAATGCCCAAAAACCCATGTCAAAAGCTTCTTCAGAACTGCGCGCTAGGGTCCAGGTGGGCTCAGTGAGAACTTCAGCTTCGTGGTGGCCACTGGCATGGCGATGATAACCGGCAGGCAATTTGCCAAAGGTCATATTTTGGAGGTGATGCTGGATATAGCCGATAATGGTGAGTTCGCCGCTGCTACTGGCCATAATTAAGAAACCGTCTACCTATGAGTGGGTCGTATGGTTTTTTAAAGCGTTAAAGCAAAACTTTAAACGGTTAAAAAATCAGTGTTACAAGCGCTTACTGACCGCATCGGCTACAAACCAATGGATGATCACTAAGGCAAAAAACGCGGCAAACAAGGCTGGAGCATTAACGTGGGGGTGCAAGCGAAAAACCACCGCAAAGCCCACCATTACCAACACAATTTTGCCCATCTCACCCCTATAAAAAGAACGCACTATCCAAGGGGCTGCATCCGACCCGCGATAGCGAAAAGTTAGGAAGGTAAAATAGCCATTCGCTAACACAAACAGGCCGCCGCCGATCAATGCTGAAATAAAATCAAAATTCTTATGCGTGCTTATTAGTAGTGCCAGAACAACCATCGCGATTGTTTCGATGATTAGTACAAACAAAACGGGTCGAAAAACCTGGGACATACAGGCAACTCACCCTAATTTGAACCCAATTTACGCCTGAGATTTGGTCCAATTCGTGCGCAGATTGCGCGCAGAGACCGGCTACCTCTCAATCAGGCTAGGTGGCAATAATAAATTCGCTTTGGAAACAAAGGCTTAGAATTTGAGAGGATCCCCCCGAAGCCCTTCATAACAACCAGAGCGCTTCAACGCGGGGGCGATTATAGATAGTCTAAGTGGCGTGTTCAACCTTTATCCGTGCTTAGAGGAAATTGTCGGAAATTCGCCGGCACTCTGAAGCAAAAGTAAGCCAAAATAAAAACCCATCGTTCAAAAAAATTTGCTAAAGTGCGGCGCCCAAGTGCGTTAAGATGCCCACAAAAGTGGGGTGCTCGACCACTCATCTGTGTCAATTAGTTACGTTGATTATTGGTTTTTGCGACAGAAATCTAATTTACTCCGTAGTCAAATACGGTAATCTTGTAGACAATACGCTTTCTGTATAACGCGTACTTCGTAATAGAAGTAGACCCAGATTACTATTACAACTCACCCTCCCTACGTGGGAGCTGGTGACTAATTAAACAGTGTGATCTGGTTTTGAGCAGGCTTGCTTAGAACCAAGTATCATTCGCTTTGTATCGTTAATAACTAAAGTGTTCTTTCCAAGAGTTAAGAGCACGGAGGAAGGGGAATGAAAAAGTCTTACCAAAAACTCGTTTTAGCCAGTGCTATTGCAGCTATCCTCGCGGGCTGCGGCGGTGAAACCGCAGAAGAAGATAAAGGCGCAGATGGCAAAACTTATCAAGATCGAGTCACCGAAGCTTTAGATCCCGAAAAAACGCTAGAAGGTGATGAAAAAGAGTATCGTATTCAAGATGTTGCTTACTTATTTGGTGAGATTTTTAAAGACTTGTTTGGCGCCATTGAGATGATGACTAATACAACTACGAATCTGACCAATGAAGAGAGTGCCATGGGTCGTTTGGTTGGCTCTGCACTTACAGGTCAAGCTCAGTCAAGTGGCATCAGTATTACATCGACAGCGGATTGTAGTAAAAGCGGTAAGTTTGAAATTGCTGCCCATTTTGAGGATGAAACCGGCAATACACCGGCTGGATCACAAGAGGACCCCAACGTACCATCTGGCGATTTCTTGGCCTCGTTTGCTAATTACGAGGTTGAAACAGCTATTCGCTTAAATTTCGGCTCCGAAAAAGACCCAAATGCAGATGGTTTTGGTCCTTGTGAAGAATATGGTCGTGACCCTGACGGCGACGCTTCTTCTCCAGATGTGCCTGCGGATCGTATCGATACTGCTACTGACCAAACAATTGAAGGATCAATGGAAATCGGTTTTGTTTCCTATCCGAACCAAGCTAAAACGGGTTTTTCACTTACTGCATCAGTAGATATGGGCAATTTCATGACCTCTTATGAAAATGCTACTGCAAACAACCAACCCATACGATTTGACGGTAATATTAGCGCCTCACTTAGCACTTCCGATGTTAACGTTGAAGCTACAGAACAAAATCCCGCTCCGTTGCAGTTTGCCGCCAATATCGGTGCTAACTTTGCTGATACTAACGCTGAAAATTTCTCCTATATTGATTTAACCGCTGATGGCATCTTGTATACCAATGCCGACTTTGACACTTATCGGTATAATTTAGATGTTCAGGGCGCTACAACTAACCGTATAGACGGCGTTAATAAAACATTTGAATTTATTGCGACCGAAACCTTGGTTAAAAATGTAGCCGCTGGGGATTTCGATCCTGACACTGGCGAGCTTATGATTATCACACCAGAAGGTGACTACGGCTTTGCAGAAGTTAAGAATAACGGCGATATAGAAATTTCTTATGATGGCCAAACCATTACGTGTTCTTTCCAAGAGCTTCTTGATGGTAGCGATGCGTGCGGCAAGCCGCAATAAGCATCTAGTTTTGTTAAAAAACCCGCTCTTTAGCGGGTTTTTTTGTTTTGTGGAGTAGCTATTCTTTGATGCCTCGGTATAACACGCTTTTTTTTATTTTTATTCTATTCTCATCCGTTTCAGCACAAGCGGGTATTTTAGATAAAGGCAAAGTTATCTCCGATAAACTTGGCGCTTATTTTAAAAAGGCCGATAAGGACTTATCCATCTCTGCACTTTCTAGCCAGCTAAAACTACGCGAATTTACTACAGCAGAAAAATTAAGAATTGTACGCGATAGTAACGGCATTCCCAGCTTCGAAGTTGAAGTACCGGAAGGTGTGCAGCGGCAATTATTAAATGAAGATGGAACGCTTTCAGGTTTCCAAATCGAAGGCAAAATTAATAACCTGCGTTTACGAATTGATAATGTTGACGGCTCCGTTGATTACGCCGGCGATACCACTGCCCCCGCGCCCGAGTTTTTTACAACTCGAACCGACTACCGAATTACAGATATCAGATTGACTTATGAATTTGATTGGCAAGCGCGTCATGCCAGTGTGCAAGAAATTTTTGGCTTGGGCTATATTACAAAAAAGCGCGATATTCGCGACGTTATACGTGAAGAAGAAGGCAATATCTTTGGTTTAGATGAAGAATATAGCTGGCTTTACGCGATTATCGGTGTAGGAGGGGAGTTACGTTACAACGAATATTGGAGCATCGACGTTCGCACTCATTACGCTTATGCAATAAGCCCAAAGCTTGATGTTACCCAAACGGTTGAAATAGATGACGTGTTAACCGACGTAACTTCTGAACTTGACGTGGGCGATACTTTTGAAGTTTACGGAAGATTTAGAATTAATTTGCGCCCGAATAAGCGTTGGCATTTCTTTACTTCTTATGACCACAATGCAACGTTTATTGAAGAAGGGCCAAAACTGGCGGTGGAAGAGCTAAACGGCAGCGAAATATTCCAGCCCAAGTCGCGTATTCATTTGAATACGATTTCTTTTGGTTTTAATTATTCATTTTAAATAAAAATAGATTTAAGCATTTTCAAAACCTAAATGCTTAAGAATTCCGTCGAGCTCATCCAAACTTTTATATTGCAAAACAAGTTTACCAGCGCCTTTTGTTGAGTGCTGTAGGGCCACAGGCACACCAATTTTTTCTGATAAATCTTCTTGTAATTTTTTAATGTCGGGGTCGACAGTTTTATTTTTGGACGGTTTTTCGGGATTAGATTCCTGTAATTTACGCACCATAGCTTCGGCTTGCCTTACCGACATACTATTAGCAACAATTTGTTTTGCTGCTTCTCCCTGCGCCAAGGTATCGAGACTCAATAAACAGCGAGCATGACCCATCTCTAAGTCGCCCCGCTCAAGCAACGTACGCACACTTTCGCCAAGATTTAAAAGCCGCAAAGCGTTGCTCACCGCTGTGCGTGATTTACCAACCGCATCGGCAACTTCCTGATGCGTAAACGAGAACTCATCTTGAAAACGTTTTAGCGCTAAAGCCTCTTCAATCGGATTTAGATCCTCACGCTGAAGGTTTTCGATAATTGCCATCGCAATGGCAGTTTCATCTGGAACATCGCGAATGACGGCAGGTATTTTATCGAGTCCCGCAATTTGGCTAGCCCGCCAACGCCGCTCACCCGCAATAATTTCGTAGCGTTTTTTTGCAATCGGTCGCACAACAATAGGTTGCATAACACCTTGCGCTTTAATTGAATCCGCCAGTTCTTGTAAAGATTCTTCGTGAATATCACGCCGCGGTTGATATTTACCACGTTGTAATAAATCAACCGCAATATCAACGAGCTTGCCATCCTGTGGCCCAGAATTTTCTATTGGGACCTCAGCAACATTAAGTGCTTTTTTAACAGCCTGTTCGGCTCCGCCGCCAACCTCGGGATTTTTTAACAAGGCTTCTAAGCCTCTACCTAAACCTTTACGCTTCATTTATGTGCCGTTGAATTAAATGACTATTAACCTAGCAATATTTTTTAGTTTCCATAATTCAAACATTGCCGCTCAATAAAATTTGCTGGCTTTATGCGAAAAGCCTCGATTTTATTGGGCTCGCATTGACCTGCGGTCAACAGTGGCACCTCCTGTGCCACATTAACTCGGCAAC
>JANQJB010000075.1 GCA_028281865.1 Marinagarivorans sp.
AACGATTGGCAAGATCATAAACAAGTTGCGTCTCACGAGCTTCTGCAGTACCCGCCGCATCTATCTGTTTAATTAAATTTCTGCGCTCATCATATTCGAAACGCTGCTCAATATTAAGCGGACTAATCTCCGCAATTAACTGATTGACCAAGTCGTATTCGAAACGCGTGAGCCTGCCGGCATCACCTCCAACTGGCACCGGTAAAATTCCAGCTTGGTATGAAATCCGTTCGTCAAAAATTGTTTCCTGAATTCGATTGCCTACCGCATCGTAAGCGTAAGCAGATAAATAACCCTCTGGGGTGATATCAAAGATACGACGATTGAGTGAGTCGTAAACAGCGCTGGAAACAGCAGCATCACTTCCATCTAGCGAGCGGTATTGCGTAACGGAAGTTTGGTTGCCGACGGCGTCATAAGTAAACTCACGGCGAAAACCCAAAGCATCAATTTTTGCCGTTATGCGGTTTAATTTATCGTATTCAAGTAAAGTAACCTGGTCCGCAGATGATGTCGGTATAGCGGGTAAATTATTAGGGTCTAGTGGGAGAGAAACAGCTTGCATATGCAGCGTTTGTTTTACCACATTGCCATTATTATCGTATTCAACGCTGGTGGCATAACCTAGATTGTCAACACTCAGAATAACTTCATTATTAGCGTTGTAATAGATGGTCGAAACAAACTCGCGACCATCGGTAACTTGGGTACGATTACCATTGCCATCATAAGCATAACGCACAACATTATTTTCTGGATCCGTAACAACGGCTAGTCGATCGTTGGCATCATACTCATAGAGCGTAATATTGCCGTTCGCGTCAGTCTGTCGCACGATATTGCTATTAGCGTCGTAGTCGATAAATTTGGAGTTGCCTAACGCGTCGATCTCTTCGATCAACCTGTCATTGAGATCATAGATAAATATCGTATCGGCGGCCTGTGGAGTATTTGCAGCTTGTGTAATACGAGTTTGATTACTCACTAAGTCGTATTCAAAATGTTCCTCTATACCGTCGGCATCGATCTTTCTGATACGACGATCGTTATCGTCATAAATAAATTGTGTGATTCGGCCCAGTTCATCGGTGATAGAAATTTCATTGCTGACTGCATCGTAAGCAAATAATTTCTCACCACCTAAAGCATTAGTAATTTTAACGGTTCGATTTAACGCATCAAACGCGGTAAATGTTGTGTTACCGTTTGCATCCGTAATTGAGGTCCTATTATAAACTCGATCAAAATCCTGCGTTGTTACACCGCCCTCGGCATCAATAGTTTTTATTAGATTATTGACAGCATCGTAAAAAAACTGCGTTATTTCCTCATCTAAAGTGCCAGCAGCTGTGCGCTGTTCTACTCGATTATCCCGAACGTCATAAACAAACTGGGTGACTCGCCCTTCTGCATCTGTGGTTTGAATTAGCCGATTACTCGGGTCGAATTCGAAACGCTGTATACCACCTCGAGCATCAACTAAGGTAACTCGATTTGCTACACCATCGTATTCAAAATTAGTTTCGAACAAGAGCGGGTCAATAACTTTGATATTTCTATTGCGTGCGTCGTAAATAAATTGAGTAGCGTTGCCATTCCCATTGATAACACGCACCCTATTTCCCACTGCGTCGTATTCGACAATCTGGCTATTGCCTTCCGGCTCAGTGGTTTTTATCAAGCGATTATTTAAGTCGTATTCAAAACGCGTCTGGCGCTCGTCAACACTAGCCTGTGCAAGCGTTTGCGTTAGAACATTACCAAAATCATCATATTCAAATGCGGTCACAGCTGCGATGGGATCAGTTTGCGTAACTATTCTGTCAACCGAGTCAAAAGCAAATTTCGTGCTGCGACCGAGCTCATCGATGCGCTCGACAATGTTGCCGTTGCCGTCGTAACGCAAATGCTGCTTATCCCCTAAGGCATTAGTCGTTTCGATAATGCGGTTAAGCCCATCAAAAGTTTGTGTCGTTTCGCGGTCGAGATGATCTACTGCTTTGGTCAGATTGCCAACTCGATCATATTCCCGAGTTGAAGTAAAAAGTGAACGCAACTCAGCTTTATCTGTATCGCTTAACTGCGTAATATCTTGGGCATAACCCAGAGCAGCACGTTTGGTTTGATATAACGCAGAATTATTTTCTACTAAAGCATTTCCGGTACCATCGATAACCGCAACTTGTTGATTAAACTCATCGTAAACAAAGCGATCGATTTGGGCCTCGTCCACGCTGTTGATAACGACTTTTTTTGCAACGCTTGCCGGCGCTGCCTGACCGCCGAGTGCGCGGACCTCTATTTCATCGATATAAACATCATCGCCATTGTTGCTGGCATCAGCGCGAAAACGAATTTTAGCGTTGTCGGAAAAATTGTAATCAGCACTCGAAATAGTAACGACTTCACGATTAAATTCATTATTTTGAAAATCTTGTCCTTTGATAAAATTACCGACTTTCTTCCATTGATTACCGTCCCAAAACTCAACGAAAAAGTTTTCGTTATTTTCCATGCTGCGTGCGTAATACCAGAAGTCCACTTCGATTGTGGAAAAATCCCTAACATCGTAACCGTTGCTATGAAAAAATGAGGACTTCACACCGCTATTATCCTGAATATTGGCGGCGTTATTTCCCTGATAGGCATAAGCCCCTCCGGTGTAAAGTGACATATCACTACCACCGTCAGAATAATTTCCTAGCCCGCCCTCAAAATCATCCTTGCTAAGGATAACTTGGCTGGGCGCGCCTGTTTCTTCCACTTCTTCGACTGTCGCATCAACACCTATCATTACGGCCGTGCGATTGTTACGCGAGTCATACTCAAATAATGTTTTTATACCGGAACCGTCTTCAACCAAAACGACGCGGTCATCTCTATCAAAAGTAAACTTGGTACTGTTGCCATTTTCGTCAATAGTTTCTATTTCGTTGCCATTAGCGTCATAGCGACTTTCAATAACATGTTTAACATTTTGACCCTGAACTCCATCGTAAACTTCCGGGTAAATCTCGCGTATAACACGATTATTTTTATCGAACACAAACTCGATATCAAAACCGCGCGCATTGGTCACTAGAATATTATTACCAACAGCATCATAGGCCAATAAAGTTTCATTTCCTTCTGCATCTACTCGTTTTATTTCCTGATCTTCTTCATCGAAACTGAATTTTAAGATCTGCCTCTTGTTCGCCGCCAACTGTAGACCCGCAATAATGGAAACCTGATTATTATTGGCATCATATTCAAAGCGCGTGACATGTCCATTGGGTTCGGTGAGCTGGCGAATGAAGTAGTTTTGATCGTAAACCAATTCGGTAGTAAAACCGCGATTGTTTGTGCTAACGATACGATTGCCAACTGCGTCATACGCAAAAGTTGAGCGATAAGAAACGGGTGTAAGGCCATCTTCGGCTAAGACTTCCGTGGTAATAACTTCAACATTTTCATTGCGAGCATTAAATGTAAATCGTGTCACCCGCCCTTCTGCATCGGTTGTTTGAGTGCGATTACCAATAACATCATATACAAACTCGGTAACCCGGTCTTTAGCCGGGTTGCTTTCGGACGGATCAATAACAGAAATTAAATTATTATTAACATCATAAATACTTGTTACGGTGTGACCTGCTGCATCGGTAATAGCAATTAAATTGCCAACAGCATCATAAGCATTAATTGTGGTAAACCCTTCCGGGGTAGTGCTACTGATTAGACGGTCGTCTCCATCGTAAGTAAAAGTTGTTACGCCGCCATTTCCGTCAATAAATTTTATCTGATTGCCAAAGGGATCGAATTCGCTTTGTCTGACGTTACCCTCTCCATCAATAACTTCAATAATGTTGCCGAACGAATCATATTTAAATTGCGTTATCTGTTGTTTCGACTCATCAGCCAAATCGCTCGCATCTAAAAACACTCTCTGCTTGACGAGATTGCCAAATATATCGTATTCAAAACGCGTAATATCACCACCGGGATCGCGTCGCTCGACTAAGTTTTGATTGTTATCGTATTCAAAAAAAGTGGTATGAAGATCGAGAATTGCCTGCTTGTCAGAGCCAGTCAGATTGTTGACATCAGCGTCATAACCCAACTCAACACGTTTTTCTTGATAAAACTGTTCATTCGAAACCGTTAAGGCATAGCCAATGGCCGAGGTGGTGCTCGATACTTTATTAAAATCCGTGTAGGTAAAAGTGGTGCGATTTCCCGCATTATCAATTGATGCAGTGCGATTGCCGCGATCATCGTATTCTGAGCGACTCGTATAAGCATCTTTTAGTGTTTGAATATCACTATTGGTTAATTCACCAACCAGCTTACCGTTGCCTGTAGCGTCGACAATTCCCAGCTCTTTGCGCAGAGTGCGATAATAGGTATCGTTGCTTCGTGTAATGATATCAGCTGTCGCATCAGTAACGGCAATTAAATTATTGTCATCATCATATTCATATTCGGTACGAATGCCCTGCTGATCCGTAACGGCATTGATGTAGGCGTCTTCGTCGTATTCGTAAACCATGCTATGCATATTACGAATAGCGTCAACTTGTGCTTTAAATGCTGGATCTGGAACAGGTTGATTGGGGTTTTGTGGAATTTCACGACTGGCATCGTAAATTTCGTAGTAACCGTTATCGAGACGCCATTGCACAAACTCGGCATCGTTAGAGCGCGCGCGCGCATTGCCAAGCGCGTCGACGATTTTAGTTGTACCGCCGCGATACCAGCGGTCTTCCGGTGCTTTGGTTTGGTCAGGCTGCGTGCCATTATTGCCGACATCAATATCATATTCGAATGTGGTTTCCTTGCCATCGGGGCCAATTATTTTTGCCAGTAGCTCAGCACTTCCCGCACCGGTCCACTCTTGCACGCGATCACTATATTCAAATGTATAAACGCGCTGTTCAAAAGTTTGTACTTGACCGTCAACAATTTGCGTATTGGGCAACTCAAGGCGAGAAAGATAACCATCGTTATTATAAAAATACTTTGTGCTGTGACCATTGCGATCAATGACTTCGGATAAACGGTCATCTCCCCCGGCGTTGGAATATTTATACTCAACCAGTGTGCCAAGTTCACTGTGTTCTATACGAACAAGATTATTACCATTGCCATAAATGTAATCGATTTCATGGGCATCATCATCGATAACCTTAACTAAACGCTGGGCATCATATTCGTACGACGTTGTGACCCCATTGGTATCCTCCCAACGCAACAAATTACCAAATTTATTAAAATAGAGTTTGCTCTGGTCACCACGCGTTAAAATATGCGTCACGGTGTTTTCATCACCGCCACCAATTCCAAGATCTTCTAATGTTTCAAAGGCGCCGTCACCGTCTTTGCTGATATAAAGTCCGCTTTGCTGATCGAGGCGAAAATCGTATACAGTGCCATCCTGATAGGCGACCTCCCATAATTTCTCACCGCCGTAATACTTGACATTAATAAAGACGTTGTAAGTGCGTACCCATCGGGAATCCTCGATGCGTTGCTCATAGGCCTGAATAGAGCGCGAATTATAGGTGCGCACAACTTCAAAATCTTGACCGCGACTTGGAAGAAAGATATCGCGACTTTGAATGCTCAAATTGCCATTTGAGACATTGATGAAAAACTGATCGTTGTCGCTCGGGTCTGTCGCCCGGGTGCGATCATCGCGATTGAGTTGCTTAAGAGAAGTATCCAGTAAACCCGCTTCGTGTCCGCCTATGACAATGGCCATGCCCTATTCCCCCAAAGAATAGCTGTATATCTATTTTTTGATTACGCTTTGATCTTTTTTTGATTAAGCCTTGATCGAATGTTGCTAGCCCTGCGTGTGCTAGCCCTTGCTAAATAGGGGTATCCGTGGGAATGCGAAAATGTTTAGGGTTTTTGGTGAAAAAATTCACTAATTTTGGTGAGGAGTGAAAAGAAAAGAAATTACGCGCCAATAGTTTGCTCATTCACAAATTTTTTGCGATTTTCGGGATATAACTGAAGAAATCTGAGGGTACGCTCGTTACAGATGCTGAAAACGCCCCAAATGGATGGAAGTTAGCGAAGAAGACTATAAATATAGAAGAACAAATAATTGATTAAACAGTAAAGACTCTTGACCAATTTCCGGCCTACTTTGTGACTAAAAAGATACCAGGCTCTCTCCTTCTTCAGCCTCTAGCTGATCGAATTCGTAACCATTGCCTCTTTTTCTATACACCTGGTAGCCATTCATTGTGGGGTTGCGGAGATCTTCCAAAACTAATTTTATGCAATCTTGCTTGACGCTTTGATCCGCTATAGTAACCAATGTATCCATGCAAATAGCAGCGCCAAGTAACTCTTCTTCATATTTTAGTTTTTTCAACGCATCAATCACTTGATTAACGCCTTCATTTCCATCAGTAGCTGCCTGCACAAAGGTATATTTGCCATCAGCCTTCAACGCAACTGCAAATGGAGTAAAACCACCTTTATCTTCAACATAATTCCTGGCAGTTTTAAGTGCAAAACTCATTAATTCATTAATGAGTTTATTAAATTCTTCTTCATTCATTAGTTAAAAACTTATACAAAGGTTATTTTTCATATCGACTCAAAAAGCTAAGGCTCTATCGATCCATTCAAAAGATCTTTGTCATAAATCAGCAATCCATTCTGCAAATTTATCAATTCAACACCTTCACCTAAATTTCTCTCATTTAAGAAATGAGCTCGGTTCCACCATTGTTTATTCGCCACATCAGTATCACTGAACTCACAGCTTATATTATCCCTTTTGTAGAAATATACGAGCTGCCCGCTCGAACCCCAACCCAAAATAGAATCGCAACAAGAAATCAATGACAAAAGCTCATCATGCAGAACCTTGGTATTGAGATCAGTACTGAGAGCACTATCTAAGTCAAGCCAGTAACTGCATTTATAACTTTTTTGTTTTCCATTTAGCCACGCATGCCCGTTCGAATTCATTAGATGTATGCCCTGCTGCACATTATACTCCTCAATGTCTCCTTGAGATAATCGGTATCTCCTTGTATTCACCTGACATATAAAAACCAAATCATCTGAATGCTGAACTATCTTTTTTAATCTCCAATTCTTTTTTTTACTGTCTAGTATGCTCTTAATAAAACCCCTCGTGTCGTCAAAAGGGAGGAAGCCATTTTCGAGTAATCGATACTCAGCCTTGTCACCTTCTTCTCGCGGAAATACAGCAATCTTTCCCCAGCTATCAAATGAGGACAGGGGCTTAAAGTATTCAGCCAACGAATAAAGCCCTTCAAAATCCGCTGCAAATGATAGATCGCTAAAAAATAGGTAAAAAACGGGTTTTCCCACCTATGTTATTCTCCCCTCAATCGCCGCGGTGGCTGCGCCGGCAGAGGCCGCTGAAGCACCAAAATTTTACGCTGCTGTATAGTCACCAACTTACCATTCGATGTCAAATACCCTTGGCTATTGACACCGAAGCCATCTGCAAAATTAGTTTTTGGAGAATGAGTACCATCCGACACCGCAAGAACTATCCGATCGACCCTGTTCCCATCAGGACTATTAAAAACATTTTCAAATTTATCTTTAAAATCATGTCTAAATAACTCGTCATTAAATGTATTCCTATTTTTTACCTCCACCGCTGTAAATCTACCATCTTTGCGAGGAATTAACGCTTCAGGTGCCGGCCTGACATTCTGACGTCTACTTTGCCCCAAAAATTCTCCTCGCACATCAGCCTCATTTAGGAAAGCGCCGTCGAGTCCAGCAGAGTCTTTCCTACTTGCTAGCTCCGCAATAACAGGAATTTCATCGTCTCCCAGCGAATTTTCAGGAATGCCTGCTCTATTAGCATTTTTTGCATTTCTTTTCCTTAGGTCTTTTTCAACTTCTGGATCAATGTTGAAAGTTTGAGTACGTTTAGGTTTTTTCTCACTTACGGGAGTAGAGGCAGTGCGGCTATCCGGAGGGCTATCTGTTTTCTTTGCGTCAGCAAGTGCTTTGGCGCCAACATTCAGACCTTGAATTGCTTCACGCAAAGGTTTATTCGATCTGACAACAGAAGCAATTAATCTTACCCCAGCATACGCGGTAACCGCTACTGTAGCAACCGCAATACCTGCGGATAAATAGAGTTGTTCTCTTTCCCTAGCAGGTAAAGACCTCAAATAGTTTGGTATAAATTGATAAAAATAATCTCTCGATTCACCATCATCTAGAACCGGTTGCAAAAACTTTATAGTTTCAACCAGTTCTTCCGTAGAAGTCGTTCCTATTTTACTAGTGACAGAATCTTGAGCGGCTTGCATAACAGCTGCCTCCTCATTTAAGCCAAAAGCCTCCAACATTGCTATGTTGAAGTCAGTCGGCATCATAAATCCGGGATTTAAACCAGAACCGTTATTTAGGCCTGAACCAAAGGGACTCTGAGGAAAGCCGTGTTTAACTCCCATTTTTGCGATATCTAACGCTTGATCCTTAATCCCGAACAAAACTCCTTCTATTGCATCAACTCCGTGCACTACCGCTTTAAGGGGTACATCTAAATTAACAAAACCCGGATCTTCCTTGATTGACCTTAAAAAGGTTGTCCGCAATATATCGTTTAATTTACCGACAAAGGCGGCCCTCCGCTCTTGCAGCGCTTTTTCTTTCCCCGTTGCGGTTGCTGAGACACTGGGCACTGTCAGTAATACATCTTCCAGCCTCACTCCCGCTGCATTAGTTGTAGGTGGAGCTGGCTGAGAAGCCCCGGGCAAAACCGTTCGAGCTTCCGCTATTGCTCTTGCTTCAGCCGCATCATTGGGCAGGTTAGGCACACCGTCAACAGGTCCAAGCGGCGGATTCGGACCTGGGCCGGCCCCCCCGGTATTCAATTGAGCTAGTCTTCGATTAGCAATTATGAGGTCGGCGTTTACAACTCTAACTCGCGCAGCAGCTTCTCGAGCAGCCATTTCCGCAGCCATAAGGTCCGGTGTGCCCATCGAATCCACAAAATCCTTACGAATCTGCTCTTGTTGTCTGCTTGCCCAATCCTGGAAGCCCGTATCTATAGTCAAAGTCTGACCAATAAATTGCCCCACTTCATTACCGAGTTCATTGGCAATCCAGTCGCCAGCGGCTTCAGTGTCTACTATCGCAATACCGCCAGCAATCGCAGTATTCAAAGTGCTGCGCAGCACTGCCGAAGATAAGCGATCAGCAAATCTTGTACCGCCCGTTTCAAGGCCAGCCGCTTCTGTAAGCGGATCGCTAAGTGTCACGCTCAAAGTACTGCCAATCATGCTGACAAAATCAGCTGCTGTAATATCTTTACCTCGGGCGGCAGATTCGACTAAATTTGCCCAAGGGGTTATATAGCCAATAAATTCAGCTATATTCTGCAATTGCTCGACAGAACCTTTCACAGCGTGCAATGTAGAGCTAGCGTTCGTCACCAGCTGCGTTGCGTTGACTTGCCGTTCAACCGCGGCGTTAATTAGATCCTCGGTCCCTGCATCAACGCCTTGAAGCTCAGCAAGATTGGTTTGCACAATGGCACCCAG
This sequence comes from Marinagarivorans sp., assembly GCA_028281865.1. Classification (GTDB taxonomy): domain Bacteria; phylum Pseudomonadota; class Gammaproteobacteria; order Pseudomonadales; family Cellvibrionaceae; genus JANQJB01. Next base: position 9,543 of record JANQJB010000075.1, read on the forward strand.
CGCACTAGTCGCTAAACCAACCCATGACGTAATTTTCCCATCTGCACGGCCGTCTCCATCAGCATCATTAAATAGCTGCTTGACCGTGGCCGCTCCAACCGCAAGAGCAACCTGAGCTGTTTTGGCCCATACGAGAGTGTCAGCAGCTCCTTTCAATGTCCGAGCTGCCGCAAGCGCTTTGATTCCCTCGCCCACTCCTGCTGCCGCGCCAGATAAAGCTCCCGATATACCAGCGCCGATAAACGCATCCCAGCTAAACTCTTTTTGCAACCCGAGCTTGATAAATAAGCCTTGCTGTATCGCATTAGCCGTCAAACCAACGACTAAACCCACACCAGCAAAAATCGCTACACCTGTTAAACTCAGTGCGCTCACTCCAGCCGGAAGAAGGGCAGCGCCAATACCTGCAGTTGCAACAGCTGCGACAACCGCTAGAACTACAACTATAACGATGACTAAAAATGTTCGGCAATTATCTTTTTTAGCGGTGCTTTTGAGGTTGGGAAGTGTGGATCCAACGATTTCGCCTTCCTTATAAATCGAATGCGTCTCTGCAGTAAGGCGCCCTGTTTCGATACGATTGGGAATTTGAATACGAGTCCCTTCAGCTATTTCTTCACTAGGCGATAGGCCATTTGCCTCTGCCAATACAAACCATAAACTAGGGTTACCGTATACTGCAGCTGCAATTGAATAGAGCGTGTCCCCAGCTTGAGCATTGTAAAAAGTAACCGTCGAACCCGGAAATTCTCCATCAATTTTATCGACTAAATTATATCGACCGGTATCGAGCTCGACTTTAGTATCACCATTTTCGATAGTGCCAATTTCCCCAACAGGATTATCATTCGCATAAAGAAATTCCGTTCGAGTATCGACATCATCATTATCCCCCTGATCATGATAACGAAACGTTATTTGGCCATCGTTATTATTAACAAAGCGAAGTCGCTCCTCACTATCCGCTTTTTCAGCTTTACCTTTGTTGACATAAATTAACTTGTCATTCGCATCATAAACTGATCGCGTAACTCCTCCAACATCTTTACCACGCACCTTAACTTCCCGCTCACGACCATCGGCTTCATAAGTGTGATCAAAGAAAAAAGTACTGTCCCCTTCCTCTGATTTAATCTGCTTAACACGTCCAGATAAATCGAGATCATTGGTAGTTTTTTTAGTAACCCATTCATCTTCCTTGTCGCGACTTTTTTCTGTCGTTATATGCACACGATAATTATTATGTAACTCTTTAATGCTGCGCCGTATTTTTTTATGGTCATCCACAACCCCGTTGGCGTCGCGACTGCGAACCTCGTCTTCTGCATATTCGGTAATATTACCAACTTTGTCATAAATCCATCTGCCCTCGAATTCCTTACCATCATCATTCCATACTACACGCTTTACACGGCCGGCATAATCATAATCTTCATATTCGTAAACAATCGTTTTTCCATTATTCGTTTGCGTTTCCCTTTTTCGGCTACCGTCATCATAATAAGCAAACTCCCGATAGGCTTCGCCGCGCTGCGTTATTCTCTTAACGCGATGGTTTTCATCATAAGTATATTCGTGTTCGATGAAATGAAAATTGGGATTATCTTGTTTGGCTTGTGCAATCGCTGCATCAACTTCGTTGCCATAACCCAGCTGTCTTAATAGTTTTTCAAGCGCATTTTTATTGTCAAGAAAGCTATCCTCCCAGATAGTAATCGTCGTATTTCCTCCACCGTGAGGACCCCCGGTATTTTCCGTTACAGTGCTCGTACCAAAAACACCATCGAATAGATCTATCATTCCTATATTTTGATCAACGGCATATTCCCTCAATACTCGCCCTCTTTCGCCGGTATATATTTTGTCACCGCTACTATCCTCAAGATCACGAATAAAATTTTCCGCATCATTGAGTAACGGCTCCAAATCGACATTTTCGAATTCAGGGTCGTAGCCGGCATCCGTAAAGGTCATTTGCAAGTTCCCGGCTTTATCCCAAATATAATTAAGATGTGTTTTGGTTTCGGCATCGTGCCAGCGAGTCATTTGCCCCATTTCATCATAGGTGTATGTCATTGTGCGATTATGGGTATTTCCTTCAAAGTCTATTCCTGTTGTTATATTTTCAGAAACGCGAAGACCGGTAATATCGTAGCCATAGTGGGTTGTCACTCCTGTAGCCAGGTCTTCAATACGTGTAACTAAACCAAGATTGTTGTAGTGCCGTTGAATATTTTTTGTATTACCATCAGTTTGCGTAGTGTTGTCGTCATCATCCTCATTTATAAGGTCCTCACTTGTTTCCATAGAAACACGACCATATTCATCATAGTGAAAAACAATAATTCGTCCGCCCTCATCAACTGTTTGAACGACTCGCCCAAAACCACCATAGAGCGTCGAACGAGTGCGTTCTTCCTCATCAAGTGTCGCAATCAAATTGCCATAAACATCATATTGACTGCGAACTTCGACAGCTTGTCCGGCCTCTTGAAAACTGCGTTCACCGACAGCTTGGTTCATGCCATTCCAGAATTGCTCAAATTCATTATTATTTGCATCAACCACCTTCATCCTATTATCACGACCATCATAAATATACGTGGTAATTAAATTATTATTGGAATTATCGTCAATGGGCTGGCTTGTCCTGATTAAACGATTACGATGGTCATAACCCATGCTTGTAGTGTGGCCCAAAGCATTTGTTTGTTCGGTCTGACGATCAAAGAGGTCATAGCCAAAACTAATTTCCTTACCTTCAGCATCTCGCTCTTTTTCAAAGCGGCCAAATTCATCATAAAACTTAAAAACGTCTGCTATTCCGGTAGTTGCGTCACCGCCAAGAGGAGTAACGACTTTTCCAATTTCTGTTCTTTCTGCAGTGATTTCACCAAGACGATTGTAGAAAACTTTTTTATGGAAACCTCGTGCATTAATTTCCTCGACAAGATCACCGACTGCATTAAATACCCATTCAGTAGTATTGTTTTTCGCATCACGCTGTAGTGTAATATTATCCAATACATCGTATTCGAAGATAGTTACTGCACGCCTCGGATTATTTGGATCTCCGTGAACATCAAATTCGGGAGAATATTCACGAATCTTCCTATTACGTGCGTCGTAAGCGGTAAACTTATCAAAAAACCTATTAGGATCTTGCTCAACAAGTTTACCGTCAACAATAACCGCCTGACCATAATTTTTTTCTACCAAAACATTTCCATTCGCGTCAACATCAAAACGACGTAAATTGCCATCACCTTCATTGGTAGCGATGCGAATATTTAAAGCATTGTATTCGTTACGTGTATAGTAACCGATATCCAAGCCACCGATTTCTTTACTGCCCGTTTGGCTTGAAGATGTTGTATCGACGTTAAGCGCAAGTTCTAAATCTGCTCCGGGGTTATTTAGTGTTCCAACAAACAATCCAGCGTCAGAATTTAATGCAGTTGCATTCAAACTAATTAAACCATCGACTTCGCTAGCATCTATTTCGACTGAGTTGGTATTATTTGCGTTGATACCTTGCGCTGTGTCTAACTGTAAAATATCAACAACGACTTCTTTTCCATTAGATAGCTTGTAAAATATTTTAAAATCGTAAATTCCGTTAATGATATCGTTTATTGGGTTTGCCAATTGAAATAAGGCATCTTTGGACTGGTCGATGGGAGCCGGGCCTGAATTTGAGGTTACATTTTCAAAATTAGTGACATTGCCAAAAGCATCCTCGGTTCCAGCTTCACGCCAAGCAACCATTAGATTACCGCTAATTCTATCTACTTCACTTTGTACTAATTCTACTTCTATTTCGACATCTGAATTTTGTGCATTACTGTTAGAGTTAATATTGGTATTGTGTGTTTCATTTACAGTGTCACCATAAAGCAAAGTGTAGAAATGATCGCCGTCACCTAGATTATTGATTTTAAATAACACACGACCTTCTTGGGTATTGGCGTTCAACCGTTCCCCGTTTAAAACTACAACTTGATCTGCCGTGACTTCAGGGATATCAGCACTCAAATACTTGTGGGTCTCGTCAAGAGGACTGCCTGAGCCCCCAACGGTAACGGTCTGAACACTCAAAAGTGTTTCTTGGTCATCACCTAGGCCTCGAATCGTAATTTCATAATCACCCGCCTCAAGAAGGATATCACCACTTTGACCTAACACTGCGCTATAAACCCCGTTGTTTCCAGCAACGCTCGTGCTTCCACTATTATTACCGCCGGAAACGTTTGCCCAGTTGATTATCAGCGCACGAAAATCAACTGCATTATCAAGCGTGGTATCAAGCTCTATTCGATAAAAAGTATCACTACCTTGACTTACAGAAACTTCCTTATAATTTGTACTGGTTGCAACGGGGTTGTTTCTATATTCAAACGGGAATTCATTGGTAATATAGGGTGGGTTGGACGCGCTTTGCGTGGCGTCTTTCCACTGTAACTGAAATTTATACGACTGTGGCTGTTCAACGCCATCAATAATTGCAATTCCACCCGCACCAAAATTTACTTCACCGCTTACGCCATTATCGCCCGTGTACAATAATTTGCGATCACTCGCGTTAGCGTCAAAAACCACTTTAACTGCAAGTTGATCCGGAGTAGGTTGAGAAAGAGATATGTCACTAAACTTAGGCGGAACTACTATAGACTGCTCTTGTGTCCAAGCCAGTCCACCACCGGTGTTTTGAGTAACAATTCTAAAATAAACTGTTTCACCAGCGGTTAGTTCAGAAGTACTAATCGTTGCTTGAGTTAAATCTTCATTGACACTTACCCAGTTGCCTAAAACTCCAGTACTATTTTGATAACCCAACTTGGTAATCGTTGAAGCGCCTTCAAAACTATCGTCAACGATCGGTAAGCTGTCAGTACCATAGACAACGTAAGATTGAACCGCAGATATTTCGTTGGGGTTTGGCTCCCAATCAAAAAACAAACCTTCACTAGTTAAACTTACACTGGATAATACCGCTGGTGACGGAGGTGTCGACGCTCCAGTATATGCAAGTACGAGATTTCCCGCCGCATCATATTCTGAAAACTTGGCACTGCCATCTGTGTTTACTACTTTGCTAACTTGCCCACGCGCATTATAAGCAAACTGAGTTACGGGAGCTGAAGTCAAAAATTCGTTCTGTGCCAACGCGCCTACCGCCTCTGTCCGTTGATCCATCGCGTCGTAGCGAAAAGTTTGCACAAGGTTGTCGTTATTGTTATCTGGATTCATAAACTCCGTTTGCATTGTTAAACGGTTCAATGCGTCATAATCCAGTTGCACTGCCTGATCGTTTTCGTCGGAATAACTTTGCATCAAAAATAATAATTCAGTAGCACTTTTTATTTGACTAAGATCCTCAGTAATCGGAAGTGGTGTGAAAAAACGTTTAATTTGAGTGCGATTTCCATTCGCATCATAGTCATATAAATTAACTATACGCTTCGCGTCCAACAAAGCTATTTGACGGCCCGCGGCATCATAAAAATTATATTCCGTAATGGCCTCGTTCGTACCATAGGCTAAAGTTCTACTCGTTTGGTTTCCAAGGCCATCATACGTATAGCGCGTAATTACACGTTCAGTCGATTGGGATGGATTCGCTTCTACAGCGTCAATATCGGTGGTCACGTCAGTATCAAAAATTAATAGTGACGGTGATTGCTCTTCAATTAATCGACTTGCAACGTCATATTTTCTAATAACAGAATAATTGACAGCGCCTGACATATTGGGTCGGATAATTGGATCTAGTGTGCTCGTGTCTACTGTATCAGTATAAGTCTTCTGCTCAAGCACATTACCTTGGGAGTCGTAACGCCACTCAAGAACATAACCCTCACCATCTATTTGAGATATTAGCTGTCCTTTTTCATCGAAATAACTATATGTAGTATTACCAACTTTATCCGTTTGCTCTCGTGTATTTCCAAAGCGATCGAATTTAAACTCTTCACTGATCGTTGCATCTTGCTCTTGAGTTACGGTAACGGTAGGCTCTTCGTTATTTAGGTTAGATAGCGTAACGAACTCAATTGGTGGATAATCGATACGCTCTACACGCCCACCTTTATCATAATGGCGAGTGGTTACTCTAAATTCCCCCGCTGGAGCTACGGGGCGCTGGTTAATATCGTGTTTGTCGTCGGACAAAAACTCCATATACAAAGTTTCAGTTACTACTTCACCAAAAGCATTATGCGTCCATTCACGTAAAACATTTTGGTCACCGTCGTCATGCAGTGTTGTTGCAAGGCCATGTAATTCCGCCACCAAGCGATTATTAGCGTCAAAATAGCGGGTAGTCTTTACGCCGTTGGCGTCTACTATCTGAACCTGATTACCATTGGCGTCATATATATGTTCAATAGTTGGATTATCTAACTTTTCACCACCCTCTATTGTAAACACGGTAACTTCCGGTTTAATTTCATATCGCAACAAATCATTTGGATAATAAACAAATTCCGTATACGCTCCGCTAGATTGGCCAAGGCCATCAGTCAAGGTACGTTGATTACCATTACGGTAGTACGTGTAGCTCGTTGTATCACCAAGGCCATTACTATTGCTGGATAAACGATTATTAATATCGAAAACAAAATTCTCGTCATCGCCATTACCATTGATTTTTGTAATGACATTACCCATTTTATCGTATATAAGTTCCTGTACTATATTAAGCCCATCAGTGTTAATAACATTTCCATTTCTATCTAAAATAGGATCAAAAATTTCCTTTACCTTACGATTGTTTAAATCGTAATAAAAATCAGTTCTTCGGCTTGGATTATCAATATCAATGCTAGTGATTATTTCAACAATTTTATTATTTGCAGCGTCATATTCGTTGGTTGTTATTGTTCCATCGACATCGGTAAATGTCTCTAAACGGTTGTTATTGTCATATTGATAAAATACTTTTATTGGAGTGATGTTATTGGTTTCTGGATGAACAGTTGTATCTGCAACAATTCCATAGCGATGCTCCTCAAGCATATTACCCGACCCATCAAAAACGAAATCGGTCCACATACCATCCGCATCAATCCTAGTCAGTACTTTATTAGCACCATCAAATACTGATACCGATACACGATCGTTATTCGGTGAAGATGAAACGGAAGGGGGAATTAAATCGTCTATGGTTCCGGTAAAAGATGTAGCATAAACATGCTCCTTTATCCGATTCCCCGCAGAGTCATACGTAAACTCATTGATCGAACCTTCTGCATCCAGAATATGTGTCAAACGATTTGCAAGATCAAAATAATATCGCGCCTCATTGCCGAGTGCGTCATTCACCTTAATTCTATTTCCTAAAGAATCGTAAGTGTACTCTCGACGATTGCCCGCGCCGTCAATCTCCGCAGAAACACGATTATTTAAATCGTATTCTTTTATCGAACGACTAATACCTACTAAGCTGTCAAGATTATTCGGGTCAACGCCTACCCGTTGTTCCAACTGATTGCCAACGGAATCGTAAACAAAGCGCGTAATAATATGCTGTTCGGAATCGACTGCGTTTGGATTTTGGTGTTTGTATATCAATCTGCCATTTAGGTCATATTCAAACGTATGCTCAATCCATGTTTCAACAGGGCTACCACCCGTAATCTCCGTTGATTGCAACATAAACTGAGCGTCTTTATCTCCAGCGCTATTGTATTCCATGCGGGTGATTCCACCCTCTGGGTCCTCAGTACGAACTAGTCGGTCAGCAACATCGTAGAAAAATTTGGTTGTATTTTCACTATTAGTACCCAGTGCGTCTGTATGCTCTATACGATTCCCTACCAAGTCATATTTATAACGCGTCTCACTTTGACCCAGAATCATTTTTGTTTGTCGGTTCAGCTCATCATAGCGAAATTCAGTCGTGACTATATGCTCGCGATCTTTTTTATCTTGATTGTAATTCGGGTCGTTTAACGGAACAAAATATTGGCCAGTCGTCACAAAACGCTGATTGCCAAACCTGTCGTAGGTGACCGTAGTGCTGAAATCTTCTGGATTCGTAACAGTTGTCTGTCGATCCAATACGTCATAATCATAATGGGTCGTTCGGGCGTCGCTAACCGTTGAATTCGGACCCGTTACATAGGATTGTGTAGTACTTTTGATGTTCCCTCGTTCATCATAGGTATTACTTGTTTTTATATGGGTATTACCTTGTCGGTCCGACGGTGACAAGGTAAATAATAAACGGCCTAGCGCATCGAATTGGCTTGTTTGGATAGCACCGTTTGCATCTGTTATTCGGGTTTGATTACCGAAAACATCATATGCATCATAACTAGTTTCTCCGCCCTCCGGATCAGTAACTTTTTTCAGACGGTTATCTAAGTAATATTCATAAATAGTCGTCCTTTCCTCACCTGCCACACCTACGGCCTGTTTGGTAGTCAATTTATTGCCGGCCCCATCATAAGTAAACTCGGCACGTACTCCACCCGTATCTATACGCTGGTCATTTATAATTTGAGAATCAACTCCAGCGACTTTCGCGGAAAGCAAATTATTTTTATCAAACTCAAAAGTACTAACACGCTGATCGACGGTATTCGCTGCTATCGTTTTTCGTGTTCGATTCCCTGCTCCGTCATATTCATAATCTGCTCTTATTCCAACATGGGTATTGGAGTCAATATATCCAGTTATCTCAGTGACCGCTCTATTATTACGGTCATATAGAAAAGCCGTTGTACGAGGTGCAGTCTCACCCGGCAAAAGAGGTATATTAGGATCGTAATTTGGCCGATACGCCCGAGTAATAAATGTTACGTTACCATGTGCATCGTAGTCAGTTTTATTTGTTACCTCGTCACTTGAACCAACTGCTATTGTTTCAAAAATTTGCCGATTATTTTTGTCATACTCAAAATCTGTTTGGCGCTGCTCGGCAGTCTGATATGCTGAATATAGTGTTTCTACATTTCCATTCGCATCTAATACAAAACGTGTTTTAATCGAAGAAGTGTTGAGAGACTCAAAAGCCTCTTCTTGTTCAAACAGACGATCAGCCTTATCAAAGGTATATTTAGTTTTTCTCTCATCTTCCGTACCAATCGCTTCCACAATAAGAGTACGATTGCCACGCTTATCATATTCAAACTTGGTTTTTACATTTAAAACGTTGGTCTCATATTCGAGCTGATCCACTAAAGTATATTCGTAGAAAGTCCGATAAGACTGATTATTTTGGTCAACAAGCGGTCGTGATCCATCCGCAGGTATTGAGACCTTATCTTTGTACCAAATCTCTTCCTTTTTTGTGCCAACAGCATAATAAGTCGTTTCTCTTAAAAAACCCTCCTGAGTGACCATCGCGACTTCGCGATCAAGCTCATCATAGAAGTGATGTGTTTCAGAGAACAGCGTATTTTGTTTATCAAGGTATTGACGAGTGCTTAAACGATTGCCTACCTCATCGTAATAGTATTCTTGCCTAAATCCCTCACCATCTATGCGCGCAGTCATGCGATTAAGCTTATCGTACTCAAAACCAATAGTTTGATCCTGATCCGCGTTAATAGGCAAAGGTAAATTATCATGAAAGATCGTAGGGTCTGTCGGTAAACTCAACGCTTCCATATGCAATGTTTGACTATCAACATTTCCATTAGAATCATACACAAAAGAAGTTGCATATCCTTCAGCATCAACACTAATAGCTATTTCGTTATTGGCATTGTAGTAGTCCGTACTAATTGACAACGGAATATCAACATTGTCATAAAAACTTTGCTTTTCAAGGGTGGTAAGATCCTGCCACTGTTTGAAAGTGGAGTTCGTTGGAGGGTCTGCAAATATCATCTCATTTGATTTACGACCAGTTACTACTTGAACGCGATTCCCATTTTCGTCGTAAATATATTCGACTACATTCCCTTCAGGGTCTTCAATAAATATCACCCTATCATTCGAATCCCGAGTGTATATAACAGAATTATTACGAGCGTCCGTTACAATAGTTTGATTATTATTTTCATCATAATCATATTTCGTAGAGTTTTGTAACGCATCCCTGTGCTCTCGTAAACGGTCATTTAAATCATAGAAATATATATCAGATGATTGCTCCGTAGTTCCGTATGCTCGAGTAACTTTTGATTGATTGCCAGCCAAATCAAATTCGAACCGGGTAATCACATTATCTGGTGTCTCCTGTTCAAATGCCTGGTTGTCCTCATAATATCTGAATAATGTCACCCTATCTAACTGGTCTGTTTTAGTCAGTATATTATTGGCATCATCATAGGTAAAACTTACAGTTCCATTCAGAGCGTCAGTAATAACCATTGCTCTATTTAACGCATCGAAAGCAGTAATCGTTTTGTTTCCATTTGCATCGGTTACAGTGGTTTCGTTGTAAACTCGATCAAAATCATATGACGTAATTTTTTCATTCGTTTCATCAATCTGTGATATTATTTTTCGAAGATTATTTTCAGCATCGTACTCAAATATTGTGACCTGCTGCAGTTTCTGTTGAGCGGGATCATTAGGGTTTTCAACAGGAGACATGATCTGCTCGATACGATTACCTCGAACATCATATCGATAAATGACTTCTCGATTTTCGGCATCGACAAGTTTTGTCATTCTATTGCCGGGATCAAAAGTAAATTTTGAAACTCCACCACGTGCATCAATAAGCGAGATACGATTACCTACACCGTCATATTCCATTACAGTTTCAAAAGATAACGGATCAATAACTTTTATATTACGATTTAAGGCATCATAAATATGACGTGTCTCATTACCTTTTCCGTCAACTGAAATTAATCTATTACCAACTGCATCATATCGAAAACCAACACTATTTTGTTCGGGCTGAACTTCTCGCAAAAGTCGATTATTTAAATCATATTCAAAATAAGTACGCCTTAAAGATATCGAATTATCAGCGATAAAATCAGTTAGTTGCTGTTTGGTTAGACCTGTAGAATCTAGTGCCTGTGTCTGATATTTAAGATTTCCAAAAGCATCGTACTCATTACGAGTTGTAATTGTTTTTATTTCTTCATTATCGTTATCGTCAAAGGTCGTGCGATTGAATGAAACGTCCTCCAGGCGATCTAGTTTTTCATAAGTAAAGTTAGTTCTATTCGTATTCCCATCTATAAACGCAACACGATTATCGTTTCCGTCATAATAGTTAAATTCTATTGCTGTATCGCTGGCAAAATTGGCAGCCTTGGTAATCTTAAATAGACGATCTAGCGCATCGTACTCATTTTCTGTAACACGATTTTCGTTGTCTGTTATCCTTAACAAGTTCCCGACTCTGTCGTATTCATAGTGTTCGGTGTACAGCGCTCGAATATCGTTTTTGTCTTGTTCACTTAAGCCGGAAACATCTCTAGAGAAGTTAAATCCTTCGATATTTTCACGTAGATTTTTATATATTTCCAGGTCACTCTCTGCTAGGGCGTTACCTAAACCATCAACTTTCGCGACAAGCTGATTAAATTCATCATAAATAAAGCGCGTAATCTGCGCTTGATCAACATTATTAATAGTAATCGTAGGTGTATTATTGTTGCTGCCTCCGCCAGTGCCTGCACTATCACTAATTCCTCTTACTTCAATCTCATCGATATAAAAATCATCAGCATTATTCGAAGCATCAGCGCGAAATCGAATCTTTGCATCAGTCGAAAACGTAAAATCAGCAGCTTCAATTGTTACTGTTGCATTATTAAACTGGTTATTTTGAAAATCCTGACCCTTTATAAAATTTCTTGCAACCTGCCATGAACTACCATCCCAAAATTCGACGAAGAAATTTTCATTATTTTCGATATCAACTGCTTTGTACCAAAATTCCACTTCAAGGCGATCAAAACTTGTGACATCTATGGGGTTTGCATGGAAGAAAGATGAATTAACACCACTGTTGTCTTGAATATTGGCTGCATTATTTCCTTGATGAGCATGTGTGCCACCTGTATAAAGCTTCATATCTCCATTATTGGTATTACCATCTTGATAATTGCCCAAACCACTTTCGAAGTCGTCGTATGTCAGAACAATAGTGCTCGGGCCTGGCGGAGGTTCAGGAGGGCCAGGTGGAATTTCACCACCTACAACCTCAGCATCTACACCAATCATTACCGAAGCTTTATTGTAGCGAGAATCGTACTCGTAAACAGTTTTCACTCCGTTCGGATCTTCAACCATAACTAACTGGTTAACACGATCAAAAGTAAATTTTGTGTTATATCCATTTTCGTCGACGGTTCTTATCTCGTTACCGTTTTCATCATAGTGATGTTCAATTTCGTATCGAATTGGATTTCCGGTTTCAGGATCAATTACTTCTGGTAGGATTTCTCTCAATACACGATTGTTTTTGTCGTAAATCAGCTCACGTACCGCTATATGTTCAACATCCTTTTTATCTTGGACAAAATCACTATCACCAGGGTTAGGCAAATATAGTCCTGTTGTTATAAAACGCGCATTACCTGCAGCATCTCGTTCTATTTTTGTTGAAAACCCCTCAGCGTCAGTCTCGCGTTCTAGCTGATCCTCCTCGTCATAGCCCAAAGTCAAAACTTGACGCTTAGCTTCAACAAGTTGAATACCAGCTATCACTTTTATATTATTATTGTTTGCGTCATACTCATATCTGACTACATGACCATTAGCATCCGTTTCCTCTCGGATCAGATAGTTTTGCGTAAATACGAAGTCAGTAGTGTAGCCACGATTATTCGTTACACTAATACGATTTCCAACACCGTCATATCGCATAGTGCTAACATAACTAATAAGAGTAGATCCGTCCTCGCCCTTTACTTCTGGAGTAACTACCTCCACAGTTTCGCTTCGTTCATTAAATTTAGTTTCCCAACGTCGGCCTTCGGCATCGGTAACACTAGTATTATTGCCCAACACATCATACACAAATTGGGTATTACGGGTTTTTAAAGCTTGAATAGCAGGATCTACACTTTCACTCGGGTCAATCGTTTGAATTAAATTATTATTAACATCATAAATGCTGGTTACCGTGTGACCCGCCGCGTCAGCAACCGTAATCAAATTACCTACTGCATCGTAGCCATTGATCGTTATGTTTCCCTCAGCATCAGTGACGGCAATCAGCCGATTATCTTCGTCATACGTAAATGAAGTATCGTTGCCACGGCCATCGGTCAACTTAGTCTGGTTGCCAAAAGGATCCCACTCACTTTGAAAAGTATTATTTTCAGGGTCAATTGTTTTGATGAGACGTCCAAAAAAGTCATACTCGTACCGAGTGACTTGCTGTTTGTCCTCGTTGTCCTGATCACTGGCATCTAAAAGTACATATTTTTTAATAACATTGCCAAAACCATCGTATTCAAAACGTGTAATATCTCCACCCGGATCTCGACGTTCAGAAAGATTTTGAGTCGTCGGAGAATCGTATTCAAAAAAAGTGGTATAGAGATCGAGAATGGCCTGCTCATTATCGTTGCCATCGTCATTTAGATTTTCTACAAGCGCTGTATAACCTAATTCTACACGCTTATCTTGGTAAAACTGGTCGTTCCGTGTAATGAGCGCATGACCCATCGGTGCAGTTGTGCTGGCAATTTTATTAAAGCTGGTGTAGGTAAATGTCGTAATATTGCCTTCGTTATCCTTACTTTCAATTAAATTCCCTCTATCATCGTATTTAAAACTCGAGGTATATCCCTCTGTTAATAAATCTTTTTCCCCATTACTAAGCTCGCCAACTAATTTTCCGTTGCCAGCTGCATCAACGACACCTAGCTCTTTTCTCAAAGTTCGAAAATAATCACTGTCACTGCGGGTAATTGCCCAACCGTTTCGATCTGTTATTGCCGTAACATTATTTTTGTCATCGTATTCGTAGGTGGTTTTTAATCCGAACTGATCAGTGACAGCAGTAATATAGCTGTCTTCATCATATTCATATACCATGCTATGTGCATTACGAATTTCATCAACTTGGGCTTTAAAAGCTGGGTCGGGTACTGGCTGATTTGGATTCATTGGAAATTCGCGACTGGCGTCGTAAATTTCATAATATCCATTGTCCAAACGCCATTGTACGAATTCAGCGTCATTGGATCGTGCGCGCGCATTTCCTAAAGCATCGACAACTTTGGTACTGCCACCGCGATACCATTGATCTTCTGGCGCTTTTGATTGGTCCGGTTGCGTGCCATTGTTGCCAACATCTAAGTCGTATTCGAAGGTTGTTTCTGAACCATCCGGAGCAATAATTTTAGTGAGCAACTGCTTGTTACCCGAGCCAGTCCAATCAACGGGCGGCGGTTCATACTCGAAGCGGAATTCGCGTGTTGCAAAATTTTCCACCGGCCCATCAATCAGCTCGCCGTTAATAAATTGCTTGCCAACTTGTTGCTCAGGTAATACCAGGCGACTTAAAAACCCATCAACGTTGTAATAATATTCCGTTCGGTGACCGCGACGATCGATAACATCCGACATACGATCATCACCACCGTGTGCGGTGTCATAGAGATATTCAACTAAAGTACCTAATTCACTGTGTTCTATCCTATCAAGATTATTGCCATTACCATAAATATAATTAAAAACATGGCCATCATCGTCGATTACTTTTATTAATCTTTCTGCGTCGTACTCATATTCAATTTTAACGCCATTGGTATCTTCCCACTTCAACAACAAACCATGCTTGTTAAAGGTCAAGGTGCTTTGGTCGGCACGCGTCACGATATGTGTAGGTACCGAAGCGTCACCTCCATTAACACCCAGATCGACTAAGGTTTCGTAAGCTCCTGCACCATCGGTCGAGACATAAATATCCTCGTCTTCGTCATAACGAAAGTCCATTACGGTTCCATCGGAATAAGTCACTTCCCAGACTTTTTCACCACCAAAATAGCGGACATTTAGAAAAATATTGTGCGTCCGTGGCCAGCGCGCATCTTCTAACCGTACTTCATAAGCGGACACAGGGCGCGAATTATAGGTTCGAACTAAGTCAAAATCCTGTCCTTGGCTCGGCATAAAAATATCGCGTTTTTGGATACTTAAATTACCATTGGCCACATTGATATATATTTGCTCGCCACCTCCAGGACCCGTTGCTCGCGTCCTGTCTCCACGATTGAGAATGGGGAGAGATGTATCGAGAATACCTGCTTCGTGCCCACCGATAATAATGGCCATTTTTGTCTCCTGAGAAACTTTTTTCTAAAACGTATAGAAACAGCGTCGCATGATACGACACAATTAATTTAATTCTCTTATCCGTGGGGTTAAAAAAAAGTTTAGGAGAAAAACTGAAATAAATAAAAAATCACTATTTTTTGTGACAACTTTTAATTTAAAATTCACAAGATTTTGTGAAAAATAGAATCATCCATCGCCAGCAATACAATTCTGAAATTCGTATGTAAAGTTACAAATTTCACAAAAACTTGTGAGTTGTGCAATATGAATTGTTTAGTCTAGCGAGAAAGGTTATTTTTGAATTTAGTGAAAATATAGTGCTAGGAGAGGGATTGTAGGAAAGAATGGAGCTGCTTGGAGGTTTCCGGATCTAGTTCAATTGTCTCCATCACCTGCTTTGATAAAGTTGTAAAACCAGAGTCTTGTATAATATCCTCACCTAATTGCCAGGCTAGTATCGTCTCAACAAAAATAGTAACAAGCTCTGCATCACCCTTATTTTCCTTCTTCTGATCGGCAATTTTATGTCTAAGCGTCTCCAACACCTGTTCGGTTTGATCCCTGCGTGTTGCTGCTGAGCTTTTTTGTGTCTCTGCTTTAGTCGTTTTTTCCGTCGAGGTATTTTGCTGACGGGCGAGGCGCTGTTGCAATAGTTTAACTAACTGATCGATTCCACCAACTGGATTCATAGCTGATACTCTCGTTTGAAAGCTATATTGACTCTCTTAAAATAAGCTGACTATTCATCATCAAAATTTTGACGTTGGTAAGCTGTAAGCAAAACTTTTTTTCCTGACTCGTCCGCACTAGTAGCAGTATTCTCCGAAACGCTTTCTTCCGCAGTTTCGATCTGATTGTTGTTTAACGGATTCTGCTCTGAAAGATTCCTAGCATTGACCTCGTCGATAATCATTTGCATATCGTGATTTAATTGATCGTTTATCTGATTCGCATCGATACCGTTTTGCAAATCTTCTTTGCATGCATCAAATCTATCTTCAAGTAAATGGGTAATTCCACGTTGAAATAAATATAAGGGATCGTTTTCTGGAAGCGAGTGAAGTGGAAGCCAAGCGTTTTTTGCTTCTGAGACCTGACCCGAGGTCGCATAAAGAAGGCCCAGTTGAAAATCGGCGGTTGGCAGATTAATATCGTTATCTATCGCCTTACTCATAAACTCTTTTGCCCTATCGTAGAGTCCTATTTCCGCATACATTGCCCCTAAAAAATATAGACCTCTAGGATGCTCGGAATCTTTCTCCAAAAGTTGTTTTAACAGCTCTATTGCCTTTTCTGCATCATTCTGCTTGGAGGCGTGAATGGCTAAATGTAGTAATTCATCAGAATCTAAATGCGTGCTAACCATGATATAATCTCTACGTAATCAATAATAATAATCCAGGCTCTCTCTAGTTCCCATCAACTTTTGCAGCTTTAATAGTCCTGATTTATGTAATTGAGAGACTCGCCCCTTAGTAATATCGAGCATGCCCGCTATCTCTTCAAAGGTGACAAAATAATAATAGTGATACCTTATAACAGTTTTTTCTTTCGCGGGTAGTGCTTCTACATAATCGAGTAACTTCTTTTGAATTCTTGCGATTGCATGATTTTTATAGATAGAATCCTCATCAGTACCACTATTTTCTAGCGTCCGCCCTGCCTCTTCCAACATAAACCCTATTGCCAATCCCAAGGTAAGATCAACCATCTGGTCAAAAACTTGAAGTTGGGAATAGTTTTTCGCTTCATTCGCTATCGATTTCAGGCGCTCCTGACGAATACGATAGCGAAAAGCTAATTGTTCTCGGTACTCCGAGAATTTCTCTGTGCCATTGATTATTGCGCCCTTTATTCGATAGGCAGCAAAGGTTTTAAAAGAAGCTTCCGATCCACTGTCATAGCGATCGATCGATTCGAGCAAACCAACAATGGCAAAATGAAAATAGTCTTGAAAGTCAATGTCATCTATAGCATTTTTAACGTATTGTTTCCTCGCCAATGACTTTGCAAAATCTGCATACTCTTCAAATATCGATAATTTTAGCTCCTTCTCACTACTTATATCCTTGTTGCCTTCACCTAATCCCTCGCTTTTCTGATCCGGCTGCGCATCCATGTCCTAATCTACGCAAAGCTATTAATGAGAGAACTCACAACTAAATACCACCCATCAATCAAGACAAACATCAAGACTTTAATGGGGAGCGATATCATCATCGGCGGCACCATCAACATGCCCATTGACATGAGAATGGCCGCCACGATAATGTCGATAAGTAGAAAGGGCATAAAGATCACGAAGCCAATCTGAAAAGCAGATTTCAATTCACTTAACATATAGGCAGGAATTAAAACACCTAGACTGATGTCTTCGATAGTATCAGGCGGCTCTTTATCAGCAATTTCCAACATTAACGCAATATCTTGTTCTCGCGTTTGCCGAATCATAAACTCGCTAAAGCCGAGCTTACTTTTTTCAATTGCTTCCTGAGTGGATATATTTCCATTCAGGTAAGGTTGAAACGCAGTATCTTGTATTTGCTCAAATGTCGGCATCATATTAAAAAACGTTAGGAACAAGGCTAAACTAATAATTACTGTATTCGGTGGCGTCTGCTGCATACCAATAGCATGGCGTAACATCGACAAGACAATAATGATTCGTGTAAATGATGTCATCACAATAAGAATGGAGGGCGCTAGACTAAGCACCGTTAAAACAAGGAGGATTTTTAAACCGTTAGCTAATTCAGCAGGATTATCATTGGACGAGTCTATATTGATACTCAAACCAGGCATTTTAATCGTAGTATCATCAGCTGTATCAGCAGCAGAAGAACTCTGGGTTTCATTAGCTTCTTCATCTGAAGAAACTGAGTCTACAACACGCTCATTATCAATCGGTGCTTCTGTCTGAGCAAAAGTAAACGGAATTGCAGAAAAAAAAGCAAATAAAAGTACGATAATCGCAACAAAAACTTTGCTGCTCCTAAAAGCTAAGCGACTATTCATAAACTTATAGAGTCTCTCATAAACTTGTGGCATCTCTTTCTGTTTCACTCGACACCAAATGATCTTTCGGGTCAATAGCGGGATTATGAAGTACAATATTTACACTTTCACCGTTTTGTGCCACAAGATACTCTTTGGTATCGACTCGAACTAAATGTAAAGATATTCTCGTATCCACACGCATACTTTCCAAGCGACTAAAACGTTTTTGAGACTGACCGCCCTTCAAATTTAACAGCGAAAACCGTTTTAAACCTAAAATAACAAGATAAGCCAGAACAAGCATCAACAAGAGTGTTGCCAACACACTCATTATCACGCCAACACTTAGCACTTCATCTTGTTTAAAAGGTAACGAACGATTGATTGTCTGATTAGAGCTTGCTAAATCTTTGCTATTGTCTTCCACGACTG
>JANQJB010000078.1 GCA_028281865.1 Marinagarivorans sp.
TTGTTTTATCAGTTCTTGTCGTCGTTTATTTTCTAAGTCAATTTGTTTTAGTTCTTCTTCAGCTTTCATAACATCAATTTTTCGGTGTTCCATTTTAAATTCTTCAAGCGCGGTACCTGAACCCAAAAGCAAATCAATCATCAAATTATTTGATTCAACGACGGTGCGCCTTGACATTTCTTTTCGTTGTATCGCTTCGGCTTCGTATTTTTCGAAAAGAGAGTCATCGATCGAATTAACTAAATCTATCATGTTCGCTTTTTCCTCATTAGAGTAAAACACAAGCGAAGCTATTTTTGATCGAAGTTTTGGAACAATTTGAGTCATTTCAACTTTCGCTTGTTGCGAAAAAGTACGTATACGATTTATGGAAGATGCCTCAGAATCCTCTTGACTTGTCTCCGGCAGCCCTCCTCCGTTCCCATCAGTTTCCCCACTTGCAGGATCGTCAGAACTTGCGGGATCCATCGTCGTATCTTCGTCAACCGTCCATTGCCCAAAGCCATACTGATTACTTGACTGAGATGCTATGCGTCTTCGGATTCCTTTTAGCACAGGATCGACTAAATTCGTTGATTCAAATTCCTCCTCTGGGGAATCTTCATCCGGTAGGTAGTCCTGCTTTAGAAT
The DNA here is from genome assembly GCA_028281865.1 of Marinagarivorans sp. Lineage (GTDB taxonomy): Bacteria > Pseudomonadota > Gammaproteobacteria > Pseudomonadales > Cellvibrionaceae > JANQJB01. The sequence goes on from JANQJB010000078.1 coordinate 631, forward strand.
GTCGAATAACAGTCTGGATTCACCAACAAGCTTTTCAGGTTTTATAGTAAAGACAGAATAATTCCCAACAAAACCGATAGGCCCTTTGGGATCGATAATATCGGAGACATAGATGGCGTCGTCAGAATCGTCGAATATTGGCGTAAAAGTGCCATTAAGTGTAATTTCTTCGTCATCGTTGCTTTGCGCATTAATCTGATCAAGCAATTCATTTATAGGTCGCCCATTGAATGAATATCGAGACGGCATGCGGATACCCAACTGACGGTAACGTAGGATTCTTTGCTGCGGATCTTCTTGTTCCCATATTGCACGACAATAATGCAGTATATTGTCAATAATATGCTGTATAAGACGCTCACGTTTTACAGAAGTCAAACGGCTTTGGCGTTGATTTTCCCGCTCAGATTTCATCGCTTCAACATAAGACGATTGCGATTGCTGCGAGATATCAATTTGATTCAGCCCTAAACCACCCGGGTTGTTCGCTACCTTTTCTAGGTGTTCTAAAGACGTGTCTTTGGTATTCTTAAGTTCGTCAACAAAGGCAGTGTTATCAGCCAGATCCATATAATTGTGGAGGTCAGACAACACATCTCGAAAACTATCATCCAAAAGCACTTTTGCGATTATCCAGCTATAGCGCTTGATCCAGCTGACAGTCACTTGACGAGGTTCTGGTACAGGCTCCGCTATCATAATAACATCCTGTATTTCAGCAAGAGCCGTAAATACATCATATTGCATCTGTATTTTACTGTAGATATAAGTGAGGGATTTTTCTTCGTTGGGGTTCCTTATTTCCGAAGAGGAATCGTATTCAAACTCTTCTTCTTTTTCAGAAGAAACAATTACTTTGGTTTCCTTTCTAATTTTACTCGCGGTTTTTTGCACCGACTCAGATAACGCGTTACTTGTATTTCTTGCCTTTTTCTCGTTGCCTCCACTCGCACCCGCTTTAATTTTTCCCGAAGCAAAGCCGTTGCTCACCGACCCCTCAGCTTCTGCATGCCACTTAAAATTACTCGTTGCTTCTTTTACTACCTCGCTTGAGTCTTTCGTCGTATCGGCGGTCTCTGATGTGATTTCAGTGCTGGTTAAGTGTTCAGACGTGCGGCTTATCTTGTTTTTCTTGACTATTTTAGCCGAAACCTTTTGAACCTCTCCTGGACCGAGAGGAATAGTTTTGATTACTTCGCCCGGCTGATAGCCAAGTTGACGCCACTCCTGGCGGTAGACCGATCTAAGACCAATATTGATTGATCCACTAGTATAAATACTGAATGGCCAACCAATTGATGCCGAATCTGGAGAATCAACCTCATCAGCTATTTCTTCTGGAGTATATTGGCCGAAATCCAACAAATCGCCTCTAGAAGCCCTTCTCAAAGCGAAATTATATGCATATATAATTTCTTCCTGAATTTCCAGTTCCGACATTCTGGAGAAATATATATCCATAAAATAGTTTTTATTTAGTTTGTAAACCAGATCCGATATTAAAGAATGCCTTAAACGAACTTTCGCCTCGAGATCTGCCGGATGATTAGGTTGCCAAGACGAAATATTTTGATCTTGAAAATCCCAGTACGAACTCAGCATATTTGCTAACAATCGCGTATCGTTTTGAATAGCAGCAACATATTTTTCAACGACTATGCCAATTATCTGTTCGGAGCTTACACCTTCGGAGTACACGTATAATGCCTCGAACCTCATTCGAACACTTAAGCGACGTCGAAACTCATTTAAAAATGCCAATACCTCTCCAGAATCGATTTTTTGTTGTTCAAGATCAGCAGCCATTTGCAGCATAGAAGGCGAATACGAGGCATTATTGACTTTATGATCAACATAATCTGGAGAGATAAACATTTCATATTCAGAGAAGTCATGCCAGGCGACATCATCAATTTGAGGACCCTTATAAGATAATAAGCTTGTATTACCACTTAGTGTATTTTGCTCTGTATTCCACCAAGAGTTGTTTTCAGTATTACGTAGCTCAATATCATTTCTCAACGAAAAACTAGCATCGCCTTGTTGTCGATGAGAGAGATTTTCTAGCGTTGGCGCTGAAATTTTAACCGGAAGCGATAATTCCACTTTACCTACTTCTGATTTTTTAACTTGTACAGTATTTTTATTCGATTCGTTCTTCCATGCATTCGCTATTTCTTCTTGATGAAAATTAAGCGAGATACTATCGCCAAAATTCAGTTTTTTAGAGTTTTCTTTAGGGTTTGATTTTTTAGAGTATTCCTCAAAATATTTTTTAAGTTCACCAATGGTTATTACAAAGGAAGCCTCAATGGGCTTCCAGTCTGTAATATTTTTATCTTTAATATCCGGTATATCTTTAGGAGCAATATTTTTTCGTTTCTCTGCAAGAAGTTTAATTTGATTTATGCGATTTTGTCGGGTGGCATTTTCTTTTTCTAGTAGATATCTAAGCGTTTTCTGTTGGTTTTGCGTTAGGTTTTGATTGATTAAACGCTTATCTATTGTGCTTTTTTCAAATAATTTTTTTCCAAAAAGTCTCATTATCGCTCCACTTTTATTGTTGATTGAAACGTTCGGTATCGTTAGGTATGGAATAATTCCACTATTTCGTCACATCGGATATCTGGCTACTAATTAACCAGTTTACTTAACTGCAATTACCTCAGCTTAAAACCATGCACATTCACTTATTCGCGTAGTGATATGGTCAATTTATATACATTTTCACTGCATTGGGTAGCAGAATATGCCTCTGCTTGAGAGGCCGTTATTATCAGTACTAAGGCTAAAAGAAGCAAAACAATTCGATTAATATGAATGGGAAAAACCTTTTAAAGACAGGAGCTTCGATATAGTCGAATTTGGGGTTGATGATTTGATGAGTAAAATCATGCCCTCCATCTCCATAAGATAGGTGTTATATTTTTCAATTTGCCCCTAGAACCCCTAATTGAACTGCGATATATAGAGTATCATCCCTTCTATTTCTTTCAGAATGGCTTATCTGGTGTCAATCTACTCAAATTTTACAAATCTTTACAATCTTTGAATATTCATAATGCTAAGGTTTAACCTCCTTAAACGCTTTTAAAGTGCCGGCTCTTTATGCTGTGGCTGTCCTGGTATTAGCGGTGTCTTATTAATTTAGATATGAATAGGAAATTTATATGAACAAACTTTCTCTTATTTTTTTAGCATCCTCTTTCGCTTTCGTCAGTGCTTGTGGTGGGAATGGCGGTTCAAATACGGTCGTTGGTGTCGACGGACCCGGTGATTCAAAACTGTACAAGTCAGATATTAGCAGAGATCAGAATCCCGCTATAAACACGCAAGAATACGAATCCTTATCAGAAGGCAATCAAGCTTTTGCTTGGGAATTTTATGCCTTACTTGATGAAGGCGATAACAATATCTTTTTCTCGCCATACAGCATATCGTCAGCTTTGGCGATGACGCATTTGGGTGCAGCTGGCAACACCAAAACGGAAATTGGCGACGCTTTAAATTTTATTGCGCCGGACGAAAAACTGCATGCGGGAATGAATAAGCTATTGGCAGATTTAGAAAGCCGTAACTTGGAAAAAATGGAATCTCTTCAAGCCTTGACGCTCAATGTCAATAATACCATCTGGCCAAGTGATATGGCGTCGCCTGCGCAAGCCTATCTCGATTCGCTCGCGATAAATTACGGCGCAGGTGTTTACGCCTTAGATTATTTCAATAAGCCAGAGGATTCGCGCCAGACGATTAACGCTGCAGTAGAAGATTGGACTCAAGGGCTTATAAAAAACTTATTACCGGCGGGCACAATTACCAAGGATACTGCGCTTGTTTTGACCAATACCCTTTATTTATACGCTCCTTGGCAAACACCTTTTTATAAAGAGGCCACGGATCAACAGGACTTTTTCAATCTTGATGGCACGGTGGCTAGCGTCGATATGATGTATCGAGGATATACGATGGAAAACAGCCGTTTAGATAATGCTGAACTCATTCGTTTACCTTATCGCGATAATAAGTTAGAACTGATTGTGATGATGCCGGATGCGGGCGAGTTCGCCGATTTCGAATCGAGCCTTAATCCTGCGACTTTAAAGACTCTTCTAGAAAATACCCAGCCTTCCTATATTCAGCTGAGCATGCCCAAATTTACTTTGGAAATTGCCAGTTCCCTCAAACAACACCTGATGACATTGGGAATGCAAACAGCCTTTACCAATGCTGCCGACCTAAGTCCAATGGGCATAGGCTCGGTTAAAGTTAGCGACATTGTGCATAAAGCAAAAATAGAGCTGCATGAGGATGGAACGGAAGCGGCAGCGGCAACAGCTGTTATTGTAGAAGCTACAAGCGCACCGATAGTTGATAGACAGATAAAAATCGACAAGCCCTTTATATTTGCTATTCACGATAAGCCAACCGGAGCACTCTTATTTCTCGGGCGGGTATTGAAACTATAGCGGTTTAATTTACGAACAAAAAAGGACGCAGCGCAGGGGTTTAAAGTAAGCGAATTTGCTCACTGATCAAAATTAAACCCCTCCTTTCACTTCTCTCTGACGCTTCAACAGCACGTTACTGTCTCTCTACGGCCACAAGACTCTCTTTAATATCAATGGGTTTGTCATCCATAGCATTTTTCCATCTCGATAAGTGGCATTATGACCATTTCTTGGATACAGTCAGCACCTAAATACGGTAAACAGATGACAGTCCAAGAAATTGATGTTTAAAAGCTGTATGCCACTTTCTTGTAATTAAATCGCCTGCTAAATTACGATCAAATTGAGCTTCATGCGATTCAATTAGGCTTACGGCTCGCAGATTAGCCTGTTGGACTTTGTAGTTTTGGTTGTTTAAAAGCATGAAGAAAATAGCAATAATTGGCATGTCTGGGCGCTTCCCCGGCGCAGCAAACCTGCAAGAGTTCTGGCACAATATTCAAAACGGCGTTGAGTCGATCAGCACAATCGATGAAGCGGATTTGATTAAAAACAAAGTTCCTGAAGAAGAAAGAAAAGACCCACTCTACGTCAGAGCAGCACCGATATTAGAAGACTTTGATCTGTTTGATGCACGTTTCTTCGGTATTAACCCGCGTGAAGCAAACCTGCTTGATCCCCAACATCGACACTTTCTTGAGCAAACCTATCTGACGCTGGAAGACGCCGGTTATGCTCATCCCTCAAAATCCCAGCGCATCAGTTTATTTGCAGGCCAGGGCACGGCTTTAGCCTGCTATGCATTGGAAGCGTTTGAGCGAATGCCGGAAATAAGAGGTAAAGCGCCCGGCTTTGTTTCGTATTGCGTCAGCAACGATTTTTTTGCCACACGCGCGTCTTACAAAATGAACCTGACAGGCCCTGCGATGGATGTTCAAACAGCTTGTTCATCCTCCCTTGTCGCAACCCATCTCGCCGTTAACAGCATACTAGAAGGCAGTGCCGATATGGCCTTGGCGGGCGGTGTTACTATCCGAACGCCGCATAAAGTTGGCCGCCTCCATGAGCCCGGCGGCATATTCAGCGCCGATGGACATTGTCGGCCGTTCGATGCCAACGGAACGGGCACGCTCTTCGGCAGTGGTATCGGGCTTGTACTATTAAAAGACTACGAAACTGCCGTACGCGATAATGATCGTATTTATGCGAGTATTTTAGCAACCGCCATCAATAATGACGGCAGTTCAAAACAGAGTTTTCCAGCTCCAAGTACAGAAGGCCAGCTACCGTGTATGCACCGCTGTATCGAACTTGCCGATATTGATCCCACTACTATTCAATTTGTCGAAGCGCATGGCACAGCGACGGCTGTTGGGGATGCCACAGAACTGGCCACTCTCACGCAAATGCTCAATCCAAGCGGCAAAGATGTCGATAAAACAATTGCTCTCGGCTCGGTAAAAGCCAATATCGGTCACTTAAGCTCCGCATCCGGCGTGGCTTCTCTTATTAAAATGGCGCTTAGCCTCTACCATAAAAAAATTCCGCCACAAATAAATTTTCATAAGCCAAATAAAAAACTGTCCGCAAGTGCTAACCCTTGTTATGTCAACAACACCTTGAAAGATTGGACTCAAGGTATCGATAACAAACCTCGTCGAGGCAGTGTCGATTCTTTTGGCGTTGGCGGTACAAACGCCATTGCGATTTTGGAAGAACATATTGCTGTTGATGAGCAAAAAGACTCTAGCACTGCGTCACACGACCGCGTATTACCCTTTGTTTTAACGGCAAAGTCTGCTTTCTCTCTCGATGAAATGCGTAAAAATCTTGCGAAATTTGTCGAAGAAAACCATGCATTAAACCTGGAACAACTGAGCTACAACCTTTGTAAGCATCGCGAATTCTTTGACAAACGCTTAAGCGTATTTGCGCGTGATAAAGAAAATCTAGCAAGCACCCTTCGTGATACCGCCATAGAGACGAGCGTCGGCACTGATGGCCTTTGGTGCTATATGTTTTCCGGCCAAGGTTCACAGTATTCAGGCATGACCAAAAAGTTGTATGACGCATTGCCCGTCTACAAAAAATACTTCGATCAATGCGATGAAATTTTAAAAGGGTTTTATCAAGAAGACCTGAAGGCCCTAATTTTTGTTGATCAGCAAAACAAACTGACAAATACGCGTTATACCCAATTGGCCTTATTTGTGACCGAATACTGTTTGTATAAAAGCTTAGAAAATTACGGCCTAAAACCCAATTATATGATGGGCCACAGTTTCGGTGAGTATGTCGCAGCAACAATCAGTGGCTGTATGACACTCGAAGAAGGATTACGTTTTATCGCCAAGCGCGGTGAATTAATCGCTGCCCTTCCCTCGGGCGGCGGTATGCTAGCGGTAAAACTCGATAGTACGTCTGTCGAAACTTTACTGGAAGAGTACCTTAAAGATAAACCTGAAGCATTACTTGAGTTTGGTGGATTTAATTCACCAGAACAAACTGTGCTTACCGGCAACAAAGCGGATCTGGAACAATTTATTCCCCACCTAAAAAATAAAAACATCGACCACAAATTATTGGATGTCTCCCACGCTTTCCATTCGTCTCTGCTCGACCCGGCTTTGGACGACTTGCGTGAGGAAGCCGCTAAAATTAATTGGCGAAAAGGCAGTATCCCAATTGTTAGCAATCTAAATGGCGAGCTTATTCAAGAATATAACGCGGATTACTGGGTGGCTCATGCACGCAAGCCTGTTCAATTCCAAGCTTCGATCGAAACGTTAGAAAAACTCGACTGTCGCAACTTTTTAGAGATCGGACCACGCTCAGTCTTGCTTGCCTCTGTGATAAATTGTTTACAGCAACCCGAGCGCGCGAGCAGCATTCCTTTATTGCGTAAAGGGCTTGACGATGAGCTTATGTTCTATAACGCGCTTGGTAAGATTGTCGATTGCGGACAAAAACTCACTTGGGATAATTTCTACCACAACGCGCCGCATAAAAAAATGTCGCTACCGGCTTATGTTTTTGACAGGAAGCGTTATTGGTTACCAGAACCCGCGGGCAATACCCTATTTTCAGCACCTCAAAAAGAAAAAGTGCATCCCCTACTCGGTTATCGCATTGAACATGCGCGCGGCGAGGTAATATTTGAAAATGAATTTCGATTAGACAAACAGCCTCATTTGAGGGGACATCAAATTTTCCAACATGTCCTCTTCCCAATGGTTGGTTTTGTCGATTTGATGGCCGCCGCAAGCCGTGAACTTTTTCAATCTTATACCTTTTCTTTACGCAATTTAAAAATTGTAAAAGGTCTAGCTTT
>JANQJB010000091.1 GCA_028281865.1 Marinagarivorans sp.
TGGTAACGGATATGATGAGATCGTAGTTCTAAAAAATGGATCCGAAGAAAATGCCACTATCCAAATTTTTGACGCTGTTCAGCAAAAAGAAATTGCGAGTTTGGAAATTCCCGATATTGATAATCTAGCTATTGGTAATTTTATTGGCGACGGCGCTTTAGAAATAGCCGTTCGAGCTGAATTTAAGAGCGCTGAACATCCGTCCCTACGCTTGATCGAATTTATGGACAACACTTTACAGGAGGTTTGGAAGGTTGAAGCTAATATTTCGAATCAGTTGGGTCGCGGACTGATAAAAGCATTCAATTTGGACGACGATGCCTACGACGAAATTATTTTAACCGCTCCCTACAATTATATTGGTTCGACTTATTCAGATAAATATTTTGCGATTGCAAAACCGGCCCAATCACTGAATTTCAGCTATATAAGAGTTCCGGAATCGGACTTTGATAATAACGATACTCTGATGTTTAACGGTATTACCGACGAGGATTTAGGAGAACCTAGGGCGTTGTTTTACACTAGCGCCGACTTGGACGGTAAGCTTGCAGAAGCAATTCCGGGAACTATCATTGCGCTGCAAAAAAATGCTGAGAATCAATTGATTACTGATGGTTCGATTCTGACGAGTCATTATCACGTATTTGACTTGGACGGGGATGGAATGGACGACAGGGTGTTTACCGGTGAGTGTAAAATTCAAAACCAAATAGATGAAACAACCTTGTGGCAGTTTCCGTCAAACGGTTGCTCCATTATTCAGCTAATTGATGTTAACGCAGATACCTCGGCAGATATTATTTTTAAATTCGCAGGCGATATTTTTGTTCACGATTGGAAAAATGACACTTTGCTCGCTTCTTTGGCTGACTTTTCAGAGGCCGAAGCTCTAAATGTGGACGAAGATCCCCAATTGGAACTCTACGCAAAAAAAGTAGGTACTGATAAAGCTTATGTGTATGAACTGTTTGAAGCGGAAAGTTTAAAGGAGCTGGGGTCGCGTGCCATTAATGGTAGCTTTAAGGGCGCAATTGATTTTAATGAAAATGGTAAGCAAGAACTTGTTTTTGCGACTGGGTCTGCAAATTCTTTTGGCGGCCAGCGCACCTGGGCTTTATCTATCTATGATGGCTTTTTTAAGCGTATTGCGCGAATAGAATTACCCTCACAAGCGCGTGAGGTTTTAGTGAACCCTATTTCAGCCGACAGATCGCAACTCGTTGTTTCAATTAAGCCTAGTTCTTTTGATGAAAACGTTAATTTACTGGGATTTTTCCCCGGAAGTTTACAAGCGGATTGGCTATCACCGAGTTTTAACACCAGCGATAGACCTAGACTCGAAATCGTTAATGGTTTTAAAAACCAGCATGGTGGTAGAGACTTGTTGGTTAAATATGACCAGACAGTTTTCTCAATTCCTGTTAAACCCTCTGTAAACCGATAAATGTCAAGGAAGCCAATAATGAAGAATTTACAGATAAACAGCCTAAAAATACTTGGTCACTTTTTTGTATTTTTTTTAGTGTTTGCTTTGGTTGGGTGCCAAGGTAATGACGGGGAGCCAACGGATAAGCCTAGCGACGTCTCTTTACCTGAAACAGTTGATATTTTTGCGACGGTAAGCGGAGTTGAAAAAGATAAGCCGATTTCGCTCGTTTTGGATGATGAAGAAATTACCATTACAGACAATGGCATTCAAAAACTCTATACGGTGCTACAAGGTGCAAGCTACGAACTAAAGCTTGCTGCAAAACTTTTTCATCCTGTTTGTAAAATAGATAAGGCCAAGGGCACTGCTATTGGTTCTGAAGTTCGGGGCGTAACAATCGAATGTGAAAACCCTGATTTCGCACCGAGAGTTCATTATGCAAGGTATCAATACAATGACGAGAGTGCTTTAGTAAGCTCTAGAGTGACTATTTTTGAAGCAGAAGGTCAACAGATCAATTATGATTTGAAGGTGCTTAGCAAGCCTGACAATGTTCCTGTTGAGCAGTCGTTGAAATTTGAGATTCCTGACATGCCGCGAATGTCTGGTGATACTGCTGTTTGGGATTGTTCGCTGCAATTTAATACCAACGCCAAAGGTTTATACGAGTTTGAGTTAACGGTGTCTGATGGAAACTCTGAAACTAAACAAATTATTCCAGTTGATTTGCCCAGAGTACTTCCTGCCATCAATTTGACACCGATTACTCCGAAAGACGCACGCTCGGGCGATACGCTCTATGTTGACGTCGCTCCGGTGGATATACAGGTAGATCTTTCTCAGTATCAGTTGAACCTGAGATGGTATGTCAATACTGAAATCGTAAAAGATAACGGGGACTTATTTTTAGAGCCAGAGTATTTTAAGGGTGGAGATAGAGTTAGTGCGAGCGCATTTTTATCGTTAATTGACAGTGATGAAAAAACGCTGTCTAGTCCAGCTGTTGCTTATCGTACAATACTCGAGTCTGATTCTCGTCTTAGTATTCCAGGACTGCTGAGTGTGGTCTCTTCCGGCGAGAAAATTGAAGCACAGTTGATGTGGGAAGGAGAGGGCGATCCTCAATCAGGTTTTGACGATATAAAATTACTTGCCTCCCCCGAAAATGTAATGCTGGACGCTACGGGAAAACTCACGTGGTTAGCTCCGCAAACCCATGGTGGGTTCCAACATTTTACATTTAAGTTTGGCAAGCATTCTGATGAGAGTTTTACTCTTGAAAAACAAGTCGTTGTTCAAAATAAAAATAAACTCAGTAAGGTAGGTTTTTCTGAGTGGCCCGACCGCAATCATAACATTCAATTTATTGAAAAAGAGGGTTTTCCACCCGAATGGATCACCGCTAGCCCAAGTGGCGCTATTATATCGGGTGTTTTGCCGAGCGAATCTTCATCGCTTCAATTGCAATCTGTATTTCCCTATATCCAAGTAAATTCGAGTTTTGGTACTCCTTCTTTATCTGAACTAGAGCTGGTTGATTTAAACCTGGATGGCGTAAAAGATATTATAAATTATGGTTTTGGAAAAATTATAATTTACGATGGACTTGATAAAAGCCTTTTAGCAGTATTTAAGAACTTAGGGCAGCAAATTGAACAGGTCTCTGCCGCTGATGTCGATAATGATGGCAACGTGGAGATATTTATCGTACAAAGAATCCATAACTTCAGCAACTCGCGCTATTCGTTAAAGTACCTTGAGAGTTATAAGCACGATAATTTCATTACTTTTGTCGAAGAAATGGATCAGCCCCATTTTTTATTGGCTAATGTCGATGACGATGCTCCGTTAGAAATAATTACCAATATTGGACGTGTTTATCAGGGGGTAAATGGTGCGCTTGATTGGTTTAATTTCGATGGCTTTGGCAATGGCCCGTTAAAAGCGGTAGATTTTGATAACGACGGTATATCTGAGATAGTCGCTATAGAAAACTCTCAAAATGTTGATGCGCAGCTTGCGGCATATAGCGTTGCCGAGAAAAGACTGTTAGATCGTATTCCGCTTAGATACGTTCAAGAGGTTCACGACGGATATTTCACGCGAAATGATAAAAATAGAGAGTTGGCCTTAGTTACAAAAAATTCGAGTAATAGTGATGTTGTAAGAATTTATACGCTGGAAGATGAAAAGTTAGTGGAAAGCTGGCAGCCCACAAGCGATAGTGATTTGCGTAATCTGGACAAGAAGATATTTGCGACAGATATTGATAACGACGGGTTACATGAACTTGTTGCACCTAGATCAAGTTCGCTCGCTGGTGACAGAAGTCTTTATTATTTGATTAAACCTTCAACTTCTGAGCAAAAAGTTCTTTCCGCACCCACTTACGGCGGTGTAAGAGGAGTTGGTGTTTTCGGTACGATAAAGCGCGAGAGTGACGAGCTGTTGGTCTACCTTTTGGACGCTTATCGTGATGAATTTAGAGCGACGGACGCAAGCGGTAAAAGTACACCTTTGCAAAGCCCAGGGGTATCGAGTGAGTATATTGATTTACAGATAGTTAATATAGATGATGATGATACGTTTGAGTGGGTGTCAGGAGGTAAAACGTGTAAGAGTATCTCAGTTCGATATTCGGCCACTGGGTCTGAAACTTTGGCTGTTTGGCAGTCGGAGGAAGTGCCTGACGCGAGTTGCATTGTTTTGGGGCTCGAAGATGTCAATCGCGATGGCGTAACTGATGTGATTTATAAGGTCGGAATGCAAGTCGCTGTGGCCGATATTAATAATAATGTTGTGCTTGGTGACTTTTCACTCGCAAGTGATGTGTCCGCAGCGTATGGCGTAAATATTGATGAAGACCTGGAATTGGAATTGATTTTCGACGACGGCCACTCTATGGGACTCAATGCTTACCAATTAAATGGAGATCTCTTAGTTGTCCAAAAGGATAAGCCTGTTGCTGGCAGTTTAAAAGCGATGTTCGATTATAATCTTGATGGAACATTAGATTACGTTTTTGTTGAAAGCCCTGAACTAAATTTAAGTAAAATCAATATTTATGACCAGGATCTCGATCCACTTTTGGAGCTAACAATTCCTAATGCGATAGAGCAGCTTTTAGTCAATCCTATTTCAACAGATCAAAGCCAACTGGCCTTACTTTTGAAAGTTCCAAAACCATCCAGCACAACGAGTGGCGATAGACTTTCTGTTGCAACACTTTTGCCCAATGCCATGGGCTTGTCTTGGCGCTCTCGCGATTATCAGTTTAGGCATCACAAAGAAGCGAAGCTGACTAACGGTTTGACTAATCAACAAGGAGGAAATTCGTTAGTGTTTGGCGAGCGTTTGTTTTGGATTACGTTGATGTAAAGGATATTTACACTGCAATACTTTTTAAGGCGTTTAATAGAATAATAGCAATCCTTTATTGGTGCCCTTGCAGCTTGCACGGGGTATGAGCGCTTCTATTAATTTGATGGTTTCTATTGTCGAGGAGAGCACATCGTTTTTTGCTTTTAACCCACATCCCTGTGAGTTTTATTGCGACTTTTGTCGCCTATACATTAAATATCATCTTCGTGCCATGCAACGCCAATATACTGTGAGGCGGTACTGCTTCCGCAACGTGCAGCCCAAATTTCGATATCGTAGGTATCTGCAAAGGGTGTAACGAAGTCGACAATTTCGTAAGTGTTATCCCACGTGGCGCTTGATCCAAGGATAAAGTTGTCACTTTTTCTTCTGACTCTAAAGTCCACATCCATGCTGGGGCGGGAGAAGTAGTCAACATAGTCGGGGTCGGTGGGGAAATTCACAACTACGCGGGCTCGATTAACACCGCCCACGGGAATTGTTATTTTCAATGGGTTGCTGGAGGTGTGGGTGCCACAGCTCAAGCTCGTGCCGATATTTCCGCCATTAACACCTCGAGCAACATTTACCGCAGCCAGTGCATCCAGCCGTCCGTTACCAATCGTCTCGTGCATACGCTCTGGAAAAACGGAGCCCTGTAAGCCAATCGTAGATGCGAGAATAATAGCTTTTACTCTCTCTGGCCAATACTCAAGGTCGGGGTCGGCTTCCATCATAATAGCTGCCGTCGCAGAGACATGAGGGGCCGAATAACTTGTACCATTGCGCGTGACAAAATTATTCCCTGTATTGGCCGTTGTTGTAATACTAACACCGGGGGCTAATAGGGCAGGCTCTTGCCTATCGTCATCGCCGCTTGTTGGGTCTTCCCATTGGGAACAAGGCCAAACACTCTCATCGCCCCATAATACTCCGCCCTCAACATAAGCACCTACAATAATGCCGTTATATCCGCGGTTTCCTACCGTAGTGTTTACGGTTGCTCCACCGGCACAAGCAGCTGTGGCGCGATTGCCTGCGATCGTTACGTGAGTGCGCCAGTTATCAAATACAATTCGATCGAAAAATTGATCAGTGGTATTAACGCTGCCCGTTGTACCGAATGTTGAACTTACATTTATTACTCGCGCTCCCCAGTTCACTGCATTTGTGGTTATCGTTCGAGCAGTTGCGTTAGTTGTGTCTGGATTGCCGTTACTGTCACAGCGACCCCCAGCCCACAAAGTCGCTCTATTTGACAAACCTTCGTTGACGCTGTTGGTACTCATCATGACACCTGCAACTTCCGATGGATGACCAACTAGCGTAGATTCACAAGCGCTTGAATGACCTTGAACTATGCGATTGGCCGGTAAATCTTGATGCGCTTCATTTACGATGCCGCCAACTTCAATTTGAGCTATCTGAACACCGTCGCCACGCAGGCCTAAATTAACATTTGCAATCGTTGCGAGCGTATCGATGCGGGATGATGAAAGGCCTGGTGTGTTGTTTGAGTTTAATGCTATGTGATCAATAAGTTTTGAGCGTGATAAACGTTTAAGCTGAGATTTACTAAGGCTTGCAACGACGTTGGGCGTATCGCCGATCATTTGGGCTTGAGGATCAGATCTTTTAATCAATTTTAGTAACTTACGACGTTTCTTCAGCGTGTGTTTGGCCATCATCTGAGCACGTTTATCGATTAATGCTTTCGCTGAGGCTTTCTTTGAGTGTTTGCCCTGACCGGTAAGTTTTTCTGGTTTACTTAAATGGGGTTTATTCCTTACTCGAAACGATATCACTACTGGAAGAGCATCATCTTTTACATGTTTTAATTTTTCGTAAAGTTCATGTGAAAATTTTCCATATTTTCTTTTCTTCATTGCTTGTTCTCGTTGAAACAATGCTTCTGCATCTACCTCATTGCCATCTTTATCAAAAGCTAATTCAACTACATCTCCGTCTCCACCGACAACTTTATAACGCGAAATCGATTTATTTGACATCGAGAATTTTTTATCTGATGAAGCGATAATCGATACATCGTTACGATTCATTTTTTTTCGCGCCATTGATAAGGCACGCTCTTTCCTAAGCTGTTTAGCTTTGAGTTTGACCATTTCTGCTTCTGGCGTATTATCTTTCTCGGTGTCAGTTTTTGGCGCCTCAGCAAATGAGAGAGCTGAGCCTGATAATATTAACGCCGCGCACATCGAAATCGCTGGTGATCTTCGATTTATCCTATAAATCTTACGCGCCGTAGCCTTTGCCACTGTATTTAAGATATTCATAATAATATTCACTCGTCATTGAGATATAGAGGAGTCAATATTATTTCAAATGGTATTTAACTTGTTTATCACAAGATTTGGTGGTTTTTCGAATTTTGTTGTGACTTATTTTGTGTTCTCGTTAACCAGTTCAAAACCCTCATCAACCCACCCGGTAAGGCCACCAATCATTTTTTTAACCGGGAGGCTGAGCTTGGCAAGTTTAATCGCGGCTTTCTCAGTTGCGTTGCAATGAGGTCCGGCACAGTAAACAACAAATAGAGTATCTTTCGGATAATTTGCAAGCGCTTCTGCATTAATTTTGTGGTGAGGTAGGTTTTCTGCGCCTTTAATATGCGCTTTGGCAAAGAGCGCCTCGCCTCTAACATCCAACAGCACAAAATCTTTTCGGTCGTTAGTTATTGCATGATGGATATCCCAGCAATCAGTTTCGAGAGCTAAGAGGCCTTCAAAGTGAGCTAAGGCAAGTTGGCTATCGGCTGCTGGTACTCTTGATACAGCTGATGACATATGATTCTCCTATAAAATTTATTCAAAAAATTGGCTCGTTTGTTCGTAGTTAAAATTATGTCATTGGATATGCAGATTGGTAATTGGCCTAAAAGACATTTATAGTTAATAACAAGCCAATATACTTACGAGGCAGAACTGTGGAGAAAACTACAAAGAAAGTGGCTATTCTTGCCTACGATAATGTAGCGCTTTTCGAGTTTGCTTGTGCCGTTGAGTTGTTTGCTTTAGACCGCCCCGAATTCAGGGACTGGTATCGATGCGAGGCGGTTAGTTTTGACGAAGAGCTTTTGTTGACCACTGCAGGCATTGGCTTGGGTGTTAAAACGATCTCTTCCTTAAGAGCCTACAATATGCTGGTTGTCCCGAGCTGGCCTGTTTCGGAGTCTCAAGTCCCCGCGAATATCAAACAAAAGGTCTTATCGTTTTACCAACGAGGTGGGCGAGTTTTATCTTTTTGTTCTGGTGCATTTTTGTTGGCGGAGCTTGGTATTTTAGACGGTAGGCAGGCTACAACCCATTGGCGCTATGCAGAGATATTCAAGCAACGTTACCCTGCGGTTAAATATGTGGATGATATTTTGTATATCTACGATGGCATTGTTGGTTGCTCTGCTGGTAGCGCCGCGGGAATTGATTTGGGTTTACAGGTTATCCGCGAAGATTACGGTTACGAAATTTGTAATCAGGTGGCTCGCCGCTTAGTTTTACCGCCTCATCGTGAAGGGGGGCAATCTCAGTTTGTAGAAACACTTGTTGCAAAACGACCGGATAAATTTACGCAAACCTTGGATTGGGCGATCGATAATTTAAGTACTTCGCTTCATGTAGATGACTTGGCTTATAAAGCGAATATGTCTCGACGAACCTTCGATCGAAAATTTCGTGCTGCGTTAAATTTAAGCCCAAAAGAATGGCTTATTATCCAGCAATTAAATTTGGCAAAGTCACTATTGGAATCAAGCAATGATTCCATT
>JANQJB010000017.1 GCA_028281865.1 Marinagarivorans sp.
ACACAGATCACTGGATCCCGTGTCAAGCACGGGATGACGGAGGAGTAAATTGAAAATCGTGATACAAACAGCATTTAACAATGCCGTCAACGTGACCGCTATTTCGGTGCTTCGTACCTTCATATCGGCACGTTACCGCAGGCGTTAACGTCTATGGAACTTCCAGAAATAACTGTAAAAATTTGGGTGCAGCCACATAGAGCATACGGATACGTGAAATCTGTAGATACATGTTGGAGAGATGATATACCAGCCCAAGGGCTGTTCCAGTCATTTAAAGATAATTCTGGTGAAGGCGATAAAACCGAGATCGATTACGAATTCCCTTTAACTGAAATTACAGTTACTGAAAGCCAGATAAGCGAATTACTATCACTTATTGATTCTGCAACTTATAGTTTTGTTGAGCCTAGGTCACCGCAGGCTCTTGGAATGTCTCATTATGGCCTCCAAATAGAAAGAGGTTCACACATCGTCACCTTAGGCTGGTACGGTTTCGAATATCAAGATGAAATATTTCAAAAAATATGGAGCTATGTAGATGATATTATCAACGTTTGACAAGGCCAGGCATGACGCTGCGCTGGACTCTGAAGTTCCCCCCAAGAGGTAGACACTTATTTTAATCAAGAGATAGGTGTTTTATGGGAAAGATATTAAGTGAAGAGCGGGTACTCGAATACTCGAGAGAATTTAAAGTTAAGATTGTAGAGCTGACCGATAAGCTCAGGAGAAACGACCCATGTCCCTGTGGATCTAGGAGGTTATTTTAAAAATTGTTGCCTAAAGTCTGGCTGCTTTTGACGGTGCTAATCGTAATTATTATCGTCGTTAAAATAACCTTATATACAAATATATAGTAAAATATAACAATGCAAGCAATAAGGACGCGCTAAAGCGCGCCCGTTATAAAAGCGTTAATTGTAAGGATAGATATGGAAAAATTACTGTTGATTACGCTAGTTTTATCAAATGTAGCTGTTTCAGAAACAATATATCAGTGCAAAGACAATTGGGGAAAAACGAATTTTCAGGATAAACCTTGTAAATCTACTGATAATTTAGTGAAAAAAAATAAGAGCAAAGGAGTATCTTCAAGATCTAATTCGAATCATTCAATGTGGGTTGAGCCTAACTATGTAGATACTCAATATTCAGCTCTTTTTAAAAGCATTAGCATTGAAAAAGCTTCTACCAGCGATCCAATTCAGAAAAGTATACCCTTTGGCTGGAAGCCATATTATGTTAAAGCAAAAGTTGAGGATGTTTATAAAGGGAATTTGGTCAAAGGGGATATATTAAGCCTATTGGTTTACTTGACTCCTCCTTTTAAAGATGGTGAAGATAAATTAAACAATGAATTCATTTTGAGCTTTTGCCGATCAAAAGGGGGAATAAATTATACAAGTAGAGATTTTCTTGTTACCTCCCCAACACCGAGTAATTTATCAAAATTTATTGATGTTCGTGAAAATGGCACAGGTTACAAAGGATCAGGCGATTGTACTGGCAATTATCCAGCGCTAAATCCGGACACACATAACTAATAAATGGGTCAATGCAAGTTGTCGTCTTCGGCGTCAAGTACTCACAAAAGTTTCGCTTATACTCGTCCATGACCGCGGCGTTAGGCAATAAAAATGAGAACCAAGCTTGTTAGAACAATCGCATTTTTAATTTGGATTCTAGGATTCACGTTTTTTATTATTCAGGGCTTTTTACCGTATTGGGCTGAACCAATAGTACTTACTACTACGATAGGAATGGTGTGTTCTTCTTTTATAATTGTAAGTAATCATCCAAAAGGCTTTTCATATACTCATAATGGAATAGTTGCAGTAATTATATTAATAGCTATTCCAAGCATTTTCTTCTTTCGCAGTATTCCTGGTTCGTTTTTATCTTCATTTAATACAGCTATATTTGGTTCGGTTGTCAGCTACTTAATCTTCCTATTACTTTATGTTGTAATCTATTCTGTTTACTGTTTAATTATTAAGGGTAAAAATGCCTATCAATCAAAAGCGTCTAAATAAATATAAACTCTCATTTAATTGCTATTTTTTTTATCAAATCCCTATGATTAAACGACTAACTATATTTATACTGACAATTATTTTATCAAACTGCTCTTCTGTAACTACCAGCAACAACAAAGTACCTTCTACGCTTGATGAGGCCATTATTCAGCTCAAAACTATGCTATCTGAGGAAGATCTGGATCGTATAAAAAATGGCAGCGAAGATGATCTGGCTTTGTTGCATCACGGTTTCGGAACTGGCCTAAGAAATTCGTGGGGGCTTTGGTCGGGGTCTTCTCTTTCGCGGTGGTTTAACCGAAAAGGTATCGATCACCCTGACGATATGAGCGGAATCATTATTTTATCCTTGTATCGAGATCTTCGAGGGGTTCCGCGTAAGCTTGATGAACAAATAGAGTACTATCAAGCCTACTGGGATGAAGTAAAAAATATAGAAAAACGCGAAGCAGAATTAGATCTGGTCAGAGCTAAACGCAGGAAGGAGGCAATGTTAAAGTGGAAATGGGTCTCCAATAAAGCTCCAACCGCTGTGTTACCTTTGCAGCCAAAATTTCATGATATATGGGGACTGGAACCCTATGGCGATGGGTATCTTGTTGTTGTAAAAAAATGGAGAAAAAATTTTAACCCGGTATGGCATGACGGTATATATTTTCTTTCATCGTCCACAGCAAATCTAAGACCTGTCAGAGTAGAATCCTGTCCTGCAATATACGATGTAGTTGTTGTAGAAAAGGTGGCTAGCTGGCTTTGTAAGGACCCTGAAGAGGGCTGGAGTATTGTTACCACAGCTTACCATTCTAAACCCACAAAGCGGATTTTAAACAATATTCCAGACCAAGAATGGCTTAGATTGGGGAAGGGTGAAACAGGTTTGATCGTTATTAGCTCGGATGCGATATATAGAGAGAGTTCAGGCAGTTTAAATAAAATATATACTGCTTCTTCGCCCACCAGGGAACATCCAAAATTTGACCATGATGAAGACAGTCGTACGGGGCCTGAATACTTTTTCCCTCACAGAAGCAGTATACCGCTTGAGCATAAAGGGGCAATATACTTCCAAGTAGAAAACACCGGAAACGAAACCGATTTATATCGCTTACCACTAAAGGGTAATGACCTTGAAGGTTTCGACAAAATATTTTTATATGATTATGTCGGAAATTGGCAAATTCACACGAGTGATTTTGCTGTAGGGGATGGGAGTGAGTTGTGGATTGGCTCACCTAAGAGTGGAACTCTAGTGAAGATAAGCAACAATGGGGAGGTAAAGATAGCCTCTTTGTTTAATCAGCTATCCCATATCAATTCAATTGATGATCGTAAGAACCCGAGTAACTGGAAAACGCACTTGCCTACTGGCGCAATCCATGTCAGAGGGAGCACTATGTTCCTAGCTGGCACGAACGGAATTGCTAAGGTAGAACAAGGAAAAGTCACTCCAATTGTTTACTTTACTTATCCAAACGGCATGGCTCGCACCCCATATATTTTGCGACCTCAATACAATTATCATATTAAGCCTCAAAGGCTAGGGCTGTTTGGTGATGGTAGCTTTATCATTGGTGATCGATTTAGTGGAGTATATATAATTCAGAAAACCGACAATGGTTATGAGATTTATTTACCATCAATCTCGAATGATAGTTACTCAATTCATTAGTAATAGGGTAGAGAGATTTTATTTTGATCAATCTGTGGTTGCGGTTGTCAATTTCTTTGCTTCTTACAGCAACAATCTTTATAGTCAAGTCAGCTTACTTTCGTCACTAGGCTATATATCGCCCATAGAATATGATCAAAGCGTATCGTAAAATCACGCGTGTCCATTTTTTCCGGTGAAAATCGCTCCCTTTATCCAGCAATTACACCACATCTTTTAATGCAATCTCTGACAAGAATACGAGCCCAATTCATGATAACGACGGTAAAACATGTTTTCTTTTTGATGTTCGCTCTGCTTAATATGGCTGGGCTATCAAGCCTCGCAGGTACAAGAGCCGAATCAAAACCCAACTTTCTGTTTATTGCTATTGACGATATGAACGACCACTTTGGTTTTCTTTCTCAGGAAACTGGCAATAACTTCAACCAGCTCTACCCTGATCCACTGATTCGAAAGCAAGTATTGGCGCGACTATCCCCTAGCATTGATAGATTTGCAGGCGAGGCAGTCACCTTTACTCGGGCGTATACCGCTGCACCGGTTTGTAACCCAAGTCGAGTTTCTTTAATGTTCGGCGCGCATCCATTTAACACGGGGATATATGCAAACAATGCTTATCAGCGCAGCTTGCCTACCAGCAAAAACCGTGTCTCAATAGCTCAGTTGCTTAAAAACGGGGGCTACTACACCGCTGGGCTCGGAAAAATCTTTCATTCCCCTCGGCCTAAAAATGGTTTTGACTTTCCTGACGAAAGATACTCCTGGAGTAAATGGATAAACAGGCCCGTTGGCGCTTCAGGCAAATTGATAGACACCGGTGCTCCCCGCTTAAAATTTATTGGTCAACTTGAAAATACAACAGAAAAAACTGCCGATTGGCAAAATGCTAAATTTATTGCCGATGTAATTAGCAACAGAAGTGCGACCATCACCGACTATGAAAATAAAAAGCAACAACTGACACTTCCAAAAGATAAACCATTCTTTTTAGCGCTCGGAATTTTCCGCCCACATATTCCTTGGTATTTGCCAAAAGAATATTATGAGGAGTTTCCACTACATGAAATAGGTGTTACGGAAGATACCATAGAGCACATGTATCACGATATGCAGGATTTACCCGAAGCGGGCGTGAAAAAAAGCGGACTCGATCACGGCATTATTAAGGAACTGTTTAAACAAGCTATTGCTGGAAAATATCCAGGTGGAAAGTTAAGCGCATATAAACGTATGATACAGGCGTACATAGCAAGCGTGGCTTATGTTGACGATTGTCTTGATCTGGTATTTAACGCGTTAGATAAAAGCGGTTATGCGGATAATACGATTGTTGTTTTGTGGAGCGATCACGGTTGGCATACCTCGTCAAAATATACTTTCGACAAATTAACCTTATGGGAACCTTCGACCAAATCGTTATTAATGATCCGAGACCCCCGAATTAAACCGGGGGGCAAGAAATCGAAGAGAGTTGTCAGCTTATTGGATATATATCCCACAATAGCTAAAATGGCCGGTGTTACTCCGACAACCGAAGTTGATGGGCGCGATATATCACAGCTTTTATCGAATCCAGATATGCCGTGGCCAGAAAGTGCAGTCTCAACATTTCACAAAGGTAACCATACACTCAGAACGCGAGATTGGCGGCTGATACGTTACGCCGATGGTTCTAAAGAAATGTACCACATGGTTCAGGATCCCTATGAATTAATTAATCTTTCCGGAAAACCGGCATTTGCCGAGCAGGAAAAAAACTTGGAAGCCCAACTTAATAAAATTCTTTCCGGAGGGTAGTGCAGCAATAGGAGACGGAAGAATTTTATTTTGATCAATCAACAGTCTCTGAATAAATATAAATCCCTCTGTTCCTTTTTATTAACCAACAACCAATATTAAAGTATGGGAGAGTATATGATTATCATTAGTTCTAGAAAGTCGTTTAACAACCCTGATGTATTGAGTGACTCGGGCCACGAATATAGAGAAATTGACCTGTCGGATGATAGTTTGATACGAAAAATCGAATCTGAAGCGCAGTTGCTATCAGAGTTAGAAGAAAAACGCGTTTTGATGCTTGTTCATGGTTACAATAACGAGCAAGACGAAGTTTACGATGCTTATTCTGTGATAGAAAAGAAAGTGACACACCATCTTGGTGAAGAATTTGATTTGATTATTGGGTATTCGTGGCCTGGAGGAGATAAGGGATTAGAATGGTGGGCATCTAAAAAAAGGGCAAATGCTGTGGCGAGAAGGTTTCGCTTCTTAGTCGAAAAAATATCAGCCAAAACTAGCTCTTTAGACGTAATGTCCCATAGCTTAGGCGCTAGG
The DNA here is from genome assembly GCA_028281865.1 of Marinagarivorans sp. GTDB lineage: Bacteria > Pseudomonadota > Gammaproteobacteria > Pseudomonadales > Cellvibrionaceae > JANQJB01. The sequence continues at coordinate 6,046 of JANQJB010000017.1, forward strand.
GTAGTACTCAAAGCTCTGAAGCAATCCCAACACGAATCCTTACTGAGAAACTATTTTTGCACCGCTCCTGCTGTCGATAATGAAGTCCTCGAACGTGGCGAGGAGTTTCACGATTCAGTAAGCAAAAACGAAGGTATATTTGTATTCCACTCAAAAAGAGATGGTGTTCTAGCGGGAGCTTATAGAATCGCAGAATTTGATAACGCGCTCGGGCTATATGGTCCAGAAGATAAACAATATATACAGAACAAAACTAAGAATATTTATGTCGCTAATTGTAAGAGAAGGGTGGATAGCCACGGGGCTTACAAGAGAAGTGATGCCGTTTATAAATACATTGCATCATCGTTAGCTAAAGCGCCCGTTAAGTTTAAAACGTTATAAATAATTACTAGAGAATAGTGGGCGGGGGATTTAATTTTGATCGATCAAAAGCCTCTGAATAAATATAAATACTTCCGTCCTATTTTTGTTGACGTGGTATGCAAAAAGAAGTGGTAGAAACCATGAATGACAATCCAGTTAATGAGGGTTGGAAAGAGCGTTTAGGGTTCGCATCAGGTACTGTGCTTTTGTGGGCTCTTGTTTTGACTAAATTACTTCCAATCGCCTCTACAATTCAACTCCCGCACGGCCTGCGGTATGTCGATCCAACAGGATATGCCGATTTCGACGTGCCGGTATTCTCACTCCTGACACTGCTTGGAGGTCTAGGGATTACTGGATTACTACTTGGAGTTCTTCATGTGGGTGCTCGCGGTTTGTGGCTCGCGGCAATTACAGACAATAGTTATGTAGAGAGTACTGCTGGAATAGACAGGTTTTGCCAGAAAACGTTTGTATCGGTTTTCTCAGTGGCTAGGTATGCCGTGTTAATGTTGTTGGTTTTTCCTTTTATGTTTGCAGCCATCGGCTTACAGCGTGCTCTACATCGGCTCTTTATAGTCGAATCTTTGGGCTTTGGCATGGTTTTGTACTTTGTTGCCTTAGTGGCTGTGGTAATAGCAACGCAGTTACCGCTTATGATCTGGTGGGTGCGTCGAAGCTCACGGACTAAAAACGTCCAATGGCCGCCCCCACCAATTAATTTTCTTTTTCGTCTAATACCAAATCAAATTAACGTGTTATCAGCTATTGCAATACCGATGCTCTTCTTCTTTATAATATGCTTAACATTGTTCTTGAGCTATAAAGCTGAGTTAGTTGTCTCTGATACTTTCTATGACGAAAAAGCCTCTGTTGTTGATGCCCGAATAAATCTTGGCGGAATGACCTCCGACATAACAAAAGCACGGTTAGTTCTCGTAAACAGTAAGAGACAAACAATACGCGACCTATCCTTTGTCCGACTTGGTTCGGGTAATTATGCTACACGTATCCACCTTTCAGGTCTTTCGCCCGGTAGGTATGGTGTCATACTTGAGTATCCCTATATAGATATGAGTCTTATACCATTTCACATTCAACGATTGAGACGTGAACAATGGATTCTTTTCGCCATGTAAAGATTGGCCTAAGTTAAGTTGCCCGTTAAGTTTAAAACGTTATAAATATAGGTGATTCTGGTTCCAGGGGCTAAACTCAGCGAACGCTAGCGGAAGGGCAATCGGAGACGGAGGAATTTTATTTTGATCAATCAACAGCCTCTGGAAAAATATAAATCCGCCCGTCCCATTTTTATAGGAAGCTAGCGCTTATCTATTACGCGGACGGCGTTAGCTGTCTTGAGAGGGGCATGTGGAAGTATTGAAATTTATAGCTCATAGTAAGAAAGCCATAGGGATTGCTAAAGAGCATGGCTGGCTCCCAGCAGCTAGATATACGAATATGCGTGATGTCAAAACGTTCGATTTCAAGGGCGTCGGTTTTCTAGATATAGACTGGAAAGACTATCGTTTTTCTAAACATTTAGAAATTGCGAAAATACATCGTCCGAGGCTTACTATGGCTAGGGACATCGAGTGTATTTTTCAGTTGGATGCAATTCTCAAGGAAGCCGAGCAACTTATGGCTTTCTCATCACAAGTTGCAGTTGTTCCCAAAGATCCAAATCTGAGTGGTAGACTTACAGAGCTAATTCCTAGGGAGTTCATTTTAGCTTATAGTGTCCCTACAAGGTACGGTGGAACACAGGTTACAATAGATAGTTTCGATAGACCTGTTCACTTATTGGGTGGGAGGCCTGATACGCAACGTGATCTAGCAAATAAACTGGCAGTGTATTCTCTAGACTGCAACAGATTTACATATGATGCGCGTTTTGGGGATTACTTTGATGGTGAAACATTCAGGCCACACCCACAAGGCGGATATGAGAATTGTTTGAAAGATTCTGTAGACAATATTAATGCTTTGTGGGAGGACTATGTAATTCATGAAAGCGTTAAAGAAATGTATCAGGCGGTAATATGACAGAACGAGAAGAATTTTTGTTGAAAATGTATGACCAGCTTTTCAACGATATAAACAGGCATATTATGGTCGTTTGGCAGAGCGTAGGTGTTTTAGTGAGTGCATTCGCCATTTTTGCTTTAGTTGAAAAGAATGTAGTTCCGACTGATATCGCAACATGTATCGTTTTACTTCTGTGTGCATGGTTAATTGCTCACTTACTAGATTCATCATATTGGTACAACAGAAATTTAGTAATGATTGCCAATATAGAACGGCAATTCCTAGTTGGTTCTGACCTAAAGGAAATACACTATTATTTCGGCGCGCATCGACCCAAGAATAGAATGATTGATCACCTTAAGTTACAGCTTGTGTTAGCGCTTGGTTTAGGTGCGATAGTTCTCTTCTATCATTTGTTCGACGTATTATTACCTGCGTTTCAGAGTAAATCACCAGGTTTAAAACCAATGAATTTTTTTCCTTATCTTCTGGTGGTTTTTGCCTCCTGGTATCTTATGGACTTGAAACGGAAAACGATTATTAAGTACGAAGAGTTTTTAGCTAATTCTCCTGGTAAAAGTATTGATGCTAGTACTGTGAATTATGGCGTTGGGCATGGCCACGATTCAGGGGGTGGCTAATAAGGGTAAGCATGAGGAGCAAGTTTGAGCATTAGGGGCGGAGGAAGTTTATTTTGATAAATCACCCACCCCTGAATAATTATAAATCCCTCCGTAATTCTCAGCCTGAAAAATCTGAGAATTAATATCAAAAGTAAAATTTAGACAGACTTAGATATCAGAAAAATTAAAATAATTCGATATCGCCAGCATTGGAATCATGCGTTACCAAAGTACCGGCATATTCGTTTTCTTTTTTCAGAATTTCGTTGTTGGCCGTTAGGGGTAAGTATTTCATTCTGACACGACCTGTTTTGGGGTAGTAAAGCAATTTTCTGGGCGGTGAGCCGCCGACATCTGAAGCGGCAACACGCATAGATTCACGAGCCAAGTATTCCCGAACGAAATTAATATTTTTCTCTCCGATAGCGGTTGCTTTTAAACCCGCCAGTATTTGGGAGCCGCCAAAATATTTAACTTCCAGGTTTCTTCGCTCTCCACCATTTAGCAATATGCCATTGATAAGAAATTCCATTGCCCAATCACCCACCTTGCCGGTACCATCAGCGGAACTGCTGTCAGGCAACATAAAGTGATTGAGACCGCCAATACCTTTGTAGACATCGCGAATACAACATGAAACACACGAACCCAGTATCGTCGTAATCGCTTCGTCGTTTTGTGTGACGTAAAATTCACCCGGCACAACATTAGCGACATAAGTCTTTAATTTTTCGTTCCAGCGACGAGGTATAATCTCGTAGCCTTCAAAGCATTGTGGCATCGCGGGCTGCATAGAGACGCTCTTTAGTCTATTTCATGCACTCTTCTCTGCTTACTACTGACACTCGATACACGTGACGGCAGAAACGCCAATAGATATTTATCAAGCAGACCTTACTTTAGTATAGAGAAATAGGGGACGGAGGGATTTTATTTTGCTCAATCAACAGCCTCTGAATAAATATAAGTCCCTCCGTCTTCCTTTATACCCCCTTACTATAACTCCTGCGTCCCTATTTTGACCCTTGGAAACAGCAGAACTTTGTCTATGGTTAAGTTAATAGCCAAATGAAAAAATGTAATTCCTATGATCAATATATCTTGTTCTTTTTGCTTGGTTTTTTATTTTTCAATCGCCTTGCTTAGTGCTTGTGGTTCCGGTGGGTCAGACTCAAATTCCGGCGGATCAAACACCAATAACGAAACTGGCAATAGCCAAGAAAATGATCCGCCTATCAATAATGAGCCACCTATTAATACTGTGGACTGCACCTTGACCGTCCAAAGCTTGCTCGAAAACCTGGAAGACACAACACCAAGTTGGGAGCAACTAGACTGTTACACACAAGACCTCGCAAGGCTTACGCGCCCCAGCTTTTATCTACAAGCATCCGACCAACCCCCCGAAGACAATTCTGGCGAGACTGACAACAACAACGACACCATGTTTGATTGGCGTCAGCTGAGTTGGCGCTTGTTGCAAACAGACATGGCATTATTTGAAGAATGGCCCCAGGCGAATATTTGGGGTTACAACCTTCAGGAAGTGCCGCCTTATCTTGTCGACCCCTGTGTAGGCTATACCGCCGATGAATTCGATCAGCGGCTTCGCGGTATGGCAACGGTTAGTACATACCTTAAACAGCAAGGCCAGTTGTTAAAAGTTGATTATTTCACGCCACCATCGATGAGTGAGTGTGAAAATATTAACGGGCCTACTAGCTCGAGCGAATGGTTAAGTTGGTGGGAAGAAACCTATATACCGGAGCGCGTTCAAATAGCTCAGATGGCAGAACGAATCAAAGCAGAATACTACCAACCTTGGGATGTAGAACCTGGCATTATGTTGCGGAGCATGGGCGAGGATTGGTTTGACGCAATGGAGCCGGCTGCACAAACCCAACTTGCCCAACAGGCTATCGACTCGCTTTACGAGGCTTTGCGTCCGGTATTTTCTGGCACGCTAGTAGTGATTGTGCTCGAGCGCTGGGAGTTTTATCAAAGCCTACACAGTGTTGACTACTCCGAATGGGATCAAGTGAATTTTGTCTTGTTTACTGAAGGTGACGTCGAGGCAACTCAGAATTACCTGGCAAATCAATTGGCGTTGTATCAAGAAATGATAACCCGCGACGGTATCGAATATTGGGTGCTACAGGAGCTAACTGTCAATCCAATAACACATGAACGTTTATTGCCTGCTGGTGTTGAATTTGAAGATATCGAGGCTGATATTTATCAAGCAATCATTGATGCAATTGGCAGCCTCGAATTACCACTTAATGGTATTGGTATAACAACCGGACATATACTCACTGACGACGCGAAGGTATTGGTGCAAGCATTTTATGATTCGCTGGCGTCTGAGCATCAACTGAAGGTGAGGTGATAAATTGCAGGTGGGTAGTCGAAGCTGAAAATTTTGACAAGCGCTTTACTACCAACACCCCGCTGGAGCTCAGACAGATAAGTGATGCTCAGATTCAATACTCAATGTCTCTCCCCTTTATTCCGAATTACTCTCACGTCTGACCATAAAGGACTTCGATAGGTAGAGCTGCGCAATCGTGCTATGTACATTGGTATCAGTGCGAGCATCCACAGAACAACTCGTACTTTGCGTCGAACTCGAGTTGCCTTTGGAAAGATCAAAGCCACTCATATAGCTCGCCATGGCTTTATTCATGCACTGATCAAATTCTGCCGACTCGACCATCGCTTGTGTGAGTTGGCTCAAGGCTTGTGTTGGATCTTCCGTGCTTCCGTAACTGCCATTGATGGACAAGGAAGGTAGGTTGATAGTTACCTGGGTATCGATTGGTTGGCCATTGGGCCACTCATCAATTCGATTACCGACAATGTCATAGATATCCAGTGGGAAGCCAAAAGGGTCCATGTAAATGTGACAGGCTTTACAGGGCTCTGATTGGTGATGTTGCTCCAGTATTTCTCGCGGTGTCAGTGTCGCAGGCAACTTGCTGACATCGACAATGGGAAAATCGACTGCTGCGCCGGGTGGCTCTTCGCACAATAGTTTCATACCGATAATATGGCCTCGGGTAACTGGGCTGGGTTTAGTGGCTTTTGCTGTGAGTCGAGATAGGAAGCTGGGTGTTTGCATTAAGTTAATAGGCTCAACAAAAAGTTGATCAAGTGAAAAATTGGGTTGTGCGATTAGAGTTTGGATTTGTTGCGTGAGCGCCTGGTCTAGCTCGTCCATCGAGCCGGCGGCGGGTTGCGGTAATCCCTGAATCGTTTCCGAGTCCAAATACAAGTAGTTTTGAATAAAACCCAACATACCGTCGCTGGTGCTGGACACACTGAGCAGTTCCTGTACTTTCTCAGCCAATCGCTCGGGGTTCTGCCAATCTTGAGTTTCAAAAAAATTCAGCCACTCGGCGGTCGGTGGTTTTTGCGCCAGAGCCCAGTGCATAGCTTTACCCAGTTCTTGCCCTGTGAATGTGTAGGTCCCTTCCGAGCTATCGCGGATGCTACCGATCTCGGATATGAAGAGCATATCTGTTGACATGAGGTGTTCTAGAATAGTGGCTTGTAGCGCGACTTGCTGCTCTCTGTCAGCCCGGTAGTATTGATAGGCTTGACGCAGCTTTGCTTCAAACTGCACGTTATCTAAATTGGAAAGACCCGTTAACGTTTGCGCAATGCGGGGAATAAGACAATTTGCCTCCTCATCGATGCTCTCTGCGCTGCACGATGCCTCGTTAGTTAGCGATTCCGCCAGGTAAGCAGAAAGCGGTTCCATCAAGTCGAACATTTTGTTGGTGGTGGCGCTATCCATCAATAGCGAGTCGGCTAGGGTGGCTCTGCCTGCCACTTGATGAGACTCAAGCGGGTCTGAGTAGTTAACGATGTTAGGGTTTAAGCTTCTGACCGCATTTTCCAACTGTTTTGAAGTAAGCAGACGAAGGGTTGGGTGCAGTTTGCCTTCTGCGTAGAAAGGGCTGCATTGGTCATCAAAGGAGTTGGCTACGGGCCCCGGCGGATTCGCATCACCTGATGAAGATGAGCTAGACGAAGATGAGCCGCCGTTATTACCCGAGCCGACCTCTTCTTGACCGCCGCAGCCTTGCAACAATAAAACGCTGGAAAGCGCGATCGCTAAAAATAAAGAGTGAGAAAAATAGTGAGACATATGGCATTGCTCCAAATAAACGGTTCGATTTTTCTATATCAAAAGCTCAGGAATCGTTCCGCTGCCACCACCGCCTCTGCCATCGCCAAAGCGATTGAGAGAGACACCGTGCTCTCTTGCTAGGGTGAGCCATAAATCAGCGAGGGGCCGTGATTCTCCAGGGACAAAAACGCCTTTTTTAATGCGCGTCTGGTCACCGGATACAATAATAGGGCAGTAAGTCTCCGTGCCATCATGGTGTTTGCCGCCGCCATCGCTGGCCCAAACCAGGGTGGCATTGTCGGCCATGTTCCCGCCGGAAGAGGAGGGTGCTTGTTTTAACAAATTCCAAAAACGATTGATATGGCGAGCGTGAATGGACAGTACGTAATCCATATCGGCACCCGTTTCACCGTCTCCTGTTTCCTCGTCACTGAAGGGTACAAATTTTGGAATTTTGTCGAAGTTGTCGCCTAGTTCTTCTTCTTCCAGTCCTTCACCTTCCCCTGGAGGAATAGAGTCGTGCCAGTGACCATTAAAAACAGAGCCATCATCGCGCCCCGACGGGTAGAGCATATGGGCACAGCCTATGCTATGTAACAATGTCACCTGGTTCTTGAGCCCACAAGAGATGAGCGCTGCAGACATCGAAACCATAGCGTCCCAGTAATTATCCAAATGGTCGCTGCCTGAGCGGAGTTTTTGTTGAACTTGATTTTCAGTGAGTTCTAAGTTGTTGCCCAATGAAAAATCTGAGCAAGAGTTGCCAACACTATTGAACGATTTTTCCAGTTGACTGAGCGAATCGATGTATTGTTGGGCTTTTTGCCTTTCTTGACTCGGCAATAGCGCCATTTGCCGTTTGGTGTCCTCGCCTACGCGCGCAAGCAGCTGCGCTCTCAATTGATCATTCATGCCTTGCTCACCGCTTGGCGCTGAGCTCTGCGTAGTATCAAAATATTGTCGCCACGCGGCATAAAGGTTGTATTCCGGTATGCGCTTTTGCCGAGCGGCAAAGGCCGATACGGTTAAGCCTGAGGCGCAGTTGAAATCGTTGCGTCGAAATGGGAGCCCAAGCACCAAGCTGCTGCTCAAAGGGTCTGCACTCAGTCCTTGTGCGATGGTCCAATCGATACTAGGGCCTGCTGCTTCGCTAACCTCATTGCCAGCACAGGTGTAAGCTCCCAAACCGTTCCCGTGCTGATCCACACCACTGTCGCACCACAAGGTATCGACCACTGAAACTTGGCTAATGTTTTCGGCCAATGTCGTCAACGGGCCTTGCGCAACGACCGAACCGCTGCCGTCCCTTGCCTTGCGTACGCAGGTTCTATTCAAGCCATTGGCATGGTTGTAAAGACAAAAGATTTTGTTGCTGCTCTCGTTACCCAACGCTGAATTGTGCAGGCCTTGGAATAAATACATCAGTACCGGTGACATCGAGATGGCACCAGACAATTTAATAAAACGACGCCGCTTCATTGGTCTATTCTCCGTTTAATACGGTGGGAGATTTAAGCAAGCTCTGATTAACCTTGATCATTCTCAGCGCTGGTCTTTCAGAGCTTCCGTAAAAGTGCTTTTTGTGACTATCTAGCTTACGCGGATTTGAGATGAGCTGTGTTTTTGTTTTGTTTGCGGAATGTATAGCGTATGTTGTCCTGACTTATGCAACTTTTCCATCGAATAAGGCTCAAAAAACAAAAAGTCATTATTTTTCAATAGTTTAAATTTTTCAAAACTCTAGTAAATCGCGCTTGTCATAGGCATGCGAGTTGATATAAGGATCAGAAAAACCCTAATACGCAGTAATATGAAGTCAATAATCAAAGTAGGAGTAATTGTATGAGAAGGTGGATTATAAAAGCTTGGAGAGAAAATAAGTCCTTTCTGCTCTTTGTTTTCTTAATGTTTATTTTTCGCAGTGCTGTTGCCGATTGGAATGAAGTTCCAACAGGGTCGATGCAACCCACGATAGTTGAAGGTGATCGAATTCTTGTCAATAAATTAGCTTACGATGTTCGGGTTCCTTTTACGAATATTTCTCTACTTAAGCTTTCTGACCCTGTCAGGGGAGATATAATCATTTTCGATTCAAAAGCTTCGGAAAAGAGGCTGGTTAAGCGAGTTGTGGGGGTTCCCGGTGATATTGTTGAATTGAAAGACAATATTTTAACTATAAACGGAGAGCAGCTTGATTACGTGACCGTTACTTCCACAATGTCAGCTGAAGACAAATTAGAAAATTTGTTAGGCGTAGAGCATTTCGTTCGTGTTGGCAGGAGTGGTTCTCGGCTGTCAAACTTTCGCTCCGTTGAAGTTCCTGCTGGTCATTATTTAGCGCTTGGCGACAACCGAGATAACAGTGCCGATTCTAGAGTTATTGGCTTTGTTCCCCGTCGTGAAATAGTGGGTAGATCGAGAAGCGTTGTATTGTCATTGAACTATGAAAACTATTATATCCCTCGCAAGGATCGATTTTTTCATACACTTTGATTTTGAGAAAAAGACCAATAGGGGGGTGCAGTGCAGGTGGTAGCAATATCGGACCGTTTAATATTAAAGCTGCGGCAGTTTCAGAGCCATCCACTCTGGCTTTATTATTAGTTGGTGTATCGTCGATTTTCAGCCTTGGACGCCGTAAAGCTAAGTAATATCAATAACTAATTAGCACTCTCTGAATTGATGCAGAACTCTGTTCAACGTTGTTGGCGACTAGGGTTCCGAGTCTTTCCCCATTTATTCTTGCTTTAGTCGTTTCTCCGCTTAAAATACAAAGAACTATAATTTGCATTCAATCGATACAATTCCACATAATAAGCGGAATCGATTACCTCATATATTTAATGTGTCAGAGCACTTTTTTCTTTTACCCCACTGCCATACGATGGACCCTTAGGCGAAGTCGAAAATTTGTGACCGTGGAAGATGAGTAGCGGCATCAATATCTGATTAGTCACTAACTTTGCATAAGACATACTAAATCTCGAGATTTCTTTGATTTAAAATTAATGGTAAAAATAAGATTGAATAGAGTAAATTTTTCGATTCATAAAAACCGGGTTGTCAACACTGCGCTTTTTATCGTTCTGACATGTTTTTCCATCTCTTCATGTGGGATTAATTCTCCCGAACGCAGCTCTTTGACAAATCCATCTCCTGAGCGAACCAAAAAAAACGATGGGAATCTAAAAACAGAATTTGAGCAATCAGCAACTCCAGCCCAAGGTCTTCACAATAAAAACTCTTTAGACTGTGGAACCGAGTGGAAAACAGCTAATTTAACGCATTACGAATCTTATCCAGAGCCGGGGAGTGAGGAATGTATAAAATACAATGGCTGTTTCTGGGCCGGACAATTTGCAGGGCTCGAAGGCGTGCAGCCAGAATCTTGGGTTAAAACCAATAATATTGCAGCAGTGCACTCTAAAGACTGGAGTCAACTAAAAGGCAAAACACTAAAAATTCGTCAAGGCAATTTAATTATTGATGTCATAGTTTATGATTTATGTTCAGATGCTGATTGCAATGGATGCTGTACCGAGAATTTAGGAGGAGATGGCTATTTAGTCGATCTGGAAAAATACACAATGCAGCGTTTCGGCTCCGGTCAAGGTATTGTGCATTGGCAGGTATGCGACTAACGCTGAATGACGAAATCAATTGGCCTATGTGTGCTTTATAAAACTCATTACGCGCCGCTACGAACTCGTAAAGCTCTATGAACATTGACCTATATAAAAATATTCAGAAAATAGCAAAAATTGTTCACGAAAACCTTCGCGATTACATAAAGCGAACTTCAACAGAAAGGACGATTGCAGAGAAAGCCATAGAACTTCTGGCTGAGAATGGTGTTACTGATACTTGGTATCACGGCGTACCGGCCTTTGTTTTATTAGGTAGCCGAAGCTGTATGTCGATATCAGGTAAAGACTATCGGCCTGCTGATGAGGAAGTAGGACAGACCAATCTTGTTACAGTTGACCTTAGCCCTATGATTGGGAATATATGGGGAGATTGTGCTAGATCGTATTTCGTAGAAAACGGCGTTTGTACTATAAATCCGTATCTCGAAGATTTTCAAGATGGGAAAAACGTGGAACTTTCTCTGCATAACGCGATGAAAGATTTTGTAACGCCAAGTACATTATTCTCCGAGTTATTTGAATTTGGAAACCAGATAATTTTGGAGAAGGGTTACGAAAACCTAGACTTTCTTGGAAATCTAGGCCATAGCATTGAGATTGCCCCCTCGCATCGGCTTTTCATTGATAAAAACTGTCATGAACCTTTGGGAAGTGTAAATTTTTTTACTTTTGAACCTCATATTAGAAAAGCAGGAGGTAGATGGGGTTTTAAACATGAAAATATTTATTATTTCGACGATATCAATTCTGCTGTTGAGCTCTAACAAATCACTCCACCTCCAACGTGACCTCAATCAATATGCTTGAGTCTGAATTCACGTAACTTCGTACACTCCAATAAAAATCTACGATTCTAAGAGTCTAAACGTTAGAAAAGCGGCAACTTATGCCAAGCACACCGAACGACCCAACAACCAAAGCCACGCTGGAGGCCAAGGGTTTGACGAAAGTCTACCGTAGCGGCGAGGTTGAAGTGCACGCGCTGCGTGGTGTTGATTTCGCGCTATACCGCCACGAGATGGTTGTGCTATTAGGCGCTTCGGGAAGCGGTAAATCTACCTTGTTAAATATTCTTGGTGGGCTCGACTTGCCTACTGATGGTAGTGTGCATTTTGAAGGAAAGGATTTTAGCGCCGCGGAAGATGGCGCGCTCACGCGCTTTAGACGCGATCATGTCGGTTTTGTATTCCAATTTTATAATTTAATTCCGAGCTTAACTGCCTATGAAAATGTTGCTTTAGTTACTGAAATTGCGCCCAATCCTATTCTCCCAGAAGAAGCCTTAAAACTCGTCAGCCTTGAGGGCAGGATGAATCACTTCCCCGCTCAATTATCGGGAGGTGAGCAGCAGCGTGTTGCAATTGCACGCGCTATCGCTAAACAGCCCGATATATTATTGTGCGACGAACCCACTGGTGCTCTGGACAAACAAACCGGTATTTTGGTTCTGGAAGCCATCGAAAATATTAATCGCGAATTAGGCACAACGACGGTGGTGATAACGCACAACACCGTCGTGGGTGGCATGGCCGATCGCATTGTGCATATTTCTGATGGATTAATCGCAGGTATCGATATTAATAAATCACGCCTACCCGCTAAAGACTTAGATTGGTGAGGAAGGACTTGCGAGCGAATTAGAATGGTCAGTGCACTTAATAAAAAATTGATTCGCGAATTATGGCGTTTGCGCGGACAAGTTGTGGCTATTGCGATGGTTATTGCGTGTGGTGTCGCCACACTTGTAATGGCGCTCTCTACAGTGGAAGCTCTGCAAGTCACAACTCAGGCTTATTACGATCGTTATCATTTTGGTGATGTATTTGCGACGGTAACGCGAGCGCCTGAACGTTTAAAACAAAAAATAGCAGAAATTCCTGGCGTGCAGGCAGTGCAAACACGTATTACACGCTACGCCACCGTTGATATAAAAAATTTTGAGGAGCCGGTTGTTGGTCTTGTAACTTCCATTCCAGAGTCCGGCCAGCCGCGGCTTAGCCAACTGGTTATTCGCTCAGGACGTTGGGTGAGTCCGGGGCGTGACGATGAAGTTATTTTAGCAGAGCCTTTTGCCGAAGCACACGGTTTAAAATTGGGTGATTCGCTTAGTGTAATAATGAATGGACACAAGCGTAGTTTTCAAATCGTCGGCATCGCGCTTTGTCCGGAATTTATTTATAACCTTGCGCCTGGTGCATTGATGCCTGACGACAAACGTTTTGGTGTTTTGTGGATGGGGCGCGAGGTATTGGCTGCCGCATTTGATCAAGATGAAGCTTTTAATGATGTCACGCTAAAACTACTGCATAACGTAGCGGTTGAACCTGTATTGGAGCGCTTGGATGTGTTGCTGGAAAAGTACGGCGGTACAGGTGCTATTGCACGGGCCGATCAAATATCCAATTGGTTTGTAATGAATGAAATTACGCAGCAACTTACTATGGCGCGAATACTGCCAACCATTTTTATCACTGTGGCAATTTTTCTAACCAATATGGTATTGGCCCGTTTAATTGCTACCGAGCGCAATGAAATCGGTTTACTAAAAGCTTTTGGTTACAGCAACTGGGAAATAGCGTGGCACTATATCAAGATGATGTTGGTTATTAGTGCTATTGGAGTTGGAATTGGTTCATTAATCGGTATGCTATTTGGGCGCATGAATACCGAAATGTACGCGACATTATTTCGTTTTCCTCTACTGATTTACCGCCCAAGTGCGGAGCCTTTTTTAATCGGCGGGATTCTAAGTACAATTGCTGCGCTGGTCGGTGCATTAAGTTCCGTAAATAGCGCGGTTAAACTGCCTCCGGCTGAAGCCATGCAACCGCCGTCACCGCCCGTGTATCGCCACAGCATTTTTACTCACTCGCGTTTTATTCGCTGGCTCGATCAACCCACACGTATCGCGTTAAGACAAATTGGCCGTTTTCCCGTGCGATCTTTTTTTACCAGTGCTGGCATCGCACTCTCAGTAGGCTTGATGATTATGATCCTGCAATGGGACGACTCGCTTAACCACATGGCGCAAGTAAATTTTTATCAGGCTCAAAGGCAAAACGTTGTGGTAGGTTTGGTTGAGCCTCAGGCAACACGCAGTCTTCACGACTTTGAGCAACTGCCCGGAGTGATACGTGCGGAACCTATGCGTATGGTCGGCGCTGATTTTATCGCTAACAACATTACTCATCGCGGCGGTATAAATGGAATTAGGTCAGGTAAAGAAAATTTACTACAGCCGGTTTATGACGATATTAAACAGGAGATATTTTCGGTGCCCGAAAATGGTTTGGTTTTGAGTATGACGCTAGCGAAAAAACTTAAGTTAAATATCGGTGATAAGGTTTTGGTGGAATTTCGCGAGGGGCGTCGCCCCAAATATTCTATCCCGGTAGTAGGAATTATCAAAACTTATATTGGCACACCTGCTTATATGAATCTCAGCGCACTAAATCGCTTGTTAAAAGAAAGACCACGCTTTTCACATGCAAATTTATTAGTCGACCGGAAAAAGGAAAACGAGTTATTTGCCGAACTGAAAAACACACCCAGAGTCAGCGCCGTTATGCTTAAGCAGGCAGCGATAGATTCGTTTTATGACATACTTGTAAAGCATTTAATGGTGTTTATTTCTATGTTTACTGGATTGGCATTTATTTTAGGTTTTGGTGTTGCTTATAACAGCACTCGTATATCTCTTTCAGAACGCGGTAGAGAGCTAGCGACTTTACGCGTATTAGGCTTTTCGCGCGGAGAAATTTCTTACGTTCTGCTGTGCGAGGTTGCGATATTAATTTTACTTGGCTTGCCCCTAGGTTGTTTAGTCGGTTGGGGCTTGTCTTGGTCGATGACGAATGCGTTTGGCACCGAATTGTTTCGTGTACCGCAATTGGTGGAAGCGAGCACCTATGGTGCGGCTGCGGTAACCATTATTCTTTCTACCATATTTTCCGCCGCATTGGTGCGCCGAAAGCTCGATAAATTAGATTTAATTCGTGTTTTAAAAACACGTGAATAGTAGAGATTATTAATATGAAAACACAACAGCGTCGTTTACTATTCTGGGGTGGGATTAGCATAGTGCTTGTTGTAATCCTAGCCTTTTCATTTTCTCCAAAACCTGTAGTCGTTGATTTATATGAAGTTAAACAAGGTTTGCTACAAGTTACCATTAGCGATGAAGCTAAAACGCGAGTGCACGATATTTATACATTATCGGCACCGATATCAGGACAGCTAAAACGCATTGATGCAGAAGTGGGCGACCCGGTTCTTATCTCCAAGACAATTGTTGCGCAAATAGAACCGGTCGATTCAGAATTCCTCGACCCGCGTACTGAAGCACAGGTAAAAGCCGATATTCAAACTGCTGAATCGGCAGAGTCCGTCGCCAAAGCGGTATTGACTGAAGCAGAGGTAGAGCTGGACTTCGCGTTAAAAGAATTGAAGCGAGCGCGGGAGTTGCGCTTAAGCAATAACGTATCCAAGCGTGAACTGGAAAACACAGAACGTGCTTACAAAGCGCGTCGCGCAGCTTTGGCAACTGCTCAAGCATCATTGCAAATGCGACAATACCAACTTAAACGCGTTAAAGCTCAACTGCTCTCGCCAACAAAATTAAAAGAATCCAAGCCTGACTGCGAATGTTTAGATATTACTGCACCTGTAGACGGTAATGTATTAAAAATATTAAACAAAAGTGAAGGTGTTGTCAGTGCAGGTACGCCATTGGTGCAAATAGGAAATCCTAAAAATTTAGAAATCGTTGTGGAATTACTTTCTTCTGATGCCGTGCAGGTAGCAGCTGGTCAACGAGTGATAATTGAAAACTGGGGTGGTGCAGAAGCGCTGGAGGGCATTGTTACACTTGTTGAACCGATCGGTTTTACTAAAGTCTCCGCGCTCGGGATCGAAGAGCAACGCGTAAACGTTATCGTAAATTTCACTAGCCCGCAAACTGTATGGTCGCGTTTAGGTCATGGTTATCAAGTTGATGTTAAGGTTGTTTTATGGGAAGGGGAGGTCCTCAAAGTACCGACTACGGCTTTATTTCGGGATGGGGAACAGTGGGCGGTTTATGTTGAAAAAAATAATAAAGTTGAAAAAAGAGAAATTAAAATTGGCCGCAAAAATTCCTTCGAGGTTGAGTTAGTTGATGGAGTAATGGGAGGCGAAAGAATAATATTGCATCCAAGTAATAAGGTTGTTGAAGGTGTTGAAATTGTATCGCGCTAACGATGGGTTTCAAACACTTACACTTATATGCGTTTGTTTTTTGGAGGCTCAGGCACAAAACAAGAACGGTTACTATTGGTTGCGATGTGAACACTTGTTCTCAATTGTGAAAGGTAGTAAATCTTTTTAAACTGAAGGAATAATATATTACAATCAGGCTCCGTATCTTCTTTGGCCGTCAACTCCAATTAGCAATGAACATTAAGATAGCAAGAATCGACGATGCAGACGCAATTCGAGAATTGATAATCGAGGCTGCTACGGATTGTAAAACAGTTGATTTTGATGACCATGGATGGAAAACTTTCGTTTCGGCAAATAATATTGAATTGACAAAAAATCGAATTAAGAATCCTAGATATTTTATGCTTTGTTGTTGGTTACAAAATCAACTTGTTGGTGTAATTACGATCTGCGATGATGAAAAAATCGATCAACTTTTTGTCAAGAAAGAGAATAGAGGGCAGGGCATAGCGAGAAAATTATGGGAAGAGTTTTGTAGAGTTAAGAGCGTCTCTGGTAAAGAATATTGGGTCAGGTCCTCGACAATGGCTGTTCCTGTATACGAGAGCTTTGGCTTTCGGGTGGAGAAGTGCGATCAAATTTTAAATGGTATTAAATTCACTCATTTGGTAAGGCGTGATTTGTAAGCTCGTAATCACTGTCCTGCATCAACGCAATTCAATCTACTATTACAATTTAGCTATTAGCGAACCTTGTGTAATTAAAAGTATGGAATCTTAATCTAAAACAGGCATAATTGAGATTATTGCACTATTGCAGAGCAGTCTTTCATCCTGAGTTGTATTGAACTCAGCAATAATTAAATGGCATCGCTCTTTTTTTTGACAGTCTTACATTCGACAAATCTTGGAGAGTTAAATAATGATTTTTTGGAGAAAATTTATAATAGCAATTAGCATATCATTAACCAACCCGATTTATGCAGGAGGTCTCGTTAATGATGCTTATGTACTTGAAGTTGTCGCTAATATATCTGGTTGGGGTATTATCAAATTTGACAAGCCAACGGGTTTTGACTGCCCAAACGGTCATGATACGACATCTAGAGAGTCATTGGTGTTTGATTTAAATAAAGCTGGTGGACAAGCAGCTTATTCAGCTGCTCTCACTGCAAAAGTAGCAAGAGTTAAGGTATCGGCAGCGGGAACTGGTGTTTGTGCATTAATGGGCGATATGGAAGACGGCGCTTATCTAAAGCTAGAACAAATGTAAAAAGCCGTTTAATTTTATGCTACCTGCGTCGCGCAAACTGTAGGAGCTTAGGTGAAAAGAAAGTACTAGACTGATAGAGAAATGTTTTTTATTTTTTATTTTTAGCACTAAGAAACGCTTGCGCAATTTGACGAAATTCCTCTGTTTGCAGCGACTGCGCAAATATACTCAGTTCTTCCTCCATTGCTGACTGCAATGGTGCCTGTTGGGTCTTTTTAAGAAGCCGTTTGGTGTTGATCAGGGCTTTCAAAGGTTTATTTGTCAAACTATCCGAGACCTCTATTGCTTTGGCAAGCGGGTCATCACATATAGCATTGACTAAGCCTAGATCCTGGGCCTCGACGCTGTTGATGGCTTGCCCCAACATCAGCATTTCATTAGCTTTTGCACGCCCAATAAGTTGGGGCAAAAGTAAAGAGGCACCAAATTCTGGGCATAAAGCCAAATCTATAAATGGCAGTAAACAGTGTATTTGAGGGGAGGCGTAGACAAAATCGCAGTGCAATAGCAAAGTTGTACCAATGCCTACGGCAGTACCATGCACGGCTGCGATCAGGGGTTTTTCAAATGCTGCAACCGTTTGCAAGAATGCCCAAACTGCACTGGCAGTAGGGTCTTCGAAACTAGCCTCAAGAAAGTCATTAATATCGTTACCTGCAGAGAAACAGTCTCCCGTCCCGGCAAATATCACGCAAACAATTTCATCGTCCGTGCTCGCCTCGCGCAAGACCTTTGTAAGTGTTTCATACATTGTAAGGTTGATTGCATTTTTACACTCGGGACGATTAAAAGTGAGCAGAATATGGCGCTTCTTGCGTTCTACGATCAGGTCTGAATTATTTGTCATTTGTGCCCCATATGCCGACGACAATTGCAACACATTCATGCTGCCATAATTGGTTGGCCTAAAAATATAACTCAAGGAATCTGGATTTACGATCGATAATGTTACTCAGCTTTCCTACCATTATGTAAGCGGCTGCTCCGGTAGCTACCCAATGGTAACTTGGGTAAATACAATCAATTAATCTGGATCCCGTGTCAAGCACGGGATGACGATGGTAGCAAACCTTTTTTTCTCCCTTCTTGATCGAATTAACTTAACCTGTTTAAAGCTCGAAGATCTCAAGACCGAGCGGCTCAACCTGAGCGCGGTTATTGGGGTTTGTTATCACCGCTGTGCTGGCATTCTCGACATTGAGATATTCATTTGCGACGCGTTTTAAATCTTCCGCTTTTGTCGCCAACACCCGGTTGCGAAAATTCTGTCTCATTTCGTGAGTGCGGCCGTTGAGCTCTGCATGAAACAGGCGTTTCGCTTTGCCAGAGGGTGAGTCAGGTTTATCGATTGAGCTGATCGTTCCAAGAATAGCTTCTTCCACCTTACTCCATTCTATTGCGTTATTTTTTACCCATTCAATCGAAGCATCGAAGTCATCCAAGGTCTCGACCATGCGTGGGTCGCGGTATGAATAAAATCGAAAGGTTGCAGTATTGTTATCTTGCGAAGCACCGCCGCCGTAGGCACCGCCTTGCTCGCGAATCGCTCGATGTAGAAAATTATTGCGTAATACATGGCTAAGTATTACCAGTGGAGCTGCATCTGGGTGCGCCATTGGGACGGTTTCGAATGCTTTTGCACAAAAGTTAACTTGTGAGTTACACAGCCAAGCTTGTTGGGTACGCGAGTTTATTTTTTCGGGGGAAAATTTTATTGGGCTAGACGATAATGCCGAGCGATCAAATACTTGCGCGAACTGTCGGATCTGCGATTCGTGTTGCTCTTTTTCGCTGATTAATAAAAGGCGCTTGGGCGCGTCGACGATCAGCTTATGTAACTTGCCTAAATTTGCGCAAAGTTCGTCCAAATTGGTGTTTTCGCTAAGACCGTTGTCGAGGTTTTTAAGCGATTTAATACCACTCAAACCACTTAATTTGTGGGAAATATTGGCACTCGCACAGCGGCCGGATGCGGCGGCAATCATGGCTAAGGAATGCCCGTTACCCGTTACGCTCTGTTCCCTGCTTGCACGAATCTGAGCGACAAGCTCGCGAATACGGCTTGTTTCGTCAAAGCGAACATTATTCAGAGTTTCGTACATTAAATCGGTAAGTGCCGCTTGGTTGCGATTTAGACATTTGCCCGAGACAATCAAAAAGGCGTTGATAGCGTGGACGTCTTCGGCTGTTCCGCGAATTGTTGTGTAGGCATTTAAACCACCTGAGATTGACGCCTGTAAGCGCTGAATTTCGAGGTAGTCTTTGTCGCCAACAGCGACTTCTGTCATGCAGTTGTTAAATAGGGGTAAGAGGGGCAGTAAGTCCTCTGAAATTTCAGGTAGTTCGACAATGACTTGTTGGTAGGTCAAGCCGTTTGTGCCAGCGTCAAAAGTTGATAAAACAGTTTTTGATTTTGCGAGCGCCAAATTCTCGTGGACAGGGTCGTCTTCTCCTGGTGGAACATCTTCGATTGTGACACAGGGCAAAATCTCTGCATCATCAACCATCTCTTGGCGGGCTTTTAACGCAGTTGCCTGTTCGACAATTTCGTTTTTCTCCTGCTCGCTTAATTGGCCGTAAATCGTATCGAGTTTTTTTCGTTCGGCCTTATCTCTGCGCTCACCCATTTCGGCATCAGGGGCCAACGTGAGTAGCACGCGGTGGGAGTTATCTAATAAATATTCTTGTACTAGGTTGGGCAAAAAATCTGTTTGCGTAATTTTTTCTCGCAGTTTGGTCAGCGCACTATCGATATCGAGTTGCTCAATGGGGTCGCCTCTATGTGTCGCAGCTGTTAATGCACTTAGAATAAGTTGCAGTCCATAAGGGTAGGAATCGCCGCCAATCTCTCTTTGTTGGAGTTCAAGTTGGTGCAGGGTAGCTTCCAGCTCTTCTTTAGGAACGCCGTTTTTTGCGACTTCTGATAGCGTATCGAGAATCAAAGATTCAATCGCGTCTGTGTTGGCCTTGTCGCAACCCTCTAAACCGGTAACAAAAACGATTTCCTTTTGTGATGAGTCCACACCGCAAAGAGGAGAGGGTGCTTGGCCTAAATCGGTGACTTCAAGTGCGTGCATAAGTGGAGACGCGCTGTGGTTAAGCAGCACACCGGACAAGAGGTGTGCCGCCAAAGTTTCTTCGAGGTTGGTGCTGCTGCCGAGCAGCCATCCCATCACCACATGCGATTTTTTTTCCAGTACTTCGTTTTCCGGAACAGGATAATGTTCCTGCACACGAATAGGGGACATATAGCGCGCTTCGTCTGGCACTGTGATTGAGTGTTCGAGCTTCTCATAGGTATTGAGGGCTTGCTCTTCAAATTTGCGCTGCAAATCAATCGCAGGAATATCGCCGTAGGTCATAAATATGGCGTTGCTTGGATGGTAGTGCGTTTTATAAAAGGCCAGCAGTTCGTCGTAACTCAAATCCGGAATACACGAAGGCTCTCCGCCACTGTTGTAATGGTAGGTCGTCGCGGGAAATAAATACTTGCTCAGCGTTTGCCAAAGCTGCGAATTAACTGAGCTCATTGCGCCCTTCATCTCGTTATAAACAACGCCCTTGTATTGCAGGGGTGAGTTGGGGTTATCGTGTTCGGCAAATTCCAATCGGTGGCCTTCTTGGGCAAAATCCAATGGGTCCAGGCGCGAGAAAAACACGGCGTCTAGATAGACATCGAGCAGGTTGTAGAAGTCTTTTCGGTTCACACTTGCAAATGGATAGGCCGTCCAGTCTGAGCTGGTGAATGCGTTCATAAAGGTGTTGAGTGAACGGCGGGTCATCATGAAAAACGGATCGCGCACCGGGTATTTTTTGCTTCCGCATAGAGCAGTGTGTTCCAGAATATGGGCAACGCCGGTAGAGTTTTCCGGCACAGTGCGAAGTGCGACAAGAAAAACATTTTCGGGGTTATCTGCACTTAGGTGAATATGCTGTGCGCCAGTCTTAGTATGAACGTACTCTTCAAGTGTTAGGTTGAGGGAATCAAGTTTTTCGGAACGCTGCAACTCAAATGCTGCGTGGTGTGGTGCAGACATAAATCGATCTCATTAAAGTTATAAAAGAAAGCGCGATAGAAACCGCAGGCTTAATTATAAGTCAGTTGGGCCAAATAACGGAAAACTGTTAGTAATGCTGTGTTTTTAGATGGAATGAGAGCTTAGACTGGAGCGTTCTCGGTATTGTTCAATCGGAGGTCCGGATGGCATACGCAGTTACGACCTCGAGACTTGGCTTGATAGAGATAAGCGTCTGCCTCTTTTAGCATTTGCTGCGAAGCGGCATCGACTTTGTTAATTTTTTCGATCGCTACCTGGGTTGAAGCACTTATCCCAATGCTTGCCGACAACGCCAACGGTTCCTGCAATTCGTTGCAAACGAGCGGCGAATCAGCAATTGCCGACCTTATTCGCTCTGCCACTTGCAGGGCAATGGAAAGCGGTGTGGAGGGCAGGATAATCGCGAATTCCTCGCCGCCGAAGCGACATGGAATATCGAGCTTGCGCACTGCAGAACGGATAGTCGATGCGATATGCAGTAAGGCTCGGTCTCCAATCAAATGTCCGTAGCGATCGTTCACGCGTTTGAATAGGTCAACATCTATAATCATCAGTGAAGTCGGCAAGCGCGTGCGGCGCGTGCGCTCAAGTTCGTAATTCAAAGACTTCAGCATTTGCCGACGATTGTGTAAGCCCGTCAACGAGTCAGTGTGGACTTGCTGGCTCAGCGCTTCAATTTCCCGATATAGTTTGTGGATTTCGCTATTGAGCTGATCTATTCGCTCAAATTGAGGACAGTCAATTTCTCCCAAAGGGCAGGAAGTTGGGTTGGCGTTTTGGTCCATACACAAAGCATGATTGATTGGATGGGAGTGAATGCCTAGCGATTTCAGCCTCGGACTACTCTGATTTGCACTAGGCTCGGTTTTGTCTGCGATTTAATCGGACGCGCGGATTATATCTCGCTTGTATGTTAAAAAAAGATGAATTTGACGAAACGCTTTAATATTGTCACAAAAGATGTTGAAACAGGTATATATCTATACAATTTGGCGTGGATATAGTTCTAAGAGGCCTAATAAAGCCTGTTTTTATAAGAGATTTATAACAGCCTTATATATTAAGCGTACATTCGGCAAACTTGCTCACCAAAACACTTGCGCGCGGGCTCCTAGGTTTTAAAAACTGTCAGTCGGCTACCGTTATGAAAGACGCGATGTATAACCTGTGTAGCCAATTTTTTTACGACTTTATATTGGGTTGTGTCTGCTTCTTACAACACGATGCCTGGTAACGGGACGCCATTGACAGTCGTATTTTTTACCATCATATAAATAGCCATATCTTCAAAAGCGAGACGGTTACCAATTTAAAGCAGTTTTGCAAAACTATAATCGCCAGTTACATCACCTGTTAAGCAGCCCGGTCCGGCAAGTGGATGATTATTAGCGAATACGTTTGGTAACTCATAATTAAAACTTTTACCGTAAAAAAATCTCAAATGGGAAATCAATAATTTTGGTAAAGTTAGCGCTCATAATAGGTGTAACCGCGCAAGCTGGCTGAAAATGCATTCATAACTTTTAAGCGGTCGGCGGCTGAGATACGTTTTTCGCGGACGGCCTGCTCTGCAATTTTGCGAAAACGATTTTGTAGTGTTTGAGGGTCGTATTCGACGTAGCTGAGCACATTGCTGATTGAGTCGCCCTCTATTTCGTGAACGAATTCAAAACCGCCCTCAGTTAAATTAACACTCACGACGTTGGTATCACCGAAAAGGTTATGCAGGTCACCGAGAGTTTCTTGATAGGCACCGACTAAAAAAGCGCCGATATAATATTCTTCGTTATCTTTAAGTTGGTGCAGTGGGAGCATTTTGCGAGTATTACGAATGTCGGTGAAACGGTCGATTTTTCCATCGCAATCACACGTAATGTCCGCAATAATTGCTTGGCGTTGAGGTTTTTCATTGAGCCGGTGTATCGGCATTATAGGGAATATTTGATTAATCGCCCAAACATCAGGTAATGACTGAAAAACGCTAAAATTGCAGTAGTATATATCGGATAATTGTTCGCGCAGTTGTGTTACTTCTTCAAATTTTTGTGGTGAATCTTCAGCTATTTGTGAAATTTGCTGCATTATTTTCAAAAATAAATTTTCCGCTAGCGAGCGCGAGCGCAAATTGACTTGGCCGCGCTTAAACAATTCCCGAATTTCGTCGCGATAGAAAAGTGCATCGTTATAGCACTCCTGTAAATTGCGAACATTTGCTGCGTTAACTAAGTCCTTTAAATTATGAATTAACGAGTGCTCATCATCTTCAATTTTTTCGGGTACATGGCTCGGCTCAAATGTCGCAACGTCTAGGACGTTAAAGATCAGTACAGAGGAATAAGCTACAGTTGCTCTTCCTGATTCAGTAATAATAGTCGGATGCGGAATTTTCTGGGGGTCGAGGGTCGACATAATTACGTCGACAATATCAGTGCAGTATTCGTTTAAATTATAATTTCGGGAATGGATAAAATTGGTTTTTGATCCATCGTAATCTACTGCAAGCCCACCGCCTAAATCTAATAAACCCATAGTTGCTCCCTCGCGCACAAGATCGACGTAGACTTGGCATGCTTCTACGACACCTGAGCGAATATCGCGAATATTGGGGATTTGCGATCCGAGGTGGTAGTGGAGCAACTGCAAGCAATCGAGCATAGATTCTGCACGTAATTTATCGACGACCGAAATAAGTTGCGCGATTGATAAGCCGAAAATACTGCGATCACCGCTTGTCGCGTTCCAGTGCCCCCCGACCATTGAGGCGAGCTTTACACGCACACCGATAATAGGCTTAATATCCAACTCGCGGCTGCGCTCGAGAATGATTGGTAATTCTGAAGGCGTTTCGATGACAAAAATAACACGGTAGCCCATTTTGCATGCGTGTAAGCCTAGGTCGATAAATTCCTCATCTTTATAGCCGTTGCATACGATGTGTGCATCACGGGTGTTGAGGTGAGCAAGAGCAATAATTAACTCAGGTTTCGAGCCTGCTTCCAACCCGTGACCAAACTGTGCGCCAACGCGCGTTATTTCTTCGATAACGTGACATTGTTGGTTTACCTTAATTGGGAAAACCCCGCGATACTTGCCCCGGTAATCGTTTTCTTCTATCGCGCGCGCAAAAGCATTGTTGAGCCTGGAAATTTGCTCGGCCAAAATATTGTCAAAACGCACCAGGACCGGAGAATCGATGCCACGTTGTCGCACTTCTTCAACAATTTCTAACAGTGAGCTGCTTGTCGTATTCGCGCCGATATTTGCCTGAACGGTGACATCGCCTTGGTCTGACACTGAAAAAAAGTCAGCGCCCCATTCGTTCACACCGTAAAGTTCGGCGGAGTGGCCAGCGGTCCAGGCATGCCGCACAATTTTGTTCATCGATCACGCTCCTAAAAATGCAAAACTGCGTGTGTGGCGCCAACAGCACTCGACTTATCGGCCGAGCAGATTTTGGCGGCAATATCGCAGATTTAACCTGACTTTTCTAGCGTTATTTGGCGATAAAACTGAATTCAGCCGAACAGTTTTGATTTGCGAGATGTGGCTTAATCAGTCTATGGAATAGATTAATTAGGTCCGCTTCTTTGTGGAGTGGAAAACGAACAAACCCCGGTTATGTTTCAATATAACCGGGGTTTGCAAATAGCTATGGCTTAATTTGAAATATTAACGGTTTGGATATCTAGTGGCGAGTATCTTTGCGCTTATCAGATGTCTGTTTGAGCTTACGCTCTGCTGCGTTAAAAGCATCTCGAACTGCAATATGGACAGAAGCATCATCATGCGAGACTGTTACAGGGTTACCCTTAACGCCTAGTTCAATAGACGCGCGGTAAAGTTTGCCTTTGTGTTTGTGATTGTGAGGGCTGTCGAGCACGACACGTGAATGCATGATTGCATCAGAGAAGCGGCAAAGTTTTTCAAATTTTTTTCGAATGGTGTGGGTGAGGGCGGGAGAGGAATCTACATCTCGATAGACAACGTCTACATTTAAACTCATTGGCGAGCCTCCTAGTCATTTGCTTTAAATTAAAAGCATGAGCTTTTTAGTCAATGTTATTAGCTGCGACTTGGAATCGGCTTTTCGGGCAATATCCCTTGAGGGTCTGACTATATCGAGCGAAGTATAGTCATAATCCCGCAGAAAGAAAGTGAAGTGCACCGCAAAAGTTTACATCCAAAACCGCAATTTGCGCTTACACCCACAATTAACAAGTGTGGGCCTAAGCTAGTGGGTGGCTTTTCTGTCAGCAAAAACTTCATGCGTCAAAAAAAATTTACTTACTTTCTCGTTAGCTTGCTTTCCGATCTTACTAACATGATTCTTGTTCGCGGAAAAATCGCGCTAAGCAAATTTTCAAAAAAAACCATCCCTTGCTGAGTTGCTCGATTAAAAACAGCTCAACAGAAAACTTTTTGAGGGCCCTTACATCAATCATGGCGTCTTGCAGAAATATTACAAGTATTTTCTAAGAATAATCTTTTATTATTTAGTTCACTTATATGACTAACAAATATTGGAATGTTTTTGAGATTTTGTGGTTGGTCATCGGTTAATCGCGCTGAATATCGGAATACTTCTCAAGTTTTTGATCCACGCTAAAAAGTTTAGCTCTCAGCGTTGAACGATACTTGTTAGGTGTGATAGCGAATTCACGCTTAAACAGAGAATTAAAATGGGCGACGTCGCTGTAGCCGATGCAAAATGCGATTTCGGTAATGCTTAAATTTGTTGTTTTGAGTAAATCGGCCGCCATAGCAACACGTTGAGTTTGAATATATTGCAGCGGCGTTTGGCCAGTAGCATCGCGAAATCGACGATTTAACGTTCTCACGCTCATGCCGTGTTTAGCCGCGAGCTCCTCAACACTTATTGGGCGATCAAGACCCTCGTTTATCGTTGCTTGAACGCGCGCAATGGTTTCGTCTGCATGTATGCCCACTTGAGTGGTGGCAGATGCAGTGCGCAAATAATTTTGCCGAATTTCGTGAAAAAAGTGCCTCTCTACATGGTTGGCAATAGTGCGCCCAAACCAATTGCGGATGAATAACACGGTTAAGTCTGCCAGTGAATTGGTGCTGCCGGTGCAATAAATATTATCAGCGACTGTAATAAAATATTGCTGTTGTAAATTCACTTTGGGGTAGCGACGTGAGAACTGATTGAAGTAATGCCAATGCGTGGTTCCCGGTTTCCCATCGAGTAATCCGGCTTCCGCCAAAAAGCAGCAACCTGTTCCCACGCCCGCGATGGTGGTTTTAGCTCGATTCAATTTGGACAACCACTTAAACGCAGCGCTGTTAGATTTTAGGCGCGGTTGTGGATTGCCCCAGAGAGCAGGAATGTATACGAGATCACATTGCTCGACTTCTTCAAGGGAGGCGTCGGGCGTAAGCGCAATTCCCGAGTGGGTGGTTATTGGTTTGCGATTTTTGGCAACGAGCTTAAAACTCATTTTTTCTTGATGCTTAATCCAATGATTGGCTCGAGCCATATTTTCGGCGGCTTTAAATTGCTCCAACGGAAGTGTGACGCTTGAAGCGAGCATCTTTTCACATATAAAAAAACAGATGGTTTTCACACAATTGAACCCGGTCTAAATAGAATAAGTGGCGAATGGCTAATTTGCCTATTTTGTTGTCCATTATGGCTATATTGATTTCAATCTACAACTCTAAACTAGTGAATGACTATTAAGAGTGATTTCAGCGGTTTGAAATCGCATAACCCATTTTGGGCCGGAATGCTTATGAATCGTTTGCCTGTTATCGTCAGTTGCGGTGGCTATAATGCCGCTGGACGCAGTTCTGGGAATCTTGCGTATCGTCGCATGATTTATGAGTCGTTGTCCTCGAGCCAGCAGCGTCAGACGTTGACAGCGCTGGCGGGGTTGATGTCGATTGATGCAGAAGTAGGCAATGAGTCTTTGCAAGCTCGCGTGTTAGAGGGGACTTTGGTTCGTAAAATAGAGTCAGATGTTATTCCACCCCAGCTAATGAAATTTGGTCACAGGGTTCAGCTAAACCAAGTTAGCGATGCTGTCACACCAATTTCGCTGCGACTTTCGGCTAAAGATGTTCCCAACCCCCTTCCGGCCGGCTGGCGTATCGCGCAAGACCTTGGGACTAAAGTCGAAGTTGAAATAGTTTCAGGAGTGGATGCGCTTGTCGAAGTACCGCAGACGCTTCCTGTTCAATCAGCTGGTCAACTCCCGCAGGGCTTTAACCCTGGTGCGCATTATCGCTCAATTCATCACCCTCGCGGACTGCAGCTTGCTGTTATGGGTGCGAGTGACGCAGTAAATTCGCTCGGAATTCAGTGGAAAGACATTGTTCGCCACGTTCGCCCAGATGAAATTGCCGTATACAGTAGTAGCGTGATGAGTCAGCTCGACGAAAATGGCTTTGGCGGGCTTATGTTGGGCCGAACGCGAGGAAGGCGTGTTAGTTCTAAACAGTTGCCGCTCGGGCTTAATACGATGCCGGCCGATTTTATTAATGCCTATGTGCTTGGCAGCGTAGGCGTTACTGGCGGCGTTACCGGCGCTTGCGCGACGTTCTTATATAATTTGCGCGCTGGTATTGAGGACATTAAATCGGGTCGTCGTCGTGTGGTGATGGTCGGCAGTAGTGAAGCCCCCATTGTTCCAGAGGTTATCGATGGCTACTCCGCCATGAGTGCACTGGCGACTGATGAAGATTTGCGCAAGCTGGATGGTACCTCTGACGTAGACTATCGCAGAGCGAGTCGCCCTTTTGGTGAAAACTGCGGTTTTACTTTGGCTGAATCTTCACAGTACGTTATTTTGATGGATGACACTCTAGCACTTGAGCTAGGTGCTCCCATTCTGGGCTCGGTTCCGGGTGTTTACGTCAATGCTGATGGTTATAAAAAGTCGATTTCTGCTCCTGGGCCCGGAAATTATATAACCTTGGCCTCTGCTGTTGCCCAGGCGCGCGAGCTACTTGGTGATGGGGCCATTCAAACGCGCAGCTTTGTGCAGGCTCATGGTTCAAGTACACCGCACAATCGCGTATCTGAGTCACTAATTCTGGATAAAATTGCCGACGTTTTCGGAATTAAAGATTGGCCCGTTGCGGCAATTAAGTCTTATGTGGGGCATTCGCTCGGGCCGGCCAGTGGGGACCAATTGGGAGCCAGTCTGGGTACTTTTGAGCACGGTATACTGCCAGGTATTAAGACCATTTCTAGCGTCGCTAGCGATGTCCACTCAAAGCGTTTATCCATTTCTAATCGTGATCAAGAGTTAGGTTGTGAGAACGCGTTGATTGCGTTTTTAAACTCAAAAGGCTTTGGCGGCAATAATGCAACCGCAACTATACTTGCTCCATCCGTAACCCGTTCGATGTTGACTCAGCGCCATGGTCAAAAGGTTTGGCAACGCTACCACGAATTGCATGAGGGAGTGCAGACGGCGATAGGTGAGTACTATGCGAGCGCTGCAAGAGGTAAGCTCAACGCAATTTATCGTTTTGGTGAGGGCCTCATTGACGAAGAGGCTGTTGCGATTGATACTGATCAAGTGCAAATTCCAGGCTTCCCCAATGCACTTAAGTTAAAAGGTGGAGAGGGGTTTGAAGATTTGGTTTTGAAACGCTAGTTGATTGATCTGGTTGCGCAACGACAAATTCTTAATCGGTCTTGAAGGGCCTTATGGCAGTTGATCAGCCTTCTACTAAGGTTATTTCTGATGAATTAGCAGACCTTGGCAATACTGCGTTCGACGTTGGTGCTCGACTGCGCGCATTGCGTTTGGCGTATGGCTTGTCTCAGCGCGAGGTCGCGCGCAAAGCGCAGATAACAAATGGTAGCCTTTCGCAGATTGAAAGCGGAAGTGTCAGCCCGTCGGTTGTCACGCTTGAGAAATTAGCGCGTGTATTTGAGCTTTCGTTACCCGAGTTTTTCGCAAATTCCCTGCAGCTTTCTCCCACCATTATTCTTGAAGAGCACTATCTAAAAACGCAGCTAGGTAGTCAAGATATTCGAGTTGCGCCCATCTGTGTGAATAAAAACCAATTTATATTTTTATTGCGTGAGCGGCTCGAACCCGGCGCGTGTATAGACTTTACTAATTCTCTATTGAAACTTGAAAACGTAGGCCCCATCCAATTTATCACTGGGGTGATTGAGGCTGGTGAGGCGCAATTATCAACTGATCGAAAAGTTTATCACTTGCAAAAGGGGCATGGTTTTAACATGTTAAGTGTTAGAAAACCGGTGCTATCAAATCGCTCCGGCTCCCGCGTATTGGTGACAATAACTTTGTTTTGTTAAGTCTTGTTGAGTGTTCATAAGCGCCGTTGTTTTAATGAATACTTCTAGTCCCTGTTTTTATGGCAAAAATTGTTTCATACTTGCGCAAATGTTTGTTGGTAAGTCAGTCGTTTATTTTACAGCGGTCAAATCCTATATGAGGAAACAAGCACGATGAAATTTGATGGTCAAGCGATAAAGCTTCTTGAGCTTGAAGAGGGGCTTTGGGAGCTTAAATTCGATTTGCAATACGAGTCGGTTAATACCTTGGGGCAGCGTACGCTGTCTGATTTCGAGCAAATCTTATCGTTATTAGAGAGTACTGCGGGAATAAATGGTCTGCTGCTCACCAGTGGAAAACCCGCTTTTATAGTAGGGGCTGACATTAGTGAGTTTCTTCCGCTTTTTTCGCAAGGGCCGGAAGAGACGGAAAAGTTAATCAAATACGTCTGCGTATTATTTAATCGCTTAGAAGACCTTCCATTTCCAAGCGTTGTTGCAATTAACGGGTATGCTTTAGGCGGTGGTCTTGAGCTATGTTTAAGTTGCGATTACCGCATCATGTCAACCGATGCAAAAATAGGCCTGCCTGAGACAAAATTAGGAATTTTACCTGGCTGGGGAGGAACGGTTCGCTTACCCCGACTGGTCGGGGTCGATACCGCAATTGAGTGGATTGCCGGTGGCACCGAAAACAAAGGCGATGTTGCATTTAAAGCAGGCGTTGTCGACGCCGCAGTCTCGCCGGAAAAGTTGCGTGATGTCAGCCTTGCCACGTTAAAACGCTTAGTCAACGGTGAGCTTGATTACAAAGCCCGACGGGAGCAGAAAAAAGCTCCATTGCAGCATAATGATATTGAGTCGCTAATGGCTTTTGAGTCGGCGAAAGCTTTCGTGGCGGGCAAGGCAGGCAAGCACTATCCCGCGCCAGTCAAATCAATAAAAACGATGCAAGAAGCTGCAAAAATGTCTCGCGATGAGGCTTTGCTTGTTGAGAACGCCGCATTTGTAAAGCTTGCTGGGACCCCTGTGGCTCGCTCACTAGTTGGCTTATTTTTGAATGATCAGCTGGTATCAAAAACCGCGAAAAAACTGAGTGCAAGTGTCGAGTCGCCGGTTAAGCGCGCTGCGGTACTCGGCGCTGGCATTATGGGGGGTGGCATCGCCTATCAATCTGCTTACAAAAATGTGCCGGTCAAAATGAAAGATATTGCTCAGGCCGGCATCGACATGGGTTTGAATGAAGCGAAAACGCTGTTAGCAAAGCAGGTAGAGCGGGGTCGTATCGATACAGGCACCATGGCTGACGTATTAAACCGGATTGAGCCGACCTTAAGTTATGACGGCTTTGAACAAACAGACCTAGTGGTAGAGGCTGTCGTTGAGAACGAAAAGGTCAAAAAAGCTGTACTTGCTGAGACAGAAACCAAAGTCCATTCCGGTACAGTACTGTGTTCCAATACGTCGACAATTTCGATTACGCGTTTGGCCGAAGGTTTGCAGCGACCAGAAAACTTTTGCGGTATGCACTTTTTTAACCCTGTTCATCGCATGCCGTTGGTGGAAGTGATTCGTGGTGAGCACAGTTCAGATGCCGCAATTGCCAAAACGGTGGCCTATGCAACGGCCATTGGCAAGAAAGCAATTGTTGTGAACGATTGCCCCGGCTTTTTAGTCAACAGGGTTTTGTTCCCCTATTTCGCGGGCTTTACGATGCTGGTGCGAGATGGGGGTGATATCGCGACAATCGACAAAGTGATGGAGCGCTGGGGCTTACCGATGGGGCCAGCTTACCTTCTCGATGTCGTCGGGATTGATACAGCTGAGCACGCAGGCAAGGTCATGGCGGAGGGCTTTCCGAGTCGTTTGAAATCTGAGTTCAAGACTTGTATCGAAATACTTTTCGAGGCTGGCCGCTACGGCCAGAAAAATGACAAAGGTTTCTACGACCATGGCGTCGATAAGAAAGGCAAACCTACAAAAGTTCTCTCGCATGAGGCTCTTGAATTGTTCAAAGGTCATGTGCAAGAGCCCAAAGAATTTAGTGAAGAAGAGATTATCGCGCGCATGATGGTGCCGATGGCCACTGAAATGTCGCGATGTTTGGAAGAGGGTGTAGTAGCCTCGGTCGCGGAAGCCGATATGGCTTTAATTTACGGTGTTGGCTTCCCGCCGTTTCGCGGAGGAATTTTTCGTTGGTTGGACGAGATCGGTATGCAAGCCTTTCAGGAAATGGCTGACGCTCACAAAGCACTCGGTAAACTCTATGAATTAACCGAAAGCATGCAAGAAATCGCGCAAAGCGGTTCGACTTATTATCAAAGCGCCGATCAAAGTGCGGCTAAATAAGAGCTGAGGAGAGAGTACTATGACCCTTAAAGACCGCGATGCCGTTATTGTCGATTATGCTAGGACACCGATGGGGCGCTCCAAAAACGGTTGTTTCCGTCATGTGCGTTCAGACGATTTAGGCGCTCACTTGATTAACGCTCTGCTGGCAAAGAACCCTGCCATTGAAAAGGAGTCGATTGACGACTTTATGTGGGGTTGCGTTATGCAGCGCGAAGAGCAAGGTTTCAATGTGGCGCGCAATACTCTGCTCGCCGCGGGGCTGCCGCACACGATTCCAGCACAAACTGTCAATCGTCTATGTGGTTCGTCGATGTCGGCGTTGCACACGGCGGTTGCAAGTATTTCGGCGGGCATGGGCGATATCTATTTGATTGGTGGCGCCGAGCATATGGGCCATGTGGATATGAATGAAGCAGTAGACCCTAATCCAATGCTTGGCCTTACCGTAGCTAAAGCTGCTGGGTCGATGGGTTTGACGGCAGAATATCTTTCTTTGCTGCACGGGATTACGCGTGAGCAGATGGATGCGTTTTCCGCTCGATCACACCGACGCGCCTGGGCTGCGACTGAGGGAGGGCAGTTTAAGCGCGAGCTTATCCCAACTCTCGGCCACGACGATGATGGCGCTCCATTGATGATCGAAATTGATCAAACAATTCGTCCAGAGACTACGGAAGAGGTGCTTTCGACCCTACGGCCTGTATTTAACCCAAAAAGCGGCAATATTACGGCCGGAAGTTCCTCTCAGGTTTCCGATGGTGCGTCTTCTATGTTGGTCCTTTCGTACGAAAAGGCGCAGGCATTGGGTTTGAAGCCGATAGCGCGAGTAGTTGAGACAGCGGTAGTAGGTGTGGATCCGTCAATTATGGGCTACGGTCCGGTTCCTGCGACACAAAAGGCGTTGAAAAAAGCGGGTATGGATATTAAAGATATCGATTATATCGAGCTCAACGAAGCTTTTGCAGCGCAGGCTTTGCCCGTAATTAAAGATCTAAATTTAATGGATAATTTTGATGAAAAAGTCAATCTATATGGCGGGGCCATTGCGCTTGGTCATCCGTTCGGATGTTCCGGCACGCGCATTACAGGGACCTTGCTGTCTGTGATGCAGGAAAAGGATGCGACGCTCGGTTTGGCAACTATGTGCATTGGCTTGGGGCAGGGTATTGCAACAATTGTAGAGCGCTTGAATTAGTTTCGCTCCGACAGCCATATTCTTACGTAAGTTAACTGCGAAGGCCTCAGGTTAAATTGGCATTTTTTCAATTTGCAAAGCCGATGTTGCGGCCGTTCATTAGCTGTGGCACAATGCGCAGCCTTTCAATACTTTGTAAAGATTTTTCATAAAAATTTTGTTAAAAATCAAAGGTTTGAGAGGTTTTGCTGGATTGCAATCCAGCGCTTAAGTTTTTGATATGCGGTCGTGGCGGAATTGGTAGACGCGCTGGATTTAGGTTCCAGTGTCGCAAGACGTGAGAGTTCAAGTCTCTCCGACCGCACCACTTTTCTCACTCATTTCTAAACTGCAGTTATAACATGGGGCGCACCATGCAGGTTTCACTCGAGACTCTTTCTGGCCTAGAACGTCGTCTAACCATTGGTATTCCGGCAAATGTTGTCGATACGGAAGTTGAAAAGCGACTGCGAGAGGCCTCTAAAAACGTCCACATCAACGGATTTCGTAAGGGCAAGGTGCCAATGAAAATCGTGAAGCAGCGATACGGGGCTGGGGTTCGTCAAGAAGTCTTGGGCGACACGATTAATCGTTCTTTTATGGAAGCGGTTCAGAAAGAGAGTATTAAGCCTGCTGGCCAGCCAAGTATTGAGCCGAGAGAAATGGCACCTGGTCGAGATGTGGAGTTTGTAGCGACGTTTGAAGTCTATCCTGAATTTGAGCTCGTCGGCATTGACGGAATTGAAATTGAAAAGCTGACAGCTGAGATTGGTGAAGAAGACGTCGATAAAATGATCGATATTCTGCGCAAAAGCCAAGCTGAATACACTAAAGTCGATCGCGCGGCTAGCGATGGCGATCGTGTAAATATCGATTATGTTGGCACCTTAGATGGCGAAGAGTTCGCAGGTGGAAAAGCCGAAGAGCAAAACCTAGTTCTTGGTTCGAAGTCTATGATCCCGGGTTTTGAGAGCGGAATTGAAGGCATGAGTGCAGGCGAAGAAAAAACTTTGCAGCTAAATTTTCCAGATGATTATCACGCGGAAGATCTAAAAGGGGCTGAAGTTGAATTTAAGATTACTTTGCACGAGGTTCAGGAGCAGACCTTACCCGATCTTGACGAGGCATTTTTCGCGAAATTTGGCGTTGAAGAGGGTGGTGAAGAGCGTTTTCGTGAAGATGTTAGAAAGAATATGGAAAATGAAAAATCGAAAGCGGAGACTACACAAATTAAGACGCGGGTATTTGATGCACTGGTAGAAAAAAACCCTATTGAAATCCCGCGGGCGCTGGTCATAAATGAAATAGATACTCTGCGCCGTCAGCAATTGCAGCAATATGGGCAAATACCGGAAAACATTGATGTGCGCGCGATGTTGCCGGATGATATGTTTAGAAAAGACGCAGAACGCAGAACTTTACTCGGCCTGTTAGTTTCAGAGGTGATTAACCAGGAGAAACTAAAAGTCGACACTGCACGCGTGCGTGAAATGATCGAAAACATTGCTTCTACTTACGAAGATTCAGAAAGTGTGATCAATTATTACTATGGTAATCAGGAATTACTTAGTGGAATTGAAGCGGCCGTGCTCGAGGAGCAAGTCGTTGATTTGTTGAGTGAAAAGGCAAGCGTTACGGAAAAAGCGGTTACTTATCAAGAATTGATTAGCCAGCGCCCTGAAGATAAAGCGCAAACATCCTCTAAAGAAACCGAAGAGCCAAGTGAAGCGTAAAAGTATCTGATTTTCGGTTTTTTATTGATCTTAAGTCATTTTCCTGGGCGCAATAGCTGATTTAGCTGGCGGTCTTTACGCTGTTTTCGGTAGATGAATTTTCTTTAGCTGCAAAACTGGCATATCTACCAATCTCGGGTTAAGCTTTTCAAAGCCTATTCTAAAAAAGAATAAGATCAAATTAACACCGGTAATTAATCCCTAAAACCTTAGAAACTCAGCCAGGAAATCTCGGTAATATGTCAAAATTTAGCGCTTCTGATTTCATGAATAGTGATGTGCAAAACTATATTTACCCCAATCCCCAGGTATTTGAACAAACTGCTAGAGGGGAACGCTTTTACGACATTTATTCGCGTTTATTAAAGGAGCGCGTAATCTTTCTAATTGGCCAAGTTGAAGATTACATGGCAAACCTTGTTGTGGCGCAATTATTGTTTTTAGAGGCCGATAACCCCGATAAGGACATACATCTTTATATTAATTCGCCAGGTGGTTCCGTTACTGCCGGAATGTCCATTTATGACACGATGCAGTTTATTAAACCGGATGTGAGTACTATTTGCATTGGGCAGGCTTGCAGCATGGGTGCTTTCCTATTGACAGCAGGAACCAGAGGCAAGCGCTATTGTTTGGCGAATGCAAGGACGATGATTCATCAACCCTCTGGAGGAGCGCAGGGGCAGGCAAGCGATATTCACATTCATGCTCAGGAAATCTTGAAGATACGCGAAAGGCTCAACGCGATAATGGCTGATAATACTGGCAAATCGGTTGAGCAAATCGCAATTGA
Organism: Marinagarivorans sp.; assembly: GCA_028281865.1. Lineage (GTDB taxonomy): Bacteria > Pseudomonadota > Gammaproteobacteria > Pseudomonadales > Cellvibrionaceae > JANQJB01. Next base: position 41,704 of record JANQJB010000017.1, read on the forward strand.
TACCGAACGTGATAACTTTATGAGTGCAGATGAGTCTAAAGAGTATGGGCTTATTGACGACGTTTTGGTTTCACGCGCCGCTTTAGAAGAAAAGTCGTCATAAAACCAAGAATAAATGTGCTAGATGAGCTAAGTGGTGGTAATATCTAGTGTTTGCTCTCCGGCGGGTTTTGTGAATAAATTGTTCTAAGATCTCGCTTGCCTGCCGGCCTGGTATAAAACTATTGTAAAAGAGAGTGGTTAAAAAATGTTTGGCGGAGAGGTTTAATGACCGACCACACTAGTGAAAGTGACGACAACGGCAAACTCCTATATTGCTCCTTCTGCGGCAAGAGCCAGCATGAGGTTCGCAAGTTGATTGCTGGGCCATCGGTTTTTATTTGCGATGAATGTGTCGATTTGTGTAATGACATTATCCGTGAGGAAATTCAGGACACAACGTCTGAGGGCGCCAGGGAAAAACTGCCAACGCCTGAAGAAATAGCAAATACCTTAGATGATTACGTGATCGGCCAGAAGCGCGCTAAAAAAGTGCTTGCTGTTGCTGTATACAATCATTACAAACGTTTGCGTTACAGCGACAAGAAAAAGTCAAAAGACGAAGTCGAGTTGGGTAAGAGCAATATCTTGCTAATCGGCCCCACCGGAAGCGGAAAAACTCTGTTAGCTGAGACCTTAGCGCGTTTGCTGAATGTTCCTTTTACTATTGCAGATGCGACTACGCTCACTGAAGCAGGATATGTGGGTGAAGACGTCGAAAATATCATTCAGAAACTGCTGCAAAAATGTGATTACGATGTCGATAAAGCCCAGCAAGGTATTGTTTACATTGATGAAATTGACAAGATCTCACGAAAATCAGACAACCCGTCTATTACACGTGATGTCTCAGGTGAGGGTGTTCAACAAGCCTTGTTAAAGCTTATCGAAGGAACCATTGCCTCTGTTCCCCCTCAGGGAGGGCGCAAGCACCCACAGCAAGAGTTTTTACAGGTTGATACATCCAATATCTTGTTTGTTTGCGGTGGTGCCTTTGCAGGCCTAGATAAAGTCATTCAAGACCGCTCCGAAAAAGGCGGTATTGGTTTTAGTGCGGCGGTGAAGAGTAAGAAAAGCGAAAGTAATCTCGGTGACACGCTTAAGGATGTAGAGACCGAGGATTTGGTGCGCTATGGCTTGATTCCTGAGTTTGTTGGGCGTTTGCCAGTTGTTGCCACGCTAGATGAGTTAGATAAGGACGCTTTGGTCTCGATCTTAAAAGAGCCTAAAAATTCGCTAGTTCGACAATATAAGAAGTTGTTTGAAATGGAAGGCTCAGAAGTAGATTTTCGTGACGACGCTTTAGCTGCTGTCGCGGCTAAGGCTTTAGAGCGTAAAACGGGTGCTCGTGGTCTGCGCTCGATTATGGAAAATGTCTTACTTGATACGATGTACAAACTTCCTTCTGAGAAAGAAGTCAGTAAAGTGGTAGTAGATGAGTCCGTGATACTTGGCGAGTCTGCTCCGTTACTTGTCTACGAAAAATCAGAATCTCCCAAGGCTGCACCAAAAGAGTAAGGTGGTAGCAAATAAAAAAGGGGCTGCGACTTTCGAGCCCCTTTTTTACGTTTTGGCCTTATCAATTCCATGATGCCTTGAAAACGATAGGATTGTCCCAATTCAGTGTTTGAATGAAATACTCATTACTGTGTGCTAGCAAAGCGAGTGTGAAAATTTAATGATAATTTTGAGGGCTAAAAGATGGAAATAGAAAAACGAGAATCTGAAGTTTCAACCTTACCTTTACTCCCTTTGCGTGATGTTGTCGTTTATCCCCACATGGTAATTCCGCTGTTTGTCGGACGATCCAAATCGATTTCTGCCCTTGAGCAGGCGATGTCTGAGGATAAGCAAGTACTGTTGGTTGCGCAACGCCAGAGCGAGGTAGATGAGCCCAACCCAGAAGATCTTTATGAAGTTGGCACTGTTTCGCAAGTGTTGCAGTTACTTAAGCTCCCAGACGGCACTGTTAAAGTACTTGTTGAGGGACGCTCACGCGCAGCGATTAAAGCTTTTGATACGACGCGCGGATATTTTCAAGCGCACGTAGAAATATTTAATAGCGTCGACGATAGTCCGCGGGAAACGGAGGCGTTGGCTAAGTCTCTTTTAAGTCGTTTTGATCAATATGTGAACCTTAGTAAAAAAGTTCCTGTTGAGGTTCTTACTTCATTAAATGGTATTGATGAGCCTGGGCGCTTAGCCGATACCGTTGCCGCGCATATGACTTTAGAGCTTGCGCAAAAACAGGAAATTCTTGAGCAAATTAATGTCGCCGAGCGACTTGAGTCTTTGGTTTCCCTAATGGACGCAGAGGCCGATTTATTTAATGTAGAAAAACGCATTCGCGGACGTGTGAAAAAGCAAATGGAAAAAAGCCAGCGCGAATACTATTTAAATGAACAGATGAAAGCTATTCAAAAAGAATTGGGTGAAATTGGAGATGAACCCAGTGAAATGGAAGAGCTTGAACAAAAAATTGAAGCGGCGGGAATGCCGAGCGAAGCTGAAAAGAAAACACGTTCGGAACTTAACAAGTTAAAAATGATGTCGCCGATGTCGGCTGAGGCATCAGTGGTGCGCTCTTATATTGATTGGATGGTGAATGTTCCTTGGAAAAAAAGAAGTAAAGTCCGTCACGATCTGAAAAAGGCCGAAGAGATTTTGGAAGCAGATCACTATGGCTTAGAAGAGGTGAAAGAACGCATACTTGAATATTTGGCGGTACAAAAGCGTGTTAAAAAAGTAAAGGGCGCAGTGTTGTGCCTTGTCGGCCCTCCTGGGGTAGGTAAGACTTCTTTGGGTGAGTCAATTGCGCGGGCAACGAACCGTAAATTTGTGCGCATGGCCCTTGGGGGGGTGCGCGATGAAGCAGAGATTCGTGGGCACCGCCGCACTTACATAGGCTCTTTGCCAGGTAAACTTGTGCAAAAAATGGCGAAAGTGGGGGTGAAAAATCCATTATTTTTGCTTGATGAAATTGACAAAATGGGTATGGATCATCGCGGCGATCCGGCTTCTGCATTGCTTGAAGTTCTGGACCCGGAACAAAACTCGACTTTCAATGACCATTATCTCGAAGTCGATTACGATCTTTCTGATGTCATGTTTGTGTGCACCTCAAATAGCATGAATATTCCAGGGCCTTTGTTGGATCGTCTCGAAGTAATTCGCATACCCGGTTACACGGAAGACGAAAAATTAAAAATTGCAATGCGTTATTTAATACCGAAGCAAATGTCGCATAACGGATTGAAAAAGGAAGAAATTGCCATATCTGAAAACTCTATACGAGATATTATTCGTTATTACACGCGTGAAGCGGGTGTGCGAGGTCTCGATAGAGAAATTGCCAAAGTATGTCGCAAAGTTGTGACGCAGCATGTGAAGGGCAAAGATAATTTGAAAGCTGCAAGTAATAAAACCAAGATTGCGACCAAATCATTAGAGAATATTTTAGGCGTTAAGAAATTTGATTTCGGACGGGCTGAAGAAAAAAATCAGGTGGGTCAAGTTACAGGCCTTGCCTGGACGCAAGTAGGCGGTGAGCTTTTAACAATTGAAGCTTCTGCGGTGAAAGGTAAGGGAAGAATGATAAAAACTGGGTCACTCGGTGATGTAATGCAGGAATCTATTCAGGCTGCGATTACCGTTGTGCGCTCTCGTTCGCAAGTTCTGGGAATACCACCGGATTACCACGAAAAACATGATTTACATATACATGTGCCCGAAGGTGCCACGCCGAAGGATGGGCCTTCAGCCGGTATTGCAATGTGTACTGCACTGGTATCGTGTTACACCGAAATTCCTGTGCGCGCAGACGTTGCGATGACAGGGGAAATCACACTTAGGGGTGAGGTACTTAAAATTGGGGGCTTAAAAGAAAAGCTTCTTGCCGCGCGTCGTGGTGGAATAAAAACTGTATTAATTCCGTCCGATAACGAACCGGATTTACGTGAAATTCCCGACAATATTACATCCGAACTTGAGATCTGCCCGGTAAAATGGATAGACGAGGTTTTGGAAATTGCTCTCCAAAATTCTCCAACGGCCTACACGGATGAAGAATATGAGGCCTTGGAGGCAAAAGCGTTTGAGCGACCTGTGGGTGAAAACCGGCCGAGCACCCACTGATTTTTACCTATTTTTGATCAGAGTTTGATCATTCGCTGTAAACAATGGGTTTTATTCAACTCTGTCCTTGACCGACTAGTTTGCAATTGGTATAAATCGCAATCCGTTGTATTTAGGGAGTGCGCCAGTCTTGCTTAGCTTTCTGGGGCAGTTCGCAGCCGGTGGTTCAAGCTGTGAAAACTGGTGTACAACAGAGTACTTTTAGACAAAGAATTTTTTAAATAATAAGAGGGTTTATATTGTGAATAAATCTGAGCTTATAGAAGCTATTGCCGCCTCGGCGGATATCTCCAAAGCGGCTGCGGGAAGAGCTCTTGATGCTGTTACAGATTCCATTGCCAACGCCTTGAAAGAAGGAGATCAAGTCTCCCTGGTGGGGTTTGGAACTTTTGTTGTCAAAGAGAGAGCTGCGCGCACTGGCCGCAACCCTCAAACTGGCCAGCCGATAGAAATTGCAGCAGCAAAAATCCCTTCATTTAAAGCCGGGAAAGCACTTAAAGACGCAGTAAACTGATTTTATTCACGAGTACAGACAGTTTCTTCTTAAACAGACTCTAAGTAAAATTTTAATTGATAGCAGCAACATATTTTTATAGTGCCGTAGATATTCGATAGACACTTTTTTAAAAATCGCCGTCAAGAAATAATAGAATCCGATTTAAGAGTGTTTTTGTTAAAGAAAAATTGACAGAAATATTTCGGCATATAGAGCAAAATAAATTATTGCTTGAGCTTGCCTTAGATACTGGGTATTAGCGAAAATCAAAAAAGATTTTTACCTTAGTTGTTGAAAACTTTGATACAGAAAGGGCGCAGTTGTTGCGCCCTTTTTTTACTTGTTATGTCGTGGAAACACTTCAGCATTTCGTAATTCATTGAGAATATAATGTATTGCTGTCCCAGCGTATTGAGGTGCTGGGTATTAATTGAGGCATTTTTAGGAGTCATCAATGCTACAAAGTATACGCGAAAGCTTAAAAGGACCTGTGGCCTACATCGTCATTGCCGTTATCGTGGGGTCAATGGTTTTATTTGGTGTTGAGTCACTTTTCATCAATTCGGCTGTAGGAACAAATGTTGGGAAGGTTAATGGCGAGGATGTGAGCGAGGTCGAGCTCTATCGTGCGATGACTATTCAAAAAATTAACATGCAACAACAGTTTCAGTTAAGCCCCGACGACGAGCGCCTGCAAGATGAAAACCTCCGAGAACCGACACTGCAATCAGTCATGCAGCGCAAGGCTATACTGCAGGTTGCCCGCCAAGGCGGAATGGCGGCCGATTCTGCCACCGTAAAGCAGGATCTTATCGAGGCTTTTACACGCGATGGCGAGCTTGATCGTGAATCGATGAATGATTACATGCGAAGATTTGCTTATACGCCCGCTACCTTTACGCAAGCTGAGTCGGATAATTATATTTTGCGCCAGCTCGTAAATGGATTGTCATCTTCGTCATTTATCACGCAGAAGGACTTGGAATTATACGCTTCTATGGCGGGACAAAAGCGCTCATTCTATAGTCTTACGCTTCCTAAGGCTGATGTAGAAAAAGAAATTCAAGTCACTGACGACGATGTCAAACTTCACTTTGAGGAAAACCCTGATCGGTATATGGAAGAGGAGAAAGTTAGTGTCGAATATATTGAAATTTCGACCGACCGCTATCTAAGTAGTCAGACTGTTCCGGAAGATGACATTCTCACCGAATATGAACGACAAACGGCGGAGTTCGAGAGCTCTACAGAATATGAAATTGCTCATATACTGATAGAAGATAAAGAGAGTGAAGCAGAAAAAACGCGCATTATTTCTGAATTAAAAACGAAGCTTGCAGACGGTGATGATTTTGCCCAATTAGCAAAAGAATATTCCGATGACCTCGGATCAAAAAATGTGGGCGGAAGTCTCGGTACTATGAACGAAGATGTGTTACCAGAGGAGCTTGTGGACGCGGTTAAACTTCTCTCAGAAAATGAGGTTTCGGGACCAGTAAACACGGACGCGGGAACACATTTTGTAAAACTTGTTTCAAAGAAAGAGGTATTGCCACCAACTTTTGAGGAGCGAAAAGAAGCGATTGCTGCAGTACTTAAGGAGTCAGCGGCGGCGGAGGAGTTTTTAAAAAATAAAGACTTATTAGATGAGCTAACGTTCGGTGCCGAAAACCTTGAAGATGCGGCTCGTACACTCGGTGTAGAGATCCAAACATCCGAGCTTTTCTCACGTGCTGGTGGAACTGGAATAACAGCAAACGAAGCAGTCTACACGGCGGCTTTTGGCAAGGAAGTTAAAGAGGACAAAGTGATTAGTCCGGTTTTGGATTTACCTAATGATAAAGCTGTTGTCATACGCCTCAAGGAGCATCAGCCCGAGCGCATAAAAGCATTTGATACCGTTAAGGAAGGTATTAAAACTCAACTTAGGAATCAGCAAATAAATGATATGCTTACGGCGAAGGCGGACTTATTAATAGGCTTTTTAAATGCAGGTGGTGATGCTGAAGCTCTCGCTGAAGGGCATAAGGCAAAATTTGAGAGCCATGAAGCGCTAGAGCGTACGTCTGTTAAAGCAAACCGCTTGATTGTGAACAAAGCGTTTACGATGCCACGTCCAAGCGATGAGGTGACTACCGTGTTTGATTTTGTTGAGCTTCCTAATGGCGATTTGTCAGTTGTCGGCTTGACTAAGGTAATCGAAGGACAAAAAGATTCTTTGGAAGATGCTCAGTTAAACGCTATGCAAGCGCAACTCAAACAACAATTAGGTGCTGAAGAATATTCCGCATTTGAGAAATCGATCATCAGCAAAGCGAAATTCACTAATTGAAATTGACTGCTAATGTACTAATTTCTATTTTAGTACTTAAATAGCTTTCAATTTGTGTTTTACTTGCTGATGTTAAGTTTTGCTGTTTAGTGAAGTATAAGGTAACACCAGCGTAGGGCGCTGTTTCTTTCTGCTCGAAATTAGCGCTTGTTTCTGTCAATAATTGCTTTACGCGTCTTGCAATGGCTTCACCGGAATCAATCAATGTGATTCTCGGCGTAATCATTTCCGAAATTTCTTCTTTTAATAACGGAAAATGGGTGCAAGCAAGTACGATTTTGTCGGGCAATTCGTCTTCAAACAACGCCAACAATTCTTTTAGTTCTGTCAATAGCAAGGGTTTATCTACGCTACAGTTTTTTATTTTTTCTTCTGCGATTTCAACAAGTTTACTGCTTCCATAGGTTTCCACCTGGCAGTCATTTGCAAATTCATTTATCAGCTTAGTAAGGTATGCACTTGCGCTGGTGACGGGGGTAGCTAATATTCCAATACGTTTATTTTCTGATTGAAGTGCGGCTGGCTTGATTGCAGGCACGACACCCACAAACGTACATTGGAACTGCTGCCTAAGTTGGTTAAGGCACACTGTGCTTGCTGTATTGCAGGCGATGACAACTATCTCGGGCTTTATGGTTTTGATTGCTACGCGAATAACGGACTCGACACGGTCTATTAGTTCGTGGCTTTGTTTGAATCCGTAGGGAAAAGCATGGTTGTCAGCAACAAAAAAAGCGTTTACTTTGGGTAGGCGATATAATATTTCTTTTAAAACTGTTAAGCCGCCAAAGCCAGAATCAAACACTAATATTGTAGGTGAACTGTTAATAATAGTATTCCAATGTCAACGAAAAATAGTCGGCATTCTCAATAAACGTCAATGGGTCCTCGATTGCTTTGCTTTCAAATAAACGTGCATCGACGATTACTTTAAACCGATCGCCCAGACGACGACTCGCTTCGATAAATGCTAGATGGCTGCCATCGTAATCCAAATCATGGGCGTAGCCCAACAATAATTCTGTATTCTGTACGTCGTTGGGCGTAAAACGCGCGCCTATAAAGACATCATTTTGTAAGCTCGACTCGGTTGCTCTAGCTCGGTTATCGTAGTTATATTCAACCAAAAAACCAAGGTCTGTCGGACCATCGTTAATGGCATAAAAAGTATATTCAAACCCTACCGTAACAGCGCTGAATGCTTCCAGGCTATCTTCTCGATAGATGCTTTCGAGTTTTAGCAACCAAGCTTCGATTGTTGCTTGAACGCTAATGCCAGTTTGGCTGATTTGGTCGTAAAAAGGCAGAAGAATAGCTTCGCCATTTACGTCTACTGTAGGAATCGCTTTGGGTTCGCGATTGGTCCCCTCAAAATAAGATAGCCCAATATCAAAATAGCTAATGAACTGATTGTAATATAGGGCGACATCAACATGTTTTTCTTCAGCTCCCGATTCAAAACGCGAGTCGTCGTTTGTAAAAGCAATAGGTCCAGCAAGCGGGTTTTCCTGGCCCGGAAACAGGCGTTCGCGGAAATACGGCAAAACGAAAAAATCTAAATTGCCCCAGCTTTGTGCAGTGGTTATTTTTAGCATTGGTTGCCCAAGCTTTTGTTCTCCATCTGCGGATTCGACAAGATCAGTTTGATTGATAATATCAATAAGGTGATTTGATTCCGTTACACCCCAAAATACTTTTCCTACGCCAGCTGAAAATTCCCAATTACCGCTTGTCCTCGTTATTAGAAACTCACGTATATCTGCGTGAGTGCGCTCATCATCGTTATCGTCGTAGCGAGCGAAAAGTCGCATTGCAAGTTCAGTGCTGCCTGCTTTTGACGACCAATACCATTGCGGTTCACTGGCAAAAGATGGTACGTAAGTATCGTCTGACGTAAAGTATCGATTTTCAAACGTGAAATTGCCTTGTTGATCCCAGTCGGCATGCAATGATGAAGAAAATAGCCATATGATCGCTAGTGTGAGATAAGCAGACCATCTGGAAAGAAATAGTTTGAACAAACATCTCAATGTAAAAATGAATGATGGATAAAAACGATTGGAAGCTTGCATAGCAATATACTCGCACAGCGATGGAATTTAATAACCCTTGTTATCAATGTGAATAAAGTTGTGAAGGTGTTTAACGCTAACACTTACGCGCGAAGGCTTTCAATGTAATCGCAAAGTGTACTAATAAGGTCGTGTAGAACTTCTCTAGATTGCAGGCACTTAACAGTACCAAGTATGCCTTCGTGGGCGCTTATAATGAACATCGTTATTTTATCGCAGTCAATGTCGGCTTTCACCATACCTTTTTTTTGTCCAGTTTTTAACGAAGTAGAAACGCTTTCGTGCCATGATTCATAAATTTTACTGAGGCGTTCTTTAAAACCTTCGTCGAGCCCACTCATTTCTTGTGCTAAATTATTTAGCGGACAACCTTGTATTATTTCCTCGTCAGTAATATTTTCGCACATTTCTTTTAATATAAAACAAATTGCATCAATAGGATCTTCGAATTGACGCATACGCGATTCTATTTGCTCTTTAGAGTGTTCGTATAAAATCTCATCTATTATCGCGTATGCTAGTGCAATTTTGTTAGGAAAGTGGTGATATAGGGCTCCTTTAGCGAGCCCTGTAGCTTTTAGAACAGCTTCAATTCGCATGCCTTGATAGCCATTCTGATACATCTCAGAAAAACCCGCGAGTAAAATCTTATCACGGTTAGAAGCGCTCGGATATTGATCAACTATATATTGCATAGTGCGTCTATAATTCTAAGCTTGTAGGGCCGTATTACCGCGCTCTTTTTAACGCATTTTGAGTAAAATCTTTTTCAGATAAACCAGAATTAAACACATAATTTTTCCAAAGCAATTGAGTTGATTTGCCTGTTTGATGATTGACCACCTCGAAACTGTCAGCACGCCAAAATTTATCCAGGTATTTCTGATAGCCTGAGAAACGCAAAGTTTTTAATAAATCACCTTTGCGATCATAAAAGTCGGTTTTCTCAGGCCGATATTCGTTTTTATGAATCCAAGCTTCTTGGTGTGTATATCCAGAGTGTTTATACTGAGGGTAGAACTTTACGACATAACACGGTTCACCGTCCAATTCCTCTTCACGCAAAAACTCGTATTTAAATTTTTCAATTTCAAAAGAAGCCATATCTTCAAAAGCAATTTCGCTCCCTAGAAAGGGGCCTGATTTGTTGCTCGAGGAAATTCGCTTAACGCGTTTTAACGCGGGCAGAAAAAGCCATTGCTGGTCCGGCTTAAGAGCATGTGAAAAAGATAGAAATGCTGTGCCTTTTACGTCGCGTGGTTCATGGAAAACGGACAGAGATTTGTCGCCGTCACCCTCAATTTCCAGCGTTTTAATTTCTAATGAACGTTCGCTGACAGCGCCCTTGCGATTTTTGAGATACATACTAATTGAGGAGGATACATCGCCCCAACCTCGATCGCGTTTCTCCATTTCAATGGCAATTTCTAAGCCTTTTTGCTCAGCTGTTTTATTAGCAAACACATCAGCAACTGATAGGTTTAAAAAAAGTATTAGCGCGCACGCTTTATAAAAAATATTCATTAACATACTCCTAAATTTAAACAGTGCTTTGTGCGTTTTCGTTAAGTGAAGAAGCGACTGCGGCTTTTTCCTTACTACTCCCTTTGTCAAATAACATCAACAGTGGCGGCAATAAAAGGAAGTCGACAATTAACGCTGTAGCGAGTGTGATAGCAGTAACGAGACCCATATCGGCATTCATCTTAAAGGTCGAAAAGGTAAGCACACAAAAACCAATCACTAACACAGTCGTCGTAATAAGCAAAGCATTACCGACATGGGTAAATGCGTAGCGAATAGCATCGGGTGCGTCGTAACCTTTTTCCCGGCGTGCGCGCAAATACTTACTGAGGAAATGCACCGAGTCATCGACAACGATACCTAATGTCATTCCAGCAACAATGGCCACTGACATTCCGACCATGCCATCGATTAATGCCCAAATTCCAAATGCAATCCCGGCAGGAACGAGATTTGGAATCAAGCTCAAAAGTCCGATTTTGGTGGAACGCAACGCGACTATTAATATCATTGAAATTAATATAAGTGCCATAGTTGCACCGAAAGTCAAACTCTGTGCATTGCGAACACCGGTATGCGCAAATATTACGTTTGCACTGCTAACAACAATATTTAACTCTGGAGTATTCTTCTCAGACCATTCAAGAATGGATTTTTCAAAATCAAGAACATCTTTGGTGCTAACATTTTTAGTGCTTAGCGTAATACGTGTCGCCGACTTATTGACATCGATTTGATTGTTCAAATCCAGTCCATAGGGCAAAGAAAATTCATATAGCAATAGGTATTGCGCTGCTAATTCTTGAGAATCCGGCAACTTATACCACGCAGGATCATCCCCGTGCATATTTTTATTCAGCTGCTTAAATGTATCATTTAAGGTGAACACATGAATGGTTTTGTCGTAGGTATATAAATGCTCTACAAAACGCTCGACCGCTTCTAGGTAAGCTGGATTAGTAATACCGCTTTCCTCGCCACTCTCAACTGAAAACTCTATCGTATAGGGGCCGACCAGTTCTTCAGCGGCGTATTCTGTATCTACGCGAAACTGTACACTGGGGTCAAAATATTTTACAAACTCATCATTAATTTGGTTTTTGGGTACTTGTGAAATTAGGATGGCGCTTACAGCCAGCATGGCAATTAACAAAATACGGTGCTTGCTGATGACAAAATCTGCAAACGCTCCAAGGTAAGATCGCTTGCTACTAATCTTGAACCCAACGTTATAAGGAAGTGCTATTACTGCAGCGGGCAAGAAAGTGATGGTCAGTAAAAACGCCACCATCACACCAAATGCAACCATATTGCCGAGGTGATTAAGCGGAGGCACTTCGGAAAAATTCATGCTCAAAAAACCGAGTGCAGTTGTCGCCGACGTAATAAATAAAGGCATTAAATTCACGCGTAAGCTCTCGCGCATAGCATCTATTTTGTTTTTGCCATTTTGGTGTAATTCCACCAGATAAGTACTTAATAAGTGCACGGCGTCAGCAACGGCCATGGTCAAAATAATGGTTGGCGCAGAAATTGTGACCGGCTCCAAACGAATATTCATCCAGCCCGCAGCACCCATCGCTGCGGCAGCTGAAAGCATAAAAAGCACTACAGACAAAATCGTTAAGCTGATACTGCGCAACAATACACCGAGCGTAACGATCACCACCAGAAACATTAGCGGTGTTAGCGTTGAGGCATCTGCCTGACCGGCCTCGTTAAAGGCATTGTTCATCATTACAATACCGGTCAAATGAACATCTAAATTGGCGTCTCTATCTTTTAACTCCGTTACAACACCGCGGATAAAGTGAGCAATTTCAGGTGTTTCGCTAAGCGACTTACCGGGTAGCTGCACGGTAATGTTTATTCCTGTTATGGAGCCGTCAGCATTAATAAGTCGGTTTTTTAACGCCGGTTCCGCCAGCGCAATTGCTTTAATTTCATCGAGTTCTGCCGGGCTTAAATCGGCGCTTTGCACGAGATCTGCAACTTCGATATCGTCGCCAAAAGCTTTGGTGTGTTGAAAATTTGTAATGGAGTCAATGCGAATAGAATAGGGCGTTTGTGTAACTTCCTCTGTTAGCCAGAGCAGTGAATCGAGAGTTTTGTTGGTAAAAACATTGCCGTCTTTTGCGGTTACGATGATGAGTACGTTGTCTGATTTTGTATAGGTATCTTGCAGGTTTTCAAAAGCGAGAAGCTGTGGGTTATCTTCCGAAAAAAAATCGCGATAATCTGTGCTAAGAGCAAGATTTTTAGCTCCGTAAGCAATTGCGAAAACAGAAAGAAATGCTAATAAAATAACTTGCCAGCGGTATTTAAGACTAAATTCAGTGAGTTGCGGGCCCATAAAAAACTCCGTTAGCGCGAACGCTATAAGTTGTGTTGTTAACGTAAATCACTTGTTTCTGGTTTATTGTGTTTGAACCGAGCGTTTTGGCGCAGAGGGATTGCGCGCTCGAAAAAAATTGACCCGTAGCCTTATGAATTAACCGCTTGATGGATTTCGCGAAAGATCAGAAATCTAAGCGACAGACCGGTTGGTCGGCTGGTATTTAACAACAGACCAACTGGTCTGTCAATAGAAATTTGCAAACATAGTGATTAGCAAACTTAATAACAAAATCTAGAAAATAGTGTTTCGAGGATGCTTAATTAGGCCAGATAAGACGGAGAGACCTCTTAAAGACTCGCGGGCGGTTTGTTGGGTTCTCTAGTTGGGTATGAGAGAGCCCAACATGCGACGAATACCGCTTGGAGGTTTTGCAATCAAAATTACGGATATATTGTCACGTCCACCGCGGCTTAACGCAGCTTGAATTAACTCTTGAGCGGTTTCGCTGATCTCTTTACCTTTTGCGAGAATATTGCAAATGCTTTGGTTGTCCACTGCGTCAGTTAAACCGTCACTGCAAAGCAAAATTAAGTCATTGCGCTGCCATTCTCTGTCGATCAGGTCGACTCTTACTTGGTCTATATCAACCGACCCGAGACATTGGGTAATAATATTTTTTTCGGGGTGTGTCAGCATTTCCTCTCGCGATATTGCACCCGACTCATACAGCATTTGAACATAAGAATGGTCAACCGTGAGCTGCGTGAAAAGAGGGCCTTCCTCATCGTCAGACCAAAGATATGCGCGGCTGTCGCCGACCCAGGCGATTTGATAACTGTTGGAAGAAGATTTTAATGCAACGACAGTGGAACCCATTCCAAAGTGCCCAATGCCGGACTCTGCCGCATCTAAGATAGCCTTGTGCGCACTTTGTATCGCTATTGAAAGAGGTTTTCCTTGGTTGACGTTTTCGGCAATGGTTTTCCCGGCAATTTCACTGGCCACTTCCCCGGAGGCGTGTCCACCCATACCATCTGCGACTATCCATAGATTATCGCCGGGCTTGCTTACTATTGTATCTTCGTTATTTTCTCGCTTAAGGCCAATATTGGTTGTTGCGTAAAAATAAGGTAGTGGCATTGGGAGCCTTATTCTAAATTCTCGTTACGTTTCAGACTAAACTAATTTTAAACTATTGTCTCCATAGTCGTTCAATTATGTGATGTCTCTGGTGGTATAAAGTCGGGTTTGGTATAAAGATGTTTGCTGACACCATAAGTACAAATATTGGGGAAAATAAGCAATGCTGCAAATTCGATACAGCAATTCATCTAAACCGCCGATTTGGCTGGTCGCACCGAGGTACACAATCGGGACAGATAGCGAATGTGATTGCATCGTTAGCGGTGACGGAATAGCGTCAGTTCATGCGGAATTGATTGTTGATGACGAGAAACTGACAGTATCGAAATTAGAGCCCGCTTATGCTTTGTCTATCAACGGCGTATCACTGGTCGATCAAAGTGCCGAATTGAAGCACGGAGATAGCTTAACCATCGGTGGAGCGGAGCTGGAGATCTTTGATCCTAAACTTCTGCGAAACGACAGTGACTGGTTTAGCTCTGAGGAGGAGAATCACATTGAATGGAGCTTGCAAGCTTTAAACTCCGCCCTGGGCAATAGGCGCTTTCCCGTCGAGGGGCAAGTGTTACTTGGGCGCTCCAAGGACTGTGACATCTCGCTAGCTGTCTCCCACCTGTCGCGCAAGCACGCGCGTTTAAGCGTCTCTCCAAAAGGCTTGTTGGTAGAGGATTTACAATCGTCGAACGGTACTTTCGTCAATGGCAAGCGGGTACAGCAGGCCTATTTAAAGCCAGGTGATGAGTTGGGCTTCGATAATCTTAAGTTCCGTATTGTTTGTTCCGAAGACGATGAGGAGAAGACTTCTGTTCGTCCAGTTGTCAACGAAGCCGATATCAAAAACACGATGGCAAAGTCGCAAAAAAAATCATTTAGCCAACGTAAAAATGCATCGGTTGTTAAACCCCAGCTTCCGCGCTCCGTTCGCAACACGGCAAGAGGAGAATCGCGTAATTCGAACCCGGTTCAGTTGGTAATAGGGGTTGCGTTTATGTTGGTTGCCGCAGCTGGGCTGGTTTGGTTTTTTCTTTTGTAAGCGTTTTCAAGCACGAGACTCTTTCTGTGATTTTGATGTAAATTTCGCTGCTAATGCCATTTCTGTCTGATTATTAATTCAAGTTTTTTAACATTCTGCCGATAGCCCTGTTAGCGATAAAGTCAGTCTTTTAGGGTTTTACTGTGGAAAATTTATCGAGCCTTGCTTCGCTTGGTTTGCAATATACAAACTATGTGCGTTCGCAGCCTCACTCTGACGAGAAGGCGGTTAATGAAGAGAGCCTTGATGTCCGTGCGCTTCAGTCAATGCATGTGCAGAACGATCAAGGTGTCAGCGTATCACTTTCGACTCGGTATGAAGTGCGTGCAAGCAAAGCCGAGCTCTATCAGGATGTGGCAGGAAATCAAAACGCTAACCCCTACGCCAACACCATTTTAAACGCGATCGCTAACCAATTGGCGGTAGATGCGGCAGAGGGTGCTAGCCAAGAGGAGCTGCAGTCGCGTTTTGAAGCTGGCTTGGAAGGGTTTATAAAGGGCTTTAACGAAGCTAAAGAGCAGCTCGATGCCATCGGGGCGCTTGACGCTAGTGTCGGTGATGCGATTGGGGATACTCACAGCAAGGTGCTAAGTGGCTTGCAAGAGCTTGCCCAAAAATATGGCCTATCCAGTGAGTCGCTAGAGGAACATCGTAAAGAGCGGAGTGAAAACGCGGTTGCAGCAAGTGCTCCAAAAGATTCGTTCTCAGGAGCGTTTGATTCATTTTCTCAGTCGCTTACACAGTTGCGCGAGTTTAGCTTTTCACTGCGCACGCGCGACGGTGATACCGTTGAAATACAAGTTGCCGCAGGTCAGCGAACTCAAGCCGCTTTATCGCAAGGCGACAAAGGTTCTTCTGTTCAAGCCTCAAATACCACGCAAAATGGTTTTGCTTTTTCCGTTGACGGCGAGCTAGACGCTGATGAAATGGGCGCGATTAATGATTTACTTAATCAAATAGGCAATATTTCGGACGAGTTTTTTAACGGCGATGTTTACCAAGCTTTTGATATGGCATTGGAACTAGGATATAACACTGAGGAAATCGCCGGGTTCGCGCTACATTTGAGCAAAACCGAGATTCAAGAGGCGAGTTCAACTTATACGCGTCCTCTGTCAACACCTGATGCTTCCGGAAACAGCTCAAGTCTCGGACGTTTGGCGCCATTAGCCAGCATGGTCGATTTGCTTGAACAGGCGAAAGAGACTTCATCCAAATTTGATCGCGATCTATCGCTTATTGAAGATCTTGCAGAGCAATTTGGTCGGTCTCAGTATGCCGATCATGCTCATAGCGACAAATTAAGACCTTTCCTTCATCGTTTACTGCAAGCCTAGTCATTGGCTTTTAAGCCTATATTGAATTGCCATAGTGTGCGTTGCTTGCTAGCATCACGCGCTTTTCGGCGACTTCTATGTCCTCTTTCGTGCTTTATTCGACGCTTGGGTGCCATCTGTGTGAATTGGCGGAAAGCCTGCTAAAGCAATCGACGCTTTCTGATTGGCGTCTTGTTGATATCAGCGACTCTGAAGCGCTTGTCGAACTCTACGGCGTTCGCATTCCTGTATTAAAAAATACAGCTAACGAAAAAGAACTGGGCTGGCCATTCGATCTTGCCGATTTAGAAAAATGGCTTGCTACGTCGGCTTAAATAAAACGTCGACTTAAACGATAGACAAAATTAAAGATAGCTTCTCGTCACGATATGAACGAATTTATCGAATTATGCGCGTTAGACCAAATTGTTACGGGCGCACAAAAGCTTGTTAAAGGTGGAACAGCTTATGTTGTTGTAAAAGAGGGCGATGACGTTAGCGTATTTTCCGCTATTTGTCCCCATCAAGGAGGGATAGTCGATACATGCGATGGTGAAATTGTTTGTCCGTTGCATGGTTGGCGATTTGCACACGATGGTACCGCGTTAAATGTAAAAAATGCCAGTTTATTTCCTGTTTCATCGTATTTAAAAGATGGCAAAGTATTTGTTGGGAAAGCCTCGCAAAGGATCAATAACTATCTAAGCAGTACGAGTTCGCTAAAAAATATATCGGTGGAATTGTTGTCTCATGCATGTGCAATTGTCGATTTTAACGGCTACCGAGTATTGTTTGACCCGTGGTTGGACGGCCCTTCGTTTAATGGAGCTTGGATACACTATCCGCCCAACAAAATTGATGTGAACTCCTTGGATTTCGATGCAGTTATTTTTACGCACGAACATTCAGACCACTTTCATGAGAATACATTTAAGCAATTCCGTCGCGACATCAAAATTTTTATACCGGATTTCCCTAATCAGCGCATGCAGAAAGTGCTAAACGCGTGGCAGTTCTCTAATGTTAATGTTGTTTCATTTGGCGAACAATGTGTCTTGCAAGAAAATCTTCGGCTTACATTTTATCAGCCTACTGGGCTGTGGAATGATGCGATTTTGCTGCTCAACTCGTGTTATGGAAACGTTTTAAATATCAACGATGCGGGTTTGAACCATGATATTGCGAGTTTATTGCCAAAAATTGATATTTTGTTTTGCCAATTTAACGCAGGAGCCTCTGGTTTCCCCGCGACGTGGTCGAATTTTGATGAGGAATACAAAACAGACTTTTACGTGAATGCCAATAAAAATAAAATGACCTTGCTGGACCAGGCGGCGAAATTGTATAAAACACAAGTCCTTATTCCGTTCGCATCTTTTTTTTATTTATGGCATGAAACGCACACTCAGTATGCAAGGCTCTTATCCTTTAACGAACCGAGCTCTATTCGCGAGGCTTTATCGTGTGACCAATATGAAGTGTTGGATTTACTTCCGGGCGACCGATGGAGTGGGACTGAGGGAAACATCACGCGCAAACGCACGGAGACAGCGGCACAAAAACTCTACCAGCCAAATACGATGCTGGCCTACGCGGATTCTGTTAGAAGAAAGCAGACCTACAAGCAATTTTTATTTGATGACTTAAACCCCAGCGACGAGGAAGTTATTCGCTACTTCTTATCGTTTAATCAGGTGCCTGCCATCGTCAACTGTGAGAATTTTTCTTTTTTATTTGAGCTTGTCGACCCATCATATGAAGTCGAGCGGCGCTTTCTCATTATTTTTCGCGACTCCCAACTGACGATTGAAAAGATTGATAAAAAAGTCAATGCAGAACTGGAAATGATGATACCAAGAGGGCTGGCTTATCGCCTAGTTAAATACAATGAATCTTGGGACGAAATCACGATTGGTTATTGGTGCCGTTTTTCACGCAATCCCGATGTTTATCATCAAGGTTTCTGGCGTCTGATTCAGGCGGCTTATTTTGCTGAGGGCTTTAGAGAAAACCTGAATGAAAATGAGCTATCCGCTTACTCACTCGCTAAGCTGTTAAATGACTATCCAAACGTGGGGCCCGTGCTTGCACGCTATGGCATGTATTGCAGTTACTGTGAGAAACGAGAATCGGAAACATTAGGTCAGGCGATAGAATATCATGGCTTAAGCTCATTGCTTCGCAAAGCGTTACACGCCGATATCGCGGCAGTAATGACGCGCGAGCAGGAATTTCATAATTAATAAATTACGCCTGTGAAGAGGGAGGAGGGGCTTTAGAACAATTCTATTTCGTCGTTATCAGAATTGGAATCTTTGTAATTGCCATTTTCGAAGTGGTGGCGATAAACTTCTAGCGCTTCTTTAACACTGCGTCCGCGCATAATGTGCTCAAACATAATGCGCTCCGCTTCCATTGTATAACTTTCCTTAATCTCATTTTGAATTTTACGCCATTCACCTACGTTATTGATTCGTTTATTATTCTCCATAACCAACGAAACTTTTTCCAAGCTTTGTGAGACGTGATCAAGGCGTTGGCAAACGCGATCATAGAATTGAAATGCGTGAATGGAGGCGCTGATATTTTCGTTCATTTCTGCTGCAGTATCAGAAATATCTGTTTTAAAATGCTGCAGTTCCTCGGGTCTTGTGAGCTTTTGCACTTGCTCACTAACATCGGTGGTATGGCTTGCTAATTCGGTAAATGATTTTGTCAGCGTGTTTACTGATTCGTTGCTGTCTGACATTGTTGTTTCAATTTGGCAGACAGCCAAGTATAGCATGTTAATTGTTTCCCTTACGTGTGACCAGTCATCGTCGTGAATCAGATTTTGAGAATCGCCTTGTGCTGGTTTCATGCGTAATCCTTCGAGCTAGCTAGCAAATTTGTATTCTTGTAGTTGGGTCAGTTAACACTAATTTAAGAATAGCCTACAAGCGTGCTTTTGCTTCCTGTTCCGTAACTAAATTTTTTGTAATTCCAAGGCGATACCCGTAAATAACTGAATAAGCCAGAACATTTTGTACATAATGTCGCGTTTCTCGAAATGGGATCGTTTCAATCCACACGTCGAAGGGCACAGCCTGAGAATTGTCGCTCAGCCAACGTTTAACACGATGTGGACCCGCGTTGTACGCAGCGGCAGCGAGGATGCGATTACCGTTATATTTGCCGAGCAATTCGCTCAAGTATTGGCTTCCTATGCGCATATTGTTCTCGGCTTTAAATAAATCTTGTTTACGAAATTTTACCCCAGATTTTTGTGCTGTTTGACGTGCAGTGCTGGGTAATAACTGCATAAGGCCAAGCGCGCCAGCAGAAGATCGAGCCCCCTCATCAAATGCACTTTCTTGCCTGGCGATTGCGTATATAAGAGTCGGGTCGAGCTGAGTATCTTTTGCGACGCGATTTACTTCTTCTTTATAGGCAAGAGGAAAACGCACGCTTAACTGGTTCCAAAGGTTTCCTGTGATCATCGCTTGAATACCTCCATTGTACCAGCCCCATTGTTTAGCCAGTTGGCCGGCGATGATTAACTCATCAGTGCTAAAGTCCTTCGACGTATGCAGCCATTCTGCTTTTGCTTCCACGGTGCTGCCCATTAGCCATAACTCATAGGCGCGTTTCATACCGCCTATACTGGCCACATAGTCCAGTTGTAATTGCGAAACGGCATGAGACGCATCTTCCAGTGAGTACGAGGTGCCGAGCCTATCGGCTGCTAAAAAGCCGTAAAAGCTACGGTTCTGAGCCAACTCGTTATAACTTTTTTTAATGCTGGTAGGGTCTTGAGCCAAACGCAGCTCCGCCAACGCGCGCGTACGCCAATAAACCCAGCGATCACGTTGCTGTTCTTTTTCTGGCAGTAGGTCGATGCCGCTGATCACGCGAATCCAGTCGAGCTCGCTCAAGCCATCGCGGATAATCTCTTCGACCACCTTGGTATCGCGTAACGAGTGCGAATAACTCAACAGTCGTTGAGCATCTTCTCCGTAACCGTTGCGGGTTAAGTGACGAACGATGTGAATTTTGATGTCGCGCTGAGTGTATTCGGGGAACAGCTGTTGGGCCTCGTAAAGCTCCCAGTGTCTCATTGCCCTCTGCGGATCTTTGCGGGCTAATTTACGGATTCCATAAATAATAATGTCTTGAATTTCGGTGCGTTGTTCGCGAAATAAATCCGCTTTAGTAATCAGGTGAGGCCGTCGATCAACCTGGCGAAACAAATCGACATAGCGAAGATTTTCGTCGTTCATGGAGCGGGCGATGTAGCCGGCTAAACTGCGCCGACTCGCACTCATCGCTTTGTTAAAGCGGCTCCATAATACCTCTTGAGTTAAGCCACCTTTGTTCTTCCAAAGCTTAAATAACGCGTCACATGCGTCCGGCTGTGAACGTCCGACGTTCCATAATTCAGCGGTCTGTTCAAGTATTGCCTCGTTACCCGATATGTATTGCGCATATGTGCGTAGACAACGCATTCGCGTATTGCTGTATTCGCTGTTGTCGATGGCAACGAAATCGTCCCAACGTTTGCGACTGGCGAAAAATATTAACGCGTTATATCGCAGGCGCGAAGACAAAAAAGTATCCGGGTATTCGTTAAAAAAACTATCCAGCTTTTTTAGTGTGACTTTGGCTAAGTTCGAACGAATTTCCGCGTAGTCGAGATATTGCTTAAGAGGGTAGTCTTGCAGGTGTTGGTAGTGCTTAGCGTAGTCACTTGAATTATTTTTTGTAAGTGCTTCTTTTGCTCGTTGATAGTGAAAACGTTGACTTTCCAGTTTTAACGCTTCGGTTGATTTGGCAAAAACTGTTTCATTGGGCGCCGTTGCCAGTGGTTGCGCAAACGCAGCGATGGGCAAGAGCGAAATGAAGAACGCAATACTCAGGGTAGTAAAAAAACTTAGATTAAAAAAATAGGACGCAGATGGACACCCCGTTCGAAAATGAATAACGGGAGCAGCGATTTTATGTAAGTGTCGCTCTACCAAAAACATAACATCTAAATGGAGAATCTATACATTTAACTGTAGCATGTCGCAGCGAGAAATGGGTGTATTTATTGCGCCTGCTCCATTCGAGTGTCTTATAAAAAATCAGTTCCGAGTTATTTTATGCTATTAAAAGTCGAAGCGCTGCATTTAAGTTATGGTCCGCAAGTACTTGCTGATGGTGTCGGATTCGGGCTTAATTCGAGTGATCGGATGTGTTTGGTCGGTCGTAATGGTGCAGGGAAATCGACATTGCTGAAGGCTATCGCAGGCCAAATTGAGCCGGAAGCCGGCCATATAAAAACAAATAATCAAAGCACTGTTGCGTACTTGTCGCAAGATTTGCCTGCCAGAGACGATGTGAATGTGTTTGATTTTGTTGCCGGTGGCTTAGATGCCCTTGGCAAGGATCTGACAACATATCGCAAATTGTCGTGCGAAAATGACCCAGACTTACTGGCTCAATTAGCCGAAGTTCAAGCAAAAATAGAGGCGCAGGATGGCTGGAATTATCAAAATCGTATAGAACAAACGCTGTCGCGCTTGCAATTAACCGGTGAGCAAAACTTGGCGAGCTTGTCTGGCGGTATGCGGCGCCGCGTTGCGCTGGCAAGAGCCTTAGTCGTCGATCCGGAAATTTTGTTGCTGGATGAGCCGACAAACCATCTCGATATTGAGAGCATTGAGTGGTTGGAGCAGGAGCTTATGCGGTTCTCAGGTGCGCTGATATTTATCACCCACGACCGCGCTTTTTTGGAGTCTGTGGCCACAAAAATTGCTGAGCTCGATCGTGGAGCACTTTCCGTTTGGGATGGTCATTACCCGAGTTTTTTAGAGCATAAAGCTAAACGCTTAGCGGACGAAGAGCGTCACAATGCCGAGTTTGACAAAGTATTGGCAAAGGAGGAGCAGTGGATCCGCCAGGGGATAAAGGCGCGTCGTACACGTAATGAAGGACGCGTGCGCGCACTGAAAAAAATGCGGCAAGAGCGCATGGCTCGCCGTGAGCGTGACGGTCGGGCGAAATTTGAATTCGGCGGTACAAATATGTCTGGAAAGCTCGTCGCCGAACTCAAAAATGTTTCATTTGCATGGAGTGATAATGAACCTGTTATCAAAAACTTTTCATGTACGGTTTTACGCGGCGACAAAATTGGTTTGATTGGCCCGAACGGCATAGGTAAAACAACCTTTTTGAAATTGCTATTAGGGCAGCTTAAGGCCACTCAGGGTTCGATAAAGCTAGGCACAAAACTGGAGATCGCCTTTTTTGATCAAATGCGCGACCAGCTTAAGCAGGAGGCTAGCGCTATGGATAATGTAGCCGAAGGGCGTGAGTTTATTGATATCAATGGTAAATCACGTCACGCCCTAAGTTATTTGGCTGACTTTCTCTTTTCCGCCGAACGCGCTCGTTTGCCTGTTCGCGCTCTTTCTGGAGGTGAACGAAATCGCGTATTGCTCGCGCGTTTGTTTAGCCAGCCCGCAAATTTGTTGGTGTTGGATGAGCCAACCAATGACCTGGATATGGAAACACTCGAATTGCTTGAAGCGAAGTTAGTGGATTTTAGTGGGACTGTGTTACTTGTCAGTCATGATCGCAAGTTTCTCGACAATGTTGTCACCAGCACAATTGGCTTCGAAGGGTTCGGTATATTAAACGAATATGTCGGCGGTTTTGATGATTGGCAAAGGCAGGGCGGTAAGTGGTTTAGCCGAGACGAAGCTCGTCAGCTTAAAGGTCATGCTAAAAACAGCTCTGTAGGTCTGGAACAGACTTGTGATACGAAAAACGGCGGAGAAACCCAGCAGGGCAAAGTGAAGCAGCGCAAGCTGAGCTATAAACTGCAAATTGAGCTCGACGAGCTGCCAGCGAAAATAGAGCGCTCGGAGCAACAGCTTGAGGAACTGCAAGCTCAAGCTAATTCCCCCGAGTTTTACCAAAATGCTCCGGATTTGGTGCGAGAAACTTTGACAGAGCTGGACCGGCGTGCGGTCGAATTGCAGCAGTTCTACGAACGCTGGGACGAGCTTGAATCTATGCAAGAGGCTAAATGATGTCATTTACAGCTGTGGCAATGATCGTTTTAGCTTTGATGCTCTGTTTGGGGCCTGTAATGATAATGGCTCCGAATAAAAGCCAGCGCCAATTGGCGCAGCTTAGAAGCCGTGCTCACGAATTGGGTTTGCGTATAAGGTCAGCCTCTGTAAAACGTGACAAATCAGATAAAGGAACGCTAATTACCGTCTACGAGCGGCCCTGGGATGTAAAAATAGCAGATAATGCCGCATTGCAAAGCAGATGGTGTTTGGTTAGGCGAGCTTTTGAACATGAACTGCATTTTCATGCTGCTTGGGATTGGGACAGTGAGCAAAAGGCCCCACGCACATTACATGCCGAATTGAAGTCTTTTGTTCAGAAGCTGCCTGATTCAGTTGTCGCTGTCGAACAAAACGGGGCAGGTTTTGGCGTCTACTGGAACGAGCGAGGTGGTGTCTCACAACTTTGCGAACTTGCAGATTTACTGCACGAGGCTGCCGCCAATATCAGCGCATCGCTTCAGTATGAAAAGCAAAGCTAGTGAGGGCGATCGCGGGAGTTTGGTATCCAGCGGTCACGGCTTAAGGGCCGAGGAGCAGGTCATTTAAGTCGTCTCCCGAAGCATTATTCTCCGGCTTTCGGTGAGGGTCATTTTTCGGATTCAAGTGTGTTTCCGGCATTAGAGAGACTGAAAGTGAACGGCGGTTGTTAGCTAATAAGTCCGAAATTTCACGTATCATCTCGTCTCGCCGAGGGTCGTGGGAGTTACTTGACGAGAGAAATTGTTGCGCGCGTTTGTAATAATTTTGAGCTTTAATAATTTGCCCTTGGTCCATTGCAATATGTCCTTGGCCAATATGGGATATAACATCGACCATAAGAATTGCCCAAGTAATGTCCAAAACGTGTCGTTCTGCCTCCTCAGTGCTACAGCGGCCTTGACCACTTTGCTTGCGCACTACATGGCCTAAATCTTCGAGGAAACGCTTGTGGCGGGCTATCGCTGCATCGCTCGAGAGCGCGCGGTTTAATGGAAGGTTGCGGCTTGAATTGCGAAAATTCTCGGCCATTTCCTTCGCATTTTGCATAATAGGCTCGATGTAATTTATATTCGAGTCTAACCTTTGGATCACGGCACAAATATCTTGAATTTCGCAATATAAGTAGCGAATCGTGCTAAGGTTTTCCAGCAGAGGTTCAACTGCTGATGCAATTTCCTCGAGCTCCAAGATTCGGCGGCGATGGTTATGAATTCGGCTAGCGATGACTCGGCGGCGAGTTTGTTGATGGTTCACAAAGCTTACAACAACCAATGATAAAACTGCGAGAGCAACAAAAAGAATGATTAAGCTGCTTGAATTCATTTTTGATTCGTCAATATATTCAGTCAGTTGTGCCTTAGTGCAAAAATTGTCGAGAGTTTTTGGTTAAAAAAAGAACACCTGCGCTTATAAAAAGTTTAGCTCAAGGATGTCAAAATTGATGAAGTTTTTTATTTTGTAAAACTTAAGCGATATAATCTCTTATCAATATAAAAAACATAGTGTTAAAGGTGTTATTTAAAGTAAATTATAATACTGATAAACACGGTAATAGTCAGGTGGTCAGCGACACAGTGACATGTAATAAGCTTGACCTTAGAAGATTTCGGTCTTATATAATCGCCTGAAATGTAAAACAGAAAACAAAACCAGTAAGTCGATATGGGAAAATCATTAGTAATTGTGGAATCGCCTGCTAAGGCTAAGACAATTAACAAGTATTTGGGTAAGAACTACGTGGTTAAGTCCAGCGTGGGGCACATTCGTGATTTGCCCACGAGTGGATCAAACGCGCCCGTTGACCCTAAAGCGCGCGCTGCACAGGCAGCGCTTACGCGCAAAATGTCAAAGGAGGAAAAAGAGGTTTACAAAGCGCGCAAAGCCAAGGAGCAATTGATTCGCCGTATGGGGATCGACCCGGACGATGGGTGGAAGGCTCACTATGAAATACTTCCAGGAAAAGAAAAGGTCGTTACGGAACTGCAAAAACTCGCTGAGGATGCTGAAACTATTTATCTCGCGACGGACCTCGATAGAGAAGGGGAAGCCATCGCTTGGCATCTGCGTGAAGCAATCGGAGGCGAAAACGAGCGCTATCGGCGTGTCGTATTCAACGAGATAACCAAAAGTGCAATTACTGAAGCATTTAAGTCTCCCGGAATGCTCGATATCAATCGTGTAAATGCCCAGCAAGCGCGGCGTTTTCTCGACCGTGTTGTGGGTTATATGCTGTCGCCATTACTGTGGCAGAAAGTTGCTCGTGGCCTATCTGCTGGGCGTGTACAGTCCGTAGCGGTCAAATTGATAGCCGAACGCGAGCGAGAAATCCGCGCGTTTATTCCGCAAGAGTTCTGGACCCTGCATGCGCACTTGGATTCTGCCCAGCAAGACCGCTTGGTCATGGAGGTCAAGAAGTACAAAGGCGAAGCTTTCTCGCCGGTTTCAGAAGCAGAAACTCAGGTAGCAGTCGAGGCATTAAAGTCGGCTGAATATGAAGTCGTGGCGCGCGACGACAAACCAACCCAGTCGAAGCCCTCGGCCCCGTTTATCACATCGACGCTTCAGCAGGCCGCCAGCACCCGAATGAGTTTTGGCGTTAAGAAGACCATGATGATGGCGCAGAAGCTTTACGAAGCGGGTTATATCACCTACATGCGGACAGATTCGACTAATTTGAGCGCCGAAGCGATTGATACTTGTCGCTCTTACATTGAGGATAACTACGGCAAACGATACTTGCCAAACAAACCAAATTTATATTCCAACAAAGAAGGCGCCCAGGAAGCCCACGAGGCGATTAGACCCTCGGATGTGAGTCGTTTACCCACTCAGCTGACGGGAATGGACCGCGATGCTGAGCGGCTTTACACGTTGATATGGCAGCAATTTGTCGCTTGCCAGATGACTCCTGCACAGTACACCAGCACGAGCATCGCAGTAAATGCTGCGAACTATCAATTGCGGGCCAAGGGTCGCGTCGTTACTTTTGACGGTTATTTGAAAGTGATGCCGGCTATTGCAAAAAAAGACGAAGATAAGACCCTTCCTGACATTAAGGTAGGTGACAAACTAGACCTCAATAAGCTCGATCCGAAGCAACACTTCACTAAGCCGCCTGCGCGATACTCTGAAGCGAGTTTGGTAAAAGAGTTGGAAAAGCGTGGCATAGGTCGACCCTCTACCTATGCATCGATTATTTCTACAATTCAAGATCGCGGTTACGTGCACCTCGATAATCGTCGTTTTCATGCAGACAAAATGGGTGACATAGTTACGGATAGGCTCAGTGAGAGCTTTGAAGATCTTATGGATTATAGTTTTACTGCAAATATGGAGGCGTCGCTCGATCAAGTCGCTGAGGGCGATCGCAATTGGCAAGATTTGCTCGATGAATTTTATCTTGATTTCTCCAATAAGTTGACGAAGGCGCAAGGTGAAGAATTTGGTATGCGTGCCAATTCGCCCACAGAAACGGACGTTCCCTGTTCGACGTGTGGCAGAAATATGCAAGTTCGCAATGGGAGCACCGGTGTGTTTTTGGGCTGCTCTGGGTACGCATTGCCGCCAAAAGAGCGTTGCAAAACTACGATGAATTTAGTCTCCGGCGATGAGGCTATTAACGTTGAAGATGCCGAGGAAGCGGAAACGCTGCTTTTGCGTCACAAACGTCGTTGTCCCATATGTAACAGTGCGATGGATGCTTATCTGATTGATGAGTCGCGTAAAATACATATTTGCGGCAACAACCCGGATTGTCCCGGTTACGAGCTCGAAACCGGTGTTTTTAAAATCAAAGGCTACGAGGGGCCGGTAATTCAGTGCGACAAATGCGATAGCGAGATGCAACTCAAAAATGGCCGCTTTGGAAAGTATTTTGGTTGTATGAACGAAGAGTGCAAAAACACGCGTAAATTACTGAAAAATGGAGAGGTCGCTCCCCCCAAAATGGATCCCGTTGATATGCCTGAGCTTAGTTGTGAGAAAGTGGATGATCATTATGTGCTGCGGGATGGTGCTTCCGGCTTATTTTTGGCTGCAAGCCAATTCCCGAAAAACCGAGAGACGCGTGCGCCATTAATCGACGAGCTGTTGCCTCACAAAAATGAGATCGACCCCAAATACAGCTTTTTGTTTTCTGCTCCTGGAAAAGACACTTCGGGTATTCCAACAGTTGTGCGTTATAGCAGAAAAACCAAGGAGCAGTATGTTCAGTCCGAGGTTGACGGCAAACCAACAGGATGGAGAGCTTTTTATCAAGATGGAAAATGGGTTGTAAGTGAATCGAAGACAAGCAAAAAGAAGAAAGCGGCTAATTAAACAGTGGGTGCAAGTGGTTTTGCATCCAACTGCTTTAGTGCGCATTAGGTTGAGTGCCTAAGCACCGCAGCTATGGGCGTGAGTTATGGGTGACTCTGCAGCAAATGATCTTAACTCTCTTCGCAGACTCGTCGATCAGCAGTTGGCGTTTTCTAAACTTCAAGCACAAAAGCTTGCGAACTCCAACGATACATTTGAAAAGCGCGCTTTTGCGCAAGCTTGCTTGCTCCAAACCAGAATTGCGATTCATGCGTATTTGCGCGAGCTTTCTTTAGATAGTGTGCCGGATAAAGGGGGCAGGGTCGAATCGACTTGGATGATATTTAATCGTAACCTAACTGATAAAACGTCAGCCAATCATAATTCAGGCCTGCAAGAATTGGCCGATCTTGAGAAAGAGGAGGAGGGCTGGCTCCAGAAATTGGAGCTAGCGATTTGCCACACGGAAGGTTTTGAGGCTCAGTTGTCGTTGCCAAGCGGATTTAAAAGTCAGTTGTTTCATTCGCCATCGGCGGGAAGTGAAAGCCAACCCGGTGGAATTATTGCTGTGAGCACTGGCGGTGTTTCTTTGGCAGAAATTCATACCATGGATTTATTAAAATTGATAAATCGACTGGTCTCAGTTATTCAGAGGCAACGAGACTCCGCTATTGAATATTAGCTGAGTAAAAACTGATCGTATTGTGTTAATACTGTTCATGTGGCCGTTGCAAAATAAAATTTAAACGCATATTTGGCACGAAACATTGGCAACTGTGTTAGAGTGATGCGTATTCTGATCCGCAGCAAGAGTAGCACTATGTCGTTTGACGAATCATCCCTATACGAAATTATTGAACTGAAGAATGGTGACGTTGCTTTGGCAAAAGATGGCAAAGAGTCGGAGCCGCTGGTTTCTATTTGTTTCTCACAAGAAGCGAAAAACTACCTTGAAAACTCTAAACTTTCAGTTGCAAAAGCGATGATAGAAGCGGGTTTAGAGGCTGCTTTTGGCCTTGAAGATGATGATTTTGAGGATATAGAACGCTCAGCGGTGGAAATACTTCATTAAGATAAGAGGTTTGGATGACTCTGATATAAACATTATCCGAACATAACAAACACTAAGCTGCAAGTAAGCCTCAATAACAAACGCTGAAGATAAATTACAAAATAAAAACTTCGTAGAATATCTTTCCATATACCTTTTAAACGACAACGGATTTCTTAAGGTAAATATAATATCTTTCAATGGTAGTTTTATTATGTGCTCGCCCGGACGGTAATCGATTGTGCATTACCGCAGCGTGCTGCATTTTCTAGCTGCTTGGTCTGAGATTTAGTGAGTTTTCCTGGGTTTCCGATGACCGTATGGCTTTTTCCATTAGCGAGCGCAGTTTTTAAGTAGTCAAACACAAAAGACTTATTCTTCACGTAGATAATACGAATTTTCTTTTTATTGCAGCCAAAGCGCGCCAGAAGTTTTCCAGAAACACGAGATTTGCTTACAATTGTTAGCCAGCGATTATCAAGGTTTTGGCTTAAATAAACTATTGTAGGCAACAAAAGCATCAGCGATTGCTCTGAACGCGGTACGATAATTTCAGTGCTTCCAACGTGCTCAGGTGTATCGGATTGCACATCTGAATACAGCCAGTTTGTATCTGCAAATGCTGTGCTCATAATTACTACCTCTATCGACTATTTAATTTTCGGCTCAATTTGCCACTTGTATCGTTTTAACTTGTTTCAAAGTCTTGTTATTGCCAATTTAAATCCACTTGTTTGCTTCCATTACCTATTCACATTTATCGTCTTATAACACCAACGCTAAGGCCTTCGATCTGAAAATTTCGGTCCCTCAAGTCAACCTCTATCACATCAAAATCAGGATTTTCAGGCCACAATTGTACAGTCGCACGGTTACCCTCCCTTCGAAATCGCTTAACCGTCACCTCATCTTCAATGCGAGCGATAACAATATCGTTATTCCGTGCTTGATTAGTTCGGTGCACTGCGAGTAAGTCGCCATCAAGTATTCCTATATCTTTCATGCTCATACCGTTAACGCGTAGGAGATAATCGGCAGCGGGGTGGAAAAAGTTTTCAGGCAGCGGAATAAACTCCTCGATATTTTCTTCAGCGAGAATCGGGTTTCCCGCGGCGACGCGTCCAACAAGTGGAATACCTCGTTGGTGCTCAGGCAGCCTTATTCCCCGGGAGGCTCCTTCAATCACTTCTATGGCGCCTTTTTTTGCTAGGGCTTTAATATGTTCTTCCGCAGCATTGACGCTTTTAAAACCTAAAATATCAGCTATTTCAGCTCGGGTTGGTGGAAACCCTGTTTCATCGATTTGTGTTTTAATTAAATCGAGAATTTGCTGTTGGCGTGCAGTCAGTTTATTCATAAATGTAAACCCAAATCTTTGTTAAGCGTGGCTGACATAAATCTAAGTACTTACTATCAAAAATCAAACAATGGTATCAAAATCAAACACCAGCTTTAGAGTTGAACACTATTTTCAGATTCAAAAGTTAGCCTCAAATTCAAAAGCCAATCTCAGATTTAAACGCTAGTGTGATGGTCTGATTATTTATACAGTATATGTGATTATATACAGTTATTTGTCTTGTGCAAGTGCCGTTTTCAACCTTTGGCGCTAAATCTTTTGTGTTAACTAGCTTGTTAAAAGGAGAAATAACCGCTTATCGGTCTTGCGCTGTTTTGGAGCGTTATGCTTGACATCACAATTTTGTATCCGTATCTTCTCGATTCTTGATTGGGGGCAGCGTATGGCACAAAGTGATACGGTTGATCGCATTCTTCACGCGGCGACTGTTTTATTTGCTGAAAGAGGCTTTGCAGAAACATCTTTACGTACGATAACAAGCATGGCCGACGTTAATTTAGCGGCGGTTAATTATCATTTCGGCACTAAAAAAGCGTTAATTCAGGCAGTATTTGTTCGATATATAAAGCCTTTATGCGCCGAGTTAGACAAACGTTTAGATGAATATGAGAAGGAAAAAACGAAGGGTCAAAAGCCTTCCACAGAAGCGTTGCTCGAAATACTGTTTGAAGCTCATCAAAGTACTGTCTTGCATCTCAATGATAAGTCTCAACGATTAGTACGTTTAATTAGCTTGGCGTACACGCAGTCTCAAGAGCATTTACGTCAAAATTTATCAGGCTCTTATGGCGATACTTATCGCCGCTATACAGATCTACTGAAATCCGCTTTACCGCATTTAAACCCTGTTCAATTTTATTGGCGACTAAACTTTTTATTGGGGTCTGCAATTTTTACCTTGTCGAGTTTTGATTCAATTAGCGCGATTCTCTCGGCAGATTTTGAAATTGATATGGAAATATCCGAAGCGACCCAGCTAATGATCCCCGCTCTCAGCGGTATGCTAAATGCTCCTAACAATTTAGAGTGTTAAGTAGAGTCTTCTTCTTCCTTTTTTTACATTCGACGTTAATTTTCTTGCAAAAGAAAATTAACCCTGTCGTCTGTGAAAATGGTGTTTTTTGCCTAGGGCAAGGCGACTATTAAGCTGGAGTGGGTGTAGGCATTTAGGACAACGAAGAAGCGCGTTGCCGCGTTTAGGTATAGCGGTGCTCTGCGCCACGGCTGTAGAAAGTAGCGGTAGGGCGAGGCCAAGAGTCAGGGCCGACGAATCCTAAGCCAACGAAGCCTCGGGCGAAAAAGACTTTTTTCGCGGACCACTGTTCAACGTATTTCGCCAAAATTTAATAGTATGCTTGGGCAAAGCTCGAACTTGCTTTAATTCCAATGTTTACTGCATTTTGGTGTTTTGCCGGACTATAATATTGATGCTTGGGTATTCAATTACTAGTGATCGTCGCTAGCGATTGCTGATTAGAACCGATATTTCTGTAAAATTAATCTTATCTTTAATTATTCGTTAGCTTTCTGTTGAGACTTCAATTTGTTGGGTAGTATCTTTGTTGATCTGGTTGGTGTAGAGCTCGACTCAGTAGAGCGGGATGTTTTGCAGCATCCGCAGGTTGCGGGTATTGTATTGTTTGCCCGGAACTTTCTTGACAGTAGCCAGCTAGCTGACTTAATTCGCTGTATCCGCGAAGCTAACCCCTATTTGATTGTCGCAGTCGATCAGGAAGGTGGTCGTGTGCAGCGTTTTAAAGAAGGTTTTACTCGTATTCCTCCTATGGGTAGCTTAGGCGCTGCCTATCGTCGAAAATTACGTGTGACGGAAACACTTGCCAGCAACCTAGGGTGGGTAATGGCGAGCGAATTGCGCTCTCATGGGGTCAATTTGAGCTTCGCACCGGTGCTCGACTTGGATATCGATAAAAGCGACGTGATCGGTGATCGCTCTTTCGATGATGACCCTAAGGCTACTTGTTTACTGGCAAGTGCATTTATTTCCGGAATGAATGCAGCCGGGATGCCGGCGACGGGCAAACACTTTCCTGGGCACGGCGCAATCAAAGCCGATACCCATATTGAAATTGCCCAAGATTTCCGCTCATTTGACGAAATTGAAAGCCGCGATTTGGTTCCGTTCACGAAGCTTGCCAATCAACTTGGCGCAATTATGCCTGCTCATGTGATTTTTCCTGAAGTCGACCCACAACCGGTCGGTTATTCTCCCTTTTGGATTGGCCAGGTACTGAGGGAAAGGTTGGGGTTTCAAGGCTGCGTTGTCAGTGACGATTTGGGTATGAGCGCAGCGGCTGTTGCTGGCTCGATGTCGGATCGCGCTTTTGCTGCTATCGACGCAGGTTGCGACACAGTATTGATTTGTAATAACTTTGAACAGGCTGTTCAGACATTGGAGCGATTCGAAACTAAAAACCACTGCGCATCTGAGAAGTGGCTTAAATTTGCCAAGAGCTCTGCGATAAAACAAGCGTGGAAAAAAGATGAACTGAAAAAGAGTCCGCGCTGGGTTTCGACCCAAAAAATGTTGGAAGATTTGTTTTGATTTGGAGAAATAAACAATGAATAGTTCAATTGCGTCTTGGTTTTCGGATTTCGTCCACACAGATTACCTTTGGGTAGTTGAAGTATTTTTCGTCGTATTTTTCACAACATTTTTAAGTTTTATTTGCTCACGTTTTTTGGGCAAGCTGAGAAAGCGTGCGCGAGGTACAAAAAATGTCTGGGACGACGCCTTATTTGAATCAATATATGCGCCCAGTCGATACATCATCTGGCTAGTGGGCTTTTCTTACGCTGCAGAGATAGCAGGCTCCCAAGCACAAGTTTCCATTTTTGATGCTATCCCCGCTATCCGGCGAGTTGGCACAATTGCTATTTTTAGCTGGTTTTTGGTTAACATGATCGGGCGGGCTGAGCGCAACTTAATGAATCCTGATTATGCGCGCGACCCTTTAGATCCTACGACAGCAAGTGCAGTGGGCAAGCTGTTGCGGGTTTCGGTAGTGATTACCGCCGCGTTAGTGGCATTGCAATCGATGGGATATAGTATTTCCGGTGTTCTTGCTTTTGGCGGTATTGGCGGTATCGCGGTTGGTTTTGCTGCAAAAGATTTGCTGGCAAATTTTTTTGGTGGGTTAATGATATACCTAGATCGCCCTTTTAAAGTAGGCGACTGGATTCGTTCTCCAGACAAGGAAATTGAGGGAACTGTCGAGCATATAGGTTGGCGCCAGACGTGTATTCGGACTTTTGATAAACGTCCCCTTTATGTACCAAATGCTACCTTTACACAAATATCAGTCGAGAACCCATCGCGCATGACAAATCGTCGTATCTACGAAACGATTGGTTTGCGCTACGACGATATTGCAAAAATGTCCGTTATCGTTGCCGATGTTGATAAAATGTTAAAAAACCACGAGGCAATTGATCAAACGCAGACGATAATTGTAAATTTCAATACCTTCGCTTCTTCTTCAGTCGATTTTTTTGTTTACACTTATACTAAAACTAAAAACTGGATTGAATTTCATAAAATTAAACAAGATGTATTGTTAAAAATTGTCGACATTGTCGAACAACACGGAGCCGAGATGGCGTTTCCGACTTCAACAATACATGTTCCGAATCACTTAGAAATTTTGGATAAATCTGATGCTCCACACACAAGTGATGAAACCAGCCCAAATGGAGATCACTAATATCGATTCCTTGTCCAGTGATGCAGACTGTTTGTATAACTTCGACCAGGCAATGGCGGCGATAGACGCGATGGCACGTGAGATAAATATCAATTACGGCTATACGAAGATAACCGCATTGAGTGTGATGAAGGGTGGAGCTGTTATAACGGGTCAACTTTTGCCGTTGCTCAAAATGCCGCTAGAATTGGACTTTATTCATGTTTCTCGTTACCGCGATCAGTTGACCGGCAGTGACTCTTTGAACTGGTATGTTGAGCCAAAACAAGATCTTACTGGGCATCACGTGCTAGTGATCGACGATATTTTTGATGAGGGAAAAACGTTGGTTGAATTAGTAAAGGAACTAAAACAGCGTGGTGTCGCTACAGTTAAAAGCGCTGTCCTTGCTAATAAAATTCACGATCGCAAAACGGATCAATATACGCCAGATTTTATAGCGCTTACACTGCCAGATCGTTACGTGTTTGGGCTGGGTATGGACCGCAAGGGCTTGCTGCGAAATGCACCTGGCATTTACGCGTTAAAAGGCGAGTGACAGCGAACAAGTTGGTAGCTGATTGCTAATCGATGCGAAAGCGCATACAAGATACTTTCAATACTCTTTCTCTTGTACTGTGAGTTTTTAAAGGCGAAATTTTAGATAGTACGTTCAATAAAGGTTGGGGTTGTTGTACATAGTAGAGTTGTTACATGCAGTAGAAGAGTTGTTACATATAGAGTTATATAGAGAAATCACTAAGATATGACCGAAACGTCTATACAGCCACAGGTCGCTATTATCGGCGGCTCAGGCTTCTACGAATTTCCAGAGTTGAAAAATCAGCACGAAACTCAAGTTAAAACGCCGTTTGGTGATGTGTTTGGCGTGGTGACAGGCCAATTAAATGGCGTTGACTCCGCTTTTTTACTACGGCATGGCGCCGGCCACCGACTTCCGCCACATAAAGTAAACTATCGAGCCAACATTTGGGCGCTGCATTCGCTCGGCGTTAAAAAAATTTTTGCTATTAACGCTGTTGGAGGGATTAGTGGAGAAGCGCGACCGGGTAGTATTGTGCTTCCCGATCAAATTGTCGACTACACGTATTGCAGAGAGCACACATTCGCCGATTTGCTCAGCGATGATATTAACCATATTGATTTTACTTACCCTTTTTGTCAGAGGTTACGCGAATTATTGGCAACTAGCCTGGCAGATAGTGAGGTAGATTGGGTGGCTAAAGGTACCTACGCGTGTATGCAAGGACCGCGGCTCGAAACATCCGCTGAGATAGATCGCCTAGAGAGAGACGGTTGCTCTGTCGTAGGCATGACAGCCATGCCTGAAGCGGCCCTCGCGCGCGAACTGCGGCTTGATTATGCTTCATTGTGTATCGTGGCTAATTGGGCTGCGGGCCGTTCAAGCGATTTAATCAGCATACAAGATATTCACGCGATCTTAGAAAAATCGGCTGCGTCAGTGCGTAAGGTTTTGCTCGAAGTTGTAAAAAGTGTTTAAACACCCTTCATAGTTTATACTGATTAATCGCGCTAGCATTGGGATATCAGGTCAGCAATACTAGTTCATCAAAGGCGTGGCGTATTGCTAGCTAGCACTATATAATCCCCGCCTCTTCAGGATAAGTCGCGACTTATCTTGCAAAAAATCTCTGTTGTTTTCACGTGGCCTTTGGTAGGGGCCACCACTGATATGAAGGAAGTGTTATGCCTATTATTACTCTCCCCGATGGTTCGAAACGAGAATTTGATAAACCTGTAACTGTTTTAGAAGTTGCCCAAGATATTGGCCCCGGTTTGGCGAAAGCAACTATTGCCGGGCGTGTAAACGGTCAGCGCGTCGATGCCAGTGACCTCATTTCTGAAGATGCGGATTTAACGATCTTTACTGCTAAGGATGAAGATGGCATTGAAATTATTCGCCATTCGTGTGCGCATTTAATTGGGCATGCCGTTAAGCAACTTTGGCCCGAAGCGAAAATGGCCATTGGTCCCACAATCGAAAATGGCTTTTATTACGATATCGACATGGAGCACAAGCTGACAGATGAGGATCTCGAAACGCTGGAAAAGCGAATGCTTGAGCTGGCCAAGACGAATTACCCTGTAATTAAGAAAAAGGTGAGCTGGCAAGAAGCGCGCGATACTTTCGAAGCGCGCGGTGAAACCTACAAAATGGAGATATTGGATCGCGATGTTGCTAAAGATGATCGGCCAGGTTTATATCATCATGAAGAATACGTCGATATGTGTCGTGGTCCTCATGTGCCGCATATGGGCTTTTGCCACCATTTCAAATTGACTCGAGTCTCCGGAGCATATTGGCGCGGTAGTTCGGACAATAAGATGTTACAGCGAATCTATGGTACGGCTTTCGCTGATAAAAAAGCGTTGAAGGAGCACCTGCGCTTCATCGAAGAAGCAGCTAAGCGCGACCACCGTAAAATTGGTAAACAATTAAATTTTTTCCACCTGCAAGAAGAAGCGCCCGGTATGGTTTTCTGGCACCCACGTGGTTGGGCAATCTACGGCGAGCTTGAGCGATACATGCGTGAGATTATGCGCGTCAATGGCTACATGGAAATAAAAACGCCGCAAGTTGTCGATCGTACTTTGTGGGAAAAATCCGGTCACTGGGATAAATTTCGTGAAAACATGTTCACGGTAAAGTCTGAAGACCGAGATTTTGCCGTCAAGCCGATGAACTGCCCGGGCCATGTGCAAATATTCAATCAGGGTTTGAAAAGTTACCGCGACTTGCCACTACGCTTAGCTGAATTTGGCTTCTGCCACCGCAATGAAGCCTCGGGCTCTCTGCAAGGGTTAATGCGTGTCAGGGGGTTTGTGCAAGATGATGGCCATATTTTTTGTACTGAAGAAATGATTCAAGATGAAGTCTCACAATTTACCGATTTACTCTACAAGGTATACAGAGATTTTGGCTTTGAAGATATTATTTTGCGTTTATCGACTCGGCCCGAACAACGTGTCGGTAGCGACGAAATTTGGGACAAGGCTGAAAAAGCGCTAGCTGATGCTCTAGATGCTAAGCAGCTCGAATGGGAAGAGTTGCCGGGTGAGGGCGCATTCTACGGGCCTAAAATTGAGTTTTCGTTGCGCGATTGCATTGGTCGCGTATGGCAATGTGGCACGATGCAGGTCGATTTCTCGATGCCGGGACGGCTTGATGCGCAATATGTCGCCGAAGATGGCTCGCGCCAAGTACCCGTTATGTTACACCGGGCTATACTAGGTTCGTTCGAGCGCTTTATCGGGATTTTGATTGAACATTATGAAGGTGCTTTTCCCTGTTGGTTGGCGCCGGAACAAGCTGTAGTTCTCACAATCACTGAGCGGCACAACGCTTACGCGCGAAAAATCGAGAAATTGCTTAAAAATAAGGGGCTTAGAGCCTATTCTGACTTGAGAAATGAAAAGATCGGCTTTAAAATCCGCGAGCACACAATTCAGAAGGTTCCTTTTTTGTTTGTAGTTGGGGACCAAGAAGAAAAAGACGGCACTGTCGCGGTGCGAGCGCGGGGAGGAGAGGACTTAGGTGCTATGCCTCTTGGTGACGCAGTAGGACTGATCGAAAAAGCCATCGAAGAAAAGCGTTAATCTCAATAACGGTGCCCGCTCCAGTTAATACTGACGGGGTAGGCTCTTTCAGTTTTAAAGCGCAGTGTAATTATTAAATTAACAATCGGAGAGATGCTATTAACAATAAAAACAACGGCAAAGGTCGTTCAGGTAAACCTGCAATTAATGATACGATCGAAGCGAAAGAAGTTCGTCTGATCGCGTCGGATGGGCAACAAGTGGGGATTGTTCCGCTCGAAGAAGCGTTGGAAAAAGCGCAGTCGGAATCGCTTGATTTGGTCGCCATTGCAGGAGATGCAGACCCGGTGGTTTGCAAAATAATGGATTATGGTAAACATCTTTTCGATTTAAAAAAACAAAAAGCTGCAGCGCGCAAAAAGCAAAAGCAGCAGCATGTTAAAGAAATGAAGTTTCGCCCTGGTACTGAAGATGGAGATTACCAAGTGAAACTGCGCAATTTGAAACGCTTCCTTGAAGCCGGTGACAAAGCCAAGGTAACTCTGCGTTACCGCGGGCGCGAAATGGCTCATCAGGAGTTAGGGATGGAAATGATGCAGCGCATTGCCGCTGATTTGGAAGAGTTGGGTGTGGTTGAACAGCATGCAAAGATGGAAGGGCGTCAGCTGACTATGGTAATTGCACCACAGAAAAAAAAGAAATAACGCGAACGCTGATGGCAGTAGATCTGCGCTCGCCAGAATTCAAGATGCCAAGTAAACACTGTTTGCCTGACATTTTGAAAAGCAACCTAACTGTTTAATGCCCTGTTTGTTTAAATGTGGAGCATTTAAGTGCTAGTCGTTAAAGTCTGCGCTAGCGCGAGGATAGGTTGTTAATACAAGAAGAGCCCGGGCTATTCCTTTAGCTGCCTCGAGGTTCTTTAAACGTAAAACACTCTTGTACCGACTATAGAAAGTGCAGCTAGGGTTAACTGCCAGTCAATTGCTGGTAAAAAAGCACCGAGTTTTTACCCGCTATCTATTATTGGTATTAGTTATTTCGGAGAATTGTTATGCCAAAAGCTAAAGTACACAGCGGCGCTGCAAAGCGCTTCAAAAAGACGGGAGCCGGTTATAAGCACAAACGTGCTTTTAAAAGCCACATTCTTACTAAAATGACGACAAAACGTAAGCGTCAGCTGCGCGGCACGAGCATCATGAATGATGCAGACAAACCGCTTGTTGACCGTATGTTGCGCGCGAAGTAAGGGGAAGTAGAAATGGCTCGTGTAAAACGTGGAGTACAGGCGCGTCGTCGTCACAAGAAAATCCTAAAGGCGGCGAAAGGCTATTATGGAGCCCGCTCGCGCGTGTTTCGGGTAGCCAAGCAGGCGGTAATCAAAGCTGGGCAATATGCTTATCGCGATCGACGTGTAAAAAAGCGTAATTTTCGTGCGCTTTGGATAACCCGCATCAATGCTCAATCTCGTTCAGAGGGTTTGAGTTACAGTCGCTTGATAGCTGGCTTAAAAAAGGCCGATGTGATGCTTGATCGTCGGGTATTGGCTGACATAGCTGTCCACGACAAGGTAGCTTTCGCTGCTATTGTTGCCAAAGCTAAAGAGGCGTTGGTCGCCTAAATTAAGCGTTGTTATATTTGATTTTAAAAGGGGGAGAAGCTAGGCTACTCCCCCTTTTTTTTGAGTTTTTTGTGCAAGAATTAGCTAAAATGAAGCTAGTTTTTAATCGAGTAGTTTTGTTTAGATAGAGTTATTTTTATAGAGAGCCAACTGATGGAGAACCTTAATGCGCTGAGCGACGAAGCACTAGTACAAATCGATCAGGCAAAAAATTTGAGAGATTTGGATAGCATACGCGTCGACTTTCTTGGCAAGAAAGGAAAAGTTACAGTCTTGTCGAAGGGTTTGGGTAAACTCAGTGCTGATGAGCGCCCGGCAGCGGGCGCGAAAATTAATCAGGCCAAGCAAAATCTACAGTCGGCAATTGACCAACGCAAAGCCTCGCTCGAAAAAGCGGAAATTGAGCGAAAGCTCCAAAGCGAATCCATTGATGTTACTCTCCCAGGTCGCCACACGAGCGAGGGTCGTCGCCATCCGATCACACGCACGCTTGAGAGAATCGAGGCAATTTTTGCAACTGCGGGGTACGAAGTAGCAGAAGGCCCCGAGATCGAAGATGATTTTCACAATTTCGGAGCGCTCAATATTCCTTCCCACCACCCCGCGAGAGCGCTGCACGACACCTTTTATGTTGATGATGAACATGTGTTGCGAACACATACATCCCCCGTGCAAATTCGAACAATGGAAACGCAAGAGCCGCCTATTCGAATCATTTGTCCGGGCCGAGTCTATCGTTGCGATATGGATTTAACCCATACCCCGATGTTCCATCAGGTAGAAG
The DNA here is from genome assembly GCA_028281865.1 of Marinagarivorans sp. Classification (GTDB taxonomy): domain Bacteria; phylum Pseudomonadota; class Gammaproteobacteria; order Pseudomonadales; family Cellvibrionaceae; genus JANQJB01. Next base: position 81,602 of record JANQJB010000017.1, read on the forward strand.
GTTTAGTTGTCGATACAGATATCAGCTTCGCTGATTTAAAAGGTGTTGTAGATCAGTTTTTAAAAGCGTTTTTTGAGGCAGATGTTTCGGTGCGCTTCCGTCCCTCATTTTTCCCTTTTACCGAACCTTCGGCTGAGGTCGACATTCAATGCACACAGTGTTGGGGGAAGGGGTGCCGTATGTGCAAATATACCGGTTGGCTGGAAGTGATGGGTTGTGGTTTGGTTCATCCCAATGTATTCGCTGCATGTAATGTCGACGCAGAAAAATATTCGGGCTATGCCTTTGGTATGGGTGTTGAAAGGCTGGCGATGCTGCGTTATGGCATTAACGATCTACGGTTATTTTTTGAAAACGAACTTGATTTTTTAAAGCAATTTTAAGGCGTAATATTCATGAGAGTATCAATTTTTGGAACAGGTTATGTTGGCTTGGTGACTGGCTCATGTCTTTCCTATTCGGGGCACGACGTATTATGTGTCGATGTAGACGAAGCAAAAGTCCAACGCTTGCGCCAAGGTGAAATTCCGATTTACGAGCCGGGATTGGAGAACATTGTAAGAGAGAGCACTGCTCAAGACCGCTTGCGTTTTACCACAGATGCAAAAGAAGCGGTCGACCATGCAGAAATTATATTTATTGCTGTTGGTACACCGCCAGATGAAGATGGTGCGGCGGACTTACGTTACGTGCTGCAGGTGGCTGAGTCGGTCGGAACCTACATTCAGGACTATCGCCTCGTTATTAATAAGTCGACTGTGCCTGTCGGAAGTGCGGATAAGGTGCGTGATAAAATCGCGCAGACTTTAAAGGCTCGCGGCGCTGAAATTTCTTACGACGTAGCGTCGAATCCAGAATTTTTGAAAGAGGGTGCAGCGGTTAATGACTTTCAGAAGCCCGACCGTATTGTCGTAGGCACCGACTCGGCAAAAGTTGAAGAATTAATGCGTGAACTTTACGCACCGTTTAACCGCAACCACGATAAATTGATGTTTATGGATGTGCGCTCAGCGGAGTTAACTAAGTACGCCGCTAATGCGATGCTAGCAACGAAAATCAGTTTTATGAATGAAATGTCGCGCATCGCAGAATCGCTTGGCGCAGATGTCGAATTAGTTCGCCGCGGAATTGGTTCGGATCCGCGTATCGGCTACCAATTTATTTATCCCGGCTGCGGTTACGGTGGATCGTGTTTTCCAAAAGATGTGAAAGCACTGGTGCGGACTGCTGACGAAATTGGTGTTGAAGCTGCTATTTTGAAATCCGTCGAGGAAGTCAACGATACACAAAAAGAAGTACTGATCAAAAAAGTCGAACAGCATTTTGGCGATGTGAATGGAAAAACATTTGCCTTGTGGGGGCTTGCGTTTAAACCCAATACTGATGATATGCGTGAGGCGCCAAGCCGCGTGCTAATGGAAGCGCTTTGGTCAAAAGGTGCAAAATTTCAAGCTTTTGATCCAGAAGCTAAAGAAGAAGTCGAGCGTATTTATGGTACTCGCGAAGATTTGAAATTAGTTGATGCACCGTACGAAGCTTTACAGGGTGCAGATGCCTTGGTCGTTTGCACTGAGTGGACTGTGTTCCGTTCGCCCGATTGGGACAAGGTTAAATCGCTGCTTTCTGAAGCCGTAATTTTTGATGGGCGCAATTTGTATGATCCCGCAGTTCTCTCGAAGCGTGGAATTTCATACTACAGCATCGGGCGTAAACCCCTACTCAATTAACAATGATGCCAATTAAAAAAAATATTAATGTTTTGGATCGGATGAAACAAAAATAGCTATATGAAATTAAGTGAAGCATGGTTAAGGGAATGGGTTAATCCCGCAATTGATTTAGACGAATTGGTCGCAAAAGTGACCATGGCAGGCTTAGAGGTTGACGCCGTTGAACCTGTGGCTGGCGATTTTTCACACGTTGTTGTTGGTGAAATAGTTTCTATTGAGCAACACCCCGACGCCGATAAACTCCGGGTTTGCCAGGTTCGCGGAGCCCCTGAGGGCAAACGGCAAGTTGTTTGTGGTGCGCCCAATGCACGTGTTGGAATTAAAGTTCCTTTTGCGCTTGTCGGTGCCAAACTCCCGGGTGGTTTAGAAATAAAACAAGCAAAATTACGCGGTGTCGAATCCTCTGGCATGCTCTGCGGCCAAGATGAATTGCATGCAGGTGATGACAAATCGGGATTGTGGGAACTTCCTCTAGATGCGCCTGTTGGGCAAGATTTACGCGATTTTCTCAAGCTTGGTGATCATGTTATCGAAATTGATTTGACCCCCAACCGCAGCGACTGTTTGAGTATCGCAGGAATTGCGCGTGAAGTGGCTGTTTTGACTGATTCGTCTTTATCGATTCCTGATATTAATTCTTCACCGCCGGCACATGACGAAAAAATCGATGTGATACTAGATGCTGGTGAAGCTTGCCCCCGCTATGTTGGGCGTGTCATCAATAACGTTGATGTCTCAAAAACCACTCCATTGTGGATGCAGGAAAAACTGCGCCGCTGTGGGGTGCGTCCAATTGACCCGGTGGTAGATGTGACGAACTATGTGCTGCTGGAACTTGGTCAACCGATGCATGCATTTGATAAAGCCAAACTAAACGGTAACATTTGTGTTCGCTTCGCGCAGAGTCATGAAAAACTGTTACTGTTGAATGATCAGGAAGTTGAATTGAATGACAACACCTTAGTTATTGCTGATGAGGCTGGTCCGGTAGCGATGGCAGGAATAATGGGTGGCGCTCAATCGGCAGTATCTGGCGACACCAAAGATATATTTTTAGAAGCGGCTTTTTTCTCGCCCGTTGCGATCGCAGGTAAAGCGCGTTCCTACGGTCTACATACGGATTCTTCTCATCGTTTTGAGCGTGGCGTCGATTATAATCTGCCGCAAAAAGCTATTGAGCGTGCCTCGGAATTATTGCTGGAAATTGTTGGTGGCGACCTAGGTCCGGTTTCTGAGGTGGTAATACCTGAGGCTCTGCCCAGCATTAAAAAAGTAACATTGAAAAAGTCGCGCCTAAATTCTATTTTAGGTTTTGAATTCGATGCATCATTAATCGAATCAATTTTGACTCGATTGGGCTTAAATTTAATTTCGAGTAACGACTCCGAGTGGGTTTTCGATGTCCCTTCGTATCGCTTTGACATTGCTATTGATGCAGATTTGATAGAAGAGATTGCGCGCATTTATGGCTACGACCGCTTGCCGACAAATATTTCAAAAAGTGCGATAGATTTATCCGTTCAAAGCGAAAATAAGCTAGTCAAAACTTCGCTTGTTAGACATTTAACATCACGCGGCTTTAATGAAGTTATTGTCTACAGTTTTATTGATCCTGATTGGCATCAACTTTTTTATGGTGACGAACCCGCGGTTGTCCTGAAAAACCCAATCAGCCGCGAGCTTGGCACTATGCGTCGTTCAATTGTACCGGGTTTAGTGCACACGCTAAAAACGAACCTGAACCGACAGAATGATCGCATTAGAATATTTGAAACTGGGCTGACATTTTCTCCCTCGGCGAATGCGGGTTACTTGCAACAGAAATCTATTGCCGCGCTGATATACGGTCCTCAATGTTCGCAAAATTGGTGCGAAACAAAATCGGAAATTGATTTCTATGATTTAAAAGGGGAAGTTGAGGCGTTATTTGAATTAACCGGTAACGCGGCTCAATTTAAATTTGTTAAACCCAGTAGGCCACCGGCTTTTTTGCACCCTGGACAAACAGCAGAAATTAAATTGGCGGATGAAAATCTAGGTTATTTGGGAGCTTTGCACCCGCTTTTAGTGAAAAAGCTGAGCTTAACCAAAATACCTTTCGTTTTTGAAATGCAATTGGATAAGCTACTTCGAGCGACAAAGGCTCCCTTATACACTCCTATTTCGAAGTTTCCCTCTGTGACACGCGATTTAGCTATTTTGATTGATAGAGAAATAGAGTTCGCAGAGGTCGAGCAAGTGGTGCGAGACGCTTCTGGTCAAAATCTTAAGTCCGTTGCAGTTTTTGACCAATATATGGGGCAGGGGATTCCCGACTCGAAAAAAAGCGTTGCTTTTAACTTGACGTTTCAAGATAACTCGCGCACGCTTAACGATGACGAAATCCTCGAAGCGATGAACGCCATCATTTCCAGGCTTGAACAGCAATTCGAAGCAAAATTGAGGTAATCAGTTTTGGACCAAAATGATTCAGATTCAATAACGAAAGCAGATTTGTCTGAAAAATTACATGTTGATTTGGGCTTTAGTAAGCGAGAAGCTCGTGATTTGGTCGAGGGAATGTTCTCGGAAATTAGCGAGGCCTTGGTTGCCAATGAGCCGGTAAAACTCTCGGGTTTCGGTAATTTTGATTTGCGCGATAAGGCTGAGCGCCCTGGAAGGAATCCGAAAACAGGTGAGGAAATCCCGATTTCTGCGCGGCGTGTTGTGACATTTAAGCCTGGTCAGAAACTGCGTGCGCGAGTAGAGGCCTATGCAGGATCGAGAAAGGAATAGAGATTTTTGGGAAGTACCCGAGCGGCGCTATTTCACGATTGGAGAAGTAGCAAAAATCTGCGATTTGAAGCCTCACGTGTTGCGTTACTGGGAGCAGGAATTCACTCAATTGCGCCCGGAAAAGAAAAAAGGTAATCGGCGCCGCTATAATCAAAAAGACTTGGCTTTGGTAAAGCATATCAAGGAGCTCCTGCACGATAAGGAGTTTACGATTTCTGGAGCAAAACAACAGCTATCAACATCCGGTTTGCCAAAGGGTTCGCAAGCACAATCGAGCGAAAAGACCGAAGATAAGAGCCTACTAATTCATTCTATAATCAATGACTTAGAAGATGTTCTAGAGATCTTAGATTAAACAACAAAGCGCTTGCAATCGAACCCCGAATCAGTAAGAT
>JANQJB010000019.1 GCA_028281865.1 Marinagarivorans sp.
CCGCTTTCACTCTCAATATTTTTTTAATGATTTATTTTTAGTTAATTTATTTTGGCCTGGCAAATATTAGGGTATTGACAGCGGAAACCATATCAACGCCGGATTCGCCGGCTTGTCCGGTGCAATGTTTTGTTTGGTAACCATTTTCTGATTGTAGCGTGATGTATTTCCCACGCATCCCACGCACATTGGGCCCACTCTCTCACCATAGCTCTATGTTTCTCCACCGAATCGACAGCGTAAACATCTGAAGCAGTTATAGAACCCAAACTTTTCGGCGGATTGAGATAAAAGAAAGATTGCTTGTTTTTGCCGATTTCTAACATAGCTTCATTAGCTTTATCGGGACTTAAACCATGTTCTAAAAATAAGCAAAGTCTAGCTAGGTGTACGCCAACAGAATGAATACTTTGGCGATCTTTAGAACCCGGATGCTGAACTGCATAAGCATCAACAGTCAAACGGTGAACTTCAAAATAGGCTCTATCACTATATTCACGAGCTAACACTTCTCCATATATAGACCAACAACCTGGAGATGAGCTCATATATCTATGCACAGGCCCTTCAATATTCGGATATAGACCACCACAGCTAAAACAACTAGATTTATTCATATTAAATTCAGTATTGCCTGACGCCCAGCTGTAGCGTCGCTTGCGGCGTCCTACTGGCTGAGATTGTTATACGCTTTATATATTTTAATAGAATGACGTAATACTGAAAAAACCTTCATTCATATTTTCGGTCGGCCCCAAAGGTGCATCGATTTTGATATCTGAGTATTCTACACTGGGTGAAGAGCACCCCCACAAAAAAACAAACGAGTAATAAATTGAAATATCTGTTCACAATGACTTATAACTTTCCACTAAAAGGGCGGCCTACTTTAATTGGCTTGTTAAGCCTATTCATATATTTTATAGGGCAACATCCTAAAAGTATGAACATAATATAACAGATCCTCCTCATGATCCCTAAACTCAGGCTTCTCTCTACACAAAGCCTCAAGCCCTAGCGCCTCATGAAGGGGTGCCGTTTACGGCATTCCGCTTGCTCGACTTTTTACGACGGCCAGGGCTAAAAAAGTAGATTATTACTAAAAATACTACCAACAAACCTATTGAAAAATTAAGAATCATCTCACTAGTACCCCAACGAATAGATATGTAAATCCCAAACAACAATGGAGCACCGAACAAACTCATATAAAATATTTTAATTAAATTTGATGCACTACCACTTGGTTGAGTGGCTTTGATAGCCTTCATGAGTTGAGGAAAATCTGGATTACGCTCTTCTATTGGCTCTCTTGCCTCAAACCACGCGTTTAACAAGCGCTGATAAACTTGTAGGTCCAGAATCCAAAGCACAAATATTCCCAAAGACCCTATCCAACATAGCAATACAATAACTTCTTCATTATCTAATCTGGAATCAATTTCTTTTGATAGCAAAAAGCCAACTCCTGTGAAAGTTGCTAATAACCAGGTAGAAGCCAAGGTGCGAATTTTGAAACACAAATTGTTGAAATGATGCTCAGCGTCCGTAATCGTTTTAATCATGTCCCAGTCTTCATTCATTTGCGAAACTCCCATCAATCACAATGTGTTTGTTATGTTACTCAAATTACCCATTAGGTACAGAGACCTGTTAGGTATTATCGCCCTCACAATAAAACTTTGCGGTATAAAGCCGGAGCTTGTGGGCTTCGTAATTTATGTACTTATTATGTGTTTTTTTTGAAATAACCAAATAAACCAACCTTTTGCGATTTTTCGATAATACCCCATGCTGAATGTTGACTTTCAGCAAAAGTTGCGTCTCCAACCAAAAACGGAACCTTACTAGTATAGGCCTGTTTGAATCGCCCTAAGCCTATTACTCCCTCATACAAAATTCCAATATGTCGACGATTTATTTTCTCTCGGTATTCCTGCAACGTAATTTCATCTGGGTATTTGGCAGATAGAACAGACGCTGCTCGACTTGCATCTATAGCGTAGCAAGTAGTCCATACGTTATCGGATGCAATCCTCTGTCCAAAATAAAACGATCCAGAAGAAAACATGAGAAACAAAGATATTATTACGATATTTTTCATATTACTTGAAAGTTCTAATTCCTCTAGAACGACTTGTGATATTTACGATACCCATAACCTGCGTCCTCCTATTAATTTCCACTGCTTTTCTGCGAAATGCATTACTACAAAAAACTCACCACCCCCGCTCATTGGAGCACAATGCCGCGAGTATTTGACTATTGCATAATTACCATTTGGAGAAAATGCAACTTTTGAAACAGAATAGTAGGATCTATAATAGTTATTTTTAAATCGGACATCTATATTGGACTCTTCCTTATCGACAAAACATTTATTCTCGACTTGATTCGGCCCATTATTAAAGTGTCCTGGGAGAAAACTAGCGTTGGTCATAAATGGCTTCCAGTTTATTGTCCTAGAAGACCTATTAATTTTATAAAATTCTAAAATCAATTCTTCTGTTACTTCGTTTGATAACGATAATATTTCTTTCCAATCTTCAGGTTTGTACGGATTCTTTTTAAACCAATCGTGCTCTGTTGAGTCCACCAAATAGTATTGTCCATGAGTATCGCCAAGAATATTTAAAAAAAGCGCTTCATAAACTGCCTGAGCACTCGTTACTTCAACTTTCGGCTTCTGTTCACAACCTACAACCGTGATAAGTAAAATAACGATAATGAGTAAAATAACGATAATGAGTAAAATCGGCTTCATGGCTGTGTTAAATATAACCCCTGCGGTCACGTTGACGGCATTGTTAAATGCTGTTTGTATCACGATTTTCAATTTACTCCTCCGTCATCCCGTGCTTGACACGGGATCCAGTGATCTGTGT
>JANQJB010000145.1 GCA_028281865.1 Marinagarivorans sp.
TTAAGTGTAAAACCCTTTACTTGTCTAAGTTCCAGCAGTGTCAGCGATGGTATTCAGCCCACCATTGCAGATAAATATCCCAATAGTATTTTTGTTGCTGTAGAAACGAATGGCGATGCGCCGGCGAATTTTTATAGTCGTGTACAAATGCAATTGTTTAAGGCAAAGCAGGCCGCCGAGGCTGAATTAGATGAAGCGCTTCAGAAATCAAACTTCACTAATGAGAAGCTAATAGAAATATGTGCAGGTAAACCTAAGCTGGCATACGCGGCTTTGCAGGCGCCTGGCAAGTATGCCTCGCAGGCTGCGAATGCGTTGGCGTATTTGGCTAAAAAAATTCACTAAGGAGTTCTAGTTACCCCATACCTGAGCTTCATCTTTCTTTTACTATCCTGTTTGCGTTCGAAGTCTGAATCCTCACCCACTGAAGGTATTGATTTTAAAGCATCAACTAGGCTCCGTTTTTTGGGCTTAAGCAGTGCGCTCTCTAGAATCTTTCTGTGCTCAGTTTCCGCGCTTGTTCCCGCAAGTCCTGCTCTTGCTTTTAGTGCTTTTACAACACTGTCGTCTACGTTTCGTACTACCAGATTAGCCATCGTTGCCTCCAAAGTTCACTATGCCAGAATGATAGCAATGCAATCATTGATAGCGCATCAGCGAATCATACCGGTCGGCGTCGCCTCGCTAGCCCGAGCCCGGCGAGACCCGCCATCAATAAGGCCAACGGCCCAGGCTCGGGCACGCTGACAGGAAGCGTCAGTGCAGAGAGTCGCAGGGTTTCCCGGCTGTCTTCCTGCAAAACCAGAGAGAGGTCCCAGATCAGGTCGGAACTCAGCATTGGGAAGAGGAAACTCGTCGACGCAATGTCAATCGAGGAGGCGGAGACGATATCGAAGAAGTCGCCTGCCATCGGATCGAACGCAGAATCGAGGATGATCTGGAGTGTGTCTTCGATGATGACGTCGCCGAACGCGTTGATGCTGTCGTAGGCCAGCGGACCGGTGCCGATGAGATCGAAGCTCAGGTTGCCGAGAAAACTCGTTGTGCTTGCAGTCAGGTCTATCTGACCGTTCACCTCCGTGTCGGCGCCGAACAGGAGTTGTCCCCCACCGATGTCTATGTCTCCCGCGAGCGTGAGCATGTCGCTCGAAAGTAGGCTCAGATCGGTATTGCCGCTTATCTCTATAGCACCGGTGATGTCGATCCCCGCACCGCTGTCGATGATCAAATGCTCGCTAACCGCACTGCCGCTTAGCGACAGCTCGCCAATGGTGATTGCTCCGGACTGACTGCCGCCCAGCGACCCGTCACTGCCGATCCGGAGGGTCCGTGCTTGCACGCGGTTTAGTTCGTCACCTGTTAGATCGAGCCCGAGCGTTTGGGTGGCTGCAGCAGTGCCAAGATTAATTTCCGTCCCAGCCGTTGCCGGCAACAGGCTCACTTCGTCGGCAGCTGCGAAACCGGACGCACTGCCACCGAGCTTGGCAAATGGTCCCAGGTCGATCTCGTCAGCGCTAACATTGACTGTGCCTGTCGAGAGTATTTGCGCTCCAACGATACTAACGACGGCGCCCCCGCCGTTAATGGCGATGTTGTCGTTGCCCGTATCGACATCGGCCCCAGGATTGAGCGACACGCCGTTGCCAGAAAGCGTCACGGCGTCGCCGACAGCTGCGATCGAAGCATTGACCGCCAACGATCCGCCGGTTGTGATCGAGACATCGCCATCACCGTCTTCTATCGAGCCGGCCAGCGTGAGAGCCGAAGTACCATTATTCAGCGTCAGCCCACCGCCGCGAACGACCGACCCAAGTGTATCTATTTGGTGGCCTTCATCGAGAGAGATGTCGCCGTCGGCGGTCAGGCTCAGCATACCGACGTCGAGCAATGCCCCCGATTCGTCGGTGATGGTGCCTCCGGCGTTCAGCACCGCACCTGCCGCCGAGTTTGCACCCGCCAGTGACATCGTGTTCTGCTCAGCGATAAATACTGGCCCGCCAGCGTTGAAGGTCAGGCTGCCGAAATTGTTGTTGGAACTGTTGAGTGTAATGGGTGCATTATTGGTGGCGGTAAACGACGCGTTGCCGTTAACGGTGATCGAAGCGCCGGGTGCGTCAGTGATGGCGCCAGTCGCCTCAACGTTTAGATTTCCGATAACTGTAGTATTACCGACAAAGTTGGCGGCGCCGACGACAGCGACGTTAGGATTGTCCGGCGGCGAGATAATCGTGATGGGCGTTGCGATAGCGTGAACCGCGATAAGCTGACTGAGCGCTGCGCTGAAAAGTATTACCCGGCTGAAAAGTAGTACCCGTCTGTTTCCTAGTTTCATAACTCCACTCCGCGTCTTTGTCGTTGGCGCGTGTCCGGTGCACGCTGCAAGATTTGTTGGGTGCGGGAATTATAAACGCCCCTTTTCGTCCAGAAAAGCCTTAAAATTTTTTGCTGTCTATATAGAGCACATAAAAAATAATCGTACTTATAATTGCCGCGAGATAACACCATATCGAAGGATAATTATCCATTGTCTGCAGATACTTTGCTAATACAAAGCTACCAAGGAAAGCCGGGCCTAAGATGTAACGGATGCGAAGATTCTTTGCCAGTGCAAATGGGATAATGACAGCGGCGAGATAAACTTTGTCCAAATGAGAAGAGAACGGCGGTATTTTAAAAAGGTAGGCAATCGATTCACACGAGTTAATGTCACAATTCACGCGTATCCACAAAGGCGACGCAATAGTAATAGCCCACAATAAATATAAGCCAACAGCTGCGCCGATTGCGATAATTATTTTTAAAGGGATATGATGTAACGGATATTGATACCAGAACATTGCTAACGGAATATAAAACGGCCAAAAGCATATGGCGATAATCGCGTAAAAATATTTAGCGATCTCGGCAAGTAGTGGACTAATTTGCTCTTCTGTTCCGAGCCATACTAAGCCCTCACTGCATTGATGTATGCCAAAAATAACGGGAATACTCGCTAGGTACCAGCTATTGCGTGGCAAATTAATTTTGCTATAAATAAGTGCGGAAGCTCCCAATAGGGCGCCTCCTGTAGCAAAACTAACTGAAGCGGAAAAACACATACGTAACTAGCGGCCTTTGTTAATTTTCTTTTTGTATTGCAAATTTACTGAGCGATAAATTTCTGAATTTCCTCTACAAGGTCTTGAAGAATTTTTCTTTGTAATTCATCGTTTAAATAGGTGCTACGCCATAACAAACACCATTGATCGTCATTGATAAAGGTTGTAAACATCGTAGCGTTATCAATGGTTGGGCTGTTGTAAGTGCCAATAACATGCCCTGAGGTGAGCTCAGTATCACTTTTAGCTGTATTTTTTTGCGCAGCTGCTAGGTGGTTGATAATAAGATGTTCTACTTTCGGTGTAGAGAACAAACGATTAATACCCAGCTTCTGTTCAAGTTCGGACGATATCATTCTAGGAATGAGGCTTTTAGCAATTGTGTTATTGACACCGAATAATCTAGCCAACAATTTACAGAAATTTTCCAGAATGATTTTTCCGACTACCGTCCGACTTTTTCTGTAAAAAAAGCTGGCTAGGAATGGCAATTTAATAAGCTTTTTCGCACAGGAAATTTGCTCGCTGATTTGCTTAAGTAAAGTAACCTGATCTGACTCGCTATCCAGTTTGAAATTAAGCGCATAGAATTTAACGCAGCGAGCGATAATTTCGTGATGATTTAAATGTGCTCTACCCGAATCGGTAATTAAGACAGAGCAATTGTACTGACCGATCGCCTTACCGTAGCTATTTGCTGCGAAGGCCGCGATAACATCACTGGACGATAAACCTCTTTCTAAACATCTCTGCGTAAAGCGTTTGCAGTCACTTGCCTCCAGCTTAACGAGATGTTTCAGCCAATTTTTTTGACTTTTATCTTGCTTACTTTCTTGTGAGTCTGAGAGTTTGAAGGGCAGATAAGCTTTTTGGTGCAATTCAAAGTCTCGCGTAAGAAATGTGCTTTCTCGTATGTATTCAGCTTCCCAGTCGGGGAAGTTGTGTAAAAAGTCACTATTAGGATTGTAAGCTTCCGGTGGCTGAGCGGATTTTAGATTAAGGTATTCCTGGTTGATGGCTTGTCGCAGATATATAAATGCAAGACCATCCGCAAAAAGGTGGTCAGCGATTATTACAAGTATATTTTCGCTCTCACTAACTTTACGAAGTTCGAAGCGAATTCTTTGATTGAATAAATCTTTACTTTCTTCGTAACGGTTGTCCTGTTTGTGTGAATAGTCTTTGATAAGCAAGCGTACCGGTTTAAATTCACCGTTGCGAAATTTTGGAGATGTTTTCGAAACTTTGATAAAAAAGAGCGGGTGTTTTTGTAAAACACGGTTGATGGCTTGTTCAAGTAAATTAGGATCCATACTTACCGGGCAATCCCAGTAAGCGCTGATAGTACTGGGTTTACGGAAAAACTGAAGCAGCCAGCTTAATTCCAGATCTTGGGGAAGTGGTTGCCATAGCGAAGTTCCTTTTGTTGAGTCGTTAAAGTGGGGCGACTGGGCGAGTTCTTCTGTATCCGCTGTGTTTTTGTCGCTATTTTTTTGTGCACTGACAATCGAGGTATTTGGTCTTGCTGTAAGCGGCGATTTTATTTTTGCAGCGGGAGAGGTAACGTCTGAAGCTGTTGAATCTGACTGTACAGTTGTTAGTTTGACTAACTGCAATAGACGCGTACTGAGTTTATCCAGCGTTGCAAATTCTGCCAGGTCGTCCGTTGAAATAGCAGAGTTTAACTCTATGCCTTTGTTTATCTTTGCCAAGAATTCAACGGCGGCGAGAGAATCTAAGCCCAATCCATTGAGTTCAATATGACGATCAATATTTTCGTTTGCTGATACACCGAGTACACTTCGAAGCGCTTTCTCTAAATATTCCAGCAGCAGTATTTTTCGCTCGTGGTCAGCAGCCGTACTTAAGCGACTATTTAGTGTTACTTCAGTTGAAGTGGTGCTCGGATCTGTTTGAGCTTTGGCGGAACTGAGATCGTTAGTTACTGGCGCTGTATGTGTTTTCAGATTTGCAAAGCGCGAATCATTTGGCACTGAAATTTTGGTATAGAGCGGCCAGTTAATATTGCTAATAACCGCTAGATTTTCACCTTGATCGAGAATATCTTCGATTTCGTTGCAGGCATCACTTGGCTTCATCAGATTGGTGCCGCGCGAAATCATGCGCTCACGATAAGGCATTGCCATACCCACTTCATCCCATGCGCCCCAGCATGTTGCAACCGCAGGTATGCCCAACTGGCGTTGATAGCGGGTTAATTGATTTAAAAAGCCATTTGCGCCCGCGTAAGATGTTCTACCGTGTCCACCAAAAATCGCTGCAGTCGACGAAAAATACACGAGGAAGTCCAGCTGCTCACGAATAGGGTAAATGGCTTCGTGGAGGTTAAGCGAACCTTCAACTTTAGGTTGGAAAACTTTTGCATAGTCTTCCCAAGAACAGGTTTGGAAGCGCTCGTTATGTAGTATACCCGCAGCGTGGATTATGCCTTTTAGTTTACCCTCGGGAAAACTATTCACGAGACGCGCTAGCGACTCCTTATTGTTAACATCAACGTTTTCGACGCTGACCTCCACACCTTGTTTTTGCAGCGCATTAATTTTTTGTTGCGATGCATCGTTTGGTTTAGAGCGTGAAGTTAATACAATATGCCGAGCACCAAGACCGACAAGCCACGCGGCAAGTTCTAAACCTACTCCGCCCAAACCGCCGGTAATTAAATAATGCCCGCTTGCCAGTGAAACGCGCCAATCTTTTGGTAGTTCAATAACCAGTTTGCCGATATGTTTAGTTTCGCGCATAAAGTGAAACGCTTCCGGCAATTGTGAAATGGGGTATATTTTAGCGGGTAAAGCTTGATAGCGTTTTTCGTTGAACGCTTTCGATAGCACGATGTCCATTGTTTCCAGACCATCTTGCGTACCGTAAATATTATTGTAATAGTCCACGATACAGTACTTAATGTCGGGTCGCGCTTTTTCCATTTCTGTATCAGACCAAATATTCCGTTTGCTCACTTCGATAAAGTAGGCGTTTTCAGCACAGGTACTAACGGTGCTTTCGATAAAACCTTCACCAGTCAGGGTATTAATCACAGCATTAATTTTATTAGTGCCAATTTGTGCGGCAAAATTTCTATCACGCGAATCAAAAATGTGATCAATACCTAAGCTGCTTAGGTAAGCACGTTTTTTTTCTGTACCCGCCGTTGCATAAATTTCACAACCAACATCTCGCGCTATCTGTATGGCAGCCAAGCCCAAACCGCCACTTGCTGTATGAATTAAAACGCAATCGCCTTTTTTGATTTGTGCGCGTTGAATAAGGCAATAATAAGCTGTGATATAAGCGACGGGAATTGTAGAAGCTTCTGCCGATGTCAGCGAAGAAGGTTTTGCAAACATTCGCTTTTCATCAATAACCACGGTTTTTGCAAAACACCCGGGCGCGAGGCCGAAAACTTCGTCACCAACACGATGTTTGGTTACATCGCTGCCGACCCGTAAAACAACACCGCTGCAATCGGCGCCCAAGGGTATAGCGGCACCGGGGTAGAGTTCCATAGCGTTTAGTACGTCGCGGAAATTAATACCGACATGTGAAACCTGTACTTCAATTTCGTTCGGTTTTAAAGAATTTTCGTCGCAGCTTGTAAGTGTTAAGTGGGCAATACCTTTTTCGTTTTCGCCTTTTTTCAGTGTCCAGTTTTTTGCATTTGGGATCGTTAGGCGTTGATGAAGTTGTTCGAATTCGGGGCGTGGTAGAATTCTGTTAACGTGCCATTTTTTATCGCGATAGAGCCATTCCAGATCTGTCTGCGGCAATATATTATGGATTAACGATCCGACATTATCAGTAAAATCATCTAACTGAATTTGTCCAATAAACCAGCCTTCTTGTTCGACGCGTAAGGTTCTCAAAAAACCAGGCATAAAAGCGTTGTCGTCTGGTAGGCTAGTGTCAATCAGCGTCGGGCTAAGTGTCCAAAGTCTGAGTGATTGGTTTTCAACTTTGTTTGTAATTGCCTGATAAATTTCGTATTGTTTTTTTGCAGTTATATCATCTTTATCTGTGCTTAGCGGTGTTGCGTTAATCACGCCCGCGTAGCTGTTAATTTTTTTCGCGTTGCTGTCAATATTATTTAATGCAATATCTAAACTTGATGGCATAATACATTCAAAAGCATTATCGTCGAATTGATACTTTAAAGAATCAGAGACAATAACAAGCCAGGGTTTATCATCGTTCTTATGCTGATCACTGGAAAGGTTTTTTTCTTGCCAGTCTTCGCAATAACGCCATTGTCGAATTGCGTGATTATTGTGTTTAGTTGCGCTGGGTTCATTATCCGAAAATGCCTCCATCAATACCGTTTTTGGCAATTCCTTGCGTTGCAAGCGCGAAAAGTAAGCTAGACATTCACCATCTTTTGTCCAATAACCTTGCCCTAATACCGCGTCGGTTTCGCCAAGTCGCATGCGCGCGGCAAGCACTTCCGTTGGGAATTCTTTGAAAAAATCAACGTGCTCGATAGCGACCGGTAAATGAATACTTTCTGCTGGAAAGTCGCTCGGGCTTGCCCCAAATGCTTTTAGGTGCGCCGGGCTTTCGAGTAAACCCGCATCGCGAATATAGCGCTCTTTTTCGGCATCAGCTCGTAGTAAGCCTACAAAGCCTCCATCGACCTTTTTAGCGGCACGCAAGAGACTAAATTCCTCGCCATAGTAATAGCCTGCGCCGTGCAAAAGCGAGTAGTGCTCTGCGCCGATCTCGTGTAAAGGTAGTTCTGGGTTGGAATCAGGGAATGTGTAATAGGAAGCGGGGTTTACAACATCTTGCCTTAATTGCCCAAGGATATGCGTATTCCAAGCAGTGTCGCCTTCTTTGCGACTGTAAATTGCAATATCGTAACCTTCATCAGTTTTGTTGGCGATAACTTGAGTGCATACCCGTTTATCTTCGAATAAAGCTAGACCTTTTACAATTTTTAAATTGCGTAAAGAAAAGGTATAAGATTGAAAAAGTTCACGGCTTGCGGCGGCCATCAAATCGACAAAACCAACC
>JANQJB010000006.1 GCA_028281865.1 Marinagarivorans sp.
TGATATTCGGCGCTTATGGGGTGCCGATGCTGTTGTGATTGATGAGCGAAACAACAATGCAATTCTTGCCGATGTACGCTCGCATAATCTTATGGCAATGGATTTAGTGACGGGGCATTCTGTCTATTTGTCGGTTAAATAAAACGCAAATTAATTTTTGTTTTTATTATAAATCTCAGGTGGGTTGCAATATAAATTTGCAATCCACCTCCAATAGAGTGGTAATTCCGTTTAGCGCGGAGACTCTTTGGAGAAAAATCTAGCTCCCGTACTTTAACAGCACGTTTAGCTTTTGAAGATTAAGGCTTACTTGATCGTACCCGCATGAAATTAGCGAACTTTTCGGGATTGCTAATCGCGGTGCCACAGCGCTTTATAGAGTTCTTTATCGACTGAAGATATTTTGTTTTGTCCGATTTATATAAAGACTTTATTTTATCTGATGCTACCTTAAAATTTTTGCTTGAAAGATCCCGGGCTGCCGTTTTAACGTGCCTATTATTGAGTTCATTTTTGAGCGCCTTTTCGGCGGCTTTACTTGCCAACGCTAAAGACTGTTCTTTTTTCTTTTTTACGATATCAGCAGATTTATTGTTATTTTTAGCATATGTTGTAGCCGCTTCATCGTAAACAGCCGCGCAGCGGCTGAAAAAGTCGGAGATTTCTAGCTGTACATCTTTTTCTTTTTCAGTATCAGCTGCTATAGAGTTATACGGAATCACAAAAATAGTAAGTATTAAGAGCTTTTTCATCGTGTCAATTTTTCTGCATATGTTGAGAATAGGCGGTTCGATCTTAAACCGCTCGATCTTCACCCACGAGACCGACGCAAGTCAAGAGCATTCCTTTGCTCAGGTGTGCGCAAAATTTCATTTGATCACCTTTCGGCGGATAAAAATCGGTAAAAAGCGACTCTACTACGTTTTATTCAGCAGCAAAACAATAAATCGCTCCGTGACCAAATTGATGGCCGACAATCTGAACGTTATTACAGCCTACCTTGCTCATATCCGCGTTAATCCAATTAAATGGTGCTGTGTTTTGTCCTGGTTTAGGAGGAATACCCACGAATGCAGATAAGTTTTGCGAGCCCGATTGCCAGTTGCCGCAATTGTTACCGCCGGCATAAGACCCGTTTCTCGATGAACCGGTAATAATAATTCGGCTGTCCGCATTGCGTGAGCTTTGAAGTTCTGAAAGTTTTTCACCGTTTTCAGTTAACGCGGTATCCGTATTGATATTATTGCGCTCAGTCGTGCTAAAAAGCTGCTGTTTATTTTCGGCAATCACGACGCCCTTCGCGTTTTTCCACGGGCCTTCACCTACGCGCTGTTGTGCATTGACTTGAGCTGTGCTCAGCAGGGCTCGCCAAGTGCGCCCACCCGCGCCAGCATCGTTCGCCAGTTTTTGGCAATGTTCATCTGCTCCAGCCAAACCACCGAAATTGCCACCTCCTGAGGGAAGATCGGTGGCAACGAAAAAACTCATATCTGAATTTGAGCCTCCGCCATTTTGTGGTGGCCAAGTATCCCCAGGGCACCACGGCTGCCCAACAGTATATGTGATATAAGCGACGATCTGTTCAGATTGAACGCGACCCACCGGGTTGTTTCGGTTGGGCATCCAGTTGGCAATGAAGTCGATAAGGTCGGTGTTTTTAAAACCCGCGTTGCCGCGTGCCTTGTAGCCGTCGCCGGCGGTGTCAAACAAGTCGATGCTATCCCAATCTGTGCTGCCATCGGTTGGCACGCTGCCGTGACAACCTAAACAGTCGCTTGAAACGTAGAGGTCAGCACCGGTTAAAACATCGCCTTCGCAGAGGTTTATCGGAGCGCCTGAAGAAGAACTGGAACTGCTAGAGGAAGAAGAACTTGAGCTACTAGAGGACGAAGAACTGGAACTACTCGACGAGCTAGTTGAAGAAGAACTTGTACTGCTTGATGACGAGCTTGAGCTGCTGCTTGTTGAGCTCGCTGAGGATGAACTCGAGCTGCCATCGGGCTTTTCATTTCCGCCTGAGCAGGCCGTTAATGCAAATGCAAGCAGTACTAACAAATACTTAGTCATAATGTTGTCCCCAATAGTTGATTTATATTTATCGAAATTTAACTTGTTTCATAGAAATTACAGTTTTACTTGTGTGGCGTTTTAGGCACTTTCGAGCGCCACCAAATGCCCGCGGACATTTTGAATTGGCGATCAGTCTGCCAAATCTCTATTTATGGGACTGTGATTCAAGAGTCATAATGACCTTAAGAAAGGTTAAGAAATGTGGGAGTTTTGTCGGGTAGCGTTTTTGGGGCACAAAGGGACAGTCATATTGAGCTGCTCTAGTCGAAGTTATTTGGTGTATTTGTTTATAGATAGCCGATTTCTCATCTGAATAGATAATAAGGCTTACTATCTTAAAGTCGTAGAGCTTTAAATTAATTTTTTATAAGTAAAAAATTAAAATAATGAATTTAAATAAAAATACTTGCTTTTTACACGCACGCATTTTGATCACTCCAGCATCGATGATGAAGCACATATTTTTTAATTGGCGCCTCAAAAACTGAATGGCGCACTTCAATTTAATTGTGCGCTGCAATAATGCACTTCTATGATCGATTGTAGTGCGTTAGCGAAAGATTGTAAGCTGCTGTTACTGGAATATTGTAATATTGAACTAAAAAGCCAAAATTTTATTTCGTTCACAAATCTGCAACCTGTGCTAAACAACTAATTAAATATAAATCCATTTTTATGTTGTATGGTGGAGGTCTGATCTGTGTGGTCGGCTTTAGGTAAATATAAAGCAATAGTCGTCTCTATTGCTCTCTTTCTAATTCTCGATGCTTCTGTATTGTCTTTGAATTTCTTCATTTCATTTAAAATTGCTGACGACGCGGTAGGCGTAAACTTGGCAGGTCGCCAACGTATGTTAACCCAGCGAACGGTCAAATCGCTCTATGATTTGCGACTTGCTGAAGGTGATACGGTTAAACAAGAAACTGCGTTAAACGAGTTAAAAACAACATATAACTTATTTAATACGACGCTCACGGCATTTGACAAGGGCGGAGAAACTAAAAATGCAAACGGAGAAACCGTTGTATTGAAAAGGGTTAACTCCGATGCTGGGCGAGTTGCCATTGATGAAGCTAAGATAATATGGCAGCCATACTCCGACGCGATTGCGAAAGTTATTGCTGCATCTGGCACCGCTGCAATGGCGCAGAGTCTTAACAGCGCTATCGTTATCGCCGGCGATAAAAATTTGTTGTTGCTAAAGTTAATGAACGATTTGACCGTTAACCTGGAACAGGTTGCCACTCACCAGGCGACGGTATTGCGTTATATTCAAACTGGGGGTATCACGCTCGCGATTATTAACTTCCTTATCATTTTGTTTCACTTTATCGGTGAGTTGCGACAAAACGATAAATTTTTAGAAGATGCAAGGAAAGAAACGACGGACATATTAGACACTGTCAATGAAGGTCTTTTTCTATTGGACAAAGACTTAGTCATTGGTGAGCAGCAATCATCGCAACTAGCGGAAATATTTGGTGGTAAAGATGCGCGCGGCTTAAAATTCTCTGACCTAATTGGTGACTTAGTCAAACCGAAGGATCTTGAAACGGCACAAAGATTTGTTAACTTACTGTTTCGTCCGGATGTAAAAGGTAATCTTATTAGCGATTTGAATCCGCTTAATCAGGTTGAAATTAATATTCCCGACGAAGATGGTGGTTATATCACCCGTCACCTGAGTTTTGAATTCAGTCGTGTTTCCAAAGATGGTGAGTTAAAAAATGTATTAGTTACAGTAAATGATATTACTGAACAAGTTATGCTGGCACGTGAACTTGAAGAGACCAAGGAGAAGGGAGAGCAGCAGCTTGAGATGCTGACGAGTATTTTACATGCTAATCCGGGTGTTCTAAAACGTTTTATTCAAAATGCTTTTGATGCCTACGGTAGAATCAATAAAATATTAAAAGAACAGTCAAAGTCCCCGGCCGTTATGCAGCGTAAACTCAATGATATTTTTATTGAAGTGCATAACTTTAAGGGCGAGGCATCGGCGCTGGAGCTGGATAACTTTGCCGAATATGCTCATGTGTTTGAAGATGATATACAAGCGTTGAAACAACAAAGCAAGCTAGCTGGGAATGATTTCTTAAAGCTAGCTGTTCATTTAGAATCGCTTATTCGCTACACCGAATCGATAAAAGAACTCGCGGATAAATTAGCGAGTTTTGCCTTCAATCAAGACCCTTCCAGCAGCGTTCGCAGCCCTACGAATCATGAAAACGTCACGAGCAGTGACTGGAAGCATTTAACCAAGCTTTGTGAAAATGTATCGCAACGTGACAAAAAGCAAGCTCAGCTTGTGTTAACCGGTTTCGACGAGGCAAAAATAAACGACGATGCCCAAAAGCTCGTCAACGAATTGTCGATTCAATTTATTCGCAATGCAGTTGTTCACAGCATAGAGCATCCTGAATTTCGTAAGGCGCGTGGGAAGCATGAGACGGGTCGTATTGATGCTCGCTTGTCTCGCCTGCCAACCGGAGAGCTGGAGTTAAGTGTGCACGACGATGGTTGTGGCATAAATTATGAAAAAATTCGCTCTAAGGCACTTATGATAGGTAAATGGGATAAAGCGGAAGTTGAAAAATTCACCCACCAGCAACTATTGTCGTTAATATTTTTGCCGGGATTTTCGACAGCAGATAATCAAAATGAGGACGCCGGACGGGGAGTGGGAATGGATATTATTAAAAAACGTATCGATCAGTATCAAGGAAAGATAAAAGTATCAAGCAGCTCCGGTAAGCACTGCCAATTTACGGTGACGTTTCCAGCCGATGCATTTGCACAAAATGAAATTGATACTCAGCAGGGAAAAGTAGCTTAGATAGAAAATTTTTGGACACCTACTTTTATCGATAAATTAGTGGAAGTTATGACAGTACCCTTGAAAATGCTCATCGTAGATGACTCCAATATCATACGCAGAAAAATTGAACGCGGTAGTGATGGCGAAATGTTTAAGGTCGTTGGGTCTGCCGATAGCGGTGTTGCGGCAATAGAAAAATTTAAAGCGCTGAAACCCGACGTAGTTACAATGGATTTAACTATGCCTAAGATGGATGGCATTGAATGTATTTCTAATCTTATTTCGATCGACCCTAAAGCGCGTATATTAGTCGTATCCGCGCTATCCGATAAAGCAACCGGTATCGAAGCGCTGGAAAAAGGTGCGCGTGGCTTTTTATGCAAGCCGTTTGACGAAAAAAAATTAAGCGATGCTTTAAAAGAATTGGTGCAGGACTATGTCTGAAGAAACGTTGCAAGTATTTATCGATGGTGTCATAAATTATTTTCATCACACCTCGGAAAAGGAAGTGAAGGTGGGATCGCCTTACTTAATCGAAAACAATAGCCCCGCTGCATTTGACTACACGGGTATCATTGGCATTTCCGGTCCCTATCGCGGAAGTGTTTATTTTACGGCACCAAAAGCCTTGTTAACGCATTTGCTGCTCGCTATTGGAGAAAAAGACACGTCGATGGAATATATTATGGATTTAGTGGGTGAAGTGGCTAATACAATTGCGGGAAATGCCCGCTCGAAATTTGGGCAGGATTTTTTAATATCCGTCCCCGTTGTGGTTGAGGGTGCTCCCAGTAATATCCATCTACCTAAAGACTTGCGCTCTTATGTGATACCCGTTTACTGGCGCGCTTATAGTTCGGCGGTTGTTATTTGCTTGGAGGCCTAAACCCCCCTCTGAAAACTACAGAAAATTAGTCCGAGCCGGTTTTGCAATAATTATGCGGGACACGACGCTCCTGCATATTGCTCATCTCGACACATTGATTCATTTTATTGCGAATACAAGTTTTATAAGCTTTACGTCCCTTTCTGCCACAAATTACTTTTTCATTAAACTCCCCTGGGAATTTAATGACATTAAATTTACCACTGGTATTTTCAAGCACTTGATAGTTTAGGGACTTGGCACACGCCTGCGTGATCGCCATCGGGATATCTTCGATAAGAATAGCATCGTTGTTTGGGCAGCCAAGATTGTGGCCTTGTTCGCGCTTGGTCGGCAGAGGTTCGCCCTCAGGCGGGAGAGGGTTGTTG
Source organism: Marinagarivorans sp. (assembly GCA_028281865.1). Lineage (GTDB taxonomy): Bacteria > Pseudomonadota > Gammaproteobacteria > Pseudomonadales > Cellvibrionaceae > JANQJB01. The sequence continues at coordinate 6,143 of JANQJB010000006.1, forward strand.
GCCGCAAACAGATAAGTACTTAAACTCAAAAGCAGAGCGCTAAAAAGAAAGGTGGGGCGGTGAGGGTTTTTCAATGAAACTCGTTTTATGCTCATTAACAGCGCTCTTATTATTTTGTCGTTATTTTTAATCGTTGCTTTTGGCCTTGATCAAGACAAGACAAACACGGTTTATCTTGTTGCTTAACCCCCACACTTAAAGTCGCAAGGAGTCCATTCCGCAATAATATAAATTGACGATAAATTATTCTTGCTCTGATTCACACAAATTTGCAAACATCTGCTCATAGGGGCTGCTGAGCCAATTGCCTTCTTCCGTTAATATCTGATAGCCACGTCGTGGAGCAGGCTCGTTGTATTCTGAGCGGAACCAGACAATGCGATCAATAGCATGGCCGGTCGAGCGATGTGTAACTGTCATGGTGACCTCTTCTCCAGCTTCAAAAGTACACCTTAGAGGGCGGAAATGTTCAGGGCCGCAGGCCTCGCAAGCTGAAAACCAAACCCAATGCGGGCCCGGCACGATTCTGCCGACAAATATCTTTTGTGGTCTAGGTGGACAGTAGGGACCTCTCGCTGGGGAAATAGCGATTCGAGAGTCGTTATTTTTGTCGTCGTGGGAGCCTTTTGAGTTGCGCCACACCATTGTGTATTCGCCGGCTTCTTGGATTTTGAATGTCCATTTGATGCCCGCACCATTGCGAGTTGCGTAGTAGCCGCTACCCGTGTAACCATCACGTGGTTGGGTGGTAAGAGACCAGTTCCCAGGTGACATAGAGCTTTCAGCCTCAAACACGACCAAGCCATTTTTCTCCAAAAATGGTCCCGCTTGGGGAGAGGGGACAGCACAGTTTTCGCTTGGATGCTGGGCGACAATTTGTGGAAGAATACCAACTTCGCCATCGTAGGGGTCTTCAACGGCCATCCCTGACGAACTTGAGGAAGAAGATGAGCTTGAGCTGCTTGAGGAGGAGCTACTTGAGCTGGACGAGCTACTGCTGCTGGACGATGAACTGCTAGAGGAACTCGTGCTAGACGAAGAACTACTTGATGAGCTGCTAGAGCTCGAGGATGTACTGGATGAGGAACTGGAACTCGGGTTTTCCACTACATTCCCTCCATCACATGCACTTAACACCAACAAGCACGCGGCCGCGAGCGTTATCCTAATCTGTACCAGGTTAATCATATTAAGACCCTATTTATTAGGTGAATATGGGACTAAGTCTATTGATTGTGCAGAAAAGTATTAATCCGCACTTAAAATACTACTGCTTTGTAGATTTAATTAACTGATGAAAATCGCCGCTCGCTTATTGTAGTTATTGGAACATCTTATAAAAGGCGTCCGTTTTTCGGCGAAAAATCCTATAAAAAAGACTTAGATTTGATCAATTTTATCACCTAATGTATTTGCCGTTTGCCGCGTGAATGCAAAGATGAGATGCAAATCTTAGATTTTTTTAATAGTGTGCACGAATTCACGTCAGTAATAGTTGGATTAACAATATCGATTGATGAGTAAAATTGAGATTTGTATTTGTGTCCGATATTTATGAAAAGAAGGATGCCAAGTTTATTTTTCTTCGTTCTGTCCGAGTCGCTTTTATCTGTGCTTCAAATAATAAAACGGGTTTAAGAGATAGGTGCCTGAAATATATAAGGTATATGAAATATATAAGCAACTAAAATAGTTTTTCCACAAGTTGTGTCATTTTGCTTCTGCCCATAATTGCTCGATAAATAATTTGCTACTTTGCTAAAACGTTTTCGATTCTAGCGCTGCACAAAAAAGCGTATATCTCCTTCTTCCCTGTTAATGACATCGCCTGGTTTGCAAAAAATATTTACCTTTTATGAAGTGTCCTTAATTGATTTTACCTAATCCGGCAATGGATCGTTACACGGTGCCAACCAATGGAACAAAGTGTCTCGAATTTTTGTCGTGATTTTTAACCTATTTGCATTTGAAAGCGATAAAATTGCGATGCAATGTCACGATATTCATAAATTTATGATCGAAATTGACAAGCGTATGCGACGTTTGATGGACAGTTTTAAAGAATCGAGCCATTGGTTTGGAATATTATAGCGCCAGTATGAGGGGCTAGGGCACCTCATTAGAACAAGGGCAAATGATATTGGAATAGTGGGATAGATTTTATCCGGTAGCACATGTTAGATTTGCTTTTTTTCCAAAAATTAGGGTGAGCAATGGATACGATTTCCGAAAGTGATGTAGAAAAACAGCAATTGCGCTCAAATGATAGCGACAGTGTTAATACAGATAGCCTTAAAAAGAGAAAAATTTTAGTCACGGGTGCCACAGGGTTTTTAGGAACAAATGTATTACGCGCACTGGCCTCAAATTCCAGTGTGCAAATTGTTGCAGCATGTCGTAAGCGAGAAAAATTGCAAGGTTACTCTGGTGAAACCCGTATTGGGGACCTAACAGATGCAGCCTATCGCAAGAGTGTGGTGCAAGATGTTGATGTTGTCTGCCACTTGGGCACTTGGTCTTCATTTTGGGGACATGCAAAAAAAGAAACTTCGCATTTCTACGAACCTTGTTTGGATCTTATTGAGCAAGCGATAAATGCAGGTGTTAAGCGTTTTTTGTTGCCCAGCACTGTCGCCATCGCGCAAAAAAGTAAAAATGGTGCTCCGATAGATGACTTTTCTAACACCGCTCACACGGGATTTTGGCCTCACTTAGATCGACTTGTCGATGTAGATCGCTATATGCAGGCAAACTGCGATCGAGGAATGCAAATGGTTACCTTGCGACTCGGGCATTTCCTCGGTGCGGGTAATACTTTGGGTTTGGTTCCAGCCTTGGTTCCGAGATTGCGAACTTTTCTTGTGCCTTGGCTTGCAGGTGGTAAAAAGCGTTTAGCGGTTGTTTCCGATGCGGATTTAACCCAGGGCATTGTAAAGGCTATTTTAAATGACAACTTAAACAATTATGAGTCATTCAACATATGCGGGGCTGAATTTCCTGCGCTTCGCGAGGTTTTCACTTATATAGCGGATCACTCAAATTCGCCAAAACCTTGGTATAGCGTGCCGTACTTTGCAGGATATGCTTTTGGCTGGCTTATGGAATCTCTTTTTCCGGTACTGCCGGGCTCTTCACCCTTTTTGACCCGATCGTTGGTGCATGTCGCTGAAGATTGGTATTGCCCATCCGATTACGCAAAACAGAAAATTGGCTACGAGCCCAGTAAAGATTGGCGCTCAGCGATAGATGAGTCGCTTGAGGAACTCGAAAGTAAAGGGTTTCCATGGCCTAAATTAGCTCAGTCGTAGCGTATCGTCTCTACTGAACTGCAAATTGACAAATATTAGTGAAATTCTAGGTGAATTTTTCACAGATCTCAGTTTTAAGTATGAATAAACTTTCGCCTGACTTGATGAGTAAAGCACCAATGTCAGAAAATTGAGTCACTTTTATTAAACAAATTGGAAAATGGAGGACGAGATGGGACAAATCTTGGTTACCGATGAGGAAGGTGTAACACAAGAACTTTCAGCCAGTGAAGGCTCTTCGCTTATGGCGGTTTTACGTGACCACGACTACGATATTCCTGCAATATGCGGTGGTGCTTGTTCTTGTGGAACCTGCCATGTTTTGGTTGGCGAAAAATGGATCGATAAAATTCCAGAAATGGAAATGGAGGAAGAGTTTTTACTCGAAACCTTAAATCATTACGACGAAGCGCGTTCGCGTTTAGCTTGTCAAGTCAAATTTACTGAACAGCTTGATGGATTGTCGCTACAGCTTCTTGAACAAAACTAAATTACTGTATTCATTCATAACTCGTTAACTAGGGGAGCGCTTACATGAAAAAAACACACGCATAAGTATTTCAAGAGTCAAAAGATTTTCGTCGCAGGGCAAATAAGATTGTAGTGGCCAACTCAATAATTTAGCCGATTAACTTATTACTTTGTTTGTTTAACTCACAAACAAATGCTGTCAAAATAAAAAGGAAATTATCATGAAAATCGTTAATTTGAATGATATGTATGTGTTTACCAAGGTTGCGGAAAATAAAAGTATAACAATTGCTAGCCGAGCCATGAATACCAGTAAGCAAACGATCAGCCGTAAGATCGTACAACTTGAAGAGTCTTTAGGAGTGTCACTCATTCTCCGGAATACGCGTAATTTTGAACTGACGTCTGCGGGTCAAGAATATTACGAAAATTGTATTCGCATAATTGAGCAAGCAGAACAAGCAAATGTACGTGTCAAAGAGTTGCAAAACTCTCCGGTGGGCGCCGTGAGGGTGAGTATGCCGAGATTGTTTTGTTCAGATGTGGTTACTGAGGTGCTGGGTAAATTTCTCTCTGATAATCCAGAGTTAGAGTTGGATGTGAAATTGGCGGATCACAAGGTGTGCTTAGTTAATGACAGCATTGATGTTGCGTTAAAAGTGGGTCGTTTACAAGATTCATCGATGATAGCGAGAAGCCTTGGGAAAATTCATTTTTGCTATGTTGCAAGTCCTAGCTATTTAGCTGAATATGGCCGGCCGACGAATCTGGATGAGCTAGGGTCGAGGACCTCAATTTGTGTTGAAGGAAGCCACGTCGGCTCGACAAACATGTCACCCAAAAATGGTAAGCGTATCGCTGTTAATGATTACTTAATGGCTAAACAATTTGCGTTAAGTGGAGCGGGAATTGCTGTATTACCGGTGTTTGCATGTAAAGAAGAACTAGCTAACGGCAGTTTGCTTGTGTTAGAAGAGCCGTGCTTCAATTTCAGCACTGAGGTTAACCTGCTTTTCTTAAAGAGTAAATTCATTCCCGGTTACGTGCGTCGTTTTATTGATTTTATGGTCCAACAATGTAAGCCTAATGCACCTTGGGAATACACTGTTGAAGATGCTGAAGCTTTTAACCGAATTGAAACTGACCAAGCAGAATTTAACCCTATGCGTTACGAACTACCACTGGAGCGCAAAGCGAGCTGATCTTCTGGCTCAGAACTAAATTGAATTTTCGACTAAATAAAAAAAGGCCATCAAATGATGGCCTTTTTTTTACCGCTGAACTCTTTAAGCGTCTGTTTTTATAAACAAAAGATTTTATAAGCAATGGGTTTTCTAACCCATAAATAAGCCTGCGCCGAATATCCAGACCGCAAAAAACAGTTTTAAATAAAATCCACCGAGCCAATTCGTGATATGTCGGGCAACATAGCCTCCGACTAACGCTGCCTGTCCTGCAAATAGCAGAATTTCTACAGAAACACTATTAATGACCCAGGCGTGGTAAACGATTCCGCTTAATACAGAAATTGAAGAGGTGTAAACGCCGATAGCTACGGCAATGCGAGGGTTAAAACCTAAGAAGAAGAGCAGTAAACCTATGCATTCGCCCACGCCAACAGAAATTAGCGATGTAATAATCCCTCCTGCAAAACATGTGAAAACGACGAGCGATATTTCCCATGGTGAAAGCGATGTTTTTCCACTATCTTTCTTATTTTTCCGCATAAATGTATAAACGAAAAGAATAATGCCAAAGACGACGGAAAATATTCTGAAAATATGATTAACGTCTAGCGAATTCTCAATTAAAAAATATTGCCCGAACAGCATTCCAATAATTGTGGTCGGGCCGCTTATTAACAATAGTTTTTTAATCAGTTGGTAGTGCTTGCTTTGCGGTAAGTATTCCCTGCTGAAACTTGCAAGCCAGGAAATTGCACCTGCAGTCATGCCAAAACATTGAATTGCCATACTTGTTCCGACGGATTGGTTTGCCGTAAGACCAAGGCCAGTAAAAAATGGGATAAAAATAACGCCGCCGCCGGCGCCGGTAGAATTTGCAACTAAGGCTCCGGCCATACCAAGCAGAAAGAAGAAACCGAAATCTCTCACGAGATTATCAGCACCTCCGGGCCAACTCAGAATGACCGTGTAAAACCCTGCAAATAGGACAAGATAAGCCAGTAAGAGGCGTTTGTTGTATGTCCCGTTGTTGGTTTGCATTAGCGAAGCGGTCTGTGTTTCTGTTACTGATAAATCTGTCATAGCTTAGTTCCTTTATACAGTCGATTGAGATTAAAAATCATATAACCATTGCTCTACTGTTATTTGCTTATGCACTTCGAGAATAAGGTTTAATTGAGCTGCCAGCATCGACCTTTTGTAAGGAGTGGACTCGTATACCATTGCGATGTGCAAAATGCAATAGCAGGGGTAAAAGTGTGAAATCTAGTATTAACGCACAGGCAAACGTAAGTGATGACAAGATTCCCAACGTTACATTCATATGAAACACGGATTGAGAAAACACTAAAAAGCCGCAGGATAAAACAAATGTAGAAACGATAAGGGCGGGGCCTACAAGACGGAAGGTCTCAACTACTGCGTCTAGCGAATTCATACTTTGTTGTTGTAATAAGTTTAAATATTTGCTACAGAAGTGGACCGTATCATCCACAACCACGCCGAGCGTCATAGAAAAAATCAGCACAGCGGAGAAATCTAGTGTTTTTCCGTATAAAGACCAAAAACCAAACACCACACAAATCGGCAACAGATTAGGCGCTAACGAGATAATCCCCAGTTTTATACTGCGCAGTGCAACAGACAATACTAACGCGATGGCGAGCGTAGCAATAATAACGGTAAAAATCATATTCGATGCAAGTCGTTCCATCATATATGAAAACATGACTAAAACACTGACGCCGCGAGTCGTGAAAGTATTGATATTCTCGTCCACCCAAGTGTGGCTCCGTTTTACCAGCGCTATTATCTCGTCTGAGCTTGAAGAGCGAATGGTGGCAACAAGCTTGATAGAAGATTTTTTTATGTCGACTTCGTTATTGATTTCCTGCCCAAAAGGTAAGTTTGTCTCGTAAAATAGCAAGAATTGTTCATTAGCTTCCTGACTGTCATCGATTTGATAGAAGCGTGGGTCATCATCGTTGAGCGTGCGATTTATCCGTTTTATCGTATCCGATATAACTTGTACGTGCCTAACTTCATTTTGTTTTAGCAAAAACTGTTTGAATTTTTCCACTTGGTTTAGAAACAGTGGGTCGCTAATACCATTTTCAATACCGGTGTTTAAACTGAAATGAATATTAGTGGTTCCGGCAAGATTGGCATCAATAAAATCCGCGTCGCTGCGAAATTCAGTACTTTTTTCAAATAACTTTATTGGGTGATCATCCACGCCCAGGTTCTTTAGTCCAATAAATGATACTACAACTAACAAAATTGAAGTTGTTAAAACTAATGTAGAATTATTAATAACGAAACGGCCAATTTTTTCTGGAAGATTGTTAAGGATGTTCAACCTTTTATAGTTAGACCAGTCTTTCTTCAAAACAAGGAGAGACGGAACGAGCAACATTGTGTTAATAAAAGCAAATACTACACCTATAGAACACATAACGCCTAAATCCCGAAAAGGTGGGATTTCGCTTGAAATCATTGCAAGAAAACCAATCGCTGTCGTTAAACTTGTGAGTGATATAGGTAAAGTATTTTGACGAAGCGTGTTGAGAAGAGCCTCCTCTTTTGGCAGGTCATTTGTTATCCGAATTAAATAGGAGAGTGCGATATGAATTCCCATCGCTATGGTTATTGTAAAGATGATATGAGGTGCGACGGAGCTGTGAGGACTAAGCTCAATGCCCAGGTAACCGGTTAAACCAAAGCTTGCCATCACAGTGGCAATTACCGAAATCACTATCGTTGTCATTATGAAAAAGGAACGAAACATGACCACCATAATTAAACAAAACACAACAAACATCAGCGGAAATAACGTTGCCATATCTGCGCGGGCGTATTCATCAAAGGCCGCGTTTAGCATCACAATTCCTCCCAGTCGAAGCTCAAGGTTGGGATTGTCTCGTTCGAACTGATCGCGAATTTCTCGAATGCTTTCCGCTGCGACTGCTATCGCGTTTTCCTCTTTAGGTATCATCAGTTGTAATACGATTGCAGTGACTCGACCATCGTCGGATAGTAGTCTTTTTTTAATGCTTGGTTCAGCGAAAGCAATTTCTTCTCTTTCTTTAAGCTGGTCGTTTGGGGTGTTTTCCGTTATTAGGTCTTCGACTACAATCTCGTCATTAGACGTAAACATATGTTGAAAATTAGTAACGGAGTCAACACGTGTGACAAACTCTGTATGCCAAAGCGATTGAGTCAAATCGCGAATTGCATAAATATTGTTTCTGTCAAATATGCGAGTACCATCTTTCGCTTGTATTGTCACGATTAGTGGGTCTGTTCTTGAATAGGTGTCAAGCACCTGCTCCCACGCTTGTAGGTCAACGTTATCCTTGGAGAAGTAGACTCTATAGTCATCATTAAATTTTATGTTGACTGCACCGCTGCCTAGTGTAAAACACAAAACTAAGAGGGTGATTATTGTTTTAACCGGCGATTTATGGGTGAGCTTAAAAAACACCTCCGCTATTGTATTCACTTTTTTATCTCCAAAATTGGCTTATAAGTAGTAACTAAAGGTTAGGTTTAATAGGTGTTCGTTTTCATAAACAATCATCAACGTATCGTCTTTTATGTCATAAAATCGCGCAGTAATATCGATTCCAAAGTCGTTGCCGATACGCTGCTTATAATTCAAATGAAAAATATTGGCGTGATCATCCAGGTCTGATAAAACACCTCCGAGCAACGTTGCGTCGTCATGGTTGTTCGACGCCCAACGGAAGCCGTAGAATAGGTCATCTTCAAATGGGGTTCTAAAGGGGCCGCTGTCTCTTGAGTCGTAAACATACTCAACGAAAAACCCTAAATCAGCATGCTTGTTAGGCCGAATAAGTGTGTATTCTACTCCGCCAATAAAAGAGCTATATTCATGCGGTAAAACATAATCGTTGTTTTCTTCAGTATCGTTGTAAGCTGCTTCCAGTTTTATTAGCCAAGAAGAAATTGATGATTGCAGCGTGATTCCGGAAGTGTTGGTGGAAAAATAAAGTTGTTGTAGGTTCTCATTGTCTATCGGAGTATAAAGCGGTTCGTTTCGATAACCGGAATAATGAAATAGAGCTAGGTTATTTGCACCAACCACCCACTCAAATTTTGCGGCATAACTTGCTTTTGTTTCCTCGTCTTCATCTGTATAGATACCGTCTTCGATAATAGAAAAGTTTCCTCCAGCAAAATGTTCTCTAGATTGGATTAATGGCTGTAGTCTTTCGACGAAAAAGGGCATGTAATGTAGTTCAAGTTGTGTAGTTTCTCCTAAAATCGTATAGCTTAGCATCGGGCGTCCCAGTTTCTCTTGTCCATCAGGATCACCTTGAATATCTCTCTGGTTGACGACATCCGCTACAGTGATCGGTAAAACGTTTACCGTTTCTACCGTGCTCCAAGATAATAGCCTTTGACCGATATGAAATAAATTTCGTCCATTTAGGTATTCAAGCTCAAATTCTTTTATTTGCGTACTGTTTCTGTCGTCATACTCTGCGTCTAATCTAGCGAAGGGTGTTAGTTTCATAAAAAAACTGTTATTCCAAGCATGTGAAAGTTCTGCTTGCATAACAAACGAGGAATTTCCATATTCCTGTAATTCATTGTTAGATTTTGGGTAGTAGTGACTGTCGATTCCAATATAGCCTTTTTGAAAAAAATCGTTAGCATTTGTAGTGTGTGAGCAAAAAAAAGCGAAGCAACAACAGAGTAAAAGCCAATAAGCAGGCCGATTCACATTTAGTACATGAGATTCCATAATGCTATTCCGATGCAATTTTAGGGTAGTGTCGAGTTAACGAATATTCGAAGCAGAACGTCTTAGATTTAGACTAGTGAATGACGAAGCATCCACATTTCTAAGCTTGTACTCGCTCAATTTTAATATTGTGCGTTTGTTGTTTTGATGATTAACCATATCAAAATGTTTGGGTCGCCAGAATCGATTTTCATATAATCGCCAATCTGTAAGCGTAAGTGTTTTTAATAAATCTCCTTTTTTATCATAAAATTCGATTTTGTCTGTCTGATAGTTCGTTTTGTCTACCCACGTAACGTGCCTGCTATAGCCAGAGTAATCATATAGGGGTGTGCGTTGAACAACCCAATGTGATTTATTGTCTGAGATGAGTTTATACGTGTATTTAGTAAGTTCGGTGGTTGAAATATCTTCCCAACTAAATTCTGATCCGACAAAAGACCCTGATTTATTTTGCGCGTTTATTTTTTTGACTCGTTTAATTGCCGGCATGTAAAGCCATTGGTTGTCAGCGCCTAGCGACTGCTCGAATGTAAGCATTGCTGTACCTTTAATGCCGCGTGGCGACAAAAATATTCCAAGGGTTTTATCGGGAGAGCTATCCTCTTCTATTGTTTTTTTAACAACTTCACGAGTACTGCGATTCCCCTTGGCGTCAATTAATTCCATTTCCATAATGGTTTCCATTGAATGCCAACCTTCATCCATTAAGTATTGTTCTGTATAAATACGCAAGCCTTCTTTTTGATCTTGGTTTGTGTGGAGTTTATTTAATTCGTCAAGATATAAATCAATGTTACTGTGCGTGTAGTTGCCTGAAAACGCTAACAGCGGTAATGATAAAAAAGAGACGCTTGAAAGAAATTTAGTTAAGCCGGCAAAATTCATTTTATTCTCCTTTGGTCTAATAATTACAAATAACAATTAAGTACAGTTCGCTTTTTTACTGCGGGTTTAAAATGTTTCATCGCGATAATTTTGTGGTCGGGATTTTCGATAAACGCATTTAAATCCTGACTGGTTTTAAAAGACCATATCGATATAAAGTCTGGATTTAACATATTGGGCACAGACTCAGAAAGTATCGATTCGTTGTTTAAATCGATATTTTCGGCATAGCGCATCTGATGTAAGTTGGGTGTACATTGGCGTAATTTGAGCAGTCCATCTATAAAATAGTTTTTTATTTGTGGCGTTATGTCATCAATAAAATTAACTAAAACAAGGCGCCTGTATAAACATGTATCGTGCTTGTTAATAGCTGCGCCACTCTGCTTATCAGTATTGAAATTTTCGCTCAGAATTTCCATTTTTATCCTTGTATTAATAAGTGAAGTGACAGTCGGCTTTGTGTGGACAAAACGCTTTTGTTTTATTGTGCATAAAATCGAGCTCTTAAATCAATTGTAAATACTGTGACACTGAGTCTATCTATTAACAATAGAATTGCGCGTGATTGTGTGAAATGATGTTTCCATCAAATGCGGTGAGCGCAATATTTATTTGAGCTAGCTACGATTTATTTGAGCTAGCTACTTAGGCAAATTGGAAATAGATATTGCTATTTAAAAATATTTATGACGACAGTATGCGTGATTGATACACGGAGTTAAAAATGACGGTAGCGACAGCTTCATATCCAATCGAAAATTCGCTTAATGTGAAACGTTCAGTTGTTGACACAGTGTCTCAAACATCATCAATTGTCGGGCAAATATTAGGCCAGAGGCGTTCGGTAAAACAATTTGACGCGGAAGTGGAAATTCCTGATAGCGATTTGCAAGATATTATTGAAGCAGCCAGCAGCGCACCTTCAGCATTCAATATTCAGCATTGGCGCGTCGTGCAAATAAAGGATCAAGATATTAAGGAGCAGTTACACACACTTGCGTGGAAGCAACCTCAAATTTTAACTGCTTCGGAGTTGCTTGTAATTTGTATGGATGTCAGAGCTTGGGATAAAGAGAAATTACCCTTTTGCCATGCACCAAATCAAGAGGCAAAAGATAAGTTTAAAAGCATGCTGACAAATATCTATTCAAACAATTATCAATTGCAGCGCGACGAGGCGCAAAGGTCTGCTAGCCTATTTAGCATGTCGTTGATGTTGCAAGCTCAAGCTAAGGGGTATCAGACGTGTCCCATGAGCGGTTTCGACTACTACAAAGTTGGTAAATTGTTGAAGCTGCCGCCAAATGTTGAAATTTGCATGTTAGTCGCTTTAGGTAAAGATTCAGAAGGCAATGAGAAAGCGAAAAAAACGCGAGTTGCCGCGGATCATTTTGTAAAGATTAACACTTTTTAATCTTAAGTTTTTTCGATCAAAAATATTAACAAATGAGACACTGTGTTTCGCAAAATTAGAGGGTGAATTATGGATTCCGTTTTTATTATGGGTGCAAGTGGTTTTATTGGAGAAGCGACAGCAAAAGCACTGATAGACAGTAATAAAGTCGTTTATGGGCTCGCTCGCTCAGAAAAAACAGCTCGGAAATTGAGGTTGATCGGCGTAAAACCCATTATGGGTGATGTTTACCAGCCTGAGCAGTGGATTAATGATTTACCTAATATCGACTACGCGATCAATGTGCTCGGATTTTTTACCGATGGGATGCCTGCACGTTTTAGTGTGGCGCACGCGAATAAGTGTCGCGCGAAATACGAAAAGTGGATGCAAACGACATTAAAAATTGCAGAAATCTATCCTAATTTAAAAGCTTTAGTCAACGTAACCGGTACGACCATTTTTGAAGATATGGGCGTTTCATGGGTGACTGAGGAGACGCCTATTCGTTACACGCCTTCTGGTTTTAATCGTGTGGCAACACCTGCTACAAAAATGTTCCAGAAAGCAATGAAGAATGGTGTGCCGATGATAATCGCGGTGGCTCCAAGTGTTGTTTACGGTGATAAGCCTACCTCATCGTTTGATGAGGTGTTTGTTAAGCCACTTGAAAAGGGACAAATGGGTGTCGTAGGTGATGGAAAAAATTATATTACGACAGGTCATGTAGAGGATGTCGGCGGAGCTATCGCACACCTTACCAACGATAAATTTGTCGGTGAAATATTTCACATATCCGATAACCAACCTGTCACACAACGCGAGTTTGTCACAGCGATTGCCAATGCGTTGGGTAAGAACAAAGTTATGACGATGCCAAAATGGCTTGTGGCGATACTGGGCGGAAAATGCGCAGTTGAATTCATGACACTATCCCAGCGAATTGATAATAGCAAACTAAAATCCACAGGGTTTACGTTAAAGCATCCACGTTTTACTGAAGAAGTTGATCAGTGTGTCAAGAGTTTGGTCGAAAAGCGGCTCGAAAACCCAGACTTGGTGTTAGCAAACTAGGATATTTTGCAGGAGAAAAAACGTGGAAAGCCAATTTATCAACTGTGTTATACACGACGAAGTCGCCGTACTAGAGCTCGATGATCCGTCAGCCAATACCTTGACTTACCATCTGTTGCGAGAACTTGAGGACCGATTTTTGTGCCTTGAGGGCAACCCTAACATAAAAGGTATTATGTTCACCGGTAAGGGAGAAAAGTTTTTTTCCGGTGGAGTCAATATTGGAATGTTGTTAACAGCTGGAGAAAAACACAACTCTCATTTTATTTTATACGCGGCGGAAGTATTAGATTATATTCAATCATCCGAAAAGTTTGTTGTTGCGGCAATTAACGGAAATATTACCGGCGGTGGCTTGGAGTTAGCGTTGATCTCTGATCATCGGCTGTCGGTAGAAGGCGATTACAACATAGGTTTTCCCGAAGTGCGGCTGGGAGTCATTCCGGGAATGGGGGGTACACAACGGTTATCGCGTTTAGTCGGTCCACAAGTAGCGCTTGAATTAATCACCAAAGGCGAATTTGTAAGTCCTAAAAATGCAAAAAAAATAGGTTTAGTTGACAAGGTCTTTAAGCAAGAGAATTTTAAAGAAAGAGCACTTGAATATGCCCAGTATGTCGCGCGCAATGTACCGGCGAACCATTACAAGGGTTACGAAGCATACGACGAAATAGCTGCACAACAAGTTGTTGACGGATTGGTGACGACGGAAATATTTAACGGAATCGGTTCCATTAAGTTAACAGCAAAAACATTTGATACTCATCCAATGAGTGTTCTTATTGCAATGAATGACGCTCTTCTCTCATTTAGGATAGATGAAGACATTCACGCCGTATTGATCGATTTAAATGATGGTGCTATCAACGGTGTCGACACAGAGCATTCACTAGCTGAGAGTAAGTGCTGCCCACTTTTGATGCGCTATGCTCGTCACGTCTTTTCACGTATTGACGGATATCCACGAATCGTAGGCTTATACAGCCAAAGGATATTAAATGATCTGGAGTTTGAATTAGCGCTAGCTTGCGACTACCGCTTTGTCAAAATCGACGACCAATTGGCTAACGACAAGCAGACCTTGAACCAAGATTCTCCGTCGCTAGCTCGTTTTGAAAAAATCCTGCCGAACAAAACTGACGAATGTCCTTTAAATGAGTTAGTCGAGAGTGGCTTTTACACCAGTGTGCATTCGAGTGACGGTGTGGCGTGGGCGCTGGATTGGTTACACCAATTTGTACCGCCTATGGGAGCAGGGCAGGCAATCGGATATGCGAAGTTATCCATTACACGAGGGTATCAGGGGCCATTGTCGGCCGGGCTAATGTTAGAGAGACATCTACAAGAGCAGCTATTCGTCGCGCAGGATGCTAAGGAAGGTATGAGTGCTTATGTGGAAAAACGAACGCCGAATTTTTGTGGTGCTTAAATCGAGTTAAAGGAGACAAATTATGGCAATCAAAGATCATATAGAATTAATAGTGCCACGTTATCACAACGCGATAGAAGATTGGCAAAACAAAAACTTTCCCGATATTAATCTATTAAAAAAATATTGGCACAAACATTTTCCCGATGAGGAATATCAATTGTGCGCAAGGACAAACACAATAAAAAATGAATTAATTATTCAAGGTAAACACGCAGGTCATAAAAAATTTACTCGTGCTAGGGAGATGAAGGGCAGTATGTTGTATCAAGCTTTACGTATTATTAAAGCGCAATGCAGTACTGAACTTGGATCAATTCAACAACATGCTGATACCGTCGATTCGTCGGTATCGGATTATGCAAAATTTAGTGTTTTACGCATTATGGCGGAAGAGCTTCGTCATGCTTATCAGATGTTTTGGGTCTTATCGCACGATCCGACTTGGGCATCGACAGGGGATAAAAAAATCTCCAACAACATTATGGAAGAACTATTAAGCATGGGTACGGGATCGCATGTACTCGACGCCTTCAATATAGAATTTACCGACTCTTTAGACAATATTACTTTTGCGGCTCTGATTGATCGGGTGGGTAAATTTCAATTATCCATGCAAGAGGAGTTCGCCTATAGCCCAATGTCAGCGAGCATGAAGCCAATGTTACGCGAAGAGGCGTTTCACCTAAAAACTGGGTGGACGGTCTTAAAGGAAATCTGTGAGCAAGCGGCTCTCGGTGAAGGTAAATGGACCTTGGATGACGTACAGCGAAAAATCAATGTGTGGTATCCCCGCGCACTTGAGATGTTTGGCAGTGAAGAAGGCGGTGAGTCTAATATTCAATTTTGTTTTAAAACGTCGACGAATAAGGAAGCAATAGAAGGCTATATCAACGAGGTCGAATGGTTGATGAGTTCCTTTAATACGGCGATTCACAAAGCGAGAGATCCTTCTCTATCAAAGGAAGCACTGCGAAAACTATCGCAAGAAGATAGGGTGTTGACCCTTCCTTCAGCGAAGTTCTTGCGAATTCGATCAGGAGAGCTAATTCAGGACTCCACATACGATTTAGATGGCAAGAAGATTAAGTTAGAAAAATATATCGACTACTTAAAAACGGTATTGCCAGAGAAATTTATGGGGACAAAATTCTTTACCGATTACGCTTCCCGCTTTAATCAAATAAAAGCTGCATAAAAATCTTTTTAATTTTTAATATGAGGAAAATAGCAATGTACGACGTTGGAATAATTGGGTCAGGTTTTGGTGGCAGCGTAAGTGCTTTACTTTTAGCTAAATTGGGGTACAAGGTTTTGTTACTTGAGCGCGGTAAACATCCTCGTTTTGCCATAGGTGAATCTACAACGCCGGTTATGAGTAAAAAAATAAGGCACCTTGGAAAAATATACGACATTCCAGAACTTATCGATTTATCGAGCTACGATCATATTAAAAAAGCAGATTTACCTATAACTTGCGGGCCAAAAGAACTGTTTCACTACTTTTGGCAAGAAGAGGGTCAAGAAACAGCTGAAATTAACGGTGAAGCTCGCGAAATTGTTGTAAGAACACCGGAAGTTGATAGTCAATTATTTCGTGGTGACAGCGATAAATATCTAGTCGATGTTGCGGTTAAATATGGTACCGAATATCGTGACGAAACGAGCGTTGAAGACATCGATTTTAAGGATGATAAAGTCGACATAATGTGTGAATGCCTAAAATCTGGTGAAAAAATTAAATTTGAAACCAAATTTATCATTGATGGTACAGGTTTTAAATCACTGATATCGAAGAAATTTAATTTGGCTGTGCCAAAAGAAGAGATGGATATTCCTCTCAATAGTCGCTCCATTTTCACTCATTTTAACGATATCGGTGAATTTGAAGAGGTTGCGCATGCATCCGCTGACTTCAAACAACGCCCTCCTGTGGGCCGAGAACGTGCTACGCAACACCACTGTTTTGATGGCGGTTGGTATTGGGTTATTCCTTTCGCAAATGGCGTTACCAGTGTTGGAGTGAACCTTGATATCGACAAGTTTGGTATCAATGATAAACCTGCAGAGGAAGAATTTTGGGAAATAACAAATAAATTCCCAATAGTCAAAAAAATGTTGCAAGGGAAAACCACGAACTTTCCGTTTATTAAAACGGGTCGTATTCAGTTTCAGACCAAGGCCGCAGCCGGCGACCGCTGGGCGATGCTGCCTGCCTCTGCTACTGGAGGTGACGCATGGTTTAGTACGGGTTTGGGCTTCACGTTAATGTGTGCACATCGAATTGTCGATCTATTGCATACTGAAGTATTAGCTAACAACAACTTCGATAAGGCAGTTTTTGCCAATTACGAAAAGGCTTTGTTTAAGGAATGGTCAACCGTATGCAGAATGATTGACTGCATTTACAAGAGCTTTAAGCATTTCGAGGTTTTTAAATATTATTGTTTCTTCTGTTTTATGGGCGCTGAAACGTTTGTTCACCGCGGTGGTGTAACTCGCCCTCACGATATGAAAAGTCTGTTATTGAATGCAGGGGACGAAAAGTTTGTTGCACGCTTTGAGGAGTTTTATAGCCTTGTAAAAGAGCTTTATACCAAAGATAGCGTGCCGCAAGAAACAATTGCCTATATGAAGAATTTCGTACGCAACGAAATGGCAGAATATAACTATCGCGACTACGGCAATGATGAAACAGAAGGAATGTATGATCGTATTTCGTCGGAGATTATGGACATGCGCGCCAACGGTAAATGCCCAAGTCAGAAAAATAAAAACGTTGATGAAAAATTATCAGCAATAGCGTAGAAAAAAAGGATAAAACAATGATCGAAGGTCAACTCGACACAATATATGCGGATTGTGTGGTCGTAGGTGGCGGTATTGCGGGGTGTTGGGCAGCGTTAAAGCTCCAATCGGAAAACGTAAAGACTGTATTAATTTACTACGGCTTAAAAGATCGAGGAGGAAAACTTGGTTCCACAGAATTATCCGTCGGCGCTATTAATACTTCGC
Source organism: Marinagarivorans sp. (assembly GCA_028281865.1). Lineage (GTDB taxonomy): Bacteria > Pseudomonadota > Gammaproteobacteria > Pseudomonadales > Cellvibrionaceae > JANQJB01. The sequence continues at coordinate 23,679 of JANQJB010000006.1, forward strand.
CGCTAACGCGTCCCGACTATAAAGCTTGGGTTCATGAAATGGGACGCGGGCAGGTACAAAATAGTGTATGTCAGGTGACCCAGGAGCTTTTAGAGGAAGAGTTAGAAGAGCTTAAGCAATTTGATGCGTTAAAACCTATTAATTTAGGTGTTGCGCTGAAGTCTGGTTCTGGTCGCCATCTCACAAATGACTTGCTGAATAAGCTTGAGCAAATTGGTTGTACAGTAATTCACGACGGCTGGGTGACGAAGTTGTGTGCCAATGAGACTCGTTGCGACGGCCTACAATATCAAATTGGTAGGCGTGTGGGTTCCATCGTCGCCGGTTCGATGGTATTGGCCTCAGGGGGTTATTCATCGTTGTTTCACGGTTCTGTTAAGACCGGTACGTACGGATCGATACATGGAAAATACTTGGAGGCGGGTGGCCAATTAAGTAATACAGAGTTTATTTTTAAGCACGGTTACGGTCAGCCCGATTTAGGTAAGTTAACGCCTACTGAAGAGCTGCCAGGTGTCGAAATTTATGATGAAGACGGTGTTCATTTACAGTGGCTGGAAGAAGAATTGTTTTACGGTCGTGGTACAAATAATCATTTTCAGGCATTTATGACTTGGAGAAAAAGCTCTGATAAGAAATATTTTGTTGATTTCCGCTTTCGGGATTTTAATAAAGACGTAAATCGCAAATTGAAATTGATAAACTCTTCAGAAGCAGAGCAAAAAGAAAAGCATATAAACGAGCTGTTGGAATACGTTGTCGATCAGAGTAATGCTGGACATGAGGAAGAAGTAAGAGAAATTTTCAAGAAAGTTGCAGCGCAGGAACAAGAGTACTCCTATCAGCTTTTTTGTGATATCAAAGCGTTAATTTCAGAATCGTTCAAGGTTGATAAAAACCGCATCCGCCAAATTTCTTATTTTTCTATGGGCGGAGTCATGCATCATCAATTTAAAACGAATTTAAAAAACGTATTTGTGTCGGGAGAAGCGATGCATGATTACGGAGCGCATCGTGTCGGCGGTCTGCCTTGGGCCTTGTATCTGTGCTCCTCACGTGTCATTGCGGAAGAGATTATCCGCTTGAAGCAGTGTGGCCGTTTGCAAGCGCACAATTTCCCTATTGTTAAAAAAATTGCCCATTTTGATGCCGATCTACTAGAAACTGTTCAAATGAATTTACAGAAATACCAGGAAAATGGTGTTGATGAAGAGTCCTGCCAAGACTTCATTGGATGGTTAAGGCGAGAGCGCCTCGAACTTATACAAAGTGGTAGGGAGCTTGACGATGCAGTAGCTTACCTCATGATGGCCGAAGCCATTATGGTGTCTTCTTTAGCACGGAAGGAAAGTCGGGGTTGTTTTTTCCGCCAGGACTTTTCAAACGAGGAATATGATTATGGCCATCATCGTTCGGTGGCCGTATTTGATAAAAAACAAAATCGCATATTTTCTAAGTTAATACATAAGTCGCATATTTTAAATCTTGTTTCAAATAAAGGGGAAGGGCATATGAAACTGGACACTGCTTCGAAGAAATTAAACGCTTCGTACACCTTATTGAAAAAACATAGCAATACGCCTGTTTGGGAAAAAACTGCGGTGGAAATGCATGACCGAGCTTTATCATATCAAGAACTCAACCAACTTGTAGATAAGTATGCGCACTATTTGTTTACCAAAGCCATAGTAAAAGGTGATCGCGTCGCACTTTTATTAAATGATTCGCCTGACTTAATTGCTTTATTTTTGGCCTGCATGCAAATTGGTGCTATCGCGGTGCCATTGAACACTTTTTGTAAAAACGAAGATCTTATTCATTATTTGTTAGACTCTGGTTCTCGCCTATTAATTTCGGAAGATAGTCTGCTAAAAAATTACGATTTTGGCTACGTAAGTTCGCAAACTGACATTATCGCGGTATCTGTGGATGATCTTGAGGTCGACGAGTTTGATTCACTATCGAGCTGCGTTTCGGTTGATGAAACAACGCCGGGCTTTTTGCTTTACACATCAGGAAGTACAGGCAAACCCAAGGCAGCTTTGCACTATCAAGTGAGCTTGGCAAAAACGGCTGAAACATTTGCGCAATCTGTTTTGAATCCGACCTATGAAGATCGTTTTTACTCGACGTCTAAAATATTCTTTGCCTATGGTTTAGGTAACAGCGTCTCTTTTCCACTGTATTTTGGTGCTACTACGATTGTCAATAATCAAAAAATCACTCCTGATCTCGCAACACAATATGTTGACAAAAAACAACCGACGCTTTTTTTCTCTGTTCCAGCTCTTTACAAGGGTTTAATTGAGCAAGCAAAAAGTGATTCATTTTTCTCTAGCGTCCGTAAGTGTGTTAGCGCAGGCGAGGCTTTGCCGGAAGTTCTTGCTAGAAATTGGTTCGACGCTACAGAAGTACCGTTAATCGATGGCATTGGAAGTACTGAAGCGCTGCATATCTTTTGCACCAGCGATGTAAACGCGAAGCCAAATCCTTATCGTGGAAAGCCTGTACCCGGTTACGATATCAGGCTAATGGATGATAGTGGCTTTGAAGTAGAAGACGACGTTGTCGCTAATTTAATGGTTAAGGGACCGAGCTTGGCAAACGGTTATTGGCAGAACAACGAGGCTACTAAAACCGTATTTAAAAATGGTTGGCTTAAAACGGGCGACCGTTATCAACGCAACGAAAGAGGTGAGTTTCTATTTGTTGGTCGTACGGGCGACACGTATAAATCTTCGGGGCTTTGGGTTTCTGCGCGCGAAGTGGAGGATACACTTAATCAACTCGATTTTGTTCAGGATGCCGCCATTGCTGTATTTAAGGATACCGATGGTTTTTTTAAAGCTAAGGCTTATCTAGTTGTGGAAAAAAATAGTGGCGTAGTCACCCATCCCACCGCGAACCAAGAACGTGTTATCGAAACAGTCAAGATGTATTTAAATGATACCTTATCCGCATACAAACACCCTCATTATTTCGGCTTTCTCGATTGCTTACCGCGCACTGCGACTGGAAAGGTAGCTAAATCAGAATTACGCGCGCGAGCAATTAGAGAGTGTGCTTTAGCAGAAATCGTGGACGAAGCAATTTCTGCTATAAAAGCTTAAAGATAAATTATCACACACCCTAAATGATATTTTTAAACTGAAACCAAAAAAAAGGAACTGTAAAAATGAGCTTCAACGATCCTACTTACCACTCCAATACTGCCACTCTTTATAGTGCGGCGTTAGATGAAGGAGATTACCATAGCTGGTCAGATTCAATGATGACTTGGTTAATGGGTTTGATCACCCCGTTTCCCGAAAAAATGCGTATTAATCGCGCTTTTGTGAAAGATATGTATACAGCGTTCAACAATTATCAGCTTGAAAATGTGTTGGATATTGGTGCTGGTCCACTTCCACGCGGGTACGAATGGGCTCCCGATGCCAATATTTTGTGCGTCGATCACAATCCGGGGATCACGGCTCACGCAAGAAGTAAATTACCGAAAGGCGCGAACATCCGATATGAAACTTCGAGCGTTAAGGCCTTACCGGGAAAAATAAAAAGCGGAGTAGCGGATGGTTTTTACAGCGACTCGCGAAAAATTGGTATTGGCTCCAATGCGGTATTGATGTTTGTTGACGATGACGAGATTGAACAAACATTTAAGTTCTTGTACAACTGGTGCGAATCAGGGTCGGTTATTCGTATAACAACTACGGCTATCACTGCTAAGGAGGATTGTTTTAGGGCCGGCATGATTCGCCGTTTCTTTAAAATGGTTAATGCGCCGATGCATATCCGTAATATCGATAATTTCGTAAAGCTTTTAGGCCCTTGGCGCGTAAATAAAGGTCCTATGCCCGCATGGCAGTGGTTAAATTGGCCTCCGTCAAAAAATACTGCGGGCATTGGGTTTGATATCTACGGCATAGAGTTAATCAAAGACTAATTAGCCCGGCAACTATTAACCTGGCAATAAAATAGACTTCCTATCTATTTTATTGGGCGAGAATATTTTAGTTGTGCAGACTAAAACATTGCCAGGTTAATAGAATTCTTTTTTAAATGGACAGCTGTATTCGATAAAGTGAGGCCCCAACGTGAACGTAAATAAAAAAATGGAAGCTATTGAATTTGGAAAGCCGCACGAAATTTGCGCGGGGCTTTATTTATTGCGCATGCCTTTGCCATTTCGCTTAAATCATATAAATTTATATTTATTGGACGACGGAGATTCCTGGATTTTGGTCGATAGTGGAATGAATAACGATCAGGTTAAGGCAATTTGGTCTAAATTGATATTGACTTTTTTTAAGGAAAAACCTATTAGTAAGGTCGTACTAACGCACCTTCATCCTGACCACATCGGCTTATCGGCTTGGCTTCAGAATATCCTGGATATCCCCGTCTACATATCGGAGTTGGATTGGGAACAAGCGAGTAATATATGGAAGAATGATACGCAGGATGGTCTCGCCAAACATCAGAGACTCTACACGCAATTTGGTGTGGGAGGAGGCGAATTGGATTTTCTCCTGGAAAACCGTTCCGGGTATAAGAAGTTGGTAAAGGCCTTACCAAAAAATGTTAAATTCATCAAAGAGGGAGATTGTATACAAACCGCCGGTGGAGATTGGCTTGCAAAAACCGCAGTGGGGCATACCCCTGAGCACATTTGCTTGTGGAACGAGAAAAGTAGAATCTTAATCAGCGGCGATCATATATTGCCCACTATAACGCCTAATATCAGTATCCTAGCCCATGGTTTGGGAAACCCGTTACAGTCATATCTAGACTCTCTAAAATCGTTTAAAGAGCTGCCGTGTAAGTATTACTGTCCGGCACACGGCCCTGTTTCGACTAATTTTGTTGAGCGAATTGACGAAATCCTTCGGCATCACGAAGAAAAATTTGAGGTGCTGCAAAATCTTAGTGCGGATGCAATTACAGTGAAAGATGCTATGCCGGTATTGTTCGGTCGTGATTTACCGATACAACAATACATGTTTGCTCTTGGAGAAACAGCGGCTCATCTAATCTGCATGGAAGCACAAGATCGTCTTAGCAAAACCTTCCGCCAAAAACCTTATGGTAACCAATGGTTGTTTCAATCTGTGCAGGCTGATTTGAACCGATGCCCGGATGCATCGCTAAAAGCTGTTGAAATATAGTTGCCGTCAAATCATTTACTAAGCTTTCGAAACGATCTCCTGAGCCGTTGATGTTTGTCAATTGTCAGAAAAGTTCGTCAGGCACGCTGAATCTTTAGTGTCTTAAAGATTATTTTTTGATCAGTATATCGGTGAATTTGGCTGGGGTTCGCTTTAATCCCGGTTCGTGTACCTTTCTCCACCATTAGCTTACAAATTGGTTATGCCGTATCTGCAACAATTTATTAAGTTAAGTCTCGTAATTATTGAGAGATGTGTCGCAAAAAACTTCTTTTGTAGTCACTCTCGAAATTACCTGAACTCCGCACGATTACTGGTACATAGCTGCTACTTATAGTCAAATGCTTATAATTGTAGAGTATCGTGCTAGATACTTTCCTTAATTAAATCAATTATTTACTCATCGATTAACGGCAAAGAAATTCTCTGTTGTTCCGGTCTTAGCCGAGAACAAATTGAAATACAGTTTTTTGTTGTGATCCAAATTAAAGGGATTTTCTGCGGTGGATCTTTATGCTCTTACGCACCAATACTTGAGCAAGCACTTCGCTTTATCGAAGTGCTTTTTTTTTGCCTGTCTGATATGCGTGCGAAAACAATCGTAATACTTTAGTAATAAAAATGACAGATTCTACTGCTCTGCGGCGACTACTTTCGACTAATAGTACTAGAGAGATTCCTTCAGAACTCATATCCTGAGTTTAACTACCAAAACAATCGTAGTAATATTGTGCCGCTTGTAGTAAGAGCAATTAACACTTTTTTCGTAATATTAAGGATCTACAATGAAATTAAGAGCAATTACCTTCGTGGTACTCAGCTTTATCTTCGTCGGATGCCAAAGCGTAACCATTAGTCCGGACGGGCGAAGCAGTAAAGTTACTACCCCTCCTACCTATTCTAAATCAGAGCACTTCTTTCTAGTCGGGCTTATTGGCAAGTCAAATATTGACGTTAATCAAGTTTGCGGTGGCAGAAAAGTTGTTCAAATGCAGTCGCAACAAACATTCGTTGACGGCTTGTTGGGTATAATCACTTTGGGGATTTATGCGCCTCATACAGCAAAAGTTTGGTGCGAATAGGGGAATCCAATGAAAAATATGATTAAAACGGCTCTATTGGCTTCTTCAATAGCCCTTACTTGTGGCTGCACTAATATGCATTTTGATAATAGCAACACTTCCGCAGGCGAACAGTCCGAACCCGATTGGCATCACAATGTGGTTTTTGGCCTGATCGAGGTGAGTGATCCGGTAGATGTTAAAGAGCAATGTGGCAACAAAGACTGGAATTCTGTTCACACCCAGATATCGTTTATCAATGGTCTAGCGGGTGCGCTGGTCGGCGTTATTCTCCCCGGTGTCTGGCAGCCGAAAACTGCTCAAGTCACATGCGCAAATGAGGGCAAAGCGAACTAAATTTCTTGCAATAGGGAATTTGGAAAAACAAACATATCGTTTTTGTTACGCACTAGGTGACAGCAAGGATGCTGTTTCTTTTATAATCGACACCTTCATTTAAAAGAATAATATAGAAGAGATGTTGGAGGCGCAAAATGAGTTCTCAGTCAAACAAACCTTATCACGTAGAATCCGATTATGGCCCAGTCTTACTCGACTTGTGCGATGGTCAGCTGCGTTCAAAAGTTGTCAAGAGTATCAAAAATGCTCGCAGTGATAGCGAAACGCAGCTGAACTCAGCTGAGCTGGATGAAGTTTGCGCCTACATAAACAGACTTGAGGATGCTTTATTGAGGTTGCACCAGGGCTTGTTACAAGAGTCTGAAATAATGGATCACTTGAAACGTTGCGCGGGACTCGATATCGTGACTCTGGCCTTCGCCCTTGATGCTATGCAAGCGGAAGACGCTTAATCTTTGTACTGCTTGCAAAAACTCGGATCAGTTTTGTCCTTAGTCAGGCATTCGCGTTATTCAGCGGTACTTGTGAGTAAAAAATAAGGGGTAGAGTAAAGATTTGCGCGCAAGCTGTGGCGCGCCAGAAGTCAAACAAAGCCGCTAATTAACGTCGGCAATTTGGTTTTGCGTGATCTTGTCGTCGGAGTCAATCACCCATATGTTGTTGAATTTATAGCCTTCAAAATAATCCTTTACGTGTTCGACTGAAATAAATTTCAGAGGCCTGTTATTTTTGCCCATAACATAACGTTTTTCTTCGTCGGTTTGAGTGTATGCAGTGAATTGATTGTTGGTCTCGGATTGAATATAAAGGTCCATACATCCTCAGCTTTGATGGGGCAGGTTTACCGGCACAATGCGACGGCCGAAATTGATGGGTTTTTTAAGTATAATCGATGAAATGCATCGTGCATGATGGTTTGCAGCGTGACGATGAGCAGCTGATAAATTGGCGCTGGAGCTATATTTCAAATAGCTATCAAAAAACACCATGTTTTGCATTTCTGGTCAAAAAATTAAACGATTATGTAAGTTGCTATTGCACTTCCTACGGAGTTGACATAAAACGCACAAGTTTTCATGAAGAATGTTTCTTTTAAAGAATCAGGAGAAAACCCCTTTTCAAGCTCTTCGATTAAAACCTTTAACGACCTTGTTACATTTATTCTGTTTTATTTTTCTTAATTTCTTTTAGCTGTATCCGATGATCAACATTGACATTTTAGCCTCCTACCAAACTTTTCAAATTGAGTTAGATCAATGTTTCAACGGTGACAAGAGTCGCCTGAAAAAATTGTGGCACCAAATACAAAATCGTCAAAAGCGTGGCCAGCCTTCTGATCGTTTGCAGGTGCAGCTAATTGATTTGCTGGCAGCCTCCAAAGATCGACTTGAACGACGCCGTCTTTCTAGGCCGGACGTGAGTTTTCCTGCCGAGCTTCCGATAGCAAAGCAAGTTGATGAAATCGCTGAGCTTATCGAGAAAAATCAAGTACTTGTCATCGCTGGTGAAACAGGCTCGGGAAAAACGACGCAAATTCCGAAAATATGTTTGCGGTTAGGTCGCGGTGTTATAGGTATGATTGGGCACACACAACCTCGCCGGCTCGCAGCGCGCACTGTGGCAAGTCGCATCGCTGATGAACTCGGAGAAAAGCTGGGTGAAAGTGTTGGTTACCAAGTTCGGTTTACGGACAGGGTATCGGAACAGAGCCATATTAAACTGATGACAGATGGAATTTTATTGGCTGAAATTCAAAACGATCCGCTGTTGCAGGCGTATGATACCTTGGTGATTGATGAAGCACACGAGCGCAGCCTCAATATCGATTTTTTAATCGGCTGTTTAAAACAGATTTTACCTAAACGTCCAGATCTCAAATTAATCGTTACCTCAGCTACCATCGATGTTGAACGTTTTTCTAAACATTTTGATGATGCACCTGTTGTCCAGGTCTCTGGAAGAACTTATCCGGTAGAGATTCGCTACCGACCGCTATTAGAAAACAACGAGACGCAGGTAGAAGCTGTTATTGCGGCAATTAATGAGTTGATTTCATCATCGAAAGGAAGTGGTGGCGATATCTTGGTTTTTTTAAGCGGTGAGAGAGAGATTCGTGAAACCGCATTGGCTATTCGCAAAGCTTCGATTCCCCATCTCGACATTCTGCCGCTTTATGCGCGCTTAAGCCTTGCTGAACAAAATAAAGTGTTTTCTGCTCATCGTGGTCGTCGAGTGGTGCTTGCAACTAACGTTGCGGAAACTTCCATAACTGTGCCGGGCATTCGCTTTGTAATTGATCCGGGCACGGCCCGCATAAGTCGTTACAGTTTGCGTAATAAAGTTCAACGTTTACCCATTGAACGAATATCCCAAGCCAGTGCTAACCAGCGTGCCGGCCGTTGTGGACGGGTCGCCGCTGGTATCTGCATTCGACTTTACGAGGAGGATGACTTTTTACAGCGACGTGAATTTACGGACCCCGAAATATTACGCACAAGCTTGGCCGCTGTTTTGTTGCAGATGTTGCACCTGCGTGTTGGCGATATCCGTGCATTTCCATTTATTGATCGCCCCGAAAATAAATCGATAAATGATGGTTTTAAATTATTGCATTCACTGCAAGCAATTACCGGTGATAACAAACTTGCTCCTTTAGGCAAACAGCTGGTGAAGCTGCCGATTGATCCGAGTTTGGGCAGAATAATTATTGCGGCAAATAAATTTAACTGTTTAACGGAAATTTTAATCATTGTCACTGCGTTAGCAATTCAAGATCCGCGCGACCGACCGCACGAGAAACGCCAGCAAGCTGATGAAAAACACCGTCGTTTCAACGATGAAAAGTCTGATATGTTGACGCTAGTAAATTTATGGAATTACCTTGAAGAGCAGCGGCAAACGCTTTCTCAAAACCAACTGCGTCAGCTTTGCCAAAGAGAGTTTTTGTCCTATTTGCGATTTCGAGAATGGCGCGAATTGCACCACCAATTGCGCTTAGCGATTAAAAACCTTGGTTATAAAGAGAACGTAGAATGCGCCTCCTATGATTCGATTCACCAAGCGCTGCTGACAGGGATGGTTGAAAACGTTGGCAAAAAAAATGAAGAAAAAAGCGAAAAAGATTATTTGGGAACTCGCAATCGTCGTTTTCTTTTATTCCCTGGCTCGGCAATCGCGAAAAAGTCGCCCAAGTGGGTTATTAGTGCGAGCTTTATTGAAACATCGCGTTTATTCTCACATTATAATGCACAGATAGAACCGCAATGGGTTATGGATGCAGCGCAACACCTAGTCAAACACCATTATTATGAACCGCATTATCAAGCTAAAACGGGAAATGTGCTTGCCTTCGATCGCATTACCTTATTTGGCTTAGTCTTAGTTGAAAAAGAACGCGTTCACTACCAAACCATTAATCCGGCCATTGCGCGTGGGGTATTTATTCGCTCCGCACTTGTTGAAGGAGCCTATGTTGAAAGTGGCAAGCGGGTTCAAGGGGAATTTTTTAAACACAACCAAGAGCAAATTAAAGCCGTAGCCAGTATGGAAGATAAAATACGGCGACGTGATATTTTGGTCGATGACGAGGTGATATTTCAATTTTACAACGGTCGGATTCCCGAGCATGTTACCAATTTAGCGGGGTTTGAACACTGGCGCAAAAATGCTGAAAAAGCAAATCCAGCGCTGTTGTTAATGGACCGCGGGTATCTGATGTTGCGTCTTGATGCAGGTGCACAGGAGGCGCAATTTCCCAACGACTTAAAAGTCGGTCACTACCAGTTTCCGCTGTCCTATCGATTCGACCCGGGTCACGAAGACGATGGTGTAAGTGTGGGTATACCAGCGACACATTTGCACGAAGTGGATGAAGCGCGATTGTCGTGGTTGGTGCCGGGAATGTTGTACGAAAAGTGTGTCGCATTAGTAAAAGCGCTACCAAAAATCTTACGTAAAAAGTTTGTACCTGTCCCGCAGTTTATCGATCAAATATTTCCACGCTTGCAAGCTTGTAATGAACCGTTGAATTACGTACTAAAAAACGAGTTAGAAAGAGTTGCGCAAGTAGTTTTGCCGAAAGATGTTTGGCACGACGCTGAACTGGATGATTATTACGTGATGAATATTCATGTGCTCGATGAAGAGGGAGCGATCATTGATCGCGGTCGTAACTTACAACTGCTAAGACAACGTAACAAGCAGTTAGTCAAAAAAAGTATTGCTAAAGTCGGATTGGAAATAGAGCAAAAAGATATTACTCGCTGGCAATTTGGAAATCTACCGGATTCATGTGTTGTCAGGCAGGGCAAGGTAAGTCTGAAAGGCTTTCCTGCTCTGGTTGATGAGCGCGCCAGTGTTGCTATTAAAGTTATCGACGATGAACAAGAAGCACATCGGAGCTCGGTGCGTGGTTGTGCTCGCCTTATAATGCTCCGTGAAACCGATATGATGCGCTATTTGCGCAAAGAATTATTGCGCGAAAACCAAGTGGGCTTAGCACTAGTGAATTGGGGCAACCGCCAAGATGTATTAGATGAAATTCTATTAAAAGCTATTTATGAAAGTTGCCTGCTGGACAAAGAAATTCCGCGCAATGCAGAAGCGTTTGATGATCTACTCCGAGACGGGCGAAATGAGATAATCGACAGAGCTTTTTACTACGAAAAACTTATTCAATCCATTCTATTGCATTTATTGACGATAAAAAAAGCGATGAAAGCGAGCAAGAGTGCACTAGCACTGACTTTTACATTTGCCGATATTACGCAGCAAATTGAGCAACTACTGTTTCGTGGGTTCCTATTTGATACTCCTCGATACTGGCTGGAACAGTTCCCTCGCTACTTGCGCGCGATAGAAATACGCTTGGAAAAAGCACCAGCGAGCCCGGTTAAAGATAAACAAGGGCTCGAAGAGATTGCCTCCTTGTGGAAATTGCATCAGGATCGTTTGGCTGAGCACGGGGAAGCGCGTTATTCGCAAGACTCCAATTGGATAGAGTTCAGATGGTTAATTGAAGAACTGCGTGTCTCTTTTTTCGCTCAGTCGCTTAAGACAATCAAGCCCGTTTCAACAAAACGCCTCAATAAGCATTGGCAGAACCTAAGCGATAGCGATAGATAGGCAATTACCGATGGACAAGCAATTGTTGATGGGTAAGCAGTTTTTTGAGTCAATGCTGGCCAAAACGCTTTCTCTGTATAGAATAGGGGCTCGTTTAATTTGGATTACGGATATGTTTGTGGACGCTTATAACCGTTTAAAGTTTTATATACAAAATCTGTGTTGCTCTGGTCGGGTGCTTGGCGAGCTTGTTACGCGTTGTATAAAGCACTGTTTATTGCTCTCAAAGGCTTCGATATTTTTAGCTTTCTTTTTACTAGGCGGTTGTGCAACTCACAAGGCGGAGTCTGGTGGCACTGCCGGCATTTCTATAGAGGATGAAGTGGCTGGAGCAGAACCAAATAAAGATCCGTATGAAAAGTTCAATCGGGCTGTATTTCAGTTTAACGACGGCCTTGATAGAGCGTTGTTAAAACCTGTGGCCAAAGGTTATCGCTTTATCGCTCCGGGGCTTGTCGAAACAGGGGTCACCAATTTTTTCAGTAACCTCGGAGAAATTAAAAATGTTGTAAACGACTTATTGCAAGGCAAAGTCACGCAAGCTGGCAACGACAGTGGGCGGTTTATTGTGAATTCAACTGTTGGAGTAGCAGGGCTATTTGATGTGGCGAAGCACACGGGGCTTAAAAAAAGTGATGGTGAAGATTTTGGCCAGACTTTACGTGTTTGGGGCGTTCCTGAAGGGCCTTATTTAGTTATTCCGTTTGTCGGTTCCAGTACCGGCACAGATATTGTTGGTTACCCTGTAGACTGGTTGACTAATCCGCTTACCTATGTCGATGAAAGTACCGAAAAATATGCAGTGATTGCTTTGCAATTAATTGATGCGCGTAAACGCTTGCTTGATGCTGAGGAACTTGTTTCCGGTGATCGTTACATATTCATACGTGAGGCCTACTTGCAGAATCGTCGTTACTTAACCAACGATGGCGAGATTAAAGACGATTTTTCTGAAGGTTTTGAGGATTTTGAGGATTTTTGATCGCGGTTTGACTACAGGTTATATTTATACGGCAAGATTAATTTTATATATTGATTTTTAATTAAAACAAAGCATTTTTTTGCTGGTTGAAAAGGAAAAGATTCCCTGAGCCTTTGAGGGCTCATAAATAAGCTGCACACAGACACTCGTCAGCAGAAATTTAGACAGTAAAAACTTACTCGATCATTTCTGTTATCACCAAGCCAATAGCGCAGCCTTTTTCACCTTTACTGCCACTGTCGCTACCAACTCGGCCATCAATACGCTGGACACGCGTATGGGCCTTGAGCATTGGGTTGTGACCGTGGGGTGAGGCGATAGAGACGCACAATTTTGTGCCAATTGGGAGAACTGCAGGTGCTTCAACAAGCATTCCACCGCCGCTTAAATTGCGGCATATGCCTTCGATAGCGGGTTGCGCGCTGTTCTCCACTATTAGCTCGACGGGAGTGTTGACCTTCATGCGGATAAAATTACGTTTCTCTTCGTAGTTTCTACCAGACAGGCTCATAGCATCCTCCAAGCAACAAGCATGAAAATACTTATAACCAAGGTAGCATCTTACGCGCCACTTGTGTAGTCGTTGTTATAAAAAAGATTAAAAAATTGAATTATTAAATTTATGATGGAGGTGTCGTGTTTGAGTGCACACAAAACGGAGGTGAAATTAGTTGCGATACAAACGCGTTAGGAGTAAGGTTAGGCCGCCGTTAGATAGTATGGTGAGCGATGACAGCCCTAAGTAAGCCATTTCTTATCGTCGATAATGATCCCAGTTTTTTGGCGCAAGCGAGCGCTTGGTTGGAGTCAGCCGGGCACACCGCAAATACCTGCCAAAATCCGGAAAAAGTGCTTGAGTTGATCGAGCAAAACGGATCAATCGTCATTATTATCAAGCTCGAAAATTCGTGCGCAGATAAAAACAAAAATCACGAGTACTCTCGCATTGCTTTGCTAAAAGCTATTCGTGCACATTCGGTGTCCAACCCTGTTTTAATCGTCTCTCGTGATTGCGATGCTGCCGATGTCGCTGAAGCTCTGCGCTTTGGCGCAGCTGATTTTTTATTACAGCCAGCATTGGACAAAGATGTTTTTATGCATGCGATTAATAGAACTCTCGAATTACAAAAGTTGCACGAGGAAAAGGAAAGCTATCGAATTCAATTAGAGGAGGCAAATCGTGAGCTTAGGGAACATGTGCGTGTTTTGGAGCGCGATCAACAAGCTGCACGCCAAGTCCAACTTAATCTTCTGCCCCAATCGCCGATGCGTTTTGGCGACATAAATATCAACCACCGTGTAATGCCATCTCTCTATTTGAGCGGCGATTTTGTCGATTACGGTTTGTTACACAATCGTTTTTTACCGTTTTATCTAACCGATGTATCGGGTCACGGCGCATCTTCTGCGTTTGTGACCGTTTGGTTAAAACAAATGGTTCGCCGACTGTTTGAAAATCGTCGCGTTTTCAGCGACCCGAATAATTTGGAGTCAGATTTAGCTACCTTGCTGGGTATTATTAATCGTGAGTTTATGAAGTCGCGGTTTTTCTGCCATTTAACCTGTTTTGTTGGTTTAATCGATACACTGACGGACGAATTGCTTTACATTCTCGCTGGCCATTTGCCGATGCCCATTCTGTATACGAGTGGCAGAGCGGAATACCTCGCAGGTTCAGGGAAGGCTGTCGGCATCTTTGAGGATGCCGATTGGGAAGTAAATCGCAGAAAACTGCCTAAAAATTTTAATTTGTTAGTGTTTTCAGATGGTATCCTTGAGGTCATCGATGCGCTTGATCTAAGCTCTAAAGAGGATGAGCTTTTGGCCTTAGTCGAAACAAGCAGTGCGAATATCGAAGTGCTTTCGGAATCTCTCAATTTGCCTAGTAGAGATGCAGTACCTGATGATATTGCGATTTTGTCACTTGAGGCCGTTGACTCAAAAGATATGGAATATGAATAAGCCATTCATGTTGCGAGGTTGAAGGATGGGAGGTCAGATTCTTGTTGCGGAAGAAAACGGTAATCATCTGATTAAACTCTGCGGAGATGTTCGCTTAACGCTCTCGATCTCCTTTGATCGCTTTATCGACGAAATGTTTATGCACGAGTTTAATTCGGTAACGTTTGACTTGCGCGAGGCAGAGGCGGTCGATAGTACGACTTTAGGCCTGATGGCAAAAATTGCTCTTCGCGCGCAAAAAGTAGGCGGAAAACCGTGTGTCGTGGTAGACAGTGATAGCATTGTTCGAGTGCTTGATGTGATGGGGTTCCGAGACATACTTGAAATCGTCAACGGTTCTGACTTACCTTCTGCATCTGAGGCGTCTCCTTTGCCCTCGATTCTTGCGAGCGAGGATGAGATGAAGTCCAAGGTAATTGAGGCGCACAAAATATTGATCGCGCTTAATCAGACAAATGCCATGAATTTCCGCGAACTTGTTGAGTCGTTAGAACATGGCACGTAAGGTTTGCTATGTTTACCAGTTCTAGTTGCTTGTTTTTTCACAATATTATTTCCTCTCTTAAAGTCGTAAGAGTCGTTGGCTTGTCAGTTATCTCACTATGGCTTTGTGCTTGTGGCGCCACGGTGCGAACCCAAATAAACGCCTTTGTGGCTGAAGATATTGCGCTGAGTCCATCGACATTTAAAATCCAGGCTAAAAACCCTGATAATGCAGAGTCACTGGAATTTCGTTATTACTTTGACAAAGTTAAGTTCGCGTTGCAGCAGCGTGGATATGAGTATGAGGAAATAAACCCTATTTTTCGTGTTGATATTGACTATACCGTGCAGCGTGTCGAAGACGAAAAAGACCCGTTGCGGACGGGCTTTGTCGTGTCGAGTGGTTGGCGATACTCGCCCTTTGGAACCAGTATCGTGATGTTTGATGACGACAATTCTCGCGCCCATTATCAACGGGTGATCAATCTTTCGGTACTCAAGCTAGAGGATGACAACGCCAAGCCTGTTTACCAAGTTACTGGTGTCAGCGAGGGGTCTTGTGGTGTTTTATCTGCGGTTTTCGATGAAATGTTGTCCGCAATTATGCAACGCTTCCCATATGAGAGTGGCACGCTTAAATACGTTCGAGTAAAAGGTGATGTCAAATGTTAAAGCTATCGTTTAAAAATACGGGGTTTAAAAATACAGGGTTTAAAAATATGTGGCTTACGAATCATTACCCGCAATCCTCTATCTTTTAAGCTCTTTATAGCATTTTGCCGGTTTTTTCAGGCTCATTAATTAGCGCCTGCCAAAGTAAACAAGCTGCAGTCCTTTCAGAATAATAAATGAAAAAAAACGAACTTAAGACTGAATTCCTTCTTTTTGGGCTGGTAGTCTTGACGGTCATCGCCGTTATTTTTCGTGAAGCGATTCTCGGCACAGTGCTGGTGATTGACCCGCGTGGCGACTACAACCACACCTTCTCCAACGGTGTTTTACTGGGTGGCAATACAACTTCCGAATGGCTGTCTGAGGACCAATCGCGTTGGCGTTGTAGCTTAGATAAAGGTGACTACGCTTACCCGTTTTGCGGTCATGAAATTTATCTGAATAATAGCTTTAAACAGGGCATTGATTTAAGCGGGTTTAGAACAATAAAAATTTGGTTAAAATACCAGGGGCCGGGAAGAACCATTCGCATTTTTTTACGCACATATTCGGACGCATATAGCAATGAAAATGACCTGAAGTCCACCAAATTTAATGCCTTGGAATTCGAAAAAAATCTAATTAGTGATGGCGTGTTGGAGGTCAATCTAGCTGATTTTTCCGTTGCAGATTGGTGGCTATTGGAGCGCCGTATTCCGTTTAAACACTCCTATACTGATTTTAGCAATGTTGTTATTTTTGAGATTCAGACGGGGTCGGGATCCTTTGCCGGAGAACATGTTTTTGAGTTAGATCGTGTAGAATTTCGACGTCAGCTTATTCCAGCCGAAACTTGGTACCTGGCCATTATTGTGACATGGATTGCCGTTATACTCATTTTTTTATTTTATCGAATTTCGTTACTTAAGCGCGAAATTTCAAAGAAAAATGATAAAAATAAAAAACTGCAAGAGCTTTACGATATTTTGGATAAGCGCGCAAATGAAATGGAGCTACGTTCAAAAACAGATCCTCTCACAGGCGTATTTAATCGCAAGGGAGTTGAAGATTCATTAAAAGCCGCATTGGATGATTGGCATAATTTTGGTAGCCGGTTGTCTATCGTTTTCTTAGATATCGATCATTTTAAGGAAATTAATGACACCTTTGGCCATTCTGTAGGCGATGAAGTGTTAATTAAACTATCTGCGCTTGTCAACGATAATATTCGTGCCGAAGACTGGTTTGCCCGCTGGGGTGGTGAAGAGTTTTTACTGGTTTGCCGCAATGCGGAATTAATTGAAGCTGTCGGGATTGCCGAAAAATTGAGAGGGTTAATCGAAATGCAAGACATTCGTGCAAAGTTAAGCGTAACGGCAAGTTTTGGCGTTGCCTCAATACAAAAAGGTGAGTCTTTAAAAGATCTATTTCGACGTGCAGACGAAGCGCTTTATCAGGCGAAACAAATGGGGCGTAATACCGTTGTATCATCAAGTGCATAGTGTTTTGTTAAGAAATTGGATAGCAGCTAGGAACCTTATTTGATATGTCGTTTTTTGCAAAATACTCGCATTGGTTTTTCAATTTAAAGACGTTATTTATATTCATTGCGTTTGCATTTTCTTATAACGGCTTTTTACCTACCACAGTTTTAAACACTTTTAATTATTTAGATCGCATATTATTACAAGCGAGTACGTATATCGACGATGTTCCAAAACCGGTTTCACAAATCACTTTGGTCCATGTGCCCGACGTGCAGTACGATGCCTGGATCCACGATATTCTCTCTGCGGAAGAATTATTGCAACTTTTGCGTCGCATACAGAGTAACGATGCTGAACAGCATAAATCTGTTATTGGAATAGTTTTGGAAAATCCAATTTCGTTGGTACCCTCGAAAGCTGAACTCACATTACGGGATTTTAAAAAGCAAAAAACTCTAAGTAAAAATGCGTCTGTAGAGGTTGAAACGCTTTCGAATGTTCGCGACGATCTCATATATGCACTGCAAGATAATTCGGTCGTGCTGGGTGTTCCTGGGGGTGTGCCTGCGGATGCTAAATCTATAACCTTTATTCCATGGCGACCCCACCCATTTGTGGAGAACTTACCGTGGTGGCGGGTTAACGAGAATCAAGAAAATACACGTCTTGGGCCGGTGGGTTTGCTCTCTCATTATCCTATTTTTTCTGACAAAAACAATTCGCTATATAAAGTGATGGTGACGAGAAATGGCGAACAAGTAATAAAAGATTATTTAACGCACTTTTTGTGGGTTGACACTTTGCGCAATCATTCGAGTGCAACGGCAGAAAACGCGAATCCAATTGTCTGGCACCAGAAAACAGGCTTAATGTTGATGGATAGGCACATTGCTTTAAGCGCAGATGGCTCAATCTTACCGCTTTATGGTTCGCACACAAGGTTGAGCTATACACCGAAACAAATGACTCTAGCTGCGGCGCTAAAAGAAGAATCTTTGGGAGGGTGGGTATTAATTGGACGCGACAATAGTGTTGTCTTAAAAGATATGGCACAGTTGCTCGCGGCAGTTGGAGATAACTCTTATCTTCACACGCCTTATTGGTTTCCGGTTTTTCGCATTGCTGCGATTTTGCTTGTTAGTATAATCTTTTTACTCAGTTTTCGTTTTTACTGGCCGCTACAAGCTTTTTCTCTTTGGTTATCAATGCTGGCTGCGTTTGTTGTTATGCAAATAGCTGGACATTTATTTTATTCGTATTGGTTGCCTTGTTCAGAGTTGGTTGTATTGTCGATAATCGCTTGGTTGTTGATGAAGCTTCAGGTTTATCGGGACGAGCAAAACGAAGTTGTTATGCGTCGTATTGATGAAGCGAGCCGCATGAATGCGGAATTATTAATTTCAAAGGGTGAATTGGATAAAGCTTCTTATTGGATCGATACCTGTCGTACTTCGGATTTAATGTTAAATACTTTCTATCGATTAGCGACGACTTATGAGGGCCGCAATGATTATTTAAATGCACTTCGAATTTATCGCAAGATAAAAGGTCGTCGTAGCGGCTTTAAAAATGTCGACGAAAAAATTGCGACGCTGTCGGGTAGAAGTAGTCGCAAAGCAAAAGAGTCGAAAAAACGGCTTCGCGAAACGCAACCTGAAATCGATGCGAATGGACTTGAAAATACGGTTGTGATGAACAGCGGTGAGCGAACTCTGCATCAAAAGAGTTATCTCGGTCGCTACGAAGTGCGGCGGGAGCTTGGCCGTGGTGCAATGGGCACTGTGTTTTTGGGCTTTGACCCCAAAATTTCTCGGCCTGTTGCGATTAAGACTTTAAATTACAATCAATTTCCAGAAGACCAGCTCCCGGAATTCAAATCCCGATTTTTTAAAGAGGCGAAAACCGCTGGTCGTTTAAATCACCCTAATATTGTGCAGGTATACGACGTAGGAGAACAGGATGACCTCGCTTTTATTGCAATGGACTATGCCGAGGGTAAACCACTTAGCGATTACATTGCCGTCGATCACCTACTGCCCATTTTGGATGTTTACCGGATCGTGTCGTTGATCGCCGATGCCTTGCAATATGCGCATCATCAACAAATAATTCACCGCGATATCAAGCCGGGTAACATAATCTATAACCCTGATAATGAAGCGGTAAAAATAACCGATTTTGGCATAGCAAGGCTAATTGACAGTACGCAGACGCGTACCGGCGAAATCGTCGGAAGTCCGCTATATATGGCGCCTGAGCAGATAAAGGGGCACAAAGTGACGCCCCATGCGGACATATTCTCGCTAGGTGTGACCTATTATGAGTTGCTCACGGGTAACCCTCCATTTCAGGGTGAAAACTTGGCCAACCTGACTTATGAGATTACGCACTCAAAACATCTAAGTGTGCGTAGGATACGCGAGGAATTGCCACAAAGTGCTGTTAGAATTACCAACAAAGCGCTGCAGAAACAGCCTGAGAACCGCTTCCCGTCTGCAGGTGAAATGGCAGTGACAATTGCAAAAGCGATGCGACGTGATTTTGCAGCCGAATTGAAAAGTCGCAATACGTTGATTAACGGACAGTCATAATTATTCTGAACCAACAAAATAGGTGGTCGATCGATGACAGCAAAACTTGCACAACTGGTGGACGGAGTAGTCGTGCATCACTTTGATCTCATTCAAGACACTACGCGCATCGGTCGACATCCGGATAACGATATTGTGATTGACGATGCGGCGGCAAGCTCTTCGCACGCGCTTGTTACTCGCGAGGCTCATGCGCAATTTCCGGGGCATTTCGATGTCTATATCGAGGACTGCGGCAGCACTAACGGCACTTTGCTTAACGATCAGCCGATAGTAGGGAAGCAGCGCTTGCACCATCAGGACGTTGTGCGTATCGCGTGGAACCGCTTTAAATTTATTGACGAGAATGAGGCCGGGCATGATAAAACGGCACATATGATCCGCACGCAGGGGCCGGAAGACTAGCTAAGCAATTGCGATTAAATAACCTTGGTACGTTTCGCAGATATCTTCAGCAATTTGTTTAATACCGGTTTTGTTTAAAAGCATTCAATTACGAGGGCAAGCAAATGAAAAAATTAATGTTGATTTTGGCCATGCTTTTATCGTTGTGCGTATCTGCGGGCGAAGCGGATGAAACCTTTACCCTGGTGGGCAGTTTAAAAACTCGGGATTACATCGTTGAAATGGGTATGCAAAATTCTACTCGAGTTTATCTTGTTAAAGACCACTCGGGTCAAAACGTTTCGGGTTTAATGGCCGAAACTGATTTTCTCGCCAATTATCCAGAACTTTATAATTCGGTTGTGAATAGCGTTGCAGATGACGCGAGTTTATATCCGAAGAAATTCAATTAATCTTCCAGAAGCTTCGCATCTTATCGGGTGATGAACGTGCAAAAAATTAAGCAAAATCGCGTACCGGTGCGTGTTGCCTGACTCTGTTTGTGCAATAGATAATTTGTGGTATTACTAGTGCACAAATGATTAAGACGTCGACCAAATCTGAAAAGAGTTTTGCACTGACTCCTAGCAAAAGAATGTAAAGTATAAAGGACGCAACATAAATAAAGTTGCGTATAAATTCTTTTTCCATATCCTCTGTGTACCATGCAAGACTGAGAATTGAGAAAGGGCAAATCAAATAGCTCACCCACATTGCTGCGCTAAAATCCGGTAACCCTTTTAATATAAGTGATGCCGCGAGTAAACCAAATACAACATTCAGAATGGTAAAGAATACCCCAGAGACTATATATTTGTCGGTAATTTCTTTTCGGCTATTGAAGGTAGGCATTAATAACACAGTTTTCCATTCCCTTGCGATACCTTTGCTCGTGTATTCGACAACTAATGAGGTATAGGTGAACATTAAAAGCCAAACAGCGAAAACATCACCTTTTGCCTTGTAGTTAACAAACACCATCATTGTGAATATTGCAATTGCACCGATAAATAAATACTTTACGGCAGATGCATTAACCAACAAATATGGGCTAAAAGCGCGTATGAACATGTTTGGAACGTTACCAACAAGAGGGTTAAACGGATCATTTAACGAATCATGCATGGATTTTAGTAATTTGGTTTGGAATTTTTCGATATAATTTAAACCCTTTGAGTGCGAGAACAGTATTAAACCTAAACAGCATATCGCGGTAGTCAAATAAATATTCCATCCCTCGAAAAAATCACTTTTTTGTTTGAAGCCTAGGATCATACAACTGCATTCCAGCGCAATTAAGAGCGGTATAAAAATGGGATAGATAGCGGGGTATTTAATAAGTCCGTATACTAATAAGCTTGTTAATAACCAGCAAAATATATAGATATTAACACCGGCAAAGTTACCCGCTGTCCCGATTAACAATATCGAAAAAATAAAGTTAATTGTTAATATACTCAAACAAAAGTTTTTTACTTTTTTATCTAGGTCAGGAATTGTATGTAGATAAATAGATTTCGAGCAGTGAATAATTACCTGGAATAGAAGTGCACCGATGAGCAATTGTCCGAGAGTTGCTGCGCCTGCAACAAACTGTGCAATTTCCTGATCGATTGTTAGGACTAAAGCAATTACAAAAAATAATGGAACGAAGCTTATCCAAAAGATGATTGAGGCATTTCCCATGCGTAATAAAGCGAACATATCAATCTCCGTTAGAGTTTATAGCGACAAATAGATCGTCTAAATTCATACGCTGAGCGCCTGGCAATAAAGCGGCTTTTTCTCCTTTTAGTATTTGATAGCCGCGCTTCTCAAAAAGGCATTCGACATCGTCTGGATAGTCGAGATCCAGCGGTGCTCTATAAATAAGATCTTTTAGCATCTCTAATTCACCGGACAGCTCAATTTTCCCTCGCGATAAGAAATTTACGTGACTGGCGATACGCTCAATGTCGCTTGTAATATGTGTCGAAAACAAAACGGTTGATCGGTGGTCGACAGCGAGATCGATAATTTGGGATAAAAATTCTCGTCGGTTAACGGGGTCCAACGCTGATACCGGCTCATCGAGAATGAGGCAATCGGGGCGATGCGCTAACGCTAAGATAATGGCGACTAGTTGCTTTTGACCGCCGGAAAGGCGGCCTACTTTTTTGGGCCAAGGAAGTTCAAACAAGCGGCATAATTCGGTGGCATAGGCATCGTCCCAATTTTTATAAGATTTGCCGACAAATTTAAATAGCTGTTCAATAGTAAAAGACTCAAACCCTATGGCCTCTTGCGGAACAAAACCAAGCCTTTGTTTTACGTCTGAGCTGATGTCGGTGGAGCATTCACCCATTAATTCTATATCGCCGTGATCCGCTAGAATTAATCCCACAGCAAGTTTCATCAACGTTGTTTTACCGCTGCCATTGCGTCCCAACAGGCCCGTGACCTGGCCGGGGTTTAACTCAAATTCTAATGAGTCTAAAATTTTTGACCCGTTGTAAACTTTTGTTAAAGCAGACATTTTTAAAATTGGCTTCATAGTTCCTCCTGCCACACTTGCTCGAGTAATTCTGCGACTTTTTCCTTCGGCGTATTCAATTGTTTGGCTCGAATGACGACTTCTTTTAACGCGGGTGTTAACCATCCTTCTCCCGAATTTTGGGGTAGCGTCAGTGCGACTCGACTAGGTTGACCGCGTCGATAGGTCAGCCAGCCCTCATCGGTCAACAGCGAGATGGATTTCGAAATCGTCATGGGATTAACATCCAGGCTCTTAGCCAGAGTTCTCACTGAAGGCAGTGAATCACCCGGTTTGAGGTGCCCCTGGTCTATTAAGCCTTTAATTTGCTCGACTAATTGGCGAAATAATGGGACTTCGCTGCTAGGGTTGAGCGTCATGTTTTCAATCACAAAAACTTTTACCGTGTTTGTATATGTGTATTATTACACTAATACAGTTGGTGTTGAGTTTCAAGTGTTATTTATCGCTTCATTCTTTAGGTATTCCACTCAACCGATATTTGAATTCCCCCAATTGTCATCCGATTTCCGCACGACCGATCCTCTATCCTGGATAACCATCATCCGGCCCGGTCAACCGCCACCCCAAAACAAAGCGCTTCCCGCAAAACAGCGTCGTCTCACAACACCTCGTCATCCTGTAGCACTGCATCACTCCAAAACGCCAGGTCATCCCAAAACACGGCGTCATCCTCAGATATGCAGTCATTTCAAAATATGCAGTCATTTCAAAATATGTAGTCATCCCTCAACACGCGATCATTCCAAAACGCGCAGTCATCCCAGAACGCACCGTCATCCCAAAACGCGTGGTCATCCCAAAACACACCGTCATCCCAAAACGCACCGTCATCCCGTGCTTGACACGGGATCCAGTGGTCTACGCAAAGATTGGAGTTTTTTTCCTGGATCCCGTGTCAAGCACGGGATGACGCGTAGGGTAGAGTCGGAAGGAATGACGGGTAAGGCAGAGCCGGAAGGAATGACGCGTAAGGCAGAGTCGGAAGGAATGACGAGGGGGTCAGAGTGGCACAGGATGACGTGCAAGGCGGAGTTGGACGGAGCGACGGATAGGAGAGTAAGGGGTGGTGTTGTGTCGACAATTTAGCAAGGGGCGGTATTTTCTGGCGGGATGAATTTTGACGGGTGAGCCGGACGCCGCACGGATATTTATCGCGCGGACGATAGGGTTTGGGTTGTTTTTTCCTTTCTGGATCCCGTGTCAAGCACGGGATGACATGGTGTTTTAGAGTGACGTGGTGTTGTGGAGTGACGCGGTGTTGTGGAGTGACGTGGTGTTGTGGAGTGGCTTGGTGTTTTGGAATGACCCGATGTTTTGGAATGACGCGATATTTTGAAATGAAGTAGTTTGGCTGGATGCTGTATGGATATTTAACAAATGCTTTTATCCTCGCATTGCTGTTTTTATTTGATTTTGGGGTGAAGCTGAACTGCTTCGAAAACCTTGTTGGGCGGAAGTGAAAACAGTGATCAAGGCGAGGGGAAATAAAAGACAGGGGCGGCCGCTGCACCCAGAGGCCGCAGTCGCTCTTAATCCGCTACTTCAAAACTCGCGCGATAAGTTTTCAGGTCAACACTTTTTACTTTTATTTTTATTTCCTGATCGAGGCGATAAGTTTGTTCACCGATGGTCAACGTCATGCGTTTTGCGTCAAAACTTGAAATTTTGTCTTTGCTAAATTGCACAAAACCTTCAATGCCAGTATCGATGAGTTTGACTCCGAAGCCTTGTTGGGTGACCACACGAATGGCTCCTTCGGCCGTTTCACCGATCATGCCTTGCAAATATTGCGCGCGCAGCCACTGCTCTAATTCGCGTTTGGCGATGCGGCCAACATTTAATGTTTCGCTTAAGCGTTCAACGGCTTTCTCGGCGGCTGATTGTGGTTTTTTGTTGTCCAATACTTGTCCGATAGTCCAGTGGTTTGAGAGATCGACGTAGCGTCTAATCGGCGAAGTGATTGCGGCATAGTGCTCAAAACCCTGTGAGCAATGGATGCCGGGTACCCGCGAAATTTCGCTACCTTGCATCATACGTTTTAGGGGTGAAAGCAAATAGTTTTTGCCGCTATTAGCTGTCAGCGTGCGATGAAGTGCGATAAAGCCTTCGAGGCTTTCAATGTCTTTAGGGTAATCGTTGTTAAATTCTTCTTTTAATAGCGCTTTTACCTCTCCCATTCTTTCGTTGCGAAAACCGCCGTGAACGTTATGCACGCCGGAATTGTGTTGCGCAAGAAAATTACCGGCACAGATATTAGTGATTAGCATAGCCTCTTCAATTAAACGATGGGCCGCGTTACGTTCGCGCTTGCGAATAGCTTCAATTTTTCCTTTTTCATCCAGTATCAGGCTGTATTCCATCTGATCCGGGTAGACTAAATTATGTGTTTTTCGATACTCGAGTCTGGCTTTTGCGAGTTCGCCGAGTTGTGTGATTGATTCAATAATTGCTTCGTCACAATCGAGACTTTCAGTGTCGCAAAGGTGCCCGTTCACCGCGTAATAATTTAGTTTTTTATGCGATTTAATTGCGGCGCGTCGGAATTCAAACTCTCCGATCTCACCGTTGCTAGCAACCTGTACTTGGAATACCAGGGCAGGGCGCGACTTGTCCTCGTGCAGTGAAAATGTGTCGGCCGACAATTGGCTTGGCATCATCGGTAATATTTCGCCGGGCAAATATACGGTCTGACCGTAATCGCGGGCGGATTTTGCCAGTGGGCTGGCGGGCGAAATAAAACTGCTGGGGTCGGCGATCGCGACATGCAATTCCCAGCCTTGATCAGTCTTGCGTGCAAAGACCGCATCATCCATGTCTTGCGTATCTTGACTATCAATCGTTACAAATGGAGTCGACGCTAAGTTTTCTCGTTTATCTAATTTAAGCGCTTCTTCGGTGACGGATTTTACTTGCGACTGAACATCCTTTGACCAAAAGCGGTACAGGCGGTGTTTGGCGATAATATATTTATGTTCGAAGAAGGCGTCTTCGGGTTTGCCGATACGGGCGACAACTTTGGCGGCACTTTTGCCGTCTTCATAGGGGTGTTTTGTCAGCTCCGCTAATACCCAATCATCTTCCTCGCACTTTTGTCGGGCTTGCGGAGGCAAGTATAACCAACGCGAGAAGTTCTGAATTTCTGGGTCGACAAAGTGGTTTTGGCCTTTGGTTTTGTATTGGCCGATAAATCGTTTCAGGCCTTGCTCAAGCAGTTTTTCTACCGTGCCTTCCAGCTGGTCCTTATCGTTTTTAGTAATCAGAATTTTGACGCGATCGCCCGGTAGCAGGTGCTGCATTTTTTCCGGATTGAGAAAAGCGTCGCGACTGTCATCAAGTTTTACAAAACCGTAGCGCCCTGCAGATCCTACAACGCTCCCCTCGCCATATTCCTTACTTGCTGCAATATTTTTTTTCAGCTCCGATAGTTGTGACAGAACATCTTTATCAAACATGGAAAAATCCGATCGAGAATTGGGGCTGCGCATAATACCAGGATCGGCATTCAATCTGTAAGGTCTTCGCTGAAAAGCTTTTATGGATTCACATTCGCAGCCTAAATGTGAAATGTAGGCACAATAAAGTAAGCTATTTTTTACAAATTTATGAAAACCGAGCGAGATGCTGAGATATACTCAATTTTATTCAATTGCTTTGGTGTGGGAGATCTTGAGGCAATACACATGTTAAGAAATGAGCAGAAAACAGTTAATCATCCACTTCGACCAGGGCGGTATCGACATTTTAAGGGTAATGAATATCAGGTCTTAGGTGTCGCACGGCACTCGGAATCGCAGGAGTCGTTGGTAGTCTATCGGTGCCTGTATGGGGACTTTGGTCTTTGGGTACGACCGCTATCCATGTTTACAGAATCAGTTGAGATTGGCGGTGAATTAGTGCCACGCTTTGTTTATATTGGTCCGATTGAAGAAAGTGAAATATCGCCTGAACCTCGTGGTGAAGACCCCTAAATCGCCCGATACTCTTAGTGGCCTGATACTCTAAGATACCTGATGTTATAGTTGCAGCGTTATGACACCGACTAGTGATGCAGACGAGACTTTTATGCGCCGAGCGCTAGCTTTAGCTGAACGCTCATTTGATTCGCAGGAAGTTCCTGTTGGGGCAATTATTGTTGATCAGGGTAAGGTCATCGGTGAGGGCTACAATCAGCCATTATCGGCGTGCGATCCAACGGCGCATGCTGAAGTGATAGCATTGCGCGATGCCGCCAACAACATAGGCAACTATCGCTTGCCTGGCACTACGCTTTACGTCACGCTTGAGCCTTGCACCATGTGTTTAGGGGCGCTAGTTCATGCACGTGTAGCGCGGGTGGTTTTCGGTGCTCGCGAGCCTAAAGCAGGTGTGCTGTCTAACTGTCCGGAATGGGCCACTGCGAAATTCTTCAATCATCAGATTGAATTTGCGGGCGGAGTGATGGAAGCGTCTTCTGCACAACTATTAAAACGATTTTTTGCGTTGCGACGCAATGAGATAAAAAGCGGAAAAAAGGGCTAGTCAGGAAACTCGCTAAATCCACGTTTTGGGTTTACAGGTTTAGTTTGAGACTACAGAGATTGTGTTTGAATTGTCTCGGCCAGAGCGTTACTTACCGATGAATTAAATATGATGTTTTCCTCGGGCTCTTCCTGCAACGCAATTTTAGTTAGCTCTTCTTTTTCCGCTTCCTGCCACGCAATAATATTGTGAAAGTTGCGGATGTTTTCGACATAGCTTACCGCTTCCCAGCCGCGCGCATATCCGTGACGCGTGGTTTTGTAATACTGACGCTTTGCCAGCAGTGGAAGATAGTCTTTGACGTCAGACCATTTATCCGGGTCGTCGCCGTGTTGCTGTGCGAGCGCGCGCGCGTCTTGCAGGTGGCCAAAGCCAACATTATAAGCGGCGAGGGCAAACCAAGTTCTGTCTTTGACGTTTAATTTTTCTGAAAGGCGGTTGTAAAGCTTTTTGAAATAGCGCGTGCCGCCGTCGATACTCTGCATCGCACTTAGGCGATTTTTTATTTTCATTTCCTTGGCTGTGGAAAGAGTCAACATCATGAAGCCACGAACGCCGGTAGGAGATTTGGCCTTGGGGTTCCAGTGGGATTCTTGATAGCTCAGCGCGGCTAATAATTGCCAGTCAACTCCGTACATCTCGCCGGCTTGTTTAAGCGCTCCCTCCCACTTGGGCAAGCGAGTTTTCAGGCGTTTAGTAAACACCAGCGCGTCGCTGTATTCGATATGACCAAGATGCCCATAGAAACTTTGTTTAATGTCGGCGAGCTTGCCCGACTCTTTAAACTGCGACAAAAACGCATTAGTCGCGTCGAGTAAGCTTCGATCATGTGTTTTTGTTAGCGCCCAGGCTAGGTTTTCAGGTTCGCTCAATGCGAAAGCAGATTTCGCTTTGGGGTAAAGACCCATATTCATTTCAACAGAGTTAGAGTCGACCACCACGTAGTCAACTTGCTTTGTATGTACGAGTTCCAATAAATCGAGCATTTCGACACCGTAGCGCTCTTCCCAGGTTAGGTCGGGATGCTGTTTCTTTAACTCGCGCAGGCGCTCTGCATGGGAACTATTGGCAATGACAACAATTTGTTTGCCAATAACATCTTCGATACTTTTCGGGCGCGACGAATTGGCGTGATAAATAAGCTGTTGCGTCACCTTCATATAGGGAGTGGAGAACGCGACTTTTTCTAAACGGCGGGGTGTGACGGTCAAGCCGGCTGCCGCGATGTGGATGTCCCGATTGACGGCGGCGTTAAGTAATTGGTCGAGCCCGTCTATTTCGCGAACCTCAAGCTCAACGCCTAAGTATTCAGCAAAAGCTTCAGCCATCACATATTCAAAGCCCGAGTAGGCTTGTTCGTATTCGTAGAAAGTGGTTGGGCCGTTGCGAGAAGCGACAACGAGAGTGCCTGATTCTTGAATTTGTTCAATCAGCGTGGGCGCGCGACTGCCTTGCAGCGTAAAAGATAGGCAAGCAATTACCGCAAAAACGGCAACCAGATGACTAAGTCGCGTGATAAAAGCGACTATCATCTTCAGAATTTTGCTTACTCTCATCTTCATATTCACGGTTATCAAACAAACCCCGTAGCTATGTTTGGATTACAGTGCCGTCTGGATTGCAGTGCCCTGTATGCGCTGTGTCGGCGGTCCCTTATCATCTTGCTGTGAAGATGAATTGCCTATTTCCCTTTATCAATTTGTCCAATTTTGAGTCAAAGTTAAGGCTAATAACGCCTTCTTATATAAAGTCGAACATTGATTACGTACATCAAAGTCGGCCGTCCAGATTAAACTTATTCGAATGCCCTCGCAAGATTCAAACCAAGTGGTGGTTCTTGGTGCTTGACTTGGGTCACTCTGAAAGTGTGAACAAAATCGTAATCGAGTCGTGTCCGAGAAGCTAGTCGTTGGGGCCGCATGCCGGCAAAAGGCAATTTTTTTCGCTAAACGGCTCGCGCTTATGCCTTGTTTGTTACTTTGTGCCAATAGTTGCTCAACTGCGCTATAAGATGCTGTTCAAGGCAAGATCAAGTACAATCGCGCTCGCAATATTTTCTAGCACTGACGAGTCGAGATTTTAGAACTTATGTTGATCCTTCCTGGAGCGCCTGCCTTTTCAAACTTCCGCCAAGAAAAACTATTTGACCGGCTTGTGGGTATTGAGCCGAAGATCTCCAGGCTCTACGCCGAATATGTTCATTTTGCCGATTTGCGCGAATCGCTCTCATCCTCGGAAGCTGAAATGTTGGCCCAGCTACTCACTTACGGCCCTAAATCGGAGCGCCAGACCTTGGATGGCCAGTTGGTTTTAGTTGTGCCAAGACCGGGCACGATTTCTCCATGGTCATCAAAGGCGACGGACATTATTCACAACGCTGGCTTGCGCAAAGTAAAGCGTGTAGAACGCGGGGTTGCCTACCATATCCAAGGGTCGTTTAGCCTCGATAAAGTGAGTTCGATACTACATGATCGTATGATGGAGTCGTTACTGCCTAACCTGGACGCTGCCGAGGCTCTGTTCGCATCTGAGCCGCCTAAACAGCTCAGCTCGATCGATATTGTAGGTGCGGGTAGAAGCGCACTTGAGCGAGCGAATGGTGAGTTAGGATTAGCGCTGAGCGATGATGAAATTGATTATTTATTTGCCAGCTTTGAGCAGCTAGATCGCAATCCAACCGATGTAGAGCTGATGATGTTTGCGCAGGCAAACTCGGAGCATTGTCGGCACAAAATATTCAACGCAAGTTGGACTGTTGACGGTGAAGATCAAGCGCTATCGCTTTTTCAAATGATCAAAAATACCTATAAAAGCGGCGGCGAAAATGTGCTGTCTGCTTATTCCGATAACGCCTCTGTCATCACAGGCTCAGAAGCAGGGCGCTTTTATCCCTGTCCGGAGACGCGCGAATACAAATCTCAGCAGGAGCCAATTCATTTATTGATGAAGGTTGAAACCCATAATCATCCAACTGCAATTGCACCTTTCCCTGGGGCGGGTACTGGTTCAGGCGGCGAAATTCGTGACGAGGGCGCGGTTGGTAAAGGTTCTAAGCCAAAAGCAGGTTTGTGCGGCTTTACCGTGTCGAATTTGCAGCTACCCGGTCTTAAACAGCCTTGGGAAAGTGACTACGGTATCCCGAGCAGAATAGTGTCGCCGTTGGAGATTATGATTCAAGGGCCAATAGGAGCGGCGGCATTTAATAATGAATTCGGCCGACCGAATATTTGCGGCTATTTTCGTAGCTTTGAATTCGACGTCGGCGGTCAACGCTGGGGCTATCACAAGCCGATCATGATCGCAGGTGGCCACGGCAATATTAAAGCTGAGCATATTGAACAAAAGTCGTTTGCAGCGGGTTCGAAGTTAGTGGTTTTGGGTGGCCCCGCGATGTTGATAGGTCTCGGCGGTGGTGCAGCTTCTTCGATGAGCAGCGGGCAATCGAGCGAGCAACTGGATTTTGCTTCGGTCCAACGGCAAAACCCCGAAATGCAGCGCCGTTGCCAAGAGGTGATTGATCAGTGCTGGCAGCGGGGCGATCGCAATCCGATTGAGTTTATCCACGATGTCGGAGCCGGTGGTTTGTCGAATGCGCTTCCTGAGCTTGTTAAAGATGGCGGGTGTGGCGCTAATTTTGAGCTGCGTGAAGTCCCCTGTGACGATCGCAGCATGTCACCTGCCGAAATTTGGTGTAACGAGTCGCAAGAGCGTTACGTCTTGGCCGTAGCACCTGAAAGGCTTGAGGAGTTTGAGTCGATTTGTCGGCGCGAGCGTTGCCCATTTGCTGTCGTTGGCGAAGCGGTTGCCGAGCAACATATCGCATTGAGTGACGCAGAGTTCAGCAATAAACCTATCGATTTGCCGATGGATGTTTTGTTTGGCAAACCACCGAAAATGCACCGAAGTACCAGGGCGCAATCGAACGACTATCGGCGACTCAATTATAGTGAGATAGACCTAGACGAAGCTATTGAACGCGTGTTGCAACACCCTGCGGTTGCCAGTAAGCATTTTCTCATCACTATTGGCGATCGCTCTGTCACCGGGATGGTCGCGCGCGATCAAATGGTGGGCCCGTGGCAGGTTCCGGTTGCCGATTGCGGAGTCACGGCGGTCTCCTATGACTCCTTCGCCGGTGAGGCGATGAGTATGGGCGAGCGCACGCCGTTGGCCTTGATAAATGCTCCAGCATCCGGGCGTATGGCGATAGGGGAGGCGATTACCAATATAGCGGCGGCGAGAATTCATCAGCTAAAAGATATTAAGCTCTCGGCCAATTGGATGTGTGCAGCTGGGCATGAAGGCGAGGATGAAAAACTTTATCGCACAGTAGAAGCTGTTGGAATGGAGCTGTGCCCCCAGCTTGGTATTACGATTCCGGTCGGTAAAGACTCTATGTCGATGCGCACGCAGTGGCGTGAGGATAATTTGGATAAGGCGGTGACTTCACCGTTGTCGCTAATTATTTCGGCCTTTGCGCCGGTTTTGGATTGCCGCAAAACCGCTACGCCAGCGATCGATCGGAGCGCAGAGCAAAGCGAGTTGTTGTTTATTGATATAAGTGGTGGGAATCAGCGCTGCGGTGGGTCGATTTTAGCGCAAGTTTACTCGCAGCTTGGTGACGTTGTACCTGACGTAGATGACCCGAAACTGCTGGCAAGTTTTTTCAAAGGTATGCAGGTTTGCCTTGCCGCGGACATGATAAATGCATACCACGATCGCAGTGACGGTGGATTATTTACCACGTTAATTGAAATGGCATTTGCCGGCCGCTGTGGTATTGATATCGATATCACTTGGCTGGCAAACAAAACAAATGATCCGCTGTCAGCCTTGTTCAATGAAGAGCTTGGCGCAGTAGTACAAATTCAAAAACGTGACAAACAAAAATTAATCGCTGAATTTCGCAAACAAGGCTTTAGCGGTGACATTGTTTCAATTGCAAGCGTTCGAGCGGATCATCAAATTAGTATCCGTCTAGGAGAGCGATTGATTTATAAAAACACGCGCGGTGTTTTGCAGCAACTTTGGCAAAATACCAGTTATCAAATTCAAGCATTGCG
>JANQJB010000038.1 GCA_028281865.1 Marinagarivorans sp.
GTTCGAGCATCAGTCAACTTCGCGTGACGCACAATATGGTTTTCAAGTGCTTTGAGTTCTTCGTGAATGTAGTCGGCGAGTTGTAGGTCGACCTCAACATTTTTACGTACAGTGTTATTGTCGAAGCGTTCGCCAAGATCGGTTCTATTTCCTTTTTTAGCGATATTCTTTTCGAAGGATTCGTTATTATATTGGTGGTTAGTAATCTTGGTATGAGCTAGTGCCTCGGCCTTGATACGGACGAGGAAGTGCCGTCGACGCAGTAGGTCGCGAATAGGGCGTAGCTCAGGCGGATAAACATAGGCTAATGGAAAATTGCCACCTTTGATGAGTCGGACAATCTTTTCGGAGTCGATTTTATCGCTCTTGGATTTACCGCCATGAATAGCTTTGATATAGAGTGCATGGCCGAGGATAAAGGAGATGTGATGTTCTTTGCACAAATCGGCAAGCCAATACCAGCTAAACATGCACTCGACGCCGACAATCAGATCGTCTTTGTAGGGCTTGATTAGTTTAAGAAACGGCTCAGGCTTAGCGGGAATATTCTTGTGTAGCAGTATGTTACCGTTGTTGACTAGAATGCAGACATACATTTTTTTGGTGTGAAGATCGATACCGCAATAATGTTTGTGGGAATTGGTATAGAATTTCATGTGGCCTTCTCCTGAGTTTGTCTATCGAATGTTGGCGCATTGATTATGACAGACGGGCAACCTTCTTGTAGCGGGGGTTGCTGGGGGACGGTCATTACAGAGTTTCAAGTCAATCAACTTCGCGCCTACGGCGCCGGACAGCTAAAAGCGTGGCTTCGCCACTGGCTGCCGCAAACCTTTGTGTTATGTTTAGGAGAAGGGATTGGGTGTCTATTACATAATCGTTAATGATTCAAAAAAAGAGTATGTTGATCCATTCGATTTTGAGGATAATTTTAAGTTGAGCGGCACCTTTTCTGGGTTACATGGTTACGGAGTCACAGAGATGCTTGTTCATCCCGTGTCAGACAGAAAGTATGGATTCGGTTATTGGTGTGGTGATTCTATTCGAGTACTTGGTGATGACAAGGAAGACGAAATGGAAAACATTGAGAAAACCTATAAAAATATAAGCCATTTCGTATTAGCAAATGTATTTGAAAATTGCCATGCGTATAGAGATGAAATATTGCGACGAGCTAGTGAAAACCCAAAAATTTTGAACGGGCTGAAAAGTGCAAACGAGCAATTTAACTACGTAAACCTAAAATACGGTTTGACTAGACTAAATGAGCAAAAAACATAACAAACAAAGTCAGCGTCGCCACTTCGTGGCTGGACTCGCTATCGCTCGCCGCTGCTTTGGGCGTTACATTTCAGGTAGCAGCGTCCTTTAGAGAAATACAATTTGTTGGAAACTCCCTAATGAGCTTTTTATCAACGGTTATAAGTTTTTTATCTAGGGCTCGTGCTAGGGCAATGAACTCGTAATCGTAAGCTGAACTGGTGCTATTATTTGATAAACTGAGTACAGCGTTTGATTTAACTTCGTATTCATTTTCGCTTAGCAAGTGTTCGGCTTGGCTTTGAATTTCAAGTGCGGTATCCAGGTCAACTATTTTTTTGCGCATATATAGTGAGAGTACATTTCTTAGCTCACTACGCCACAGTAAAGGGGCTGCCCAGTCAGAGTCTTTCTTTAGTAAAGCTTCTGAATATTTTGTATATTCTGTGGGTAGGTAGAGATAAGCAATAACATTGGTATCGACAATTAGCATTAAGGTCTACCTTGGTTTTTAAATTCCTGAATTTCTTTAATACTTATTTTCTTTGCTTTAACTCTATTTCGTAGAGTTTGAGCGTTAGCCAGATGCTGTTCGGATGTCCAGCGAATGGGCATAAAAGCCTTTTCTAAACAAGCAATTAGCTCGCTATTAATGCTTCTATGGTGTTGGTTGGCTGCTTCTTTAAGGCAGTCGTATAACTCATCAGGTATATTTTTTAGGGTTAAATTTGGCATAGTGTTGAGCCCAAAGTAGTTGTACAATGGTTTCATTATGGTTCCAAATTGGTATTGAGTCAATAAAACGTAACAAGTTTGTCAAATGGGGCCAAGTAAGCGGGATTCAGGTTGCCTAAGTGTGGTTTTATTGAAAGGTTAAGGCATGTGGCCCATTTACAAAAACGTTATAGGTCCAAAGAGTTAATTTTTATTTGTTTAACTTAAACCGGTAGCTCACTGTTTTCAGCGTAGCTGGCAAAATGCGTACTCCGATAAGGAGTAAAAGCTCTTCGCAAAAACCTCGCCTTTTGCTTCAATATTCAACAAACTATCACTAAAGTTGTAGTCAGCTAAATTGATCACTGGCAACTTCATGTTGTAGCTAGAGCTTTCTTTAAGCAAATGTTATTCTCTAGCCTGAATACATGAAATTTGGGTGGGTGCGAATAATTTTTATAATAAGCCAAGCCAGCGGAAAAATCATTCGCTATCGCTCATCATTTTCCCCTGCTTGGGTCGTTAGGTTTACGAGGAGTAGAGGTGCCTAAGAAATTTTCATATTACGAGGAAGAACTGCTTTTTAAATTTCTAATCGACGAAGAAAGTGGCGCAAGTGA
>JANQJB010000060.1 GCA_028281865.1 Marinagarivorans sp.
GGGAAACCGCCAAGGAAGGTGGAAATACTGAAAGTGCATGGAGCACTCTTTCAGTGATCGCGCGATCGAGCCTACAAGGATGTATTAAGGGGGGGCGCCCAGCTCGAGTCTTGGAAACAACTCCCAATTCATGTCTCGGTGGTGGTAAGTAGAAATACAAGCTTGTTCCTCTTGAGGTCTCTATTAATCCGAAATTAACTTGTGGGACAACAGTGGGTCAAAGCCTTTTTAACAGGTCTACCTCGACGATCATGAGCAACTTTTTGGTTCAGGACTTTGGATACTTGCTCCTCGGAAAAATCATTTGCCAATGGAGTTCTCGTTACCCAAGCATCCTTTATTTTTTTCATAGCACCTTCATCTAACTCAACTCTTCGTCGCTCAGGGCATAATCAGAAACTAAAATTTGCAGTGCTTACGAGTGCGTTAAGGGTGCCGGAAAAATCGCTTTTTCCGGTTTCGTGGGGTTGGGGGGTAGGATGGTCGTCAATAAAAGCAAGCATCTTATTTGACAAAATTGAACAAGTTAAACATATTTAAATATCAACTTCGATCAATCTACTTAAAAGAAGCTAAAGTATGCCAAGCCCTTCAATCTCTCCGGAATACGACAGTCAACTTGCCCATACGATGGTTCAGCTGGCGAATGACATTTATCAAAAACGCTCCGAGGCAAAGCGACGCTTCCAGTCAGTACTCAAGCCAAAGAAATTTCATTTTCTTTCCCGTAAAGGCACTCAATGTGCAATTGCCAGTAACGACGAGGCTATTTTTATTGTTTTTAGAGGTACGCAAGTTAAGCAGGTAGAAGATATTCTTGCAGACATTGAAGTCGACCCGCAATCTGCTTTTGGCGGTAAAGTTCACAGTGGATTTTATCGCGCTTATCGTTTGATACGTGCCAGACTGCTCAACAAACTGAGATTACACGGCAACAAACCGATTGTTGTCAGTGGGCATAGTTTGGGCGGAGCTCTGGCGACATTGGCGGCGCTCGACTTGTCGCTAAAACGATTGCCCGTTACTGCTGTTTATACAGCCGGTCAACCTCGAGTTGGCGACAAGAAATTCCGATCCGCTTACTATGATGCGGTGGATAATCGTACTTTTCGTTTTAGCCACGTAGACGATGTGATTCCTTCAATTCCTCCCACCAAAGTGCCTGTTGTAAATTTTGAATACAGTCATGTGGGTCAAAAAATTTACGTCGTTAACAATAAAACGCTTACCACACAATACAAACGCAGCAAAAATGTATTCAATACCTTCGCAGATGCTGGCGGCTCTTTAGCTGCTCACAGCTGTGATGGCTACGAAAAGGCGATGCAAGCGAATATCGGCTTTAACCCGCTGACCGAGAGCAAACTTGTCGAAGAAGAACCTGTTGTTAAAATTAGGGATGTCAAAAAAGCCTTGGAGGACACTGGCAAAGATATAGAAAAAGGGGCTTCCAAAGCGGCTGACGAGATAGGCGATTTTGCGAAAGACAGTGGTAAGAAAATCGCCAAATGTGCCAGTAAATGGTTTTAGTCGTTGAACTCGCCACGTCCTGCGGTAAATAGGAATTGCTATCGATTTTTAGTACTTACATATTTTTAGTACTTACATTTAGCAACTGCCGAAGCTTTTAAGTGATAGATCGATCGACAACCTGTTCTCTAATCGTGAGAGTGTACTCCTATGCCGCATCGCATCTTGGGATAATGCTGTGGTCTTTGCAGGGCAATGCTACAATTTTACGACCAACCAGAGAATGGCATTGACATCATGCTTAAGTTCCAGCAACCGCCAAAGGACTACAGCGCAGTATACCTAGAGGATACCGACAAGCCCTTGCCTGAGGTATTGAACCCCAATACACGCTATATGTTCATCGGAACGGTGGCGACTGGAGGCAAGTCTTTGATTCGCAGTTGCAAGGATCTGCATTTAGGTCGTGTTGTGGTCTACAAATCGCTGCGGCCCGAATTTAAAAATGATCCGATAGAGCAGCGTCGTTTGCTGCGTGAGGCGCGAGTATCGGCGTTGTTGCAGCATCCGAATACAGTGCCCACTTACGAGATAGGCCGCGATCGTGAAGGCCACTATTACTTCACGATGAAATTGGTACACGGCTATACCTTGCGCGAAATCATGAATTTTCGCGATCGCTATAACCTGACGCAGTTGATCGAAGTTGTTATGCAAATTGCTCACGGCCTCGATTATGCCCATGCACACAGAGTGGCACATCGCGATATCAAGCCGGAAAATATCTTGGTTGGCCCGTTTGGCGAGGTGCTTCTGCTCGATTGGGGCATGGCAAAAGTTTGGCGCAAGGATGGAAGCTCGAACGAAGAACTCGATGACCTTGCACCAAAACAGGTCAACTCAAAAGTTAACAAGGACAATAAATCATTAACCGGCCAGGGTAACCTGCAAGGCACCTTGTGCTACATGTCGCCAGAACAGGTTCGGCGCGATCCAAATATTAGCTTTTCGACGGACATCTATAGTCTCGGCTCGGTGTTATATGAATTGCTGACAGGCCGTACCCCCTTTATCGGTGAGCACAGCTACGAAATCCTGGATGGAGTGGAGAATCAAACCCCGCCACAGCCTTCAACGGTTAGCAAATATCCTGTGCCTAGTTTGCTTGAGGGCTTAGTACTCAGTTGTTTGGAAAAAGACCCAGCCAAGCGGCCAGAAAATATGAAGGAAGTGATCAGAGTACTGGAACAAGATTGGTTTAATGATTTGTTGAAAAATCGGCGCTGAGAAGCCAGCGCCGATTAACATGGGGAATGATCTCTTAAGTTAAAGCTGCCTTGGTTACTTTAACAATGATCGCAGCTACTTTATAAGGATCGGCATTTGATGCAGGACGACGATCCTCCAGGCGGCCTTTCCAACCATCTTCGACTGTGCCGATTGGAATACGGATGGACGCACCACGATCAGAAACGCCATAGCTGTATTGATCGATTGATTGAGTTTCGTGTTGACCGGTCAAGCGTTGCTCGTTGTGGGCACCGTAAACGCCGATACACTGTGGAATGTAGTTACGGAACTCTTCGCAAATCTTGGTGAATACTGCTTCTTCTCCGGCTTCACGCATCGCGCCATTTGAGAAGTTGGCGTGCATGCCCGAGCCATTCCAGTCAGTATCTCCGAGAGGCTTGGGATGCCAGTCGATCGCCAAGTCATATTTCTCTGCAGTGCGCTCAAGTAGATAGCGTGCAAGCCAAATTTCGTCGCCAGCGCGAGCAGCGCTCTTCGCGAAAACCTGGAATTCCCACTGACCTGCTGCTACTTCTGCATTAATACCTTCGATATTGATACCGGCTGCAATACATAAGTCTAAATGCTCATCGATTAGTTCGCGGCAGTATGCGTTGCGCGCACCAACTGAGCAGTAGTAAGGACCTTGCGGTGGTGGATATCCGCCAGCAGGAAAGCCGGGCGGAAGGTTAGTATTGGGATCCCACAAGAAGTATTCTTGCTCGAAACCGAACCAGAAGTCGTCATCGTCATCGTCAATTGTTGCGCGACCGTTCGACTCATGGGGGGTGCCATCTGCATTCAAAACTTCGGTCATAACCAAGTAGCCGTTTTCACGACCCGGATCAGGAATAATGGCGACTGGCTTCAAAAGACAATCTGAAGAGTTGCCCTCTGCCTGCAATGTCGAGCTACCGTCAAATGACCACATTGGGCAGTCTTCTAGCTTGCCGCTAAAATCTTTGCGAATCATAGTTTTACTGCGCAAGCTTTGAGTGGGCTTGTAGCCGTCGAGCCAGATATATTCCAACTTGCTCTTCATAATTTATTTTCTCCAAACTCTCATTTCGTGGTTAAAAGGTAAAGCCTTATTTAGTGATTTAAGGTAAAGACTAAGATGTGGGAATTAGATCTAACCGACACCATTTGCCCATATCGCCTTACACATATCGTGCCAGCGCTGTCATCGAAGCTACGGACATCTACTTCGACCCGAGGGGCGCGCGGTTGGCAGTATATTTCTCTAATGACGCCAGATCCACAAATTATATAAATGACCCATATTGGTGCATAAAAAATTAAACGAAGAAAATTGCACAACAATGGTGCTAAGGGCTGTTACCCGGCGATTGCTGCGAGCATAACTGCCATGCTTCTTCCGCCGTGAAACATCGACGTGCCTGCGCTCAAATTTACCCTGAAACCAACGGTTCGATTTAACGCAACATAAGTGATAAAAATAGGCGCAAATTGCGAAAAAAGGGCTGGAGGCCATTACTGTCCCACAAAAGCTGAGAGGCAGGGATCGGGGGTTGTGTTCAAGACCGTCGCGCGCGGGAAACCGCCAAGGAAGGTGGAAATACTGAAAGTGCATGGAGCACTCTTTCAGTGATCGCGCGATCGAGCCTACAGGGATGTATGAAGGGGGGACGCCTAGTTCGTGTCTTGAAAACAACCCCCAATTCATGTCTCGGTGGTGGTAAACAGAAATACCTGCTTGCGCCTCTTGAGATTTCTATTAATCCGCAATTAACTTATAGCAGTGGGCTTGCCCCCTTTTTCATATCTGAAAACAAGTTTCGCTTATTCAGGTATTTACTGCGCGCGCAACTTCGTTATTTTGTCAAATATTAAATTATGAAACGTTTAGTAATACTCTTGGGAATGTTGGG
Organism: Marinagarivorans sp.; assembly: GCA_028281865.1. Classification (GTDB taxonomy): domain Bacteria; phylum Pseudomonadota; class Gammaproteobacteria; order Pseudomonadales; family Cellvibrionaceae; genus JANQJB01. The sequence goes on from JANQJB010000060.1 coordinate 4,653, forward strand.
GGTAGTATTTTTGCCTCCTTTTGTGTTGGCAGACGACTTGGCCGGTGCAATTAAGCAGCTTGATACCAAATCTTATTCTAAAAAAGTAAAGGCCGTTAATGCGATTGGTGAAATCGACGATCCGCGTGTGCTTGATGTATTGTTGGCGCTACGCGAAGGCCAACTTTATATTCATAAAGGCAATAAAAATTTTGTTATTGGCAGGGGAGAAAGCTCTGAGGGGCTTGTCAGAATCGTCGATGCTGTGACAGGTGAAAAGCTAGACGATATAGCATCGGGAGCACTTTCGAAAATCAAAATTAATAATCGAGTTCGTGGGGCAGCACGTACGGCGATTTCCAAAATTCAATTAAGTGCAAAAGATAAATCGACGCGCTTGAATGCTGTACGAAATTTAATTAAGTCGCCTGACGACAAGTTGCGAGATCTGATTGTTGCAGCGTTAGACAATGAAGAAAACTCCGAAGTAATAAAAGGCTTGAATGTTGCTCTAGCTTTTATCGATATTAATTCCAATGATAAGAAGTTACGCATAAGCGCAATAGAGGTGTTAGGTGAAACCGTTGAGCCGCGCGCGGTGACTATTTTGCAAGACATTCTATCAAAAGATGAAGAGGGTAACTCTGAGGAAGAAGATTCGGAGATTATTCGCTCTGCTGAAAAGAGTTTGGAAAAGATTGAATCGCGTACGTCCTTATACGAGTTTATTAAAAATTTATTTTTTGGTTTGAGCTTGGGTTCGATCTTATTGCTTGCAGCGATTGGCCTTGCAATTACCTTTGGGGTAATGGGTGTAATAAATATGGCGCACGGCGAAATGATAATGATCGGCGCTTATACCACCTTTTTTGTGCAGCAATTATTTCCGAATTGGGTTGGTGGTTCAATCTTACTTTCAATTCCACTGGCGTTTTTAGCGTCGGGTCTTGTGGGTGTTGTCATCGAGCGCACGATAATTCGTCACCTCTACGGCCGTCCCCTCGAAACTTTGTTAGCGACTTTCGGTGTGAGTTTAATTTTGCAACAGTTGGCGCGGACCTACAACAGCAATAACGTGCCGGTAAAAGCTCCAGATTGGTTAAGTGGAAGCTGGCATATTAATAGCGTGCTGGAATTTAACTATGTGCACATGTATATCATCGTATTTTCGCTAATTGTTTTAGCTGTATTGACGCTTGTCTTGAAAAAAACGTATTTGGGTTTGCAAATGCGCGCCGTTACACAAAATCGAGCAATGGCAAATTCCATGGGAATTCGTTCGAGCTGGGTAGATGCTTTGACATTTGGTTTAGGATCTGGAATAGCCGGTATTGCTGGGGTCGCGTTAAGCCAGATCGGTAATGTCGGCCCTAACCTAGGACAGGGTTACATTATTGATTCTTTTATGGTCGTCGTTTTTGGTGGTGTTGGTAATTTGTTAGGTACTTTCTTTGGCGGTGTCAGCTTGGGCATCGTGAATAAATTTTTAGAACCTCAAGTCGGCGCTGTTGTGGCGAAAATCATCGTTCTCGTATTTATTATTTTATTTATTCAGTGGCGGCCTAGAGGCCTGTTTGCATTAAAAGGTCGTTTTGTCGAGGATTAAGCCATGTTAAAAGATTCTTTATTACAGCGTTTAGTTCTTAGTGATCAAGGCAGTAAATTCACCATTGCTGCATTAATTGTCATTGGCGTTATCGTACCGTTTTTAAATTTGGCAATGCCGGAAGGCTCTTTTTTACACGTGTCTGATTATTCCGTTGCGCTGATCGGTAAGTATTTGTGCTTTGCGCTTTTGGCACTCGCGCTCGATTTGGTTTGGGGTTATTGCGGTATTCTAAGCCTGGGTCACGGGGCGTTTTTTGCGCTTGGTGGCTATGCGATGGGTATGTATCTGATGCGCCAAATCGGCGACCGAGGTGTTTACGGTCACCCTGAACTGCCAGATTTTATGGTTTTCCTCAATTGGGATGCGTTGCCCTGGTATTGGTATGGCTTCGACAATTTCTTTTTTGCGATGTTAATGGTGATGTTTGTACCCGGTCTGCTCGCTTTTATTTTTGGTTGGCTAGCTTTTAGATCGCGAGTCACGGGTGTATATTTTTCTATTATTACGCAAGCGCTTACTGCCGCATTAAGCCTCGCGTTTTTCTTAAATGATTTTGGGTTTGGCGGCAATAACGGTTTGACCGATTTTAAAGATATACTCGGGGCAAGCTTGCAGTCCAATGGCACTCGTGCAGTCATTTTTATTTGCAGTGTGATTGCGTTAATCGGCTCTTATATTTTGTGTCGTTATATTGTGACAAGTAAGTTGGGCCGTGTGTTAATTTCAGTGAGAGACGCGGAAAGTCGCACTCGCTTTATCGGCTACCGTGTTGAGCATTATAAAGTATTTGTTTTTACTATCTCTGCGGTGTTAGCTGGCATTGCAGGTGCACTTTATGTGCCGCAAGTCGGCATTATCAATCCAGGGGAATTTAGCCCACTTAATTCAATTGAGGTGGTTATTTGGGTGGCGCTAGGTGGACGAGGAACTCTCTACGGCGCGGTTGTTGGAGCACTGGTTGTTAATTTTGCAAAAACTTATTTTACCGGTTCCAAGTTATTCGTTGAATACTGGTTGTTTTTGTTGGGTGCGATGTTTATTTTAATCCCTATTTTTCTGCCAAAAGGTATGGTTGATATTGTTGACCAATGGAAGAAAAAACACGCCCAATCAAAAGCTACAGAAGTTAATAGCAAAATTTCTGGTGACGCACAGGAGCATACATCATGAGTGCGGAAGGCAGCATTTTATACTTAAGTGGTGTAACAAAAACCTTTGATGGGTTTAAAGCGATTAATAATCTATCGCTGTATATTGAGCCCGGTGAGTTGCGAGCGATAATTGGTCCCAACGGTGCAGGAAAAAGTACGATGATGGATATTATTACAGGAAAAACGCGCCCGGACGAAGGTGATGTGCTGTTTAAAAATAGCATTGATTTAACTAAACACGATGAAGCCGATATTGCTAATATTGGTATCGGTCGCAAATTCCAAAAACCCACTGTTATTGAAAGCTTGAGCGTGTGGGAAAACCTGGAGCTTGCATTGGCAGGGAAACGCAGTGTATTGGATACTTTATTTTACAAACTTTCTAAGTCGCAGGCCGATCGTGTCGACGAGGTGATTGATTTGATTGGGCTGCAGCAACGGCGTAACGAAACGGCTAAAAATTTATCTCACGGGCAAAAGCAATGGTTGGAAATTGGCATGCTCATTATTCAGGACCCCGAATTGTTGTTGGTGGATGAACCCGCTGCCGGGATGACAGATTTTGAAACCATGCAGACGGCCAAATTATTAAAAAATATCAGTGAAGATCATTCAGTGGTTGTTGTAGAGCACGACATGGATTTTGTGAAGGCGCTTGACACTCGGGTGACGGTTTTGCACGAAGGTAGTGTATTGGCCGAAGGCAGTTTAGAAACTGTTTCGAATGATGAACGTGTTATCGAAGTGTATTTGGGTCGCTAGGATGTTAGAAGCAAATAATATTGACTTATTTTACGGCGCGAGCCAGGCACTGCAAGATGTTTCGCTTGAGGCAAAAAAAGGTGAGATCACCTGCATACTCGGTCGTAATGGTGTCGGAAAAACCAGTTTGGCTCGCGCAATTACTGGTCGTCATGGCATTAAACGTGGCCGCATATCGTGGGAGGGAAACGATATCACCCGTATGTCTGTTGCACAGCGAGCTCAGCGGGGTATTGCCTACGTACCGCAAGGGCGTGAGATATTTTCGTTGTTGACCGTGCAAGAGAACCTAAAAACGGGGTTTGCTGCTCTGCCGCGAGCAAAACGTAAAATCAGCGATGACATATTTTCACTATTTCCGGTGCTCAAGGATATGCTGCATCGGCGTGGAGGAGATTTATCGGGGGGGCAGCAACAACAACTTGCGATCGCTCGCGCGTTGGTTATGCAACCACGTATGCTGATTCTCGATGAGCCCACTGAGGGAATTCAGCCTTCAATTATCAAAGATATTCACGATGTGATCACGATTTTGCGCCAACAGGGTCAAATGGCGATTGTGCTGGTAGAGCAATACTTCGATTTTGCTCGTAATTTAGCCGATTCATACGCAGTGATGGATCGAGGTGCAGTTGTTGTCGCCGGGCGAATAGGCGAAATGGATGAAGAAAAAGTACGCTCATTCTTAACGGTATAAAGCTTTTAACCGCTTTTGATCACACTGAATTGCTAAAAAAGCCCAGGTTTTGAGCTGGTGTCGGCTTTGGATTCTGGTTAATGTCTCTCATTTTACGCTTTTTCTGGCCGTGACCTCACGCTTACATCATGTATACTGGTTACGACACTCCGGTTCTTGTGGTCTCTGAGGTATCGTGCGAAACGAGAACTATCCCATCAGCAAACCCATAATAAGATAGGAATCAAGATCGTGTTTCGTTTCATTATTTTTGGCCTATTCGCTTTTGCTAGTGCTTTTACCAGCGGTGTCGCGCTCGCGTTGGATGAGTTGCATATCAAAGCCGGTAAGCCTTTTGTGGTCAACAAGAGCATGGCGCAATTAAAACTTAAAAGATTAATCATCGATGATAAAGCCATTATTCAGCTGGTTCCTGACCTCGGTTTGTGGATGGTAGATGCCGACGATGCACAAATTGGTTTTGGCGTGCAGGTTAAAGGTGCGGGTAGGGTCGGTTCCAAGGGTATTAGCGGCGGCACTGTTCCTGATGCGACTCGTTGTGATGTCGCGCGCAATGGTCGCACCGGTGGTGCTGGAGCTAACGGTGGCAATGGCGTTGACGTGCGTTGGTCAGTTGGTATCAGCCAATTTGGCAGTATAATTTTTGATCTTTCTGGTGGTCCCGGCGGCGACGGTGGTGATGGCGGTGACGGACAAAACCAGCCAAACTTGAAGGGCTGTAAAGTGCCTGGCGGTGATGCGGGCGATGGCGGCAAAGGCGGCGACGGTGGCGACGGCGGATCTATCCGTTTTCATTACTGGGTGAATTCCACCGAAGTAGGCGAGCTCAACAATGCTATGCAAGTTAAGATTAACGGGGGGCGGCCGGGCGAAGGCGGTGATGCTGGCTTTCCTGGTGTTGGAGCAGAAGGCCGTTTCGAAACTGGTAAAACGCTGACAGGCAATCGTGTTTGGGTCGCCGGAGGTGGTGACGGAGAAGAGGGTGGTAAAGGCGCCACTGGCTCCCTCGGTCGTAACGGTGGCATGGATATTCGCCGCATTAACAAGGAGGGCGCTGTTCCCATCGCTGTAGAAGAACCTACTGAACTCTCGGAACAAGAGGAAAAGTCTTTACAGCAACGCATCGAAGAGCTGGAAGTTCTTACCCAGAAATTAGATGCCCGTATACGTTTATTGGAGCTTGATAAGCAATAAGGCGTTTCCAAGCAATATTATCGCGATAGCGCATTTGTCGCTGTCCAAAAATGCACCAAATTGATGGCGGTTAACACAAAGATGACCGCCATTTTTGCTTTCAGAGCTGAGATTTGGCGTCGAATATGGGGCGATTTTTCGCCCTGCCAAATCAAATGCAAATTCAGTGTGCACGCGCATCCTAAGGATATTCGATAGTCCTTTCTATTTTTGTTTCCTTCATGCAAACTGTCGCGCACCAAATTAGCGCATTAACATGGTGCATTCACCTATTTAAGGCATTGATTTGGTGCTTATATCGGGCCTGCTGTTGTTTAATCTTCCAATCTATATTTTTAAATCTTTGAATTTATTGGGTTTTTAATTATTGGCTTGGAAGCTGCTAATCACTGGCCTAGCTAAGTTACACAAAAACAATCGCTTGGCCTCGATAAAAACAAGTCGAATTAATTGCTATCCCTGTGGAGGAAACATTCAATGAAATTAACAAAAAAATTACTGGCTAGCTCAATTGCCGCTTCTCTATTGTCAGCAGGTGCGATTGCTCCTGCGCATGCGGAAGTTGAAATTTCTGGCTCGGTAGCTGTTGCTAGCACGTATTTATGGCGTGGTTCTGACCTTGGAACAGGTGTTCCCGCAGTTTCTGGTGCTCTAGAAGCCTCGACTTCAGGTTTTTATGCGGGTATCTGGGGTTCTTCGGGTGATACCTTCGCAGGCACCGAGTACGATCTTTATGTGGGTTATGGCGGCGAAGTTGGCAGCTTTTCTTATGACGTAAGCCTTTGGAGTTATAACTATCCGACGGGTGATGGTTATGCCTCAGACGGAGAAACTGATTTTACTGATTGGACAGATCTCGTGGTTGCGCTTGGTTTTGGCCCGGCGGTTTTCACTATCTATCAGCCCATCGGTGATGACAATAGTACGGGTGATTATGCGTACTATACGCTAGGTGCTTCGTTTGGCGATTTCTCGTTAACAGCGGGTTTGCATTCAGATAATGATGGCGCGGTGTCTTGCCCTGCAGATAATGAAGGCCCGACTTGCGACCCAGTGCATGTCAACCTCGATTATGCCTTTAACGACAATTTAACTTTCACGTTAAGCCAGTTCATTGCTGATGAAACTGATGATGACGATTTGAAATTTGTCGTCAGTTACAGTTTGCCAATTGGCGACTGATTTTTCGTGGCGCTGCAGTCCCCCTCTGCAGCGCCTTGTTTTTTAACGCGGCGTTGAGCTGCATTATTTAGAGAGAGGAGCAGTTTATGAAACTAATTACTGCTGTGATTAAACCTTTTAAATTGGATGCGGTACGTGAATCTCTATCAGAAATTGGCGTTCAGGGAATCACCGTCACTGAAGTAAAAGGCTTTGGTCGACAAAAAGGGCACACTGAACTTTACCGCGGTGCAGAATACGTGGTGGATTTTCTGCCTAAAACAAAATTGGAAGTGGCCGTTTCCGACGGACAAGTTGATTCGGTTGTTGAAGCTATCAGCAAGGCTGCACATAGCGGGAAAATAGGCGATGGAAAAATCTTTGTTTCATCAATGGAGCAAGTAATACGCATACGTACGGGCGAAACGGGTGAAGACGCCCTTTAAAAACAACAATTTCTGTAAAAATATTGAATAACTAACTTTTCCGGAGAACTGCGATGGAAAATCAACTTTTTGAACTGCAGTACGCCATCGATACCTTCTACTTTTTGGTATGTGGCGCACTCGTTATGTGGATGGCTGCCGGTTTTGCCATGCTTGAATCAGGTTTGGTTCGCGCAAAAAATACAACTGAGATTCTCACTAAAAACGTTGCCCTGTTTGCGATAGCTTGTACGATGTACTTGATTTGCGGCTATGAGTTTATGTACGGCGGCGGCTTCTTTTTAACAGGTACAGACTCAGTTGCCAGTATGACTGATGAGGCAATCGCAGGTGTGATCTCCGCGCAGAGCGATTTTCGTGCAGGTGCAGAAGACTCGTCTCTTCCTTATTCCGGTGCTTCTGACTTTTTCTTCCAGGTGGTATTTGTTGCAACCGCGATGTCTATCGTTTCAGGGGCTGTTGCGGAGCGTATGAAGCTCTGGGCCTTTTTGATTTTTGCTGTTTTCATGACAGGCTTTATCTACCCAATCGAAGGCGGTTGGACTTGGGGTGGTAACTCAGTATTTGGTATGTATGAACTGAGCTATTCCGACTACGCCGGATCTGGAATTGTCCATTTAGCTGGTGCAGCTGCAGCGCTTGCGGGTGTTTTGGTGCTTGGTGCTCGTAAGGGCAAATACGGTCCAAATGGTGAAGCAAATGCTATTCCGGGTGCAAATCTGCCTTTGGCTACGCTAGGTACTTTTATTCTCTGGATGGGTTGGTTTGGATTTAATGGAGGCTCGACTTTACAGCTATCGGGTGTCGGTGTCGCTAACGAAGTCGCCTCGGTGTTTTTGAATACTAATGCTGCTGCATCTGGCGGTTTAATTGCAGCGCTTCTTGTTGCCCGCATTATGTTTGGCAAGGCTGATCTAACGATGGCGCTGAATGGTGCATTGGCGGGTCTAGTTGCGATAACGGCAGAGCCTGCCGATCCCAACCCAATGATGGCAACCATTATCGGTGCGATTGGCGGTGTGATTGTTGTGTTTAGTATCGTCACTCTAGACAAACTTAAAATTGATGACCCTGTTGGCGCCATCTCAGTTCACGGTGTCGTGGGCATTTGGGGTGTGTTTGCTGTCCTTATTAGCGACAGCGATGCGACCTTTGGCGGACAAATTGTTGGGTTGTTAACAATTTTCATCTGGGTGTTCGCTACAAGCTTAATCGTTTGGTTTGGTATAAAAGCGATTATGGGCATCCGGGTTAGCGAAGAGGAAGAGTTCGACGGTGTCGACCTTTCTGAGTGTGGAATGGAAGCCTATCCGGAATTTACTTCTGCAGCTAAATAAGAATCCTCCTGCAATTAAAAATGATTAAAAGTGAGCGCAATGCTCACTTCTGATTGAATCTTAAAACCCGACAGAGCGTCTGTTGGGTTTTTTTATGCCCATCTAATTTATCGTATTGACTGGAACTTTAGGTTATTCGATACCTCCGCTCGACCGGTTATCTGCCTAAATTTGGTGCAATAACCGTTTGCTCGTTTATCGCAAAAAGCTAGTCCAAAATAAACTAACAAAGCGCATGACTGACATGGAAGAGCGAAAAATCCTGATCTATAAATATCCAACAGACCTAATGAGTGTCTTTTATCTGTCTAGTTTGGCGTGTGAATTATTATGAGCAGTAATGACAATATTGAATTAAATGAACAAAGTTTGGATGCAGCGGATCGAGCATTAAATGAGGCTGCGGCATTTGTTGACAGTGCTAGTGTTTCAGAGCGCGAGTCTGTGCGTAAGCAATTAGCTGAAGATGTGGAAGCATTTTTGGCCAAGGGAGGTAAAATTGAGGAGGTTGCCCCGAACGTTCTAGCCGACCCCCCTAAAAAGCCTCAGTCCAATTACGGTGGTCAGCCGATTTAATCCGTAAATCGAAGCATATTGGATGTGCATTTCACGCGTTTTTCTGATCGCTGGCTTGTTGATCTGTTTATACGAATTTGTGAATTAAGCGATTGAGCACTTCGCTCAAGTGCGACAAAAATAAAGTATCTGAGCCTGAACGAAAGTACTCTCCGTCAGTATGTCCTATTGCGAGCAGGCCGAGGGGTTCACCTCCGTCTCGCAAAATTGATATAGCGATAGATCCTACTGAGCTTGCATGTTCTTCGCCGAAAAGAAAAACTTTTAAAGCTGAATTAAAACGGCCACATTCTGGGCGCGAAGCGTCGTAATAGTTACCTAATTTTTCCTTTGCGTGATCTAGCGCCACGTTACTGACATTATCAACGGTTTGGTTATCCGAAAAAATAATGAGTTTTGCGTGAGGAACACCAAACTCTTCTTTAACGTGGTAATAAAGAATGTCTGCGAGATCGCTTAAATCTTCGGCTTCTATTAGCCCGTTGATGGTGCGCCGAGTCAAGTTAAATAGCCGATCGTTTACACGCGCGTTTTCAAGTAGCTCAGCTAATTTTTTTTCTAATTTAATATTTTGCTCGCGCAAGCTGCTGACTTGGCGTTCTATCAACGAGACTGCCTTACCACTTTCATGGTGCAGTTTCATTTTGGCCAAAATATCGGGATGCGATGAAAAAAAATCGGGGTTTTCATGCAGGTATTCGACAACTTGCTCTTCCGCAACATGAGATGATTTTGTATCGAGATTAGCTGACATAGAAGTACCTATTTACTTAAGCTGCTGTAGATGTATATTCTGAACAACATGCTGTTAAATTTTAATCTGGCCGTGAAACACCGTTTTGGCAGGGCCTGTCATCAGCACAGAGTTTTGGCCCCCCGACCAAGTGATATGGGTCGAGCCGCCGGGTAGATTAACCTTTACCGGCGATTTAACTAACTTGCGTTTTATTGCCGAGACAGCCGCTGCACAGGCGCCCGTGCCGCACGCCAAAGTTTCGCCGACACCTCGTTCGTATACTCGCAAATTAATTTCGTTTGACGATACAATTTCCATAAAACCTGCGTTGACACGTTTGGGAAATAACGGATGACTTTCAATTTTTTTTCCGACACAGCCGACCGGAAATCGCTTAACATCTTCTACTTTCGCTACTGAATGCGGGTTGCCCATTGAGACAGCAGAAATTTCAAAAATTTGCCCATCTACATCGAGTGAATAAGTATCCGCGATTTTTTCTGTGCTAAACGGAATATTGGTTGGAGCGAATTCTGGGCTGCCCATATCAACCTCCACCCAATCATTATCGAGCACATTAAGCGTGACGTTTCCAGACAGAGTTTGCACGCGAATATTTTTTTTGCCCGTTAAACGGCGCATACGAACAAACAGTGCAAAGCAACGCGCTCCGTTACCACACTGCTCGACTTCGTTGCCGTCTTGATTATAAATTCTGTAACGAAAATCAACTTCTGGTGAATCAGGTGCTTCAACTACGAGCACCTGGTCGCATCCTACGCCGAAACGACGATCGGCAATAAACCTAACACGCTCTTCGTTTAATTTTACTTGCTGGCTTATCGCGTCAATCATCACAAAATCGTTGCCAAGCCCATGCATTTTGGTAAAACGCAATTTCATTTTTGCAGAGACCTTACTTGGGCAAACAAGATTCGTGCTCGAATAATTCTTCGACACTCTCTCTACGGCGTACTTGGTGCAGTGTGTCTCCATCAACGACAATTTCCGCTGCACGCGGCCGAGTATTGTAGTTTGAACTCATGACAAAGCCGTAGGCACCAGAAGACTTTATAGCCAGTAAGCCGCCCGCATCGATTTTGAGCAAACGATCTTTGCCGAGAAAATCGGCGGATTCGCATATCGGCCCGACGACATCCCAAAGCAAAGTCTCCGCCTCGTTATGGTCTGACACCGGCAGAATTTCTTGCCAAGCTTGATAAAGCGACGGGCGAATTAAATCGTTCATCGCGGCATCGACAATAGCAAAGTTTTTCTTGTCCGTAGGCTTCAAATATTCAATGCGCGTTAGCAGAATGCCGGAATCGGCAACGATTGATCGGCCGGGCTCGAAGATAAGCTCAAGTTGCCGATCACCCAGGCGCTCTTTTACTGCTGAAATATAGGTATCAATTGGCGGGGGTGTCTCATCTTGATAGGTTACGCCTAGCCCACCACCGAGATCGAGATGATGTATAGCAATACCCTTTTTTTCGAGTGTTTCGACCAGCGCAAGCGTCCGGTCAAGAGCATCTAAAAATGGCTCCACTTCTGTTAATTGCGAGCCGATATGGCAATCGACTCCTACAACCCTTATCCCCGGCAGAGTAGTTGCCTTGTCATAAATTTCCTCTGCCCGATTGATATCTACGCCAAATTTATTCTCTTTCAAGCCCGTGGAAATATAAGGGTGCGTTTTTGCGTCGACGTCGGGATTAACGCGCAATGATACCGACGCGACTTTATCTTGGGCACTTGCAACCTGCGACAAGGCCTCTAGCTCGCTGTCGGATTCGACATTAAAACAGTGAACGCCAACCTCTAGCGCGCGCGCCATCTCGCTCGGTGATTTTCCTATACCAGAAAACACCACGCGCGCAGGGTCACCACCGGCTTTTAATACGCGTTCAAGCTCGCCTGAAGAAACAATGTCAAACCCCGAGCCCAGTTGCGCGAGAATGCTGAGCACACCTAAATTTGAGTTGGCTTTTACGGAATAACAAATCATGCCTGGCCAATCGCCGAGTGCGTTGGCATAGGCTAGATAATTGTCGGTAATCGTTTTGCGACTGTAAGCAAAGCAAGGCGTACCGAAGGTTGCTGCGATTTTGCTCAGTGGCGTTTCTTCCATAAATAATTCGCCATGGCGGCGGGTCAATGTCGACATTTCTAATACTCAGGTTTTGACAGTTTGGCTATACGTTTTGAAAATGTTGCAACGCGTTTAAATCAAATACGACTAATATCCACGTTCTTTCGTTTCACGCTGCGGTATCCACGGTAGCTTTCAAGCTTGAATTTTCATTTTCCTCGCTTGGCTCGGGCAGTTTCAGCGGGCCCTTTTGCCCACAGCTAAAACAAGCTAATGTCAAAACTGCCAGAGCGAGAAACGAGTATATTCGGCGCTTGAAAAAACGATCCGATATCATGCAGCGTAAAGTTGAGCGGCACATTTAATTAGCCATAACCCCAATAGGGTAATAAAACAATAGAGTATATGCCGTGCTGGTACTTGGCTCAACTCACATGGTAAGGAAAGGAGGAGTTGCTAGGGCAGGTTTTTAACTGTGCGACTTTTGTCCAGCCAACTATCGAGTTTGTCGATGTCATCAGGGTTTAAAATGCCCGCAGCTTCTTTAAGTTCTAGTGAGGTCATGATGTAGCTGTAGAGGGTGTCTGAGTAGTCATTTTTTGCGCGAAAGAGATTGCGCTGCGCGTTTAGCACATCCACTAAATCACGAGTGCCTACTTCGTAACCTGCTTGAGTCGCCTCGAGCGCGCTAGTATTCGATACGATGGCTTGCTTGCGCGCCTTAATTGTCGCGACAAATGTTGTTAGATTCATGAATTTCGTGCGGGTATTCTGAATCGCATCGCGGCGAGCTTTTTTCCGTCGTTCTTCTGACTCGTGGAGCTCGTGCTTGGCTTGGCGGCGTTTTGACGATGTGTCAAGACCATTAAAAATTGGGATGTCGAGTTCGACGCCCACTGAAAATGTTTCCGTCAACCTATCCGGATTTATTCGTGGATTGTTTTCGTTGAAACCGCCCTGTTCGTTATCGCTGTAGCGTGCGTTGGCATTGAGCGTCGGATAGTGCCCACTCTTGCTTGATTGGTAATTATATTGGCTTTCTGTTTCTGTAAACTTTGCGACAAGCAAATCTATATTTTTTTCTAATGCCATTTGCTCCCATTCGCTCCTATTATTGGGAGTAGGGCCTCGGGTTGGGAAGTCCGCTTTTAATGGTGCAAGTTCGGTAAAAGATTGACCGGTCAACACTTCAAGTGCTTCAAAGGAAATATTTAAATTCCCCTCTGCTGTTAAGCGGTTGGCGATGGCGTTGTCGTATACCGCTTGCGCTTCGTGGACTTCCGTTATAGCGGTTAATCCGACATCAAATTTTTGCTTTATTTGCTCTAGTTGATGCGAAAAAGCTTTTTCTTCTGCCTGGCGTGTAGAGAGCGTATCAACAGCTTGTAAAATATCGAAATACGCTTCTGCTGCGCGCAAAATTAACGCTTGTTGTTGGCCGGCAAAGGTAATTTCAGAGCGCTCAGAGGCGGTCTTCGCTGCTTTATAGCGGTACCATTTGCTGAGGTCAAAGAGAGGTTGTGAAAATACTAGGCTACCGCCTTTTGTCCAGGTGGTAGACTTTTCAGCAGCTTCGGCAAACGACCCTGTTGAGGAGTCGAACCCTCTATTTTCCCGTTCCGACTGATCGTATGAAAGCCGCGCATTTAGGCTTGGCAGTATTTGCGAGCGCCCCTGGACTTTTCGCTCCAAGCCCGCTGCAAGCGTAGCTTGCGCAGCTCGATACTGAGGGTCGTTGTCAATTGCCAATAAGTAGATATCTTTTAGGGATTCAGCTTGCAAATAAGTAGAGCTGAAAGTCACGCTAGAAATAATGAATGCAAGCTTAATAAATTCGCGCATGGTTTTGGCCGGCCTTTGCATGGTTTGGGAAGACATCGAGTGTGAGCTTTATCGAATGTAAAAGTTAAAGTTATAGCCTATATCGAAACTGGATTGACATTGTGAAAATATTATAGAGATTATCAATATCTCACCGCTCGTGTTTTGTTCGAATAGTGTTTGCCTCGTCAAAGTGCTAGACAATTGTCCGGAGTAGAAAACGCCCTTAAAAGCACTTTCACCAAGAGTTAGTTATCGACACCAATCAAGGGTATCGGCACTAAGCATAGGTATCGACGAGGTGAAAAACGGGTTCGTATTGGGCAATTTCCTGAAAAACACGTGTCGCTGGATGCTGCTTTTGGTCAATCGTAAGTGGCTTTAGTTCCCGAATTTCTTGAAGTTTTTCGGCAGCAAGCTGAGCGCGATCATTTTGCTGATTGGGCTTGTGAAATTGCTGTCGAGCCGACGAGTCTTCCGGCGTTCGCTGGACCGCTCGAGTACCCTGATTTGGCGATTGTGTGGCGTAGGGATTGATGAAAGTACTGTTTATTTCCATGCTGGGTAACTATCGATTTGTTCTGAACGCGCAGATCTTACCTTTTAACCTGTTAAAATTATAGGTTGTTTCCGGTCAATTCGAAAAAAACTATGTACTTTATTTTTGCTTGTAAAGCACTTTACCTGCGCTTAAGCCTTGACTAGACTGTGCACGCGTCTTGTCGGGGTGCTCTGCAGAAATTGCGAGAATATCAAAGATTGTATATCTTCGAAGCGCATGACGTGCAGTTGCTGAGAAAAAACCCGTGGACCTGATCCGGTTAATACCGGCGGAGGAAACGAGGCAACTTCGCTAAATCGCCGAAAAGTTGTTTTGGTAGGATATTTGCGAAGACAGGTTGAATCTCGCTAGTAACCTGTGTTTAGAAATTTGAAAACACAAATTAGTAAAATTCTATTGCGTAATTTTTGTCAAATTTCGTTTGGCCTATTGAGTAAGTGAGCGCTAACGGGTGGCGCTCGCGCGAAATTTAGGCTCCCAGTATTTTGTTTCTCTCCTTCTCTTTTCAATATTTGTATTGGCCAATTTGACCAATCAAAAATGTTCGTTGATTATTTTGGGCGAGTGAATGAAGCCAACAATCTTATGTATCGGTGGAAGTGACTGTTCAGCAGGCGCGGGGATACAAGCGGATATTAAAACTGCGAGTGCGCTTAATTGTTATGCTGCCACCGTCCTCACGGCGATAACGGCGCAAAATTCGAACGAGGTTTCCGCAATTGAAGCATTGCAGCCATCGTTGGTGGTCCAGCAGATATCAGCAGTTACGAAGGAATTAAACCCTCTGGCTGTAAAGATTGGAATGCTCGGCTCGATCGAGGTTGCTCATGTTGTAAGTGAGTATTTGCTTTCGTGTCGGGTTCCGGTTGTCCTCGACCCTGTTTTACGTGCCACAAGCGGTAAACAATTTGTCGACCCAGTTTTGCTAGATTTTTATCGGGCGCGATTGGTCGCGCAGGCGACCGTTTTAACGCCCAATATAGATGAGTTGTTTGCGTTAGTGGGCCAAACTCATGCCCAAAAAGGCCGCGATTTTCGTGAGCTAGGAGTGAAACTAGTAGACCGCGGTTGCCCCAATGTATTGGTCAAAGGTGGCCATTTAAAGGGGGCTGAGAGTGCAGATTATCTCGTCAGCCAGGGGAGCAGTGATACTTTCTCACTTCCCAGAATTATGACTAGTCATACACACGGCAGCGGCTGCACGCTAGCTACTGCAATAGGTGTGGGCTTGGCGCAAGGCATGAGTGTTTTTCGCTCAGTCCAGCGTGCCAAGATTTTTGTACATAAATCAATTGAAACCGCTGCGCACTGGAAGCTTACAGCGTCAAATGGCCCGCTTATTCAATACGGACATGAGGGTGCGAATAGCGAGTCAGACAATTCGTCTCTCGGAAAAGATTAAACATATCTAGATATTAGGCAGAAAAATATGAGTGAGCATATCAAAGCAGTTTTTGAAGATGAAGTTGCCAAGGAGGAGGCCACTGCTACTCCTTTACCGCAGTCGCGGAAAATTTATGTCGAGGGTTCAAGGCCGGATATTCGAGTACCCATGCGCGAGATTTCTCTCTCCAAGACGCCGACATCGTTTGGCGGTGAGCACAACCAGGCGGTGCGTGTTTACGATACGTCCGGCCCCTATACTGACCCCATTTTTCAAGCCGACGTCCGTGAGGGCTTGCCCGATGTGCGCAGCGTTTGGGTTGAGGATCGTGCGGACACTGAAGCTCTTGCAGAACAGAGTTCTGGTTTTGCGAAGCAACGCATGCATGACGCTAAGCTCGCATCATTGCGCTTTGCACACCAACGCGTTCCCCGCCGGGCGATACTCGGAAAAAACGTGTCTCAGATGCACTATGCCAAAAAAGGCATTATTACACCGGAAATGGAATATGTAGCGATTCGCGAGAACATGAGTTTTCAGCAAATGAAGGCAAATAACTCGAATGTTACGCAACATCCTGGGCAAGCTTTTGGTGCTGCGATTCCAGAGGAGATTACGCCGGAATTTGTGCGTAGCGAAATCGCGCGTGGGCGCGCCATTATTCCCGCCAATATTAACCACACAGAGCTAGAGCCGATGATTATCGGGCGGAACTTTTTAGTCAAAATCAACGGCAATATTGGTAATAGCGCAGTTACATCTTCGATAGAAGAGGAGGTCGGGAAGCTGACGTGGGGCACTCGCTGGGGCGCCGATACGATAATGGACTTATCGACTGGTAAGAATATCCATGAGACGCGCGAATGGATAATTCGCAATTCGCCTGTCCCAATTGGCACGGTGCCGATCTATCAGGCACTTGAGAAGGTTGACGGAGTGGCAGAGGAACTGACCTGGGACATTTTCCGCGATACGTTAATTGAGCAGGCGGAACAGGGTGTCGATTATTTTACGATTCACGCTGGCGTACTACTGCGCTATGTTCCGTTGACGGCAAAACGCGTTACTGGCATCGTTTCGCGAGGCGGCTCAATAATGGCGAAATGGTGTTTAGCCCATCATCAAGAAAACTTCCTATACACACACTTCGAAGATATCTGCGACATAATGAAAGCCTACGATGTGAGTTTTTCTCTAGGCGATGGTTTGCGCCCTGGTTCGATAGCTGATGCTAACGATGAAGCACAATTTGGTGAGCTTGAGACATTGGGGGAGCTCACAGCAATTGCTTGGAAACACGATATACAAACGATGATTGAAGGGCCTGGCCACGTGCCCATGCATTTGATTAAGGAGAATATGGATAAGCAGCTGAAAGAATGCCACGAAGCGCCGTTTTATACACTGGGGCCGCTTACGACTGACATCGCACCCGGATATGATCACATCACCTCGGGCATTGGAGCTGCTATGATTGGTTGGTACGGCTGTGCCATGTTGTGTTATGTCACGCCGAAAGAGCATCTCGGCTTGCCGAATCGACAGGACGTGAAAGAAGGTATTATTACTTATAAAATAGCTGCTCACGCGGCTGATCTGGCGAAAGGGCATCCGGGGGCGCAGATTCGCGATAATGCCCTGTCGAAAGCGCGTTTTGAATTTCGTTGGGAGGACCAGTTTAATCTTGGTTTAGATCCCGAAACAGCCAGAGATTATCACGATGAGACTCTGCCGAAAGATTCTGCCAAGGTCGCACATTTTTGCTCGATGTGTGGGCCTAAATTTTGCTCGATGAAAATTACTCAGGAAGTGCGTGATTATGCGTCAGGCTTGGCAAAAGAAACTACTGTTGAGTTGGATAGTGTCAAAATGGTTGATGTCGAAGCTGAGATGAAAAACAAAGCGCAAGAATTTCGCGAATCGGGTGCGCAAATCTACAGTAAGGTGTGAAATGGATGTCGAAAAGGCGAGATTTCAGCGCGAAGATGTGGAAATAACGGGTGAAGAGCTTATTTCTGAAGGGTTTTTCAGGTATATAAAAACATTTTTTAAGCATCGATTGTTTGGAGGGGGGTGGAGTAATACTCATAAACGCGAGGTTTTGGTCAAGACTGAGGCAGCTGCCGCAGTTTTATATGACCCTTGGCATGATACCATCGGTTTGATCGAACAGTTTCGCATTGGGGCGCTAGACTCAGAGTATGGGCCTTGGTGTTTAGAGGTGGTTGCGGGCATGATGGAGCCTGGCGAAAGTGCCGAAGAGCTTATTACTCGTGAGATTTTCGAAGAGGCCGGCATCATAGGCCCGGAATTGATAGCGATTACCTCCTATTATTCTACGCCTGGCTGCTCTAACGAGAAGCTGCATGTTTTTTGTGGCTTGTGTGATTTGAGTGATGCCGGCGGAATACACGGGGAGAAAAATGAGGGAGAAGATATCATGTTGCATATTCTCCCTGCTGAAGAAGTGTTTAAGGTGATGTTAAATAGCCGTATGAATAATGCGGCTACGCTTGTGTGCTTACAATGGTTGCAGATAAATCGCGAAAAATTGCGCAAAACGATCTGATATACGCCGAAAGTATTTGCGAAGTTTTGTGGGCGTTGAAAATGAGATTTAGCTGGAATATATGGGTTTCATCTTGAATTTAAAAGTATTAACGCGTTAAATAATCGAATTGAGCTTCGTTGAATGTCTAGTGCTGATAGCTTAGCTGTTAATCGTTCGTGTGAGGTCGACCTTGTCGATCACCATGGCCAGTGTGAAATGAATTTTCACCTTTGTTTGGCTATGGCTCCGGGCTGCCGTGAAGAGCGCAAGCATTGGCATTTCAAAGTCGGGGGCACAGGGGAGCGCTTTATCCATGTAAAAGCTCTGGATAAAGCGCCTTACACGACCACCTTGGAATTTTGTCAGTCAGGGAAATCTGAACCTTATATATCGCCAGCTAAAATTGTCGTGCGACTATACCACGATGTTGGTATGGCCGAAGTTGTCGGCTGGGATGACCATCGCAATTGGTTGCCGGTTTACGATTATCCCAATACTAAGATGTATCAAATGGACGAGAAGTTAGCGTTAAATCGCTTTTTAGGTGAGTGGCTGGTACATTGTCGCAAACTCGGTATTTACACGCAGGGAATTGTGAATAGATTCTCATAATGTAGTGGCCTGCTATGGAGCAATTTTAAAAGTTTGCTCAAATTAAAAGAACAGCTCCTGAAAAAGTAAGCATTCTTTTGATTAGGTTGGGGTTAGATTTTCTCATTACTGCCGTGGGCAAGTATGTTTATCTAAGCGAAGAAAATTTGAAAGAATAAATAGTTAAACTATTTGCGACGTTGTTAAGTGTAAGTACTTTGCGCAAACGCCTGTTACTTTTAACGCATGGAAAAAGCAAAAAACGGAAATGACGTGAAACAAAATAAAACGATTAAAATATTACAATTTACTGATAGTCATCTTGGTGCCAGTACAAATGAGACGTTATTAGGTTTGAGAACCGAACAAAGCCTGTGTGACGTTTTGGAAAAAATTGCTGCGAGTGAAACCGATATCGACTTGCTTGTAGCAACAGGAGATATTTCAAATGATGGAAGCGCAGAATCATATGATCGCTTTTTGTCATTAGTGTACCGATACTTACCTAATACTAAACTAGCTTGGTTAGATGGAAATCACGATGACCCTGCTGGAATGGATGCGATTACGCTTGCTCGCCCAATAGAAAAGCATTTAATTATCGATAATTGGAGCATAGTTTTCTTAAGTTCTCGGGTTGCGGGTGAAGAGCGCGGTGAGTTGCCTCTTAGCGAACTGGACCGCTTGACTAGTCTACTGCAAAAATATCCTCAGCATTCGACTGTTATTTTCTTGCATCATCAGCCAGTGCCTATAGGGTGTGAGTGGGTTGATGGTTATACGGTATCAAATGCCAAAGATTTTTTTAAAGTGCTTGACCAATACCCAAGAGTAAAAGTTGTTGCTTGGGGACATGTTCATCAGGACTTTCGACAAGTTCGAAATGATGTCGTTCTACTTGCGACACCTTCAACTTGTATTCAATTTAAACCCAATTGTGAAAATTTTACCGTTGACCGACTTATGCCGGGTTATCGTCTTTTTGAGTTGCATAATGATGGGCATTGGACAACTGAGGTAAGGCGAATAAGCCATCGAGATTATCCGATAAATTTTGTTTCTAGTGGATATTAAATATAGGTGTGGGTCTATTGCACACTTGTTGAAGCTCACTTGTTAAGTTGCAATGCCGAAAATTATATATTTGCATGGATTTTTAAGCTCACCACAATCATATAAGGCGCGACTGACAAAAAGTTGGCTAGCGGAAAATAAGTCGGATTGGGAATTTGAGTGCCCCTATCTGAAGAACCCGAAGCAAGCTATTGCCTATTTCAATGCACAAATGCCTGACTGGGCAATAAGTCGACCTTTTTTTATCGGAAGTTCGTTAGGTGGTTTATGGGCACACTATATTGCAGAAAAAATAGAAGTGAAAGTTGTACTCATAAATCCCTCGGTAAAACCGCATGAGCGTTTTGCCGATTGGGTGGGGCAGCGATTTAAGAATTACTATAACAACGATGAGGTTGAGCTATGCCAGCAGGATATGGCTTATTTAAAAGCATGTGAGTCAAACACATTGGGTAACTCAAGCCGCTATTTGGTATTATTACAAACGGGTGATGAAGTATTAGATTATTCCATTGCCGCGGAAAAGTATCGCAATGCTCAGCTCATTGTTGAACAGGGTGGCGATCATGCTTTTAAAGGTTACGATAAATGGTTGCCTAAAATAGTTGATTTTTATGAAGGCCTATCATTAAATTCTAAATATTAACAATCGCTTTTTTTGTCTTGATTTTCCGAGCTAAGAATTGGCTTTGCGGTCAAAATTATTTTTTAGGTTAATAGTGAATGTTAGGGCGTTATAATTTGGTAAAGATTTTTTAATTACTACCTAAACAGTCATAAAAAACCTTCTTAAACACAGTTGCTCATCCACCTTAATTTAAGTTTTGCATAGAGAGTAGTCGTTAAACTTATGGCAAATTATACTGCAGAAGATATTGAAGTTCTTACCGGTTTGGACCCAGTTAAAAAACGTCCGGGAATGTATACGGACACTACGCGCCCAAATCACCTTGCACAAGAAGTTATAGATAATAGCGTCGACGAAGCTCTTGCAGGTTTCGCGAAAAATATTCATGTAACTCTTCATAAAGACCAATCTGTGACGGTACACGATGACGGTCGTGGTATGCCTGTTGATGTGCATCCCGAACAGGGTTTGCCAGGAGTCGAGGTCATATTATCGACTCTGCATGCAGGAGGGAAGTTTTCAAATAAGAATTATCAGTTTTCTGGCGGTCTTCACGGCGTAGGTGTTTCTGTTGTAAACGCGTTGTCTAAATTACTTGAAGTCACTATAAAACGCAATGGAACTGTCTACCGTATTGGTTTTGCCAACGGTGAAAAAATTAACGACCTGCGTGAAATAGGTTCATGTAAAAAGCGAGAGACGGGAACTTCGGTTCGTTTTTTGCCTGACCCCTCTTATTTTGATTCGTACAAGTTTTCTTCTGCGCGTATGCGGCATGTGTTGCGTGCAAAAGCAGTCCTTTGTCCAGGTTTGCACGTAATATTTAACGATGAGGTGCAAGGCGAAACAGAGCAGTGGTATTACGAAGATGGATTGCGCGATTATTTGCTTAGCGCTAATGAAGGCTGGGAGACCCTGCCTGCCGAGGCTTTTGTAGGCAGTTTTTCTGCAGATGCGGAAGCAGCAGATTGGGCGGTCCAATGGCTTCCTGATGGCGGTGAAGCGCTGCAAGAAAGTTATGTTAATTTAATTCCCACCGCTCAAGGTGGTACACACGTTAACGGTTTGCGTACCGGTTTGTTGGAGGCGATTCGTGAGTATTGTGAATTTCGAAATTTGTTGCCGCGAGGGGTGAAATTAGCACCGGATGATATTTGGCAAAATTGTAGTTTTGTTTTGTCATCTAAACTAGCCGATCCACAATTTAGCGGACAAACAAAAGAGCGTTTGTCTTCGCGTGAAGCAGCTGTTTTTATTGCTGGTGTTTGTAAAGATGCCTTTAGCTTGTGGTTAAATCAGCACACTGGAGAAGGCGATAAACTCGCGGAGTTTTGTATTAATAATGCGCAAAAACGTGTGCGAAGCCGTAAAAAAGTTGCGCGGAAAAAAGTTACGCAGGGTCCTGCATTACCTGGCAAATTGGCAGATTGTAGTTCGGATGACCCAATCATGAGTGAAATTTTTTTAGTGGAGGGTGACTCTGCTGGTGGTTCTGCTAAACAAGCACGTGATAGAGAATATCAGGCCATCATGCCGCTGCGTGGAAAAATTCTAAATACTTGGGAAGTTGATAGTCACGAAGTTTTAGCTTCGCAAGAGGTACATGATATTTCAGTTGCATTGGGCGTTGACCCTGGCAGTGATGATTTAACTCAATTGCGGTATCACAAAATTTGTATACTCGCGGACGCTGATTCTGATGGCGCCCATATTGCGACTCTTTTGTGTGCGCTGTTTGTTAGACATTTTCCTACACTGGTAAGCGCAGGTCATGTTTTTGTTGCAATGCCGCCACTTTATCGTATTGATATCGGCCAAGAAGTTTTTTACGCTTTAGATGAAGCGGAAAAGCAGGGAATTCTTGATCGTATTGAAGCTGAGAAAAAACGCGGCAAAGTTAATGTGCAGCGCTTTAAGGGCTTAGGAGAAATGAACCCTGCTCAGTTGCGAGAAACAACTATGGCGCGAGACACTCGTAGATTAGTTCAATTGGTAATGGAATATGGCGATGACACTCACGGTACGATGGATATGTTGTTGGCAAAGAAACGTGCTAGTGATCGAAAAGTTTGGTTAGAAACTAAGGGTGATCTGGCTGACATTGCTTAATATTGGAATAATTAACGCCAAGAAACGAATTTTATTGTCTATTCCAAGGAATTTATTGATTCTGCTTTTCCCATTGGTCTTGGGATATGGCATAATAGCCTGCTTAGATCGCATATTTGTCGTACTTAATCAAAGAAATAGATTAAGGTTTTACATAAAAAATAACGTAAGTTTGAGGGGAATAACTGGGTGTTAATACTTACTCGCAGGATTGGTGAATCCATTATGATCGGTGATGACGTTGTTGTTACCGTTTTGGGTGTGCAAGGTAACCAAGTAAAAATTGGTATCGATGCACCTAAACACATTAGGGTCGATCGCGAAGAAATATATCGCAAGATTCAAGCAGAAAAACAGGCGAAAGCGGCTGAGGCGGCGAATGCCGAAAAAAAGCAGCATCCACAGTATGAATATTCTGCGCAGCCAGCGGCTAACGCGAATAACAGTTACAACTCGTCTGTTGTGACTTCGTTGGATTATAACGATTCATACATGGTGCCTAAATCACCGCGCTCGCAGCCAGAAATTATTGTAAAAAAGAAAAAAGTACTATCTGGCCAAGAAGCTTAACTCTTCACGTCAAATGAAATCATCATTTGACAAAATTGAACGAATCTAATCCTTTTCGCTCATCTAAGCTTAATCTATTTTCGATCCAGTCATATTGCCTCTGGTACGATCATCGCTGGGGGCTTTCGCTTTCGACTGAAAATTTTGTGGGAAATATCTTACTGTAGAAATTTTGGTCTCCTCCCCCGATAAGAAAAATCTTACAAACACTTACTTTTTGTCACGGTTGAAGTTATTTTTTAAGCACCGTGAGAACATAAATGATTTTGCCATAAAAATTTGAAATAATTTAAGTGTCATTAGTATGCGCTTGTGAGGCGGAGTGAGTTGTGAAACTGAAATGGGCTTCGAGATTGATTGATCGATTTCGATACGCATCAGAGAGTATTTTTTATACAGGCTGGTGCTTTATCTTGTTTGTTGCGGTAAGCCCTCAAACTCTCATTGCATATGATGCTGAGAACTTGGAGGAGAGGCCCGAGAGCTGCCGTGCAACACCCTACTTTATTTTTAGTTGGCCACTAACTGAAGAATGTGGATTTAAACCTCGCGGAGGAACCACAAGCGGGCCGGCGGTGACATTAGCCGAGACTCCTTATTCTGCATGGCTCGATTTGCAGAGCAGCGACTTAAATACATTTGAGCGCGATCGCCAAGCCATATTGGCGATGGCAGGCCCTTATAGAACTTCATTCGATTTCATTGAGACTGTTGGTTATGTGCCTGATTTCCAACGTGATAAGCCTTACCAGTCCTGGGGTACCGAATACATTTATGTCGTAGAAAATAGAAAGGACTTTATCAGTTTGCAACATATTATGGTGATGTTCTTCGAACACGAAGGTAAAGTCGTGGGGCCAATGGTGATGAAACACTGGCGCCAAGATTGGCAATACCAGAAAAAGCAGAATCTCGTCTATCAGGGTCATCAGCGCTGGGGCTTGCGTGCTATACCGAAAAATAAGGTAAAGGGTTCATGGTCACAATCGGTTTTTCAGGTAGACGACTCTCCGCGTTATGAGTCATACGGTTATTGGGATCACAAACCCAACTTTTCCACTTGGGTTAGTGCTGTGACTTGGCGGCCACTCCCACGCCGCGAGCACAGCGTGCGCAAAGACTATCACGTCTTAGAAGGTACAAATCGCCACACGATATTGCCAACCGGTTGGGTGCAGGAGGAGGAGAATTACAAGGTTGTACTCGATAAATCCGGTAAGCCTGCAAAAGAGAATCCTTACCTTGCAAAGGAGTTAGGTGTCAATCGTTATGGCCGTATCAAAAACCACGACTTTTCTGCCGGCAATGCTTATTGGAAACAGACCCAAGCGTTCTGGGCCGATGTACGTGCTGAGTGGGAAACAATAATCGCAAAGCAAAAAAGTTTTGTGTTAAAAACGGAAGTGGATGGCTCGGCGCTTTATGAAAAACTGTTTCGCTATGCTGAGCAGTTGCAACAAGTGTCGTATGACCCTGAGAGCGGTAAGGCTTATATTCAAGACACGCTCAAACTGCACGTTAGTGGCAGTCATTAGCCCAGGTTGAAGCTCCCGGAGGGTAGCGAATATCTCCAACTTCTGCTAATTTTTTAACTCCTCGAGGATCTCAAGCAGTGTTTCTCGATTGAGGGATTTAACATTCATGACGATTAATAGCTGCACAAAGAGATCTGCTCCCAGAATTCCTCGATTTATCTTGTTTCTGAGATTATCAGCGCTCTGCGAGCAGCCGTGCTCAGCGAGAGCTTTGCTTAAATCGTCATACCTGAGCCCGCGTTTGGACATTTCGGATTTCATCAATCGGCTGATAAGTTCACGCCAGGCGGCGTTTGGAATGGCTTTGCTCATGGTTTTTTGCTCTTTTTGTAAACAATGATTTACGAAAAATTAAAAAGATTTACATATATTTAATATTTTTTCTTGCAAGATATTATTTTTTGTATATTATTACTCATGTGGCCGTTAACGAACAGGCCTTTAACACAACTGGAGGGTATATGACCTGGAATCTAGATAGCTTAGAGGAGCTTTTGAAAAGGAATGAGAGTTGGGTGGTTGGCCGTGAAGACGGTTGTCTGTGTGTAACCAACGAAGATGGCTTGGATGCATACTTGGCGTTGAGTGGTGAACAAATCATCGTGGAATCAATTCTTTTTGCAAAGAACCAGGTTTCAGATACTAGCGCTCTAAACGAGGAGATACTCAAAACACACCAGGTGTTTCCGCTTACAACGATGGCAATGACAACAGTTGATAGCGAAGACTACTACATCGCATTTGGCGCTTTATCCTCTCAATCGAAGGAGGAAAGCATACAGATAGAAGTAGAGATGTTGTTTAACAATGTATCGGGTTTCCTCGACGCTTACGAAGACTACATTAACTAATTTTTGAGGTTTTGAATCATGAGTGTATGGAAAAAACTGGTAACTGCTGTAAAAGGCGGTGTCAATGAGGCTGCTGAGTCTGTTGTTGATAGCCAAGCTTTGAGGATTCTCGATCAAGAGATTCGCGAAGCTAAGGAGGAACTGCGTAAGTCTGATATTGCGCTGACTCAGATCATGGCCAAACGCAAGCTGTCAGAGCAAAAAGCTGCCGGCCTGCAAAAGTCTGTCGCTGAGTATGAGAATCATGCTCGCAGTGCAGCGGAGAAGGGAGATCAACAACTTGCATTGGATTGTGCACAAAAAGTTGTTGATTTAAATGGACAGTTGGAAACTGAACAGCAGTACTTGACGCAATTTAACAACTCGGAGAAATCCTTGCGTCAAAATATTAGCCAGGCGAAGGCTAATCTGCGGCGCATGGAACAGCAAGTGGATATCGTCAAAGCCACGGAATCGGTACAAAAAGCACAGGTGTCAGTCTCATCGCGTCACTTGGGTGCTAACAACAAAATGAAGACCGCTGCTGAATCGTTAAGTCGTATTCAGGAAAAGCAGAAAATGCGTCAAGCCGAATTTGAAGCCGCATCGGAGTTGGCTTCATCGGAGTCAGGGGATGACTTAGATGCGCGTTTGAAGCAGGCAGGGATATCCGGTTCAGCGGGTTCCGCCAATGATGAGTTGGCGCGCATTTTGGGCAATAAGTAGTTTTACTACTTCTAAGTATCAAATTGGCTGGCTAAGGAAGTAAGCTGTTTTGGTGCTACCCTAAGAGCTGGGATGCTTTTAGGAAGACTTGAGTACGCGTTTTTGAGTCACAAGGAGATTTTTGCCAAGGATGGCCTTCGATGAATGGGCTCATGATAGTCCACACCCTCTAAAATATTAAGTTTCGAACACGCAAGCTTTAAATATAGGCACATTAAAACGTTATAATCGGATATATTGGCCTCGTCGAAAGGAAAAGCAAGAACTACTGCATGCTGTTACTGTTAAAACTCAAAGCAATACTACTAAAGCACTTTATGGACCTAAAGTGGTACAGTGTTGTCGCTTCTATTATAGTTTTTGTTTTCGCTTCGTGGGCTTTACTGTGGGCTTGCGGCGAATCCGAAATTGTTAAGCCTTCAAACTTCTTTTATTGGCTGGTGGTTACGGGTTCTACTGTTGGCTACGGAGACTTTTCGCCTGCCACAAGTGCCGGCAAAATTGTGACAGCCTTTTTTATCATCCCGTTTGGGCTGGCTTTATTTGCATTTGCGGTGGGGCAAATCGCAACTTATTTTTCATTACGTTGGCGTCGAGGAATACAAGGCTTGAAAACACTAGATTTTGAAAATCATGTTTTAGTCATCGGATGGGCCGGACCGCGCACGGTAACCTTGTTAAAACTGTTGTTGCGTGAGCAAACGCACTCGCATGTGGGCAAAAACGTGGCATTGTGTGTTGTCGCGGATATTGAAAATCCGATGCCGGGCGAAATTGGCTTTATTAAAGTACAAAGCTTTACCGATGCTCAGGAGATGAGCCGATCTGGAATCGAGCACGCTTCTAGCATCATCATTTCCAATATTGACGATGATGTCACACTGACCACTGCGCTATTTTGTGGCTCGGCAAATCCCAATGCGCATATTATTGCGCACTTTTCCGATGAAGGGCGTGTGCGTTTACTAAAACAACACTGCCCCAATATCGAATGCACTCCGTCGGTGTCGGTTGAAATGATGGCCAAGTCAGCTGCAGACCCTGGCTCAAGTCAACTACATCATCAGTTACTGAATGTGGATGTGGGAATCACACAGTATTCTATTCGCTACCAGGGCAATAAGCCTATTCAGATCAAGGATTTATTTGCTTCATTCAAGGAAAAATATGCTGCTACTTTAATTGGCATTGCTAAGGCCGATAACAATCAAATGGAATTAAACCCCGATTTGGCTCTTACCATTAAGCCTGGTGCAACGATTTACTACATCGCGGACGAGCGTATCTCAGGTATCAATTGGGAACAATTCAATGTTTAAAAAGCTGTTTGGTAAAAGTGAAGAATCTGTGAGCGATCAAAGTAAGGGTGTACCGGAAGTTATGGGCCTACGTTTGGGAGGCGCATTTGAGCTCGATGAATTACGCATGCGTATTATTGAACCAAAGTTAATCATTGACGGCGCAGCGAAAACGCAATTTATTCAGGCTGTCGGCCGAATTAAACTAGATTCAGATACTACGGCTCTACGGTTTTACACTGACGACGACGGGTATTTACAGGTTTTGCTCAGCGGCGGTATGAACGAGGAGCATATATCCGACGTTAAATTGTGGTATTTTTACGACACAATGGGAATCGCGAATCAAAACCAATGGGATATTGCGCTCGAAAAGACCATTAGCCAACCAAGCTATCAACTGGATGATTATGAATTTACTCGGGTGTGGGAAAATGCCGGTGATGAGTCGCCACCTGTTTCGATGACTGAAATCACTTACACAACGAATGATGCTCCATCAGAGACAGATCAATTTGTGATGCTCTATGAGCGCGAAATCGAACCTGATTTTTTTGAATACGTTTCGATTATTGGAGAAGAAAAAATTATTGATAATCATCCTGACCGTTGCCTAGTAAAGGCGACCGGTTTTGATATTCAACCTTCCGACTTGACGATCATCGGATAAAATTTCTGGGGGAAAATTAATGGAAGCTATAGCAGAATCACTTGAAGGTTTATTGAGCTTTGTGGTTTATTTCGCAGGTTCTTTGGCGTTATTGATAGTCTTTAAATTTATCTACGCATTAATTACACCGCATGATGAGTGGAAATTAGTTAAAGATGATAAAAACATTGCAGCTGCAGTTGGTTTTGTCGGCGCAATTATTGGTTTTGCTTTGGCGTTAGGTGGTGCTGCCTCAAATTCGGTTTCCTTAATTGATTTTGCGATATGGGGCGTTGTGGCTTTATTTGCTCAATCGTTGGCATTTGCTATTGTGCGTTTCCTTTTTATGCCCAAAATTGTTCAGCGTATTAACGACAACGAAATTTCTGCGGGTGTCATACTGGGGGGAGTTTCGATTGCGGTAGGTCTATTAAATGCCGCATGTATGACTTATTAAAGCGAAGCGATTCTGAGTGACAGAGAGGCAGACTACATGAAACGGACAAAATCAATTAATCTTGATCGGATGCGCAAAGTTGCGGATCGTTTCCGCGTCAAGCCTATTGCTCTTGGCATCTCTGCTGCAACTCTAGTATTAAGTTGTAGTAGTGGTAGAGGCGTGAATGAGGGCGAAATATTTGCTGATCTCGCTGCGTGCAAAGCTCAATACCCGCAGTTAGCGCAAGAGTGTGAAAATGCTTATCAGCAAGCCCTGCGAGTTGCGGAAGAAAGCGGCCCTAAGTACGCTTCGCGAAGCGATTGTGAAATAGATTTTGGTGCACGTCAGTGCATGAATTATCGCCATGGTGGTAATGATTGGTTTATGCCTGCGATGGCGGGGTTTCTATTTGCGCAATTGCTCGATAGTGACCGTCATTATCGAGCTGTTCCTCTTTACACTTCTTACTCATCGCACTCGCCCTATTACTATCGATGGTCTACGGTTGACGGTTATTCCTATGGGAATTATCGTTACGGTCGCGTGAAGGTTCACCGCGATACATTTAAACCAAAACCAAAAGTGACGAAGACAATTAAACGTGGAGGCTTTGGTTCTAGGGTCGCTGCAAAGTCTAAATGGGGTGGTAGCGGCGGCAGTAAATGGGGAAGCAAAGGTAGCGGCAGCCGTTCCGGCTGGGGCGGTTAATGCAACGTATCAAATGTCGCGAGCGCGAAAATTGGCGCAGTTTAGCTGACGAATACGGTTTTAAATTTCACACAATGTACGGCGAACCTTATTGGTGTGAGGACGCCTACTATCAATTCACACTTCGACAAATAGAAGACGACATTGAAGATCCTTCCGCTGAGCTTCAACAAATGTGCTTGGCTGCTGTTGAGCGTGTTGTTAATGATGAGGTGCTACTATCGCGTTTTAGAATTCCCGAAGATTATTGGGATTTTGTAAACGACTCCTGGTTGCGCGGAGACAAGAGTCTTTATTCCAGATTCGACTTGGCTTACACCGGTAAAGGGCCTGCCAAGCTGTTGGAAAATAATGCTGACACGCCGACGAGCTTGTATGAAACGGGCTTTTGGCAATGGTTGTGGTTGGAAGATAAAATAAATGCAAATCAATGGAACGAAAACGTCGATCAATTTAATTTGTTGCAAGAAAAATTAATCGATCAATTTCGCGATATGCGAAAATTTCAGGAAGATATCGTTTTGCATTTTAGCTGTTGTAAAGATACCGAAGAAGATCGTGGCACGGTTCAATATTTGGAAGACTGTGCAAGTGAAGCGGGGATAAAAACCAAATTCGTTTATATTGAAGACATTGGTTTGGGTGAAGGCGGGTTTTTCACTGATCTTGATGACGAGGTCATCGAATGGGCTTTTAAACTTTACCCTTGGGAATTTATGCTGCGCGAGGAGTTCTCGCTTTTTCTTGAAGAGGCAGATGTTAATTGGATAGAGCCTGCTTGGAAATCGATATTATCCAATAAAGCTTTGTTACCTCTCTTATGGGAAATGTTTCCCGGCCATAAAAATTTATTACCGGCGTACTTCGATGATGATGAACGTGTTAATTCCTTAGAGCACTATGTGAAAAAACCAATTTTTGCTCGGGAAGGTGCTAATGTTTCAATTGTTCAGAACGGTCAAGTAATCCATCATTCAGAAGGTCCCTATGGTGAAGAAGGTTTTATAGTACAAGCCTATTCACCTCTAGCGATTTTTGATGGAGATAAACATGCGTTAATTGGCTCTTGGATTGTGGATGATGAGCCTGCAGGAATTTCTGTGCGTGAGGATTCTAATTTAATTACGCAAGATTTATCGCGCTATTTGCCTCATATTATTCTGGGTTAATTCGATAATTTTAGGCTGCATATGGCACGTAGCGCCAGATCTCCCGGAGTTTATTTTGAGGGCGTAGCAGACAGGAGGTCTGCGACGCAGCCTACAGGGAAGTACTTGTGGCGACCTCAAAATAAACTCCGGGAGATCTGGTGCGAGCTTTCTACGAAGAGATAATTGACCAATCACACCTTTGCACTAAATGTTTTTTATAGAGCCCGCCTAAGGGGTGGGGTGGTCATTTCTCCGCTCCATGTGCCATCCATGGCACGGTCCCTCGCTCATCCATGGCGCTAGTCGCTGCGAAATAACCACCCCACCCCTTAGGCTAAGTGCCATATTTTACTTTGTTGCTAAAGTAGCATGATGAGTAAAATAATTGCTGCGTAGATTAGAGTGTTGATGGGGTTGTTGAAAAAGTCTGTAATGTTGTAAAACGCTGCGCTTAAAGCAAGCACCGCAAGCAATTTTTTGATTAAACGAGTTTGGAAGTTGTTATTTTTTTTATTTTTGGATTCTCGATTATTTTCTAATGCCTCCGCGGCAGCTGCGATTGTTTGTAAATTTTCTGAAGCCTGTAAGGCGAGGTTGGGAAGCTCAGGAAGTTTTTCTAACCATTCAGGTGCTTGACGTTTGAACTCCTTGTAAAGTGTTTTGGGAGAGTAGCGGCGCTTAATCCACTTTTCTAAAAAGGGGTGTGCCGTAGCCCAGAGATCGAGCTGTGGGTAAAGTTTGCGACCAAGGCCCTCAATATTAATTAAAGTTTTTTGCAACAATACTAATTGCGGTTGTACCGGCATATTGAAGCGTCTCGCTGTTTGAAAAAGTGTGACAAGAGCTTCGCCAAAGGAAATTTCTTCCAAAGGTTTTTCAAAAACGGGTTCACACACTGATCGAATAGCGGACTCAAACGCTCCTATTGATGTGTCTTTGGGTACCCATCCTGACGAGACGTGCAACTCTGCGACTAAACGATAATCCCGCCGAAACATCGCAAGTAGATTCCGTGCGAGATAGTATTGGTCCTCCTTGGAAAGCGATCCCATAATCGCCATATCTAAGGCAATATAGTTTGGGTTTTTGGGATTATTGGTGTCGACGTAAACGTTGCCAGGATGCATATCGGCATGAAAAAAATTATTGTCAAAAACTTGGGTGAAAAATATTTCGACGCCGCGCTCCGCTAATAATTTTAGATCGACTTTGGCTTCATTGAGTTTTTCAATGTCCGTAACTTGTACACCATAAATACGTTCCATCACCATAACATTGCGGCGACAGTAGTCCCAATAAACTTTCGGTACATACAATAAGTTTGTATTTAAAAAGTGGCGGCGCAATTCAGTGGCGTTAGCCGATTCTTTCATCAAATCCAGTTCGTCATTGATGGTCAGCTGGTATTCCTCGACAATTTCGACTGGGCGCAGGCGTTTACCATCGCGTAAACCCCACTCCAGTAGTTTAGCGATAAATTTCATCAGCTCGACATCAAGATCGATTACATTTTTAATTTTTGGTCGAACTACCTTAACAACGACTTCATCGCCATTATTTAAAACTGCTGCATGTACTTGCGCAATTGAAGCCGACGCAAGTGGAGAAGTTTCAAGATCTCGGAAGAGTGAGTCAACAGGTTTTCCTAGAGCGTCTTCGACAAGTTTTATAAAAACATCACTAGCAAAAGGAGTGACATTGTCTTGCAGTTCGTTAAGTTCATTGGCTATATCATCGGGAACAACGTCTGGTCGCGTCGAAAGAAGCTGACCAAATTTAATAAAAATAGGGCCGAGTTCTTCAAGTGCGAAACGCAATCGTTCTCCACGATGTGAGCGTGGGATAGGCTTAAGCTTGAATGGCCAGAGTAAAAACTTTAGGCTTAAGCTTCGAAATTTATTTGGTAACAGTTCATCGAGACGATATCGCCCGATAACAGTTAAGATTTTAATTAATCGAAAAAACAATTTCACTGATAGTTAAGCGCTTTTATCGGGCGAAAGTTTGTCGGTCATTTGTAAGCGCCTTTCTAGTCTTTCGAGATGTGCGCGAACCTGATTGACTTCGTCGTAAAAATTAGTAAGTTCTAATTCGGAGGGAATTGCTTGGATTTCTTCAGTTAAATATTCACCTAAATACGGCCACGCTTTTTGGTTGAGGTTTTTAAACCAAGACGAAGAACGACGCATTTGTTTCGCGATTTGATGGCCTGCTAAATCGCCGGTAACATCTGTGAGTGCTTCTTCCCAGTCGATATCAACGCGTTTTGCTATTTTAGAAATTTGCATTAGTAATGCGACGTCACCTTTGACTTCAACACCGCTATTAGTCAAGTTATGAATATCGTCCTGCAATACAAGTGCCACGATATTTTTTAGCGAACCTCTAAGCGTGCAGTCAATCTTGGTCTCGCAGTAAGCTAATACGCAAACTTCTCCATTATTGAATTGAAAGTAAAAGCTGGATTTAGGTTCAGTAATTTCTATTTTAAGTCGTTTGTTTTCGAGTTTTTTAAGCGCTTCTTGAGTGCCTGCGTCATAGGTAAGAGCTTTGTTTACTGCGATTTCTATCGCCGCGCCAAAGCCGCTTTTTATAGAGTGGTCGTCGAGCATTAAGGCTTTATTCCTTTATGCAAAGCGACAATCCCGCCCGTTAGATTAAAGTATTCGCAATTTTCAAAGCCTGTATGCTCCATCATATTTTTTAAGGTTTCTTGATCGGGGTGCATGCGAATGCTTTCGGCTAAGTAGCGGTAGCTATCGGCGTCGTTTGTAACCAATTTTCCTATCATTGGTAGAAGCTTAAACGAGTACTGATCATAGGCTTTTTCAAGCAGCTCGTGTTTCGGTTTAGAAAATTCGAGAACTAGAAGACGACCTCCGGGTTTTAATACACGAAATATCGATCTTAGAGTGAGGTCCTTATCGGTGACGTTTCGCAGCCCAAATGCTATCGATACGATGTCGAAGCTGTTGTCGGCAAATGGCAGGTGTTGCGCGTCAGATTCAACATAGTCGATATTGTTTGCCAGGCCCTGATCAATCAATTTATCGCGTCCGACACTGAGCATGGACGCGTTAATATCGGCTAGTATCACGTGACCCGAAGGGCCAACTTTTTGTGAGAATTTTGCTGCGAGGTCGCCAGTACCGCCTGCTATGTCGAGTACTTTATGGCTAGGACGAACGGCCGACACCTCAATCGTGAAACGTTTCCAAAGACGATGAATGCCGGCGGACATCAAATCATTCATTAAATCGTATTTGCTGGCTACGGAGTGAAAGACGCCTGCGACGCGTTTCGCTTTTTCGCCTGCTTTAACCTTTTCATAGCCGAAATGGGTGATATCTTCGTCTTCCATCGTTTATAGTGCTGCGTTCAGTTTATCGAGATTACGTTATTAATAGCTGCTGATTATACGCTTTTCATTCTGGAGGAGGGTGAGTTTGTTGAGATCCTCACATCATTTATTCGTGGTTTCGCTGTTTTCAGCCTTATGTTTTGTGTTTTTCTTGATGGTGATGCAAGCGAAAGCCGAAGACACTTGCATGCCTCAAGCCAAGACCGCGCTTGAAAAAGCTTATTGCGAGATCAAGGTTTCGGACCCATCTGCACGTCTGCCTAATTTCAACGACTTTCGCCGCAATCCAGCTAATATTCAGCGTATGTTACTTAAGCGCCCTGCTTCCAGGGCTGGAGTGCAGCTGCCCGATGGTGTTGGTGTGCGTAAAAAGTCGATAAAAGTGGGTTCAGGCTCGGTAAAACCAGTAGCAAAAGTAGACAAGCTTGCGAATGTCGATACGCAGCTTGTCGGTTGCTCATTTTACGGCAGCAATATTCAGTGTCCGCGCGGCTATTACTATCCACAAAACAACCTCAACAATAAAAGGCTGCGTCGTGGAGCGTTGGCGGAAACAAATAAACTGGCCTTGCCAGGTGAACCGCAGGGAACCTTTAACGAGCGCGAAAAACGCCTTTATTTGTTGCGTAGTTATGAACAATATTTGACAAAAATGTTAGATATCGGTTTGGGTGGATCGACGATGTCGTTTACCAAATTTTATTATGTTTACGAAGAAGGAAGTGATAAGGGTTTAAGTTTCTCAGAGCGTTTTGAACAAACCTTCCATTTTTTGAAGCGCGATAAAGCGAGCCTGGCGGTAAAAAGTAGTTATGGCGATAAAAAACCAAATAAAATTGAATTGTGTTTAAAAGTCAGTAGTGAACTTATAACGTGTGATCAAGATGGCGTTAACTGGGTGTTTATGCGGAAAAATACCTAATCTATTTAGGGTCAATCAGTTTAACGGCTTCTGTGCCGGGCTCACGAGTTTTATTTTCAGCTTTTAATTCGCTTAAATAACGTTGCCAGTTATGCTCGTGTTTATTGCCGAGCTGCATTAAATATTGCCAGGTAAATATTCCGGTGCGATGGGAATCACTAAAATGTAATTTAATGCCGTAGTTACCTTGTGGTTCAACGTGCGTGATGGCGACGCGCGCTTTCCCAGCGGGGAATTTATGTTTGTCGCCAGCGTGGCCGCGTAATTCAGCAGAAGGAGAAAAAACGCGTAAATATTCGGCCGCGAGGCTAACCTTAGAGCCATTTTTATAGACAAGTTCGAGTACTTGTGTCTGACGGTGAAGCTTGATTGAACTCGGCACTTCGTTCATATCACGTCGTCGACTGAGTTACAAAATAAATCGACTTAGGTCTTCATCTTTTGCAAGTGTCTCAAGCTCTTTATCGACAAATGCTGCGTCGATAACAACCTTGCCGGTATTATCACTCGCGCCAAACGAAACCTCTTCGAGTAATTTTTCAAGTACAGTATGCAAGCGTCTGGCGCCGATATTTTCGGTACTTTTATTTACTTCGTAAGCAATTTCAGCGATACGACGAATACCTTCATCAGTAAACGCCAATTCAATATTTTCTGTTGCGAGCAATTCAATATTTTGCGCCGTTAACGAAGCTTTGGGTTCGGTTAAGATACGTTCAAAATCTTCGGGGTTTAAGTCTTTTAATTCGACCCGAATGGGTAAGCGGCCCTGTAACTCAGGAATTAAATCAGAAGGTTTGGAAAGATGAAATGCCCCAGATGTAATAAATAAAATATGGTCGGTTTTGATCATGCCGTGCTTTGTGCTCACCGTGCAGCCCTCAATTAACGGGAGTAAGTCACGCTGCACACCCTCTCGCGAAACGTCGGCGCCGGACGTATTTTCGCGTTTGGCGACCTTGTCTATTTCGTCTATAAATACGATGCCGTTTTGTTCAGCAGCTTCTATGGCAGAAGCTTTGGTTTCTTCTTCATTGATTAACTTACTAGCTTCTTCGTCGGTCAACGCTTTAAGCGCTTGTTTTACCGTCATTTTGCGTTTATTGGTCTTATTAGTCGACATCGACGAGAACATATTTTGGAGCTGATTTGTCATTTCTTCCATGCCCGGCGGCGCCATGATTTCCACTCCAACGGAAGGTGCTTTAACGTCTATTTCGATTTCTTTTTCGTCGAGATCGCCTTCGCGCAGCTTTTTGCGGAAAATTTGGCGTG
>JANQJB010000093.1 GCA_028281865.1 Marinagarivorans sp.
GCATCGGCGACAAAATCTCCGTTATCATATTTCAGCTGGGTTGCAGAGCCACTGTCGGGGCTAACCGAAAATGCACTTCCATCCTGTGTCACAACGTAGGTATTACTCTGCCCATTGGGACCAATCGCAAGGCCCGTATTCACAGAGCACAAGCCATCGGCGAAGCGCCCAACTTGATCGGGCATCACCTCGACAACTTGCCCCGATGACGAGGATGAAGAGCTGGAACTACCGCTGCCCGAGCCCGGCACGTAGGCACCCGTTTTAGCTGTGCAGCCGGGTATTGGTGTGGTTTCATTACCAGCACTTCTGTCGTGGTTGCCTTCGTATTTAAATTTAATTTCTTCACCTGCGCCTAACGCTCCACCGCTAAATACGGCGATCGAATCATCTATTGTTGGCGTAACAGAATCACTGTCTTCCCACATTTGCATTTCTAGGCGCGTTATCTTGGACTTCCAGTCAAAAACTGCATGCCATGAATCTATCGCAGCACCCGTGGAGTTGGTAAGGCTTACTTTCACCTCATTAAAACCGGCGTAAAAGCTATTGCTACCCTCTTCGATCAGTTGGCAATCAAGCACTTCGCCACCCATTGCACCACCGGAACTGCTCGAACTGCTGCTTGAAGAGGAACTACTGCTAGAAGATGAAGAACTACTTGAACTCGATGAGCTACTAGAGCTGGAACTTGAAGAACTGCTAGAGCTGGATGAGCTGCTCGACGAGCTAGTTGAACTTGAAGAGCTGCTAGAGCTTGAGGATGAAGAACTTGAACTGCTGCTGGGTTTGGCTTCGCCAGAAGAACTCGAACTTGAACTGCTGGAACTATCGTCACCACCCGTACATGCAACCACAAGCAGCGAAACAAGCGCAGAAAAAATCAATTTTTTATTCATAAATTTACCTTGGGGAGTCAGCCCGCCTCAAATTTTAGATCGGCATTTCAAGTGAGACGCACTTCGCAAAAATTTAGTATTCATGCCGGCCATCGGTGGCGCATCGAAACAACAGTCTTGTGCAAAATTTAAACAAGCAATTTTACGCGGATAATTTGCCCTATTAAACACTCCGCTTTTATTGCAGTACATATAATGATACCGGTGTCACAATTCTACACCAGGTGGAATTCTTAAACACAGCCAAGTATTTAAATGATGGTCAATTTCCATTCTCACCTATTATTCGTCTATTAATCAGCTAATCATCGCCTGACTAATTATTCGCAGCTTAATTTAGCGAGACGTTATTAGCTTATTTAACTAGACCTTATTACTCAGGCGCATACTCTTATAGCAAAAAAAGTGCTTATATATTTTGAAAATTATATGTTGCAAAAATTCGTTTTAATTAAAACGGATAGTTTAAAAAAGTTCGCTGCTGCGCTTCGCTATTCTCGTAAATTAAGTACTTTAGGTTTAAAAAAAACGTTAAAAAAACCGACACATTGACACAAAATTTTTCTACTGCACGTATTAATTATTTTTGCTCACCAAATTAATCATTATTCGCATTTTTAAGCATTTCCGAGCAAAACTTATTGTTGATAGCTACTTGTGAAAACTCGCCTATTCCACTGATGCACACACTAATTTTCAAAACCAGCTCCCAAAAAGCCTGTCCCTCAACTCCCAACGGTCTGTCCCTAACAGCAAGCGGTTTTCCAAAGCTCTAAAATCACTTTTCATTTTGTGAAAAAGGTAACGAAACACACATTTATTTGCGTGTAGTTTAGTAACATTCGACGAAAATCACGCATACTGACACATAGAGTCACGTAGAATTACTGATCACTTTTTAACCAGCTAGATTTCAACATTGAGATATTTATGCGTCGTTATTTTTGTGTTGTAGCGATTGTCGTGGGGCTGTGCGCTTGCGGTGGCGATACCGTAGAAACACCTCAGAATTCATCGAGCAGCTCCTCATCAAGCACCTCTTCTAGTTCCTCTTCGTCCAGTTCAAGCAGCTCTTCTTCATCGAGCGCTTCTTCCGGCATATCCTCCTCGGGCAAATTGTTTAAAGGTGAAATTTGCGATAGCCGCACAACCTATGCCGCGCGGCAATTAAAGCTTCTTACCCGCAAGGAATATCAAGCCTCTATTGAAGACTTGGTTGGCATAGACTTTGACCTCGCCGGCGATATCCCCGACGACAGTTTTGTTCACGGCTACCGCAACAATCTTGGCGCAAGCGCCACCGAGGCTCACGTCGATACCTATATGTTAAATGCAGAGCGCGTAGCGACTTGGGCGAAAGGAGCAGGCTTTGCCAATGTCGTCGATTGCAGCAATTTAGATGCGGCAAGCTGCGCCGAATCCTTTGCCAACGACTTTGCCAAGCGTGCTTTCCGGCGCCCAGTTACTGAAGCCGAGCGCCTGGCAATTCGCGGTTTATTTGACGATGCACTGACAGATGGCGATATCAACGCCGGCATCGAGATGGCCCTAACTATGGTTTTAACTTCACCGGGTTTTCTCTATCGCTCCGAACAAGGCGAAAAGCTCTCAAGCGGCGAGTACGACGGCTTCCAATATCTATTTTCAGGCGATTCCACCCAATTAAACGCAACCGATTTACAGCACATTCACGGTCAGCCAAGCGATATCGCGGGCGCATGGAAAATTCGCTCGAAAGACAAGCAGCCGGCGAAACTCGAAAAACACCTGAGTTATTCAGGCGAAGGCACGCTTTTTGAAATTAAATTGCGCGGCGGTATCGTTAACGGCGTTGTGCCGCAAATGGAAGTTGTCGCCGGCGGCCGCAGGCACCTTATGGATATCAACTGGAGTGATTTCCGCACTATTAAGATTTACTTCCCGGACTTGAGAGGCCACGTCGGTACGCGTTTCGAACTTAAAAGCCGCAGTCAAAATTATGAAGACGGCCCGTACATTGAGGTACACACAATTCGCTACGGAGAGGGAGAGTTATTACCCAACGCTCCCGATAATGATGCCTACGAACTAACGCCTTACGAGATTGCAACTTACCTTGCGTACACGTTCACCGGCTCAACGCCAGACAGCTCTTTGATGGCAGCCGCCGAAAATAGTGAACTCGGCACTGACGAAAAAGTTGCGGCACAAATAGAACGTTTATTGAAAACACCGCGAGCCAAACAACACCTGGGCGACTTTGCCGCACAATGGCTCGGCACCGACGGCGTGCTAAACGCAGCTAAAGACCCGGCAAAATATCCGGAACTTACCGAAGAAATTCGCCAAGCTATGGCGCAAGAGGTGCGCGAATTGTTTGCTCACGTTGTATTAGATAACAGCCAAACGATCAATAATTTCTTCGACGCTAACTACGCCTTTGTCAATAACACACTAGCGGATTATTACGGCCTTACCGGTGCAACGGGCAACGAGTTTATAAAAGTCGATGGCGGTAATGAACGCGGGGGCATTCTCACTACAGGCGCATTTATGACCGCATATGGCAATGCCGACGAAGCGGCACCCATTCAGAGAGCTGCAGCAGTACGTGAGCGCCTACTATGCCAACACATACCAGCACCTCCGCCGGGCATTGTTGTCGATCGCGAGGCGGCAGAAAAAGCATTGGCCGAACAATGGGAAGCAGGCTCAATCACCAATCGCGAACGCTACGATGCGCTTACGCAAGCCGAATACTGCCAAACGTGTCACCGCAATGCGATTAACCCTCTTGGCTTTGGGATGGAGGACTTCGACACCATTGGTCGCTACCAAACCAGCGACCGCAACGGTCTCACTGTCGATGCCAGCGGTACATTATTCGGTGTAAATGAGCTCAACGACGAAGAGCAACTCGCCTTTAATGGTGCAAAGGACCTGTCGCACCATCTCGCTGAAGTCGATGCAGCTAAGCAATGCTTTGCCAATAACCTATTTCGCTTTGCTGTAGGCACCGGCCACGATGTTATCGATGAGAATAATTCAGACCTTGGAAACTTAGCGGAAGACGAGCTAGCTGATTACTCTTGCTCGGTTTGGGGCATCGCGCAAAGTATGATTGCCGCCGAGAACGACCCCGTGGAATTACTAAAACGCATGGGCACCTTGAAGCTCGTTCGCTACCGCAAAGAAATGAATCGATAGGAGGCTATGATGAACAAGCAATATAGAATCAACATGTCGCGTCGATCTTTTCTAGCGCACGCCGCGAGCCTTAGTATGACTCCCGCAGTTTTAAACGCGGGGCTCGGCAGCGCGGGGCTGTTGTGGACGCGCGGCGCTCTGGCCGCTGATGCCGGCACTGCACCAAAGCGCTTGGTTACGATTCACGTTACCAATGGCGCTCATCCAGGCACTTGGCATGCGCAGGGGACTGGAACAGATTTTACCTTGCCTCAAGGCAGTTCACCGTTTAACGAAGAAGGCATTCGTGAGCGCTGCGTATTTTTTGATGGCTTAAATGGAGCCGGCGGTCACGGCCATCATCACCAGTGCGTGAGCAACGGTCAAAAAACCTCGCTCGATATTTATGCCGCAAGCAAACTTAGTGCAGATACACCCTACTCGTCATTGCACTTAGCGGCTTTTCCCGAGGGCGCTTTATCGCGTGTGAACGGCAACGGGATTCCATTTGAGCTACACCCAATGAAGGTTTACGACCGCATGTTCCCAGAACCGATTGCCGATGGCGGTCGCGACTGGAAAACGATTCGTAGAAACGCCATATTTAATGCCAACTTAAAATCACTGGAAGAATTCAAACAAAAGTTAAACCCGGTGCAAAAGGAACGCGTTGAGTTGCACAGCGACTCTATCCAAGCGATGGGCAAACGTGTACAACGCGCCGCGCTGGCCGCGAATGGTGGTGGTGAGTGCACAAGGCCGTTTTGGGATGGCTTAGTCAGTGACACCGCCCTGCTCGACAAAGAGTCGTTAGCGGGTGCGGCTACTGTACTGCGCTCGAAGCTCAGTATGGATTTAATTGCTCTTGCATTTAAATGCGATTTAACTCGGGTAGCGACCTTTAGCTTTGGTCACTCACAAGCGGATGTCATGTTGCCCTTCGGCGACAGCTGGCACGACTGCCAACACGGCTATCGAAATGGACTCAAAAACCCTCAGGGCCGAAAATTCTTTTCCGAACAAATGGTCTATTTAATGAAATTACTGGCCGATGCTCCGGATAGCGACGGCCGCAGCATTCTCGATAACACGTTAATTTATTTAACCAGCGACATGGGTAATGGTTCCAGTCACAATAATTCTCGCCACCCTATTGTGCTTGCCGGTGGCTTGGTTAACGGAGGACAAGCCAAAGACATGGGCGGTATTTTTTGGGATCCGATTTTTGATACGGTCGCAGCAGCAATAGGCATTCAACTAGACGACCCGGATTATCCTAATTTTGGTAATGGTGCAGGCGTTATCGACGGTGTGATAAAGGCATAAACTTCACTTTAAATCTTTTTAATCTAATACTTAAATCATCACCAATTTTGGTGAATTAGCGACTTATATAAAAATCGACTGTAATATCTTTATCAATCCTCCACCCCATGCGCTGCATTAGGCTCACTTAATAAAGCGCATTTAAATAGCCGAGCAAATTGGCACAGGTCATATTTTTGTACTTAATGCATTGAAAGTATTAATTCGGCAGGACTAGTATCAGCTTAAAATATTCAATCAAATGGAAATAGGCTGATATTTCTATGTCACTACTCCACTTTACACGCCACAACTTTTTAATCCCTGTTTTTTCCTGCTTGCTTTTGAGTGCTTGCGGTGGAGCGCCTAACGAGAAAAAAGCAAACCAGGCACCAGTCGTCGAGACGCAAAAATTCTTTGACATTGCTGAAGGTGTTAAATCTTTTAGCGTTGATGCATACGACCCTGACGGCGATAAACTGAAATTTGAAATCAGCGGAGGAGCAGATGCCGATAAATTTACCGTCCGTGAACATACTGGTGAAATCATTTTTGTAGAAGAGCCAAACTTTGAAAGTCCGGGCGATCAAAACCAAGATAACATTTACGACTTAACTGTAAAAATACAGGATGTGCATAACGAAATAGTCAATCACGCGATGACAATAACGATTACTGATGCAAATGTAATCCGTCCCAAGGTCATTTTTCCTCCGACACAGTCAAATTTTCTAGGAGCACTCGATAAGGTCACCATACGCGGAAAATTTGAGGATGAAATGGGACGACCTGCAAACCCAAGCGATATTGACGAGTTCACCGTAGGCGGAAAAGAGCCAAGCATTATCGAAAATACTTGGACAGTCGAGGTTGAATTAGCTGAAGAAAATGACATCGACATCAAATTCAAGTCGAAAGAAGGGTTTTATCACGGCTCTAAGCTTCATATTGTTAACAAAAACAAACCTACCAATCCGAATATGATGGTGTTTGATCCTATTAAAAATCGCGTGTACATATACGATGTTGGTCAAAAAGCAATCCTGTTCAAAGATCTCAATTCCGGGAAACTATCAACTTTGGTGAGCGGCGGTTTCCCAGTAAATCACATTGCCTTGTTTGTCACCGAAAACGGCCAGTCCCTATTATTTGTCGGCCGCTACGCTCACGATAAATTTATCTTAAAAGTCGATACCACAACCGGC
Source organism: Marinagarivorans sp. (assembly GCA_028281865.1). GTDB lineage: Bacteria > Pseudomonadota > Gammaproteobacteria > Pseudomonadales > Cellvibrionaceae > JANQJB01. The sequence continues at coordinate 6,575 of JANQJB010000093.1, forward strand.
GGACAAGAAACCGTTTGGCAAAAAGGTAACAGTGATAAGGATTCATTTGTACAAGCATATGGCGCAGACTATGACGCAGATAATAACCGAATAATTTTTGTTACCGACAGAAACCGAATCGGGGCAATTAATATCGCCAAATCCGAATATCAAACATTGTACGAATTTCCAAAACCAACGCTTGGCCTGCCTGACATCGATGATATCTACGATACATCACTACGCTTAGGGAACCCGCAAAAACGCCCAGGAGAGAGGTCTTACTCCAAAATATTTTTATCCAACAACGCAAATAGCGTCTACACAGTAGTGCAGAGTTTGCCAATGAGACAAGGCGATATAGGCTTAAACTTTGTCGAAATAGATTTGCTCACAAAAGATCTACGTTTTATTACATCAAAAAAAATAATCGAAGAGAGCGGCCTGGGAAACGTATCCGCACGCCAATTTACCTTTCACAAACCCAGCAATTATATTTATCTTATTACCCAAGAGGGAAAAGAGCACGCGAATATAATAAAAGTCAGTGTTGATGAAAAACAAAACCTCGAAAAGATATTATCGGTTGAAGACCCGACCATAAGAGAGTCCACTCTCAGAGCAGAATTTTTTCAGGGCGCTAGCCCGAATCAACTGCATATTTTTAACAATGCAGATGGCAAAGTAAGCCGTTTCGATCTAGAGACATATACTATCGAACCAATCTACCATCCTCATTCCGTAAGTGTACTATTACCAGAGTTGCGCGCTAAAAGATCACATCTCTCTCCAACCCCAGCGAGTCACTTATTTCCAAGCTATCACCTGAGCTTTGATTCGAAAAACAATCGCATTCAAGGCTCACACAAGGATTTAATGCATTATTACCTAGAAACAGGCAATAAGAAAAAAGTTGCCACAGGTGATAAAAATCTCGTTTTTGCAAGCAGCGAGTTATTAAAAAGCGATAGTCAAGCACTCGTATTTTTGCAGCGGGACGAAATACTTGCAGATGATATAAAAAAATGGCCGCGCGTAGGAGTAGACCAGAGTCTTGCACTAATCAACCTAAGGGATTACTCAACGGACACTTTAATCAATTTTGGTACCTTAGACGACGTATATTATCAATATCAATATGTGGGCCTCGATAAGACTGACGGAGTCTTTTATGGCTTGCAATCAAAAACATTTTTCCCTCTGCGAGAAGACGGGCAGAGAGGCCACCGGGGTGAAAACAAATCTTTTTACACCAATCTTAAATCCAACGCGCGGGGTGCCGATCAAATAGTCCGTATTTATCATTTCGACCGCAAATTAGCTTTTGACTACAAGAATAAAAGACAGTTTTTTTTCGGAAGAAACGAAAAACACGAAGTTGAAAGTTTAAAAGCCGCTAATCTATTTGAAGAAGGCGAAACTCTTATTTCAATGGATGGGATCAGAGGGAGTGGGCCGGGTCTGCCAAGATATGGTACGGCGTATTTCGACGAAGACCATAATAATCTCTATCTCATGCAAACGCGGACAACATTTACACTTATGAGGATCGATGTAAACAGTGGCGATAGAGAAGTCCTCTGTTCAGATGCTGAGACAAAAAGGGCTTCTGAAACAGCGACACTCAAGATGTTCGGTATCGACACTAAAGACGGTCGTGCCTTTTTAGAGGCATCTCGCAGTGACGGTATTTTTGCGATGGATTTAGAGACCTGTACAATAGCATTTTTGCTTGATTAAGCATGCACAATAGCGGAGTCACGCAGAGGCGCCTAAGTTCTAAGCAGCTAAGCGCCAAAGTGAATTATTTATTCAAACACTTTGCCCATTAACTAATACGTTATCCAACGCTTTTTGGCAGTAAGTGCTAATTCGATGAGATAATTTTTGAAAGATACTGCGGATAAATGCTGCCGTGGCATCTGTTTTGTCGATTATTTTCTGCATGCCAAGCATCTTCATAATTTTTCGAATTAATGCCATGACCAAACCCGACAAATTGCTGGATAAGTCGACACCTTTTTTCAAGATATAAGCCAGTTGGTCCATTAGCGTAAAAGTACCTGAAAATGCACCCGTAAGTGTGCCACCTACAAAACTTAAGCACTTTGCCAACACATAATTGATGGCTTTATCAAGCCACTCTAAATTCGTTACGCTAAAGCTAACTGGGCCTTCCCTATTTAACCAATTTAATACGCTGGCAGAATTATTGTTTCGGTTTCTCTTATTGCGTAGCGCAGACCATTTTTGTGTTCCGACAGTATCCACATACAAGCTCATATCATGCCATTTTGCTCCTGGAAAAACGCCGGGGCTGGGCTGAAAATAATCATAGGCATCACCCAAAATTGAAGGCGCATGTACAAAAGGCCAAAAGGGAATACACGGTACAATATCGGTCTGATGATATACGCGATAAATTTTTGTTGAACCAACGTTGGACGATAAGGTATCTGCAAATGATCTAAGCCCCACCCTGGGCGCACCAAAAGTATAGAGATTAGGAGTAAGAGCGGTAGTCGCTTTAACATACTCTGCGGAAAGTGTTGCTAAGCCACCGCCCAGACTATGCCCGATACAATGCACTGAGTGGACGCCGTTAGCTGCCAATGCTCTAACAAAAGGTTTTATCTGTGGCTTCATTGAGCAAAATGCCCTGTTAAAACCGTCATGTACGCTTTGACCATTACAGGATCGCGACACACCAACATTTAAATTCGTCAACCAATCGGCCAAAAACTTTGTTCCTCTAAGTACAATAAAACCATGCCCTTGGTAGGCACCTTTGCCTAAGGCGCAAAGTCCAAATCCTGTACGGGATTTAACAAACCCAGGACCACCACTTTTGCCCTTTAAGGTATTGGAATTATTAATTTCCATTACACTTCCATAAGTGTATTCGAGTTCAGAAACAGCATCCTTTAATTTGGGTATATCGACTAAACGATATATATCTCTCGCTAAACTGGCAGACATTCTTGGACTTATTCGCGGCATAATTTTGTATCCTTTAAAAGTTTTAAAGCCTAATCTTCATCATCTTCAGGCGGATCAAAAACCATTGGTGGGTCTGGCTCTACATCCCAATTACAACGGGTATATATTAAGTTATCGTTAACCGATATACGCTTTCTCTCTCCTTCCAACTCACACTTTACAACCAGGGGCTTGCCGCGCGATTCACTATTTTCTTCGCGCTTGCGCTTAACGCCTGACCATATATCGTATTCTTTACCCTCATAGTAGACAAATATTTCCTGAGGAACCGAAAACTCCATAGGCAACACCTTTGCCAATAAGACTTTGTCAAATACGGCAGGCATAGAAAAATAACCATTTTCATCAGTTGTCGTTTCGTCTGTCACTTTACCTTGTGCATGCGCCTTACCCACAATACGCTTTAACTGCGCATTTTTAACGGGCTTGCCGTTTAAGGTGATAACACCTGAAATTGCCGAAAACAAACACGGTTTTGTACGATTTTCTGATGACACAGCTTTTCCTCCGGTACAGGAAAATAAAATAAATATAATGCTAATTATTAGGAAAATTGAAAACGTTTTACTTTTTACCAAGCGCATTGTATTACCATTAAAATCAATAGCGTTTTGTTACTTTCTCGATAGGTTTTTTATCGAGTTAATACCAGCTTGCATACGCATTCGTGCTGCGCTATTTGCGCTGTGCACTCTTATTTCGGGTGGATCGAATCCTTCAGTAGCAACAGCTTCTTCTATCCATAGAACAACGTCATAACCCGTTCCTCTATTATCATCGCCCAAATCATGATCCAGGCTGATAATTTCGACTTTTCCCGTTTTTAGGTATTCTATTGCTTCATCTGGCCAATAAGCATGAACCCAACCTTCTGGAGTTGATCTTAAGTCATCTAGATATACTTTCATCAGTATTGCCTAGCTAATAGGATATTTAACCCACCGCACAAATTCACCTAAAGAAATTTGGCCTTTAGCTGTATCAGTCATCATCTTTATTGAGGATAATAACACTTGCAACGGCCGGTTTTTTGAACAAGATAATGCACCACGATGATGGCCAAATGACATCCAATGGTACAGGGGCTTCAGATAGGGTTCAATACGAGGCTCCAGGGCTTTACCAGCCAAATGTTGCCAATCGTGATGGTAAACTGATACAAACTTCAATCTGCTTAATAACATCGACATAAGGCTCACCCAAAACAATGAAATTATCTTTGCTCAAATATTTCACTAGATCCACCCTCCTGCTAGGGCTACTACTTAACCTAAGCTGTAACACCACCGACGTAATCGAAACTGGCATGGGCATTGCCAATGCTGTCTTACAAGCCAACCCCGAAAAACAACGCCAAGGCATTAAACAAACGCTAGAACTAAGCAGCATGCGAGCAGCTAATTTATTAAATCGCGAAGGCGGATATTTTAATCACCCGACTTATAAAATTAATTTACCGCCGGAAGTTGAAGATATTACAAGCACTCTGCGCAGTTTTGGCTTAGGGGGACAAGTCGATAAAGTCGAGCGGCTAATGAACAAAGGCGCCGAAAAGGCGGCTGCTGAAGCCAAACTCGCTTTTGTAAATGCGGTACGCGATATGACAATTAACGACGCTGTCAGTATTATTACCGGCAACGATACTGCTGCCACCGATTATTTTCGCCAACAGACTTATACTCACCTGCAACAGCGCTATAAACCGATTGTTGATAATAGTCTGAAACAAATTGGTTTTTATCGTGAATACCAACAGTTTTTAAATATTTATAAAACTTTACCAATTGCCAATAAGCCTTCTCTTGATCTCGAGGCCCATGTCATCAACAAAGGCTTGGAGGGACTTTTTGCACAAGTTGCCAAGGAGGAAAAATTAATTCGTAAAGACCCTCTCGGCAGGGGCAATACATTAATTGGCGAAGTATTCGGTAATTTAAGCCAGCAAAACTCGACTCTTTAAATGAAACAACTTTTCTTGAGGTAATTAATGATGAACAAGATTTACGATTCCATTCTCGAAACGATCGGCAATACACCCATCGTCAAAATCCGTAACATCGGCCCTGCAAACGTTAACCTATTTGCCAAGGTTGAATCGTTTAACCCGATGGGTTCAGTCAAAGATCGACTCGCGCTTGGAGTTATCGAAAATGCAGAGCAACGCGGAGAATTAAAACCGGGGCAAACCATTGTTGAGGCAACTAGCGGCAATACCGGCATAGGCTTAGCAATGGTTTGTGCACAAAAAGGCTATCCGCTTGTGATTACAATGGCGGAAAGTTTCAGTGTCGAACGCCGCAAATTAATGCGCTTTTTAGGAGCGGAAGTCATACTGACACCAGCCAAAGAAAAAGGCACAGGCATGGTAAAAAAAGCCGACGAGCTGGCAAAAAAACACGGCTGGTGGCAACCAAGGCAGTTCGAGAATCCAGCTAATGCTGATATGCACGAACGCACAACAGCAAAAGAAATATTGGAGGCATTTTCGGACCGCGAGCTACACTATTGGGTCAGCGGCTACGGCACCGGCGGCACTTTTAATGGTGTATCCCGTGTTTTACGCAATAAAAGCTCGTCAACCAAAATCATCTTATGTGAGCCGGACAATGCCCAATTAGTCGGCAGCCAAATAAAGCAAACACGTAACGAAGATGGCAGCGCTAATGTGAGCCACCCGAGCTTTAACCCCCATTTAATGCAAGGTTGGACGCCGGACTTTATTCCGCTTCTGCTCGAAGAGGCCGTCGATCGTGAAGCTTACGATGAATTATTACCTGTCGACGGTAATTTCGCTAAGCAATGCTCTAGGGACCTTGCGCAAAAAGAAGGTATCTTTGTTGGCGTTTCTGGTGGCGCAACCTTTGCTGGGGCGCTTAAAATTGCAGAAATAGCGGAGGCTGGCGCCAATATTTTGTGCATGCTACCCGATACGGGAGAACGTTATTTGTCGACACCATTATTTGAGAATATTAGTGTCGATATGACAGAAAAAGAGAAAGAAATTTCACATTCGACGCCCGGCTTTCACCTTGCCGAATAATACTGTCTGAAGTATAAAAAACTGTCAGTGCCAAGAAGTTGTTGGACACATCATTTTAGTCATGTAAGTAAAGACACGTTCTGCGCACTGACAGCTACAGTAGAACAATTTTCCGATTCATTATCACCACTCAAACCGCAACCCTAACAAAGGAAAAGTTTCGCCTTCTTCAGTCACATCCTCACCGGTTCGCTCGTTAAATTCAGAGTTGCTTTCATTGGCAGCACCGTAAACATTAATAACGTCAATAAAAGCGATAAAATTCGCGGCACCGAAAGATCGACGGTAATCGGCGCGAAAGTTTAGGCTGTGGAAGGCTTTGTAACGGTCGCTATTTTTTTCTGTTATTTCTTTGGAAAAGCGCAAGGGTTGCCCATCTCCCAACACATTTTCATTAACAATAAAATCATCCCTTAAAGCACCAGAGGCAGCCTTCCAGCGCGCTGATAATTTCCAAGAATCGTTGATCTCCCAAACGCCCCCAATACTGATGGAGTGAGGTCGGCTGAAATCCGCATCATAACTTTCTCCATCTGCGCTATCTTTTACCCTTGCATCGCTATAGGAATAGCTAATATCCGCAGACCAATTGCTTGAAAAACGGCGTGTCAAAGCGGTATCAAAACCAAAGGACTCCCCTTCGCCTGCATTTGAATAGAGCTGTGTGACACCGTCTTCCTCAACAATTCGTTGATCAAGTTCTTGGTAATACGGTTCGATAAAAAATTCCAAGTCGTCGCTAATTAAATATTTAAAGCCCAGACTAAACTGATCGATGATTTCATTTTCTAAACCTGAATTTTGGCTGTCACGTGCGCGAATTTCGAGCAGCGGACTTTGGAAATAGCGACCCAAAGTCGATGCGATACGCAACTTGGGATTCACTTGCCAATTCAAACCAAAGCGAGGCGCGATCAAATCATCTTCGGTAAAACCGTCATGCTCTGCTCGAATACCAAAACGAAAATCCCAATTCGAAAATTGCACATTCTGGTCAAAATAGGCAACGTAACTTTCTGTTTTTTCCGTGAAACGATTATTAAAATTTTCAGGTGTTAACACGGTAAACAACTGTTGTTCGCTTTCTCTAAAATCCGTTTGCTCATAAATATATTGGTTCCAGTCCTCATTTAACTGCAAGCCAAAATCCACATCATATTCTGTCAATCTAAAACCGGTAAAAAATCGCCCAAATCGATTATCGATACTAAAATCGGAGCGCCAGCCAATTTCATCTTCTTCGCGAAAACTCTCAAGTATATTTTCACGCGTAATAACATCCGCTTCTGTAGCATCCGGTCCCAGACCATCGACAATCGCCTCACCACTAGATGTTTCTTCCTTGTAATTTCGGAAATAGAATTTATTTTCCCATTCGCCATTATCACCAATCAATTTTTTCCAGCTTATAGCATATAAAGCGTTATCGCGGTCACTTTCTGCTAACTCTACGTCCTCATAAACCCCCGGACTATCCTCATCCGAAGCAAGCACATTCTCCACTCTTCGCGAAAATGACTCGGGTGCATAAATGACTAAAAATTCAAGTTCGTTGCTCAGATTTATTTCACTACGACTTTTAAAAATAATGTCAGTAAGTTCGGGAGAACCGATTTCTTCGACTCCAATAGTTTCGAAAAAGCGGCCAAAATCGTACTTCCGTGCTGAGAACAGCATACTGGTTCCTGAGTGAAATTTACTCGGGCCGTCATAGCCTACTTCAATACCGGCAAAATCTATTCGAGTAGTGTAGGAAGCGGTTTCCGGATTACCTGCGGCTACCTCAAGCTGCAACAAAGAGCCGGCCCGACCACCATAGGCCGCACTCCAGCCGCCGGGTTGAAACTCCGCTTTGCTGATCAGATTCGGCGCAAAGACTGAATAGCGCCCTCCACCCTCTAACTCCTCTTGATCGCCAAAACTCTCGTTAAAGTGCACAACATTCGCAAAGGGAATGCCGTCGACCAGAATTAAATTATCTCGTGGACCATTACCTCTTACAGTGAAGCTAGCAAAATCTCCGCTGGAAAAGAGCCCCGGTAAACCGTCAAGTGCACGTAATACGTCACTGCCTGAGCCCGCCGCGCTGCGCAATGCTTCTCGATCTATTACGCTACTGCCGACTGAGGCGAGATCATCGCCGCGGCTTGTGGTTCCGATAACGATTGTTTCTTCAATGATACTTCTAACTCTGCTGAGCTCAACAGTAAGCACCGAAGTTTTATCCCGGAGAACACGTAAACTGCTTAATTTCGCAGTGGCATATTGGCTTAAACGAATTTCTACTTCATATAAACCTTCGGGGAGCAATTCGATGCGGACACCGCCACTCTCATCGCTCAAGCTGTTAATTATTTCCCCTCCACGATTAGTGACAGAAATTTCCGCACCTTTTAATGGTCGAGAGTTTTGCGCATCGATAATTTTTAATGAGAGGCTGCCTTCAGCCCCGTAGACAAAAGATGAAAACCCCAAACTTAATACGATACCCAAGCGCACTAAATACGCTTTAACAGACTGACTCCCCATTTTCAGATAACCTCTGACCAATTAAAAACTTTTATCCCTGTTACGCTAGCATCAATAATTCGGATGCCTTCTAAACCATTTAAAATATTGTAAAAAATTTTAATATCAATTTAATTTAAATAACCTTCAACCATCAAAATCCCTTTAAGAATAAAGCCGCGGAATCACCCATAAAAATGGCATAAGCAATAAGTCTATTCGCCAAATAGAGATCTACGCGCTCCATCGCATATTGCTGCTACTGCGGGGTGTTTTACTTTTCGTTCGGCTGATATTGCAAAATATTTCTGTTTTATTTCATCCGTTCGACCAACTACTCGTACATTAAAATTGTGGCAAATTTCCTCTTCAATAGTCGACGACATAAAAAACACACCAACACCCGCCTGACCAAATACTTTCATTAAAGCGCTATCATCAAATTGTCCACTAACCAGCGGATGGATATTTTTTTCATACAACCAGTCGTCTATTAATGAACGAATCGCATACTGGGGTGTTGGAAGTAACACCGGCGCATCATTTAACGAATAAGGGAAATCCTTTTTAAGGGTTCTAGTTAAGCGAGGAGAGGCAAAGCAGCTCAAACCACTTTCACCTAGTAAGTGGTTATAGGCCTTAACACTCACAGCATTGGTAATGGGTATATCACTAAGCACCAAATCAACCTTGTGAATAGATAAATCTGCGAGTAGCGCGTCAACCGGACCCTCTCGACTGATCAAACTTACTTCGTGCTGCATATTCAGTGCCGGTTCTATGATTTTATATACGATCGTTTTGGGGAGGGCGCTGGCAGCCCCGACAATAAATTCTGCAGGCCCTAAAACTGGCGCACCGCGCAAAACATCGCTTAGTTCTCGTCCAAGTTCAAAAATTTCATCTGCATAACGTAATACCAGCCTTCCCGTCTCAGTTAAGCGCAGGCCTCTTCCAACTTTCTCGAACAAATCGTTACCGATTCGCTCCTCCAACAACGATATCTGGCCGCTAATTGTTTGTGGTGTGATATGCAATTTTTCGCTCGCCTTAGCAATGCTGCCTTCATGCGCGACAAGCCAAAAATAATGCAAATGTTTGTAGTTAAGCGTATCTCTCACGACCTACCCCTTATCAACCGTAAAGTGCTTTTAGCAAATAACATATTATCGAATAAACCCAAGCGATATGACTATAAGCTTACTTCGGTTTATTCGATCATTATATACAACAATTTACGATTTTTCCTTTCTATTTCCAACTGCTAGCATTATAGATAGTTACAGACAAACCATAACTTAAACTCACCAAAGTACTAGCGTTTGTCGACCAAATACTAATAACTTTATAACTTGGAGTAGGAAAAAAATGATTCTTAACATAGAAACTCGCGGCTTCAGTTTGACCCCTCCTTTGAGCGAATTCACAAATTCTAAAGTTCGCCTGAACTTAGGCTTGTATCGTGAAAAGATCTATCGTGTCGATGTTTTTTTGACCCATGAAAACACTCGCCATGACAACCTGAAGATGGCCTGTAAGATAAAAATCAAAGCCAAAGGCTATAGGACCATTACAATTTGCGAAACTGGCGACAACATGTACGGCGCCGTAAGCCAATGTATACACCGGGCAAAACGAACTGTGGCACGTAGATTTAATAGAATGCTACAAGCGCGCAAAAACAATGTTAATAGACAAAAGTTCTATGACGACTTTGTTGCAGAAGCTTGATTTCATCAATAAAAAACGATCCAAGACCGATACCGTTTACTTAATATGCCATGTTGTATTACCAAACTATCAGTTATTAAATCTTAGGCTCACAGCCCCGGAGGCTAACATGAATGACATCGACTTAAATGCAGCAAGACTACTTCTGCTCTATGACAAGGTTACTCGATTTGGCAATCGAGACGACGAGGAACACCACTTGAACGGCATTGCAGTATCATCCGATTTCGATGGTTATACGTTATTCCTCCATGATTCAGATGTTTTTGTAACGCTCTACTTTCACAATTCTTTTGCGATATCCTGCGAAGACAACAAATCGCTCGCATTTTTTAAAGTAAAAGTGAAGCAAATTCTTGATCAATACTAGAGGTTAATCTATTTGGCTAGCTTTCGCGTACCAAAGCATAGCCCAGCTAACTGTGAGACAAATATGCCTAAGCAAGAAGACGTTATCTTCATAAATTCGTACGAGCACTCGGTCTATCAAATAATTAGAAAGACCGAGCGAGGTGAGGAATTAGTATCTGAAGCTAAAAATGTTCCGCTACAATTCAAAAATTTACACGACGCTAAAGTTTACCTGCGCTCCAAAGATGTTAAAGTCGCATTTTTAAGGCAGGAAAACGCATACGACGAAATGATTGGTCTACCATGCCGCAGGGAGATAAGTTCAATTAAAATTCCAATTAATAATTGATAAGTATGCTTGTTTATTATAAATGAGAGCTTATTTGACTGCAGTAAACCAGTCTAAATATATTTTTACATATACCTCAATACTCTACCCTTAATACTCTACATCGAGAGCCAAACCACCTTCAGGAATCCCAAGAGGGTAAAAGCGCTCATCTTGGCCTCGTTTTCGAGAAAGCGCTTCAGCTTCTGTTTGTATACCTAAATCCCCCTGCTGTCGCATCCAGGCCTTTAACTGGGCCAGCATCTCCTGTTTAATTTCTTGATGATCGGGGCTATCCGCTAAATTTTCTCTTTCAATACGTGTGTTGCGCATATCATACAATTCAAATTCAGGTCTTGTAATATAAGCATTCGCTCGCGCTTTTGCTGTTTCACTTCCCTTTTGCCACGAGCTAAAAGTATTCATTGCGGAACGGTCTACGGTAACCACATTTGAAAAACGTTGGTTGTAATCGAGATTCCAGATGAGCCTATAATCATAATTGCGAATGCTCCTGACAGGATAACTTTCCGAACCCGAAAGGATACCCTGCGTTGTTTGAATGCCACACGCAAAATCACGATGGTGGTCAGTCTCCCCCTTTAACACCGATAAAATACTCCGACCGTCAAAATCAAATTTATTCTCTTCAACCCCAAGTATGTCGAGAAACGTCGGCAATAAGTCGACGTATTGAACCATCGCATCGGTTTCGCTTCCTTCTCTAATGACCCCAGGCCATCGCGCTAAAACACCTGCACGAACACCTGCGTCGTACAACGTCCATTTTGCAAATGGAAATGTCGAACCTTGCTCAGACAGAAAAAATACAAGTGTATCGTTTTCTTTATCAGCTTCTTTAAGAAACCGCAGTATTTCTCCAAATTGGAAATCCGCAAAGCTTATCTCGGCATAGTACGCCTGCAAAGCCAAACGTGTTTCAGGTGTATCAATCAAATCTTCAGAAACTTTAATTTCGTCTGGTTTGTACTGTGATCGATCACCCAAATCCCAAGGCTCGTGAGGCTGATTGCTTGACACAACTATTGCAAAAGGCTGATCCGTTGACTTAATAAACTCTTCCGCAACAGACATATCGATTTCGCGTGTTTTTTTTGCTGGGTCAGACTTTTCTGTATCAAGCGTTTTCCCGCCTAGATATTCAAAACTAAAGTTGCGTAGCGGTGCTTCGTGTCGTTTACCAATTATCCCAACGCGATAACCCAATGGCCTTAAATAATTGGGCATGCTACGCACATCATCGTAAACTTTGCTGTGGTTGGGGTGGGCACCGTTGCGAACGGGCTGAATGCCCGTATATAAAGCCATACGAGTCGGAGCACACATTGACGCGGAGTCAAAAGCATAATTAAATTTTAACGCCTGTTGCGCAAAAGCATCTAAATTCGGCGTCAGTGCATTTTGACTGCCATAAGGACCCAAATCGGTGTAAGTCAAATCATCCGTAATAAAAATAACAATATTGGGTTTATTTTTTACTCGATTATCTGTTTTTGACGATGAAACACATGAACCGAAGCTGAAAAAAGCAGCCGACAACACGAAAAAACGAAGAACAAGGCTACATATTATTTTATTAACCATTACCTACCCCCGGATAATCGCACGTTTTACTTGATGGCAATACTATCAAATAAATCGTGCCGGACGTAGGATACGATTAAAAACTATTAGAGCCTATAGACTACCCTAGCGCGGAAAAACCTGCTAGGAACAAGGGTAGAGCATTTTTAAATATATTTTGGCCTGTTTCACAAATTCCAATGAGCTATCGAAAGTTTCACCCGAACCTTTTATCCGTTGCATAATATCATTGATGATATTTTTTTCTTCGTGCTCAGACAGGCATACTTTATTCTCTTCCACAGGAGAACGGCCCACTCGAGTTTCGAATGCTCGACGCTGGAAATTCGAATGATTTTTTGTGTCCGGTTCTAGTTCCATTCCGATTTTAATATTATGCAAAACACCGCTTAGAACACCGCGTAGATAGGTGTCCGAATGTTCTGCGACTTTTACTGTTTGCTGCGCCCGTTCATCTAAAACAACGGCATTTGCATTTACTATTGCCGCTAAAAACAGTTGTGCTAGGCCTATACACAAGGCTGCTCGCATCATTCGAGCTTTCATCATCTGCATTTTTAATATCCTCCAATTGGTCCCCGGTACTTTTAACCTCCGAAAAATACCCGCCAGTATCTCATGCTTAAATCGAACGTGAACCACCAATATACAAACGCCCTTTACCGCTGTATAGTCGAATAATGTGTGTCAATAGTTCGAATTTAACTTACAATTAGCAATCTAAATGTGATTAAAAATACGCTTTTAGGTTTGCCGGTGTAAAACAAAAAACTCAAGCAACAACAAGGATATTTAGCAGCTCCCTAAATATATTTCACCTGTTATGTATTTGACGGGTCATCAAAAGGCCAAATACACCTACAAACAGTAGCAAAAGCAAATATGAATCAAGGTGTCCTTTTGAGTCTAGATACTCGCTCCTGGTGACTGTTATCTGCGGCCTTTCTATTACCAAGTTTTCTATCGCTAACGCTTCTATTACTAAAAACTCTATAACTTTGGGTGAACAACTTGGGCTCTCGGAAGTGGTTAAAATATCAGACATTCACAACACCTTTGACTTGAAGTTTCAAGTCAATAAGGGTACCGAATAGTAGTCTCATCACCTGAGATTGCAGCAAAATCCAGGCAAAAAAATAGGGCTACATAAGCCCTATTTCGTTGAGTTTTTATGGTTTTAATTGAAAACTATATTCCCTCGCGCGTTTTTTCCCCGTTTACGGTACGCAGTATCCCAAGCGGGTTTTCGTTTTTAAGCGCATCGGGTAGCAACTCTTGTGGATAGTTTTGCAAGCAAATCGGACGCACAAAACGGTCGATTGCAGTGCTGCCCACTGAAGTAAAACGAACATCTGTAGCAGCGGGGAAAGGCCCTCCATGAACCATGGCATGGCACACTTCAACACCGGTTGGAAACCCGTTAATAAGCAAACGTCCCACCCGCTGCGCTAGCACATCAGCCAGTGCTGAGTGGCTTGCAAGTTCCCCGTCAGCGCAATGCACCGTACCGGTTAATTGGCCTTTTAAAGCTGACACAGCTGCAACAAGCTCTTCAGCATCAGAGCAACGCACTATCAAACTTACCGGGCCAAAAATTTCTTCATGAATTTTAGGGTTGGCAATAAATTCTTGCGCAGAACAAGAGAGCAACGCAGCACGTGCTTTAAAGCCTGTCCCGTCAGACTCGCCTCCTTGAGCCAGAGTCTCGGTCTGGCCACAATAATTTGAAACGCCTTCCTGATACGCTTGGTGAATCGTTTCATTCAGCATAACGCCAGCGGGTTGATCGGCAATTTTCGCTCCCGCTACTTCGATAAACTGGTTTAACTCAGGCCCATCAATAGCGAGCACAAGACCAGGGTTAGTGCAAAATTGCCCAACCCCCATATTCAACGAAAATGCAAAGCCTTCAGCAATTTTGTCCGCCCGCTCCTTCAAGGCTTCCGGCAAGAGTACGACGGGATTAACACTGCCCATCTCGGCAAAAACGGGGATCGGTTCTGGGCGCTCGTTAGACAACTTGACCAGAGCCATGCCGCCCGCAAGTGAGCCGGTAAACCCAACAGCTTTAATTTCCGGGGCTTGGACCAACGCTGAACCCACTTCTCGGCCTGCACCCATCAGCAACGAGAAAGTACCGGATGGCAAACCACACTTTTCAACAGCTCGCGCCAGGGCCTGTGCCATTAGCTCGCTTGTTCCAGAGTGAGAGCTATGACCTTTAACCAAAACTGGACAGCCCGCGGCAAACGCCGACGCGGTATCGCCCCCAGCAACCGAGAAAGCAAGCGGGAAGTTACTCGCACCGAAAACCGCAACGGGGCCAATCGACTGTTTAACATAGCGCAAATCCGGACGCGGGAGCGGCTCGCGATCAGGCATCGCGGTGTCAATACGCGCATCGAGATAATCACCTTTGACAACATAATCGGCAAACATACGCAGTTGACCCATCGTACGCCCGCGTTCGCCGATAATTCGCGCTTCCGGTAAACCGGTTTCAGCCATGGCACGCTGCACAAGCTCATCACCTAAGGCTAATATCTCATCTGCACAGGTGTTCAAAAATTGGGCGCGCTGCTCAAGCGAGCTTTTTCGCAGAGTTGCGGCCGCCGCTTCCGCCGCTGCCACCGCTTCTTCCACTTGTGCGGACGAAGCCTTACTCATTGCAGGCTCGAGGGTCTCACCGGTGGCGGGGTTCACAGCGTTGTAAGACCCGGCGGTACCTTCTACCCACTGCCCATTGATTAATTGGTTTCCAGAAATTGTCATGACGTATACCTTCGTTAGCTATAACTTTGAGTTTGCGAGAAGAGGACTCGATTATTCTTATAAAGTGTGTAAGAGAACCATTTTGGGGAATAGCAGTATATTTGGGCCGATCCTAAGATTCCAATGCCTTGAATAAACTTTTGTATAAGCGGCACAAGGTCAAATAGACTCTAAAGGCCCACAAAAGTTCGTTTCCACCCTACATGGACGCAACCCACTCAATATGCTCGTGAAAACTGCGCATTGCCTGCACAATGAGCTATGTCTTACTAAAGCACCCTAGAGAATAGCCAAACGGCAGTGCTTGCTGAAAATAACGTGGCGACAATCGGTCCAGCCTGTATGGTAAATATAAGAAGAAGCACTGTCACGATTGATAGTGCCTTTACAACGATGATATTGCATTTTTACAAAACGAAATATTACTCACCCACTCCGCGAAATTGTTTTGCCAGGTAAACCGCATAGTTATCTGTCATGCCGCTAATAAAATCGATAACTTTCATTAACGCGTTATATTTGGCATTTGCTGCCGACAAACTTTGCGCTGACTGTTCCATATTAATACCAACAAGTTCAATCACACGCTTTGCGCGAAAGGACATTTTTGCTGGATTTTCTTTTTCAAACAATTCGTTTACCGATTCGCACATAACTTCCAGCAAAGTCGAGATAACGCTGTAGGCGCCAATTTCCATTTGTACTTTTTGTTTATGAGTAAAAACTTCTTGCTTAGCTAACGCTTTAGCTTCTAGTACATATTGATGCACCTCACTATCACAGAGACTGAGCAGGTCCTCAGGCACACCCTCCATCATAAGACTAATATTGCGACTAAATGCACTTGCTGCCGCTTCAACACAGCGTGAAATTATTTTTCCGCGCACGATAGCCGGACGCCGACCGGGGCGATAATGCTCCAGTTCTGCCTTTAGCTCATCACGCTCCCTCACTTCAATTAGAGGTTCCAAAATGGCATAGATCTGCTCCCATTTTAGAATCCCCATTTCTAGCCCGTCTTCCAAATCTAGCAAGCCATAACAAAAATCATCTGCTGCTTCCATCAAATACACCAGCGGGTGACGATAATAGTGATGGGGTTCAGGTCGGCGATGCAAGCCACATGCTTCCGCGATTTCTTCGAAATAATTTAATTCGCTTTGAAATACACCAAATTTGAGTGCTTTCGGCGGGTTGGCATTATTAGACGTCCACGGGTATTTAATAGAAGCTGCAAGCGTAGCGTAACTCAAGCGCATGCCACCGTCATCCATATGGTATTCAGCAGTAGTCAATACACGAAAGCCCTGCGCGTTGCCTTCAAACATCATAAAGTCTCGTTGATGATCGTCTGACAGCGCACCCAGATAATATTTACCATCGTTGTCAAACCAATAGCGAATCGCGCCTTCCCCGGTATGGCCAAACGGAGGGTTACCAATATCATGAGCAAGGCAGCTCGCCTGCACAATGTCTCCTATATCATTGGGTGTAATCCGCTCCGGCAGCTCGCCGCGTGCACCTAAGTCCTGCCCCACTTTATTGCCTAGGCTTCTGCCAACGCAGGCCACTTCAAGACTGTGAGTTAGGCGATTGTGAACATGATCATTCGACGCAAGCGGGTGGACCTGCGTCTTACGCACCAAGCGCCGAAATGCGCCTGAGAAAATAATTTTATCGTGATCGGAATTGAACGGGGAGCGCCCGCTCTCCCATTTAGAAGAACGGTTACCTAGCCTGCGGCAATTGAGAAGGTTTTCCCAGCGAGAGTGCGACATAGAATTGCATATTGATTGAAGACTTCAGTCATTAGAATAGAGCAATTATACCAACGGCACCACAAATCTATCGCCTACCCGCTAGCGAAACACATACGAAACCGGAAGCAAACTTATTAGCCTTTTCGTCCACCCAAATGGCGATGCAAGAAATCTTCAATAGCCTTAAATTTAATCAGTTCGTTTTTCTCGTCCGTACGCCAATGTTCGCCACCTTTTAATCTCGTTATTGCAACAGGATGTTTACGTTTTTTAAGCCGTTTATACATTTTTTTCGAATGACTTGGGCTCACAACTGTATCCTTGTCACCATATATTAACAGCAGAGGAGCATTGATTCTTTTGGCTTGGTGATATGGGGAGTTTTCTTTTATATCATCCTTTTCATTTAAGAAAGAATTACGGATATTTGAAAACATATAGATAGAACCATCTTTAATAAATTCCGCATAATCATGCACACCATTTATTGCAATACCGCACTTATACAGATCAGGTGTTTTAACAAGGCCCATAGAAGTAGCATAACCGCCATAACTTCCGCCCATAATACAGATACGACTAGCATCGGCAATGCCTTCATTTATTAACCACTTTACACCATCGGTAATATCGTCCTGCATTTCCATCCCCCATTGGCCATAACCTTTTTCCTTAAATTCCTCGCCAAAACCAGTCGAACCCCTAAACTGAGGCTGAAGAACCGCATAACCGCGGTTCGCGAGAAACTGTACGTAATTGTTAAATCCAAAATGGTCGCGGGCATGGGGACCTCCATGCGGCAAAACGACTGTAGGGATGTTCTCGCTTTGGCCAATTGGCAGCGTTAAAAAGGCGGGTATTTTTAACCCATCTCTAGCGGTATAAGTCACTCGCTTCATCTTGGCAAACTTATAGCCTTCGAGTTGTTGATAGCGACGACCGATAAGAACAAAAGCCTTTTGCTTGTCGTCAAATAGAAAATAATTGGTTGGCTGTATATCTGAATGGAGTTTAAATAAGAACCGGCCTTCGTCCTCTGTTTTAGATATTAGCTTGACTTTATAATCTTCTGCACCTTCTCTAACAAGACGTGTAATCTTCTCGACCTTTCGATTGACGTATGGCCCCAGTAGTTGATTTTTTTCTAGATCATATTGAAGCAATTTTACGTCTTCGAGGTTTTCATCTTCCTGATAATTCCTCACCAGCAATATATTGTTATCCTTCGGATGAAACTTTACGGGATGTAAGCGATCCTTCGAAAAAAAGTCTGCCTTTTCCAAAACCTTTAACGAATCTTTTTTCGTTTTTCGGTAATAAATCCTGTTCGTAACTGCGCTTTTTCCTTTTTCTCGTATTTGCACCCCTATGCGAATTACACCGTCGTTATCAGCAATCCATTCATTTATAGAAAGCCTGTTACGCATGACTTTTTTTCGTGAGCCTGTGTATACATTTATCTTATCAACTTCAGGTGAACCCCATCTTTCTGGATTGTAATCTAATTCCGCCAACACATGATCGGGATCAGCCGGCAACATACTTGTGATGCTAACGCGTGGTTTGTAATACCCATTCACGCCGGGCTTCTTTTTAAACACAACAAAATCCTTACCATCATTGCCTATGCTTCCAAGCTGTGTGTAATTAAACATACGACGACCACGACTTGTTTTCACAGTGTTAGTTGTCCTAAAGGAAACAATTAACCGATCATCATTTGGCCAGTAAAAGCGGTTAAACTGAACATTCTCCTGCGTCAACTCTACCTTTGAAATTTCCGGAAAAGGCTCCCCAGGTTTATCTGGCATTTTAGCCATCACGAGATACTCTCGCCCTTCAAAAACCATAACTGCGGCAAGCCGTTCACCACTTGGTGAAAGAACAGGGTCAGAAATCGTCGGAAGCTTTGCAATTTTCTCCAAAGGAATCAGTGGAACTTCGGTAGTTTTATCTTCTGCGAGAGCAAAAATAGAAAGAATAAGAGTTAAAAGAAAAAAAGAAGAGTTAAAAAAAATACGATAGATATCCATGATATTCCTTGTTCAATTTTTATTGAAAACTTATTTATTAAAACAGCTTGTTAAAACCTGTCCCGGTAAAAATGTTGAAAGCCTTTGACGCGTACACGACATTCTCGAAATCGTCCAGAGGCGATTACCATTAACACGCTGTGTTAACAATCTTCAACCAACGCCATTAATTTTTCGATGTCTTTGACAATAATACCTTTAGCATTGGTACGTTTGTCAATAATACCGTTTTTATCGAGCTCACTTAGTTCTCTTGTCACAGCTTCGCGGGTTGTCGCCAACCTACTAGCTAACTCGTGATGCGTCGGTAATTCGGGAATGACGACTTCGATTTTCTCAGGTTCGAGATACTTTTCTGCGATTCGCAGTAACTCCGCACGTATACGACGTTTCACACCTACTACCCCAAATTGGTACGCACGTTCACACAGAAAACGAACCAAACCCGCCAACTTTTTCATCGTTGCTATCGCCAGTCCGGGGTTGTTTTCTATCAGCTCCAGAAACGATCGCTTAGAAAGTTGAAGCACCTCAGTTCCATTCAGGCTGATCACGCTCGTCGATCGTGGCAAGCCATCGATGACCGCCAATTCTCCAAACATATCGTTTACGGTCAAATCTTGATAGGACACCTCTTTACCACTCTCGGTGTATATTTTTGAGCGAACCTTACCGCGCGTAATGAAATAGACGAAGTCACCACTCTCGCGATGGTTTACGATTGATTGGCCATCTACAAACTCGCGTAAGCTACAAGATGACGCGAGTGCTTTGATTTCTTGGCTGTCGAGGCTTTTAAAAAACGGGATACATCGCAATGCTGCCTCAATGCTATCGTGGGCGTGTTGCTTAGTCACGGACATGGCCACCTGTCTTTTTTAGTATAACCTGGTTATATTTCGCCCTGTAATAATGTGATAGCTATATCAAAATTCTTTTGGCGAGTACAAATTACAGTTGCAAGTGATTTTTCGCACATCCAAAAGCCGAGAGACACTCTAACATTCTCCTCGCAGCGCTTAAGGGATAAAAACAGCTGCTCGTCGACTTATGCGATCGATGGGGAACGGCTGGCAATAGCCACTCGACAGGCCAATTCGGCCGACTCTTGCAAACATGGCAATGTTAGTAGGCACTTAGGAATTGCTAGTTGTTCCCATTTTTATAATACCTTGGTTATATTACCTTGAGCGCCCCTGATAATGATATCCCCAATTTTTCGCTCAGTTACGCTTAACATATTATAACGTTGGTAAGTAGCATCGTTTCAAGCGGCTAACGAGTTCAAAAAAAGCGCTGGAAGTTCAAGAAAAAACATATAAGCTCGAGAGAAAGCACGAAACCAGCTGATCATTATTTAGACAACCTTATGTAACTAAACCAAAAATCGCGAAGACTCCATACCCTGGAAAACTTTATGAGCATTTACAGGAATAAGTCTTGAACAGTTGTCTAAAAAAAATAGTTGGCTTTAAAATAATTGTATTAATCGCAAACAATACTATTCAGCGGTATGAGCTTTCATACAAACAATTTTGACGCCGGGCCTTTTTTAAAAGTTGGTTATACTTTGCCAGCGTTGCTCTAATTTCGTTGCATCAAAATAAAAAACTTAAATACCAAAAAATACATTAGTCAGTTTCGGTGGAGTTTTCTATGAGCAAGCATATTATAAGCCAAAACTTGGGAGACGTATCAGAACTCATTGTCATCATGCCACTTAAACAGGGTTTCGTTCCAACTCGTCGCTTAATGAGTTATGCCACTCGCACACGACTTCTTCTACAAACGCTCAACGGCATACGCAAAAAATCAATAGAGGAACGTGACGAAAAGGCCTTCCTTGGACCCATAGAGGCGCTGGCTGTGATTGACAATGTTAGGTGGTCAATTTTAAACGACGAAAGTGAACTGATGATGGCAGTTTCCTTTCGTGGAGCCTGGGAGCCGTATATTCGTAAAATAGCAATACAAGCTGGGGTATTACTCGACGCTGTTTTGTGTAATTGTGAGGGTTATGAAGACTTTCAAAGCGATCTCGGCTACCCCAAATTCGCCGAGTGGGTAAAAAAACATCAGGTGCGCACTGAATACTTTTACTCTGCGTTGTACGATATAACGGTTAAAGACTTAAATTATTTCAAAAGCCTCGCATTCGATGTACGCAACTGCGATGATTTTTCGAGCACATGTGTAGATGCAGTTTGTCGCAAAGTTAATTTGACGTTAAATCAGGACGACGTCGCGGTACCTGTAAAAATAGAGCAAGGTATTTCTATTTTAAGTGCGATGTACGAATTATCTCATTACTTTCTTGATGAAGACAGTAAATTTCTTTTACGCCTTTGCCACCGCTTAGTTGATACGGAGTTTAAGTTTTATTTAGCATTGCTCAGAGCACTCGATCCCAAATTAGATCAGACGCTACCGAATACAATTAACTTTCAAGAAGTAGCTGAAAAGTTTTCCGAAGAAGATACTGCAGCATTTCAGACTTTCCTGCAGGAAATTTATAATCCTCAGAACACAGAGGTTCGCGCATTTTTGACAAACTTAATTCCAGCTGTTCATTTAGCCGCTAAAAATGTTTATCGCAACCCAATCCAGTGGTTTAACAAGCCTCAACAAAAACCACACACAAAACCAAACAACACGAATCTTAGTAACCCTGGCACGGTTCAAATCAATATTCTTGAATCGATCACGGAAGAACCCAATGATCTCACACACGGATGTTTTCTTCTGCTCGGCCTGGAAGACACAAGCGCCGAAGAAAAAGCTAAATTATTGACTCATCTTTATCAATTCGTCTCAACCTATCAACAGAATGCAGCGCAAAACGGTAACGAACAAGCTATCTCGGTGAATTTATGTTTTACTTATTTGGGATTAAAATCCATCGGCGTCTCTAAAGAAGTTCTAGATGAATTTCCACTTGAGTTTCAGCAGGGCATGGAAGCGCGCGCTGCGCTGCTCGGCGATATTCGTTACAACCACCCTAACAACTGGGTTCCACCCAAGGCCTTTTTTGAAAATAAAGCACGCGCAGATATTAACGATAGAATCGACCTAGCAGCAGTTGATATTATTTTGCACGTGCAAACTTCCGCACCAATACCTGCGGATAGAGATGATGTATGGGATACCGATCATCCCCTTTATCACTTTGTCAAAGATGAGCTGCTGGCCGACGGATATTATGAAAAGGTTTTGCTCGCAGTTGAATTGATGCGCCGACTTGTCGATCAAAACGGACATTTCGACTTTGTCGATGGTATCAGTCAACCCAAGTGGAAATTACCCAAGGACTCGAAAGAAGATCGAGACCTCGTCAAACTCGGGGAAATACTGCTGGGTTATGAGAACGATTACGGTGACCCACCACCTGCACAAGACCTCTTATTTAACAATGGGACCTTTCTCGTTATTCGCAAACTTGAACAAGATGTCCCAAGCTTTGAGAAATTTTTAGAAAAAGCTGGCGAAAGGGAACTCTACAAAAAGAAAATGATGGGACGAACAACAGATGGTAAGAATTTAATTGACGGCACAAAAGGCAACGATTTTGACTACGAACAAGATCCGCTAGGTGAAAAGTGCCCACTTCATTCGCATATCAGGCGCGCAAACCCACGCAACCCTGAACCGCACAAACCCATTCCAAGAATTATGCGTCGCAGTATGTCATATGGTCCTGTCTATCAAGCAGAAAAAGGCAACGAGCATGCAGAGCGCGGCTTATTTTTCATTGCGTATAACGCGAGTATCGCTCATCAGTTCGAAGTTATACAGCGTTGGCTTACCGGCGGCAACGACTCTGGATGTCTTAGCTCTGAACACGATCCTTTTCTCGGCGTGCCCAAGAAAGGAGATCCAAGAAATTTTAGATTTGTCGAAAATGATAAAGTAGAGAGACAACCATTAAATCTAGCTGAAAGTAATGAAAAGCCAACCCAGCTTGTCACCTTGCGTTGGGGTAGCTATTTATTTGTGCCATCAACTACCGGCATTCGGAAATTAATCGAATTTTGCCAAAGCTCTTCCGATGAACCCACTTTTCCAACAACAAAAATACTTAAAGAAAAGGCAGAGGAAACGATTAAAAAATTACAGTTCTTGGAGTTAATTCAGGATAAAAAACCTGCAAAAGAAGCTCACGAGCATGTCGCAAACCGCTGGCATAAACTTTTGCTTGAACCATCCGTACGAGCCTCAGGGCTTAGCACAGCCATTTGGGAAAATATTCGCACTCAACATGGCGGCGCCATGAGAACGCCATTCGGTGTGCTCGTCGCGAGTCAAGAACTTATTATGAATGTATTACGTGACGATATTAATTATTCTGTCAACGCCTATTGCGAACGCATGGAGCAATCGTTGGGTCAGGGTTTTTTAGGCCTTGACAACGCGGCGGCCACACGTTCGCAATATCAAAAAGAAGCATTGCCCGTCAATAAGCTTATCGAAAATTTTGTTTTTGTACCAAACAATGGCACAACTGATTCTACCACTCGATCTTACGAGGCTTTACACGCGGCTTTTGATCACGCATCGATATATATTCAAAACCAAGTCAAACACACAAAACCGTTGAAACGAAATGTTGTTCTCTCTGTTACAGCGATGTCGGAGTACGTAATTGGCAAACTCGCACAACAATGGTTTGCTGTGATCGACGATGCAGCTATTAAAATAGGAACGAAAACAGACCCCGAAATACCGCACTGTCCACACGACTTTATCAACACAGCAAAATTTGTATTTAGCCCCCATCCGACTGATTATATTAGAGATGAGGCTTGTACAATGGGACGAAAAATTGCCGACCACTGTTTTAAATTTGTCGAAAACGCAGTTAAAAACCCTATTGATAAATCGTTTCGCATCGCCGAACCATTGATTAAAACCTATGACCCCAATGCACCCGACGATATTAATCGCATTAGCAGAACAATAGCGAACCTTATTAAAGGTTTTTCTTCACCAACTTTCGCAAGTGGGTTGAAGACTTTTAATAGCTTAATTGACTCAAAAACATTGACACGCTTTCAATCTATTTGGTTAGCCAAAATCTCTGACAAAAATACTCTTATCAACAGAGATGAAAAAGCCGCTCTCGCAGAGGCCTTATTTAAAAGCAAAGTCATTAATATCATGCGTGCAGATCCCGCACCGGGCTTGATTCACCGAGAAGCCAAGCACAATATCATGCTTGGACCAGTGAGCGTAAAAGCAGGTGACCGCATTGTATTGAGTCTAGAGTCAGCTGCGCGCGAGAAATCAAATAAATCCGATACCGAAATTTTATTTGGCGGTGATATCACGCAACGAGGCAAAGGTATCGCAAAAGCGACGCCAACCCATGCCTGTCCGGGTCAAATAATGGCTTTAGAAATAATTTTAGGACAGCTCTGTGCAGTTATGGAGGCAGGTCGTTTTACTCGCTATGCACCTTTAAATCTTGAATTACAAGATCCGCCACTACCTAGCTAGCATGCACAATTCAGAGGTTCCTAAAGCCTGCTTTGGCAGGCTTTAGCCAACTCCCGCGCTTGCTGACTAAAGTAGTCGAACTTCAACGTATCAAATTTGGCAGCAGCGCGATTTGCATTTTCTAACGCAAAGTTATATTTCTCTTGAGCAAATTCGATATTAGCCAAACACAATAAATTTTTTGCGCCTTCATGTTCAGACTGTCGTGCTTGCGCAGAATATTCTGCTTGCTTTAAATAATACTCCGCTGTATTTTCTGTAGCTTCACCACTGTCCACTAAACTGGTTAGTACGAGCAAGCGATAAGCTAGAGCTTCTCCTACTTTATCACCTTTCTGGGCACAATCGATAGCATGCTCAGCAGCTTCGATTGTCTTTGCATAGTCACCCGATTCATACATCACGTCCGCTAGCCACGCATAAACAAACGAAAGGTATAATTTAATTTCCCTATTTTCAAACCAATCAAGTGCACGAAGCAATTTTTCCTTTGACGATTTATCCCTGTTAATTTTCCAGTTTGCATATGCAGTAATTGCACGACCCATCGTATAAGTATAGGGGCCTGCCACGCGCTCAGCAGTTTGCATCGCTTGAGCCGCCAACTGTTTTGCCTGCTCCCAGTTGCCTTCCCATAATAATACCGCCGCATATAAATCGCATATCGACGCTTCTATTGCCTGGTTTTTACCGGTGATCGACTCCAGCGCAACATCTAATAAGCGCTTTCCTTGAGAAAAATCCCCCTTATCTGTTACAACCATTGCTAAACAAGCTTGCCCATAAGCAGAGCCGATAGGAAGATTAGTAGTTGAAGGATGCTGCTTTTTTATCGATAACCCTTTGCGTAAATATTCCTCCGCATTTTGATATTGGCCAGCCGCAGCAAAACTTTGGCCGAGAGTGACGTGAATTTGAGTCAGTAATTTCAAATTATTATTGTAGCCTGCGCCTTCTAATGCTAACTGGTAGTAATTGATTGATTCCTGCAAATTTCCCAAGGCGTAGTGTATCCACCCCAGCCAATATTCAATTTTGCAAACCTGCTCAACTAAACTGTTATTTCTGGCGCGGTGTAAAACATAAGTTAAAGTTTCGATTTGCTCCTTATCCGGACTGTAAGAACACGCCAGTGCATATTGACAGGTAATATCGAGCAACAAGTGTGTTTCGATACCAGAGTGATCAATTGATTTCAAAATATTAATAGCGTTTAGATAATGATAACGAGCTTTATCAAGAGAAGAAATTGATAGAGCATGGTTTCCCGACTTCCGTGCATATTCAATAGCTTTCTCTTTATTGTTTGAATGCAAATAATGATACGCTAGAATTTCATCCGCATTGCGTTGTTTTTTTGTACTACGCTTTTCGATTTCAACCGCAGCAGCATAATGATATTGCTCTCTATCCGCTAAATTCACAGACTCATAAATCACATCGCGGGTGATTCCATGGCGAAAGCGCAGTATCCCAGCGGTGTCACTACTGTAAAAAATTCCGCATCGGTTTAATCGTTGAAAGTTTTCAACCGATAAACAGTAACCGACCAACTGTTCAAGCAAACCCATTTCGAAAAAAGAACCGAGTATCGATGCGACATCTACAAACTTTCTTAGCTCCGGTTCTAGCAAATCGATTCTTGCGCGAACTAACCCTTGTAAAGAAGTTGGAATTGCATCATCTCTTTCTTCTAAAAAATAATTGTCATTTTTATCTTGGCAATAGGTTTGACATAATTCCTCAATAAAAAGAGCATTCCCACCTGTTAATTTGTAAATTTTTGACGTTAGTACCGGCTCAAATTTTTTGCTAAGTAAAACATTAATCAAGTCATTGGCAGTCTCACGATTAAAAGGGTTCAAGAAAACATTTGTCTCGGCTGCTGAGAAGCCATATCCAGTATCAGGTCTGCAAGTTGTAATTAAAGTAACCGGCTTTGCCACCAGCTTTGCAGCCAACTCAAAATTTAGTTGTAGTGATGAGTCATCAGCCCAGTGCCAATCGTCAATCAAAATAACGAGTCGTTTTTCCAGCGCCAATTCATTGATAATTTCATAAAGCACGCCGAGCAGATCTTCTCGTGCAAGTAACGGAGCTTGTTTTTCTTCAGGGCGAATTTTCGATAATAAATTTATGATACGTTCATTCAAGGAATACTTGGAAGGAATGTGTTGCTTTAAGTTGATGTCAACGACACGCTCAAGGTTAAAATTTGAAAGAGACGGTTTTATGTCGAGCAAAGCTCGCAATAAATGAATAAAAACCTGTAACGGATAACCACGGCTATCGCCATAACAGCTGCACTGATATATCGAGAAGCGACTGATATCAAGCGAGTCTAAAAATTCGGTCGCTAAGCGTGTCTTACCTAAGCCCGCTTCACCAACGATATTAATTTGCCGAAAACCATCGCCGTCCGCCTTAACAATGACGTCGTGCAATTTTTGCATTTCATCATCGCGCCCAACAAAGTCAGTCAAGCCTTTACATTGGCTTGCCTCAAAACGTGTCGAGACCACAGAGCGGGCGTTTACCCGGAAGGCCTCCACTAAGGCACTTTTACCTTTTAACTCGAGTGGTTCGAGCGCATGAATATCAAAAAAAGCGCTACAGCCTCGCAGCACTGCGGCACTCGCAATCACTTCACCAGGTTTTGCCGCATCCGAAAGTCGCGCAGCAGTATTAGGCGCGTCACCAATAATACAGAATCGGCCTTGCGCATAATCGCCGTCATCAATAACAACCAAACCGCAGTGAACACCAGAATGCAGCTGAAGTTTGAAGTCGTCAGGCAATAAATGGTCAAGCTGAAGAGCTTCCACTGCGTCGTGCAATTTTAGCGCGGCAAAAATTGCATCAATGTCATGGCGTTCATTAGTCGTCGGATAGCCAAAGACAGCGAGAAAACCGTCGCCGTAAAACTGATTTAAGACACCTCCGTTTTCTTCGACAACTTCTTCAGCAACCTTGCGAATAACACGAAATATTTCCGCCGCGATTTCCGGGTCACACAACTCGCAAAGCCGCGTCGCCGAGCAAAGGTCGGCAAACACAACATTCAAATGGCAACGCTGTACGGCCATTGCAGCACCGAGTAATTAATTAAGATTTCAAACGAAATATTTTCGCTGCGTGGGGTCGAATTTCTGTTCTAAAACGCGTATCAAATTCGCCTAAATTTTTCTTTTGCCACAGTTCGCGCAGGCTAAATCGCGAGTTGCGCAACGCTAACTGCTGCGCATTTATTTCGAGTATTTCTGGCTGCTCACCGATATTAAAAAGCGCTACGAATTTATCATTTGAATGACTATCCTCTGAAACCCATGCGACACGAGAACCTTCACGATATAACTGACGTGGATTTTTTCCTTGCTGATTGACATAAATAAGTTCCTCGTTAGCCAGCAGGCCTAACACGTAGTCATCTATACCCGGCATATGGCCACCCATCATCATCGGTGATTTAAAAATATACCAAAGTGTCATATGTGTTAATTGCTCATCGGGTGTGAAACCACTCATGCGTGATTCACCTTTAGGACCACGCAATGATAAAGGTCCAAGAGGCAGCATATCGGCATCGGGGCCGTAACCTTCGCCTACTTCTCCCTCCCATTTATGACACATATCAAACTGAGCTTTTAATGCTTCCCAGTCGTCCCAAAAATCTTTTGAGATACGCCAAAGATTTGCATGCTTTTTTAAATGTTCGCGATCTTCATATTTTAAATGCAGCGACAAACTTAACACGATAGGGCGGCCCACCTTGTCAATAGCTTTACGCATCGCCTCTACTTCAGCCGCGTGATAAGGATGCCCAGGTCGATTACCATTGATATCATCGATTTTTATATAATCAACGCCCCAACTCGCATATAGTTCAATCAGGGAATCGTAATAGGCTTGTGCACCCGGTTTGCTCATGTCGACGCCGTACATAGTATTTAACCAACGGCATATCGAATTTTTATCGGCAATCATTGACGCATCGATTCCTGGTGCACCTTTAATTGGCGTCTTTGCCCAAACGGCTTGTCGAGGAATACCGCGCATTTGGTGAATGCCAAATTTCAGCCCGAGGCTGTGAATATAATCGCCAAGCGCTTTAAACCCCACTCCATTTTTTGCACTTGGAAATTTTCTCTCCGCCGGCAGTAAACGGCCCCAATCGTCCATCGGAATCCAAGGCACTGGTGCGTTGTCCTTTTTTAGACGAAATTGCGGAGGGTTGTCTTGGATCGAACCTGGGGGGTGCGGATAAAACCAGCAATAGTCAACGACAACATACTCCCAACCAAATTCGTGGAGGTGCTTTTTCATATAATCGGCATTCTGCTTGACCTCTTTTTCGGTCACCGCAGCACCCCAGCAATCGTAGGAATTCCATCCCAACGGGGGCGTAGGCTGCCAATCTTTAAAGTTCTTGGAGGTTAAGCTCCGTTCATTATTTTCAGGTGTTTGAGTTTTTTTGCTAGCTCGCGTGGGAGTCGAACTGCAACCTATAATCGAAGAACCCGAAGCCAGTGCCGTCGTCGCAACAACACCCGTCATAAACTTTCGCCTATCCATTACTCCCCCATTAAATTTGATTTAGTGCGTTCAATTTCTTCGCTAGATAGATCTCTGAAGAACATTTAATGCATTCGTTGTTGTATAAATTGCGATATTAGCGCGTATTTGCAAACTCAAGCAGCTCAATTTCAGTCATTTGTTGTATTTATTTACAACCGTTGTCATCTAATACAGAGATATTATCGTGGCCCACAACTGCGGGGGTTCCCGACCTTCAACAAACGATGATTGCCAGCGGATCGCCGCAAAAGACCGAGCAATATATAGTACTCGCACCAAAGAAGAAATTAGCGTCATTGTATGAATTGAAAAATTTTACAGTCTGGTGAGAGAAAAACGGGCGAGAGAATCGAATAAATACTGCACACTTTGCTCACTCACCACTCTCACACTGAACAATTTACACCATTTTGTATGTTTTATTATTAATTTTTTATGCCAAACTGTTTGCTGAGGTGCGACGCTTAAAATTTAATCAAAAGCAGCGTTTTTCAGCTTACCTTTATAAATAACGCTAAAATTGTCGGTTAATTTTACAAATTCCTACAACGATGCTCCACAACCGCCCTCGAAGATATGTGTCTTCTTAAGTACTAAGTCGTGCATCGCTCACGAATCAATCGACAAGGCTTTAAGCCATCAATTTTGCGAATCGAGACACCTGATATAGGTCGATTTATTCACGCTTACGTATAAAATGAACAAAAACGCGTCTTAATACTTGCTATAACATTTCTATCCGTAGGGAGACACGATGCAACAGTTTACGCACAAGCAACACCGATGAATTACCAATTGGAATAATAGTTGCATGATATAGTTGTATAAGTTTGAAGACTTATTGAAAGATTGGTTATTCGCCACGCTCGGCGGGCGAAACAGGCAGTAACGTGCAAACAAGACACGTGTCGACATACATAAAACGACTATTTTATTGATCGCATTTGTGTGTGAGCCAAACAAATTGTAGTTAATTTGCAGGTCGGAATTTACAGAGTAGCACATGTCACGATTTTCACCGTTTTCTGATGAGCAGGAGAGCAGCACTTCAAGCACTAATGCTCGCACCGGCAGGCCGACGCGTCCGCCTAAGCTACTCGATGAAATTGAACAAATATCGTTACGTCAATACGAGCGTGTGCTGCGCAAGTTATTTAGTGCTATGGATGACTTGTTTTACGATCTCTCAAGCCGCGCATCAAGCAATAGCGAAGCAAACCTATACTTCGAGTCAATGCGCGAGTTGCGCGTGCAAAAAGAAGGTTTGACCAACCGAGCATTGCAGAAACTCACCAATAGTTTTGCAGCACTCCTCAACGAGCAAAATCAGTCGTATGCCAAAGAGGATGAGGAGTCGGCCCTACTTGATCGCAGTGATTTATCGATCGTTCAAAGTGATGAACTTGAAGTCGATCTCGCACAAAACAATATGGTCAACAGCGCAGTTTCAACTCACAAGCAAGAATTGTTTGAACTGACGATCCGCCTTGATCATTTACTGATGCAAGTTCGGGTAGACGACGATAGCAACCCGATTCACCCTTCGCTGATCAGTCGTTACTTTGTTGAGGCATGCAAAGAAACGCTCAAAATCAACATTAAAACCAAATTAATTTTGTTTAAGCAATTCGAAAAGCACGTGCTTAAGCAATTAGGACACCTCTACTCAGAAGCGAACCAACTGCTTAAAGAAGCGGGCATCTTGCCTAAAGTACCTAGGAGTTTGTTGCGCAGTAAAAGTGCTGCCACTCAGCAGGGCCAGGGTGGCTATATCGACGACGATGAATTCGACGAGGAAGCTAACAGCGTTGACCCTCAAATGGCTGCTGGTACTCCGCTGACCCAAACCTTTGGCATTTTAACGCCGGCTCAGCCTGCGTTTCAGATGAGCCAAATTGATTTGCATTCACTGCTTGCAAATGCGCGTATTGCGGCACCCAATGCGAGCCAACCGCACGCACCTAAAGGCGGCTCCACACAGCAACCAAACGCCCCGCAACATCTATCGCTAACGTTAAGTGCACCCATTAACGCCGGCGGCTATCGAATTTACACAACAAATCCTGGCCCGAAGATGACGGCTAACGATTTGGTGAGCTATTTGACACAGACGCAAGCGAATGTCGCGCAGTCAATTCCTGCATCGGAACCTTCGAACGTCATTACCTCATTAGTCAACGACGCACTCGCAAAAGAAGACCCTGAAAAACCGCAAGCACTCGACCAAAACAATGAAGACGTCATCAATCTCGTCGCACTGTTTTTTGATCAAGTTATCGCAGAAAACGACATTCCGGCCTCTATTCAGTCGCTAATCTGTCGCCTTCAAATTCCGGTGTTAAAAGTCGCACTTAAAGACAAAGAATTCTTTAGTGACTATGAACACCCCGTGCGCGTGTTGATCAACACGATTACAGAGCTTGGCATCGGCTTCGATAATTCTAAGCCGATTGAAAAAGATGCGCTGTACAAGAAAATCGTAGAGATTGTTCACACGATCAACCAGGAGTACGACACCGACACAAACGTCTTTATAGCGCAACAAAAACAACTTGAAGCAGCGATAAAGCGCGAAGTTCGCAAAGCCGAAGCCGTTGAAAAACGTACTAAACAAGCGGAAATCGGCAAGGCAAAGCTCACGCAGGCTAAGCAGCTAGCTCAAGATGCTATTTACCAAAAAATCAAAGACATTCAATTGCCCGCTACGATCAGCAACTTCCTCTCATCAAGTTGGCTGCAAGTGCTTATGATAGTTCAATTGCGCAACGGCGTTGAGAGCAATGAGTGGGTTGCGATGGAACAAGTCGTCACGGATATTGTGTGGCTGTGCCAGCCGCATGCCGATCCGCGCTCACAAATGCGCCGCGAACGCTTATTGCCTTCTTTGCTCGACCAAGTTGAAGATGCGCTTGAAACAGCAATCGATAACGAAAATGCACGCCGCACAATAGTCGACGGGCTTGAAGAAACAATTCGAGCTATTTTCGAAAACCAGGTTACAAAAGAAGAGTTTACGGAACTGCAGCCGGAACAAAAAGAAGAACTTGGCCGTGGTGAAGGCGACCAAAAACCTTGGGATGAGCTAACTGCAGTCGAAAAACAGCAATTGCGCTACGAAGAGCTATCTAAACAATTTTTCGAAGTAGCAAAAAATTTGCCTGAAAACACGTGGGTTGACTATCGTGATGCCGATGACGAAACTAAAATGATGCGTTGCAAACTTGCGGCAAAGGTCAATTCTGATACCTATATATTTGTAAACCGCTTAGGCTTTAAAGTCTTTAATAAGACGCGCAAAGAATTCGCATACGACATGCAGTTTAATCGTGCGCGCATTGTCGATAGCAGCCCGTTGTTTGATAGGTTAATGCAACGTATCGTTGACGGGTTGTCGAGCAGCCCTGCGCCGGCATCTTAGTCGGTGTCTACCACACTTCATCCAAGCAATTTGAAGTGAGCAACTCTTATCAACCACTGTTCAAGCATCGTCTCTTAAATCAAGAACAATTCTCGAAATCTTATTAACTCCGTGAGAATCCCTTCAAGTCGCGCTACACTATTATCTGCACATACACCATGTTAATTACCCATAAATTAGTATTCATTTGCTTGGCAAAGAAGCCTTACTTGAATATTCAAGCTAAGGCAACCTCGGTATTCATTTCATAGCTAAGCACAGCGCCAATTTTCCAAATCACATTATTTTGAAACATAGGCAGTTTTATACAGGAACCTCAGCGTTACCGGGGTTAATCAGAGGTTCCTAGAGTAATTCATGACCAAAACACGGTACAAATCATTCGGCCTTTTACTCTTGCGCGATGCTTCCATGGGTCCGGGTAAACAATATTAAGAACTTCTGTCGTACCGAAGAGTGTGCAATAAATCCATCCATATGCGGGGGAAGATATGGATTTTAATAACGCAACTTTTTTAGCGTTTTTGAATGCCGGTATTATCTCGGCCATTATGACGATTGTTTTTGTCGTAAAGATACGTGCACGCTATATCCATCCAAGCTTTATTTTAGCCGGTGCATTACAGTCAACGTGGCTACTCGCGTTTGCATTTCAGGAAAAAATATCAGGTTCGAATTTATATGTTATTAGCTTTCTAGAAGCGCTCCATTTTTCGAGCTGGATGCTGGCAATTATTTTTGCTATTCGAAAATTCTGCAAACGCAAAATCCCCATCTATTTCATCGCCTTGGTCAGCATTGTTAGCTTACTTAGCGTCTGCACCAACATACTCAGTATTACCAACGCCATAGACTCAGGCTTAAGCGACCTGGGTTTAATCATCTGGCAAGGTTTAGTTTTTTCGATCATCGGGTTATTCACTGTTGAGCAGCTATATCGCAATACCAATCGCATTCGTATCTTAAAATTAATCAGCCTAAATCTCGCAGCTCTATTCATTTACGATATTTTTTACTTTACGCAGAATATTCTGGCCGCAGAACTCGTTAACAGCTTTTCGCAAATTCGCGCAATAATCGCGTTAGTTACAAGCCTATTTATTGCGCTCAACGTTATTGTTTTTACACATCGTGAGGACACTGAGGGCGAGCAGCAAAAAGCACAACTATCGCTCTCCAGACCGATCGTGTTTTATTCTACATCACTGACATTGGCTGGCGCTCTGCTCGCTATAGTCGGTTTAGGTGGGTATTACATTCGCATATACGGAGGTGAATGGGGAGAAGTCGCCTACTCCATTGTTCTGGTGGGCGCAGTCTTGTCCATTGGTCTTGCATACGCCTCGAACACAATCCGCGAACAACTGGGTGTGTTAGTCAACAAGCATTTGTTTAGCCACAAGTACGATTACCGCTCAGAATGGCTTAAGCTCATCGACCAATTGTCACGTGCGAGCAATCAATATGGAAACGAGGCCTATAAAAGAGCCTTATCGTGTATCGCTAATATTTTTAAATGTTCAGGCGGCGCAATATGGCTAAAACGAGGCAACTTTTTTGTTCCGGTTTATCAGCACAGTTTCGATCAAGACATTTCTGAGTTTGTCGAATCGAAGGACAGCGATTTTTGCCATTCACTTGAAAAAGCCGAGTGGGTATTTTTTCCGTCCCATGACAACAGTCGTGATTCGCTTAAGCAACACAATGAATATTTACCTAATTGGACAAAGGAAATAGAGGACTTGTGGTTAATTATGCCGTTGCTAATGGATTCTAAATTGGTCGGTTTTGCACTGCTGACTGCAATAGGCCCCAAGTCGCGCCTCAATTGGGAAGACTTAGATTTACTCAAAACGGTTGGGCGACAAATTGCAGCGTTTCTAAAACGTCACGAACAGGCTGAGTTGATCGCTGAATCAAGGCAATTCGACACTTTTAACAAGCTCGCAGCCTACGTGATGCACGATTTAAAAAATATCATTGCACAACAATCACTCGTTGTTGCGAACGCGGAGAAACACAAAGACAATCCCGCCTTTGTCGACGACGCCATCAAAACAATTAGCAATTCTGTGCAACGTATGAACACACTATTGCGCAAGCTGCAACGCAACGAACCGGAGGAAACCCGCACCTTGAACCTCAATGCTGCCGTTGTAGAAGGTGTACAGCGCTGCAAAAACAACCAGCCATCCCCAACTTTGCGGGCAGAAAAAGTCAGCGTAAAAATCAAAGCAGACTGGGATAGCCTAGTCATGGTATTTATTCATATAATTCAGAACGCTCAAGACGCGACACCATCGAGCGGTTATGTTGATGTGAATCTGGTCATTGAAGGCGATCGCGCACTGGTGCTTATAGAAGATAATGGCGAGGGGATGGATGAAGATTTTATCCGCGACCGCTTGTTTAAACCCTTCGATACGACCAAATCGGGCAAAGGCATGGGTATTGGTGTATACCAAGCGCGGGATTACATTCAAAGCCTCGGCGGAACCATGAATGTGGAAAGCGAATTGGGCTCTGGTACTACATTTTGCATTTCTTTACCGATTCTCGATGTTGAACCTATACCAGAGCCTGAGATCGCCGATCAGCCCGAAAGAGCAAAAGAACCAATAAGCCCAACCTCCAACGAGGATAACGGGAAAGACGACCCTGCGAGTGAAGAGACAAGCGCATGAATAAAGCGGCAGAAAAACCTAAGTTATTGATTATTGAAGACGACTTAGGCCTGCAGAGCCAGTTACGCTGGCACTTTGACCAATACGAAGTAAGCTCGGCCGGTGACAGAGAGGAAGCATTAAGTGCGATTCGTCTGCACGAGCCGCCAGTCATTCTTCAGGACCTCGGCCTACCGCCCGATGATGAGGGAGTCGAAGAAGGCTTTCGCTGCATACGCGAAATTTCAAGCCTCGCTCCCAACAGCAAAATCATTGTTATGACTGGCAACGCCGATTATGAAAATGCTGTTCGAGCAGTGGCCATGGGTGCTTACGATTACTACCAAAAACCCGTTAATGCTGAAACACTGGACTTAATTCTGCAACGTGCCTACCAAATTTTTCAACTTGAAGAAGAACACCGGCTGCTGCAAGAGCGCCATCAAGCTCCGCTTGATGGTGTTATCGCCTGCTCCCCTGCAATGATGAAAATATGCCGCACCGTTGAAAAACTCGCCCCTACCATGGTGACATGCACGTTAACCGGTGAAAGCGGCACGGGTAAAGAAGTGCTTTCGCGAGCCCTGCACCGGCTAAGTCCTCGTAAGGACAAGCGCATGGTTGCAATTAACTGCGCAGCGGTTCCTGAAAATTTAATGGAGAGCGAACTGTTTGGGTACGAAAAAGGTGCGTTTACTGGAGCCAATAAACGTACACTGGGTAAAGTTGAAACTGCTAACGAAGGTACACTTTTTCTCGACGAGATAGGCGATATGCCACTGCCGTTGCAAGCAAAGTTGCTGCGCTTTTTGCAGGAGCGCACGATTGAACGCGTTGGCGGACGAGAGGAAATTCCTGTCGATGTGCGTGTGATTTGTGCGACCAACAAAAATTTGCAACAGATGGTCGCCGAGGGCACGTTTCGCGAGGATTTGTATTACCGAATATGCGAAATGGAAATTTATATCCCGCCATTGCGAGATAGGCATGGGGACAAATTACTACTCGCGCGGCACTTTTTGAAGAAATACGCTGAGCAAAACCAACAAAACGTTACAGGTTTTACTGCCGATGCGGCTGAAGCCATCGACGCATACGAATGGCCTGGCAATATTCGCGAAATGGAAAACCGCATCAAACGCGGTATCGTTATGTGTGACGACAAGTTGATTTCGCGGGAGGATTTAGGTTTGATGATCGACGAATCCCAAGCGATCAATTTGCGCCAAGTGCGCCACAACGCAGAAAAAGCTGCAATTCAACGAGCCTTAGGAGTAACAGAGGGCAACATCTCCGCAGCTGCAAAGCAATTGGGCGTCACTCGCCCCACACTCTACGACCTCCTGAAAAAATACAATATCCAGGTGACAAACGACTAAAACCGTCAAGTTTTTCACGGACGACTAAGCAGTCGCTTGAGTATCAAACTGAAGCGACTTTTCATTTTCAACCAGCTTAAAGCTTTCGGTCATCGTATCGAATTTAAAATCGCTCAATAGCTGCTCCATGCGCCCAAAGCATTTGTCGAGATTTGTGTAGTGCCGAAAGCGCGACAGCCAACTTAAGCCCTCGACAACCGGCTGATCTGGGTCGACTTCCCATGGATGTAGATAAAAAATTTGCGGCAGTTGTTGCTTTTGTCCAGCATAGTTGAACAGCCAGCGCGAGAGGAAATAGGGATATTGTCGAAAATAGCCACCGCCAGCAGCGGGAACTGAAAACCCGAAGAGTTTTGCTACAGTCAGCGGAAATTCGCGAATCTTGTGGCCCTTAGAAGTCGTAATTTCATAAGGCCCAAGTGGCGTACCGGGCATACCATAACGATCGTGTGAAACGGGAAAAATGCTTGAATCCCAAATGAACCCCAGCTCCCCTAAAATATCGAGCGCCCAGAGCGACTCGCCGGTAATCGAATAGCTCGCTGCGCGGTAGCCCAATACCGGTGTCTGTGCTAGATCTTCCAATATTGTCTTACTCTTACGCGTTTCTTCTTCAAAAACGGCCGGAGTTTGTTTGTAGACTAATTGATGACTATAACCGTGTGAAGCAATTTCATGCCCTGCAGCAGCAATCGTTTTGACAAGCTCGGGCTCTCTTTCCGCGACCCAACCTAAAATAAAAAAAGTCCCTTTAACGCCCTTCTTTTCGAATAACGAAAGTATTCGCTCGGTATTCTCAACTACGCGAGAAGGCCAATTGTTCCAGTCTTCCGGCTTCACCTTTTCGGCAAGTGCTGACACTTGATAATAGTCTTCTACATCGATAGTCATTGCATGGGTTGTAACAGCGCTCACGATGGTCCCCGCTAATTCAGTACAAATAAAATAGTCATGATACAAGGTTCTAGTCAATATTGGGCCAGCTATAGTAAGTAATATAATTACGCGACGGAAACTGGTGTCATCCTAGAGGCTCTGAGAGCCAGGGATTGGGGCTTCTTTTCATGACCGTCGCGCGCGGGAATCGCGCGTTCGAGCCCCCACGGACGGGTTTACGGCGTGTCTTGAAAAGAAGCCCCAATCGCTGGCTCGGTCGTGAATAATAAACTTTAAAATTAGCGGTTTTCAAAGAAGCATAAAAAACAAGTTACTTTGCAGGAAAACAGTACATCGAGCCTGTTCACTATGCGAAATTGCTAGGCTTTGTAAAAAAATTTGACACCATATTTCAATTTCGTCATCTAAGCGCAGCGAAGTTGGTTAATACTCACGCAAATAGAGAGACAAGGCATTAATATTAAACGCATTTTTCTTATCGCAGCTTAAAAACCCGAGCCAATACCGCTATACTGCACCCTCCAAATTTTTCGGCTGAGAAAGACGACTGCGTAATAGGAAAACGATCCCGTGCCATTCGTTCGCGTTAGAAAGCACTATCTTCATATTCCCTATTTAATCTTGGGGCTTCTAGAGTTCGGCTTGTATGTGCTGGCTGCTTCGCTCGCTGAACCTTTGATGCAACAGCTGGGATTCACTAGTACACAGCCATCTATCACAGTGACACAAATGTTGGTTTTTTCAACATTGCTCAGTTGTAGCACGCTCGCAATGGGCTGCTATATTTCGCTTGTTCGCGAGGGCAGCGCCAGTATTTTATTCCGTATTTTAGTCTCGTTCTGTTTGCTTGGCAGCATACTGATGACCATATTAAGGCTGACATTTCCGGACCTTGCCATTGATGCTGACCGTTCTTTTTGGGCAATTTTAATTGCGATAGCATTCGCATTTATTTCACGTTGGTTGTTCGTAAAGCTAGTAGATGCCAAACAACTGCGCCGTCGCGTCGTCGTATACGGCACAGGCAAAAATGCCCATAAAATTTTTAAAGCCTACCAAAACGACCAGCGCGTCATGGCGGTATCAATTGTTGGCTGTGTACGCCATGACGAAAAATCCGCGGAAATTGACGAGGAACATATACTACAAGAACCCGCCAACTGGGTAGATTTCTGCAAACAACACAAGATTACCGAAATAATTTTGGCGCCTGACGAGCGGCGCCGCAGCCGCGGTAGCTCTTTTCCAGTCGAAGAATTACTGCTATGCAAACTCAAAGGTGTTGCGATTACCGATGAACTCGATTTTTATGAACGCGAATTAAACAAAATTGAACTCGATGTACTCAAGCCCAGTTGGTTACTACTATCCGACGGATTTAAAAGTTCAAAAAGTCGTGACTGGACTAAACGATTAGTCGATATCTTTATTAGTACGGCGCTATTTATCATCATGCTTCCATTCGGTGTTATCGCCGCAATTGCGATTTTTCTAGAGTCCGGCGGCCCCATTTTTTATCACCAAGCTCGCGTAGGTAAAGACGGAAAAGAATTTAGAATTTTTAAATTTCGCAGTATGCGGCAAGATGCCGAAAAAGCAGGCAAAGCCGTATGGGCACAAAAAAACGATTCGCGAGTTACTCGTGTTGGGAAATTTATCCGTAACACACGTATAGACGAAATTCCGCAACTCTATAATGTGCTAAAAGGTGAAATGAGCTTTGTCGGCCCGCGGCCGGAACGCCCGCAATTCGTTAACGAATTAAAAGAGCAAATTCCGTTCTACTACACCCGCCATCAAGTAAAACCGGGTCTTATGGGCTGGGCACAATTAAAATATCCTTACGGAGCCTCAGTCGAAGACGCACGAAATAAATTAGAGTACGACCTATACTACACCAAGAATCATAGTTTTTTTATGGATGTACTCATCATGATTCAAACTGTTGAAATCGTGTTGCTCGGGAAAGGAGTCCATTAAAATGCGTCGCAATTTAATTGCTTATATCAGCACACATACTGCACAAGTAAATTTAACCGTAGCTAACGCGATAGCCTCTATATTTTTTCTAATTACAACTATTTTTCCAACCACGGCTATTTTTTCAACTATAGCTATTTTTTCAACTATAGCTATGGCCCAAGAAATAAAACCGACACTCACTTTGGGAAGCTCGATTTCCGGTTACGACAATATCTTCAATCGCGATATAAACAAAGACACCGAAACCGTCGTCCAACTCAACGCGCAGTTCAATGCCAATCAGGCATCCGAATATATAAACGTCGATTTATCATACGATACTTATCATAACGAATATTTACAGGATTCTTACGAGAAAAATCGCGGTACTATGGGAGAAGGTTTAATTACGCTGGGTAAGGCGACAAGCCCTGTAAAGTGGTTAATATCAAATAGTGAACAGCGTACCGTTAGAAGCTCGGTTTCTACCAACACGTTTGGCGATGAGTTGCAGCGCAGCACTTACGCTACAGGGCCCCAAGTTTTTATACGCGCCAGCAAAGTTGACACTATTGCCGTAAACTATAGCTTTGAAGTCACAGATGTTGAGGGCGGCAACGCGGTGGATTCAGAGCGCGATAAAATCACAGCATCTTGGTCGCATCACATCAACAAACTCAACACCTTTGGTATTAACCTAAATAGAAGTGACATCGAACCCGATTTCAACGAAGACGCTTCATATAAGCTAGATAGCGGTTCGTTATACTATCAGCGTACTTTACCATCCGGCTCTTTAACGTTTTATTTGGGGCAATCGAAAATCGATAGCTTTTTAAATGACGATACTATCGACGCGGGAACCTATGCCCTCAGCTATACACAGAAATTTGGTCTAGCTATTGTACAAGTATCAGCAAATCAGTCCCTTTCAGACTCAGGGCAAGGTTCGCCAACAAATTTCCTGGCTCAAAACGATTTAGGCGAGAGCGACTCAGGCTTCGATATAGAAAAGCGCAATAATTTTTCTGCAGCTGTAAACCACTCCAATATAGGCCGACAATTCGGATTAAAGTTGGCCGTTAGCCATTTAGAATCTCAAAGTCAAACTGATTTTACCGAGGAGGAAACGATCGATACTGCAGAAATAGCACTGTCTAAGCACTTAAATTACGGCTATTCGTTCTTTATTTCATACCATTATTCTGATTCTGATCGAATCAATAATCAACGTGAAATAGACCAAGAAATCGACCGTTTAAATATTCGTATAAATAAAGAGTTTAATCGTGGCGTTTCTGCACAGTGTTTTATCGAAGCACAAAACAGCAGCGGATTTTACGAATACGAATCAAACTTATACGGTTGTATGGCCAGCGTTAAGTTATTCTAATTTATGAGCGACTACCAGGTCGATATCAGTACCAATCTGAATATACCTCTTATCAAGGACGATTGGCTTTCTTTGGAAAATAACACGACCAGTAATTTTTTTATGTCCTGGCATTGGCTCGGTACCTGGCTAGAAACCTATAACCCACAAGTAAAAATAATTCGTATTTATTTCGCTGACAAACTCGTCGCGATG
This sequence comes from Marinagarivorans sp., assembly GCA_028281865.1. Taxonomy (GTDB): domain Bacteria; phylum Pseudomonadota; class Gammaproteobacteria; order Pseudomonadales; family Cellvibrionaceae; genus JANQJB01. Next base: position 47,657 of record JANQJB010000093.1, read on the forward strand.
GCATTTCTTGTCGAACATACGGAAATTCGCCATAAAGTTTTCCCCTATAAAACACTTCGCCTCAACCACACGGGGCTTACAAGACAAGATCAAATCTGGAGTGAATATAACGGATTTCTAGCACTAGATGAGCATCATGATCGAGCAATTGCGCGCTGTATTTCAGTTCTTGAAAAAAAAGGGCAGTGGGATGAATTTATAACGGGAGTGATTACCGAGGAACGATCAACTTTTTATCGCTCCCTGCCTCGCTTTCTGCACCATATCCGCTGGGACACCAAAGGTTATGCAGTAGACTTTAGCCAAATTAAAAGTGACAAATATTTGGCGACATTAAGTCGTAATACGCGCTATCAAATCAATAAAACACGGAAACAATTAAGCGCAATCGGCGAAATTACACTTGAATTTGCCAAAGATCGCGAACAAGCGCTTAATTTCCTTGCTGAACTCGGCCCAATACACATTGAGCGCTGGAAAGATTGCTCTGACTATAGCGGGTTCATTAACCCCGATTTCGTCCTGTTTCACAAAAATTTGATCTCAAATAATTGGCAAAACAAATCTATCCAGATCGTTAGGGTAAGCGTTGGCAGCAAAATCATTGCTTATTTCTATAATTTTATTTACCGTCAAAAGGTTTATTTTTATTTGTCCGCAATCGAATATAAAGATCTGCCACAAAATGCACAACCCGGATTACTCAGCCACAGTCTATGTATACAGTATTATATCGACAAGGGCTATTCCGTATACGATTTCTTAGGTGGAGATGCGCGCTATAAAAAAAGCTTGAGCAATACGCAATACCACCTTATGGTACTATCCTTGCAAAGGAAAACTCTCAAAATATTTGTCGAGCGCAGTGCGCGAAAAGTAAAACGGTGCCTAAGGAGCATGAAGCTCGCTTGATAGATATTTTTGACTGTCAGCAAAATTAGCTTAAATTTTATGGACTTAAAATGAAAAATTTAAATATCATAAAGCTAAAACAATAATGTTGGCTCCTTTGTTTATAACCAATATTAGTATGAACTATCGCTAAGTCAGCGAAAGATATTGTTGACTTAGGGGGAAGAAACTTGGACAGCACAAGCAACTCAACAGGTATAGATCGACGGCTACATGTCTTTGTAGGTCTATACGTTTTGCTGTGGCTCATGATGTATACCCCTTTTCTTATCACCGCAATAAAAATATGGTCGGGGTCAGAAATATTTCGTCATTGCTTTTTTGTTATTCCAATTAGCGCATACTTTATTTGGAAGAGACGCGATGAAATCAAAACATTTCCTTTACAGCCAACTTTACTCCCACTAATTATTGTCATCTTAGTTTCTTTTATTCATATACTTGGCGTAGCAGGTAATATTCAAGTCTTTTCACACTTTGCAGCATTCACATCAATTCCACTGTTATTATGGAGCATCGTAGGAAACAAAATAGCGCAGCGATTATTTTTTCCTCTCGCCATAATCTGTTTTGCAATACCTATCGGCGAAGAAGCGATACCGTATCTACAAGCAATCACCGCCGACGGCGCAACTGCTTTATTAAAGCTAACTGGTATTCCGGTATTCCGTAGCGGCCTTTATTTAGAGATCCCCGAAGGGCGTTTTGTCGTTGCTGAAGCGTGCTCTGGCATTAAGTTTTTTATCACTTCCGCATTTTTCGGTACGATTTACGCCTACGTATCTTATAGATCAAATATTTTAATTTTCGCGTTTATCGCACTGTCTGCAGCGGTTGCCATTATTGCCAATATCCTACGGGTTTATGCAATTATCGCGATCGCACGTTATTTTGGTATGGAGCACGCCTCAGGTTTTGACCATATCGTTTATGGCTGGATTCTATTTGTTGCCATATTACTTGCTCTGCTGGGGCTAGGCGAATTGTGTCGAAAGATTGATCGCAAGCTTAGCAAAAATAAACCCGTATATCCGACAGCTGAACAATTTTCATTTGAACTAAATCAAAAACCTTTCATTTATGTCGCTGCGCTAACGATCATGGCTATATGGCAGCTCACGATACTGAGTAGTACCCAGTCCAATGACAAGCTTGACGAAGTATTGCTAAGCGAACATTTTCGAAAAAAAGAAAATAATATACGCTGGCGGCCAGAGTTTAATACTGCTGAACAACAGGTTTTAATGCAAGGTATAGCAGACGGGGCTAGCTTTGACCTTTATGTCGCGTGGTACCCTAACAATACGGCCAAATACGAATTAATAAGCTTAGAAAACGCTTTCTTTTCTAAGGAGCGCTGGTCCATCGCGAACCAAAAATCCGTAAAAATTAGCGATAGATCGGAATCATTTAATGCTCAGTACCTAGAAATCACAACCGCATTGGGACACCGAAAATCCATTCTGTATTGGTATGAACTCGACAACGTAAAAAGCAGCAGCCCATTAACAATTAAACTAAACCAAGCGTTTAGCCGCATGCTTGGCAAACCTGGAAGTGGTGCAGTAATCGCTATTGCTATCCCCTCACAGAAGAATCGTGAAACGAATATCAATAAACTTCAATTAATTTATCAAGTTGTTTCAGATAAATTAAAGCAGGCAATACCGCTGCAATATAATTAATCGAATACTGATTGGTGAAGCAATACACTCCAAATTTTATTCTCTAGCCTTTACAACTTTGGCGGGATTTCCAACCACAATTACGTTATCTGGTAAATCCTTTGTTACTACTGAGCCTGCGCCAACAATACAATTTTTTCCAACATTCGCCATAACTATCGATGCATTACCCACCCAGGAATTCTCTCCAATTATTACTGACTCAAAGGAACCTCCTTGATCACGAATGGGTTTGTCAAGCTGATCGAAATTGTGCTGATTTTTCCCACTAAGTATATGGACTCCACTGCCTATTAAAGCATCTTTTTCAATTTCACAAAGGCCAATATTTGACTGAGGACCAATATAAACTCCCTCTCTGATTTGTGTTCCCTGTTGAGAAAAAATCGTATTAAAACCAATAAATATATCGCGCGAACAACGCTGCATAGCGAATGCGAAAAAATTTTTTCGCAAATAACTGCCGACAACACCAGGAAACAAACTCAAAAACTGAGAAAAAGCGGCAAAGGTTTTATCCACTGCTGTAAACAGTGTGAATATAAAATAGATCAAAATCAGCGGGAGCAGAGCAAGTGTGAACGCGGCGTTGACAATATTTTTTATCAGCTTTTTCAACTTTCCTACCCAATTATTTTTTGTAAAGGCCGAAGGTTTCCTTCCCACGAATAGCGTCGCTGCACCAAAGCCAAAGCATTGGAGCTAAGTTGATTACGCACAGTACCGTTTTCCACCAACTCACTTATCGCATTGAAAAACATATCGGGTGTATCGGCCACAAGCAAATGTTCAGAGTCAACACATTCAATACCTTCTGCACCTAAGGAAGAAGAAACAACTGGCAATCCGCAGGCAAACGCTTGCAAAATTTTATTTTGTACGCCCCTTGCTATGCGGAAAGGTGCTACAAAAATATCTGACTTGTGATAATACTCAACAATATCATCGACAAACCCAGTAACTTCAACACCGTCTAGCTTAGCTAATTCTTGTATCTTTTTAGAAGGATTCATCCCAGCAATAACGAACTCAGCTTGTGGGTACCGAGCCTTAATTTTTTCCCAAACTGATTCGCAGAACCAAACTACAGCATCCTCGTTAGGAAAATAATCCATAACACCGGTAAAGATAAAACGAGGTAGTACTGATGGACCGATATTCTTTCTGGGAAAGAAAAAATCCGTGTCCAAACCGTTGCCAATCACACTGACTTTTGCGACATCTTTTACACGACCTTTAAACACTTCAATTTCAGGCTCAGCAATAAAAAAGCAAGCATCAAATGCATTGCAAATTTTAACTTCATAATCTGCAAGTAACTTTGCTTCGCGTTTATAAACCCAATTCATCGGAAAGGGCTTGAGCTTTGCATATTGTTTCCATTTATCGGAGTCTAAATCCATAAAATCCATTAATTTTCTGGCAGATTGAATTCGTTGAGAATTAGATCGAAATACGTATTCAGCAATGCTTGAACAAGAACAAAATATCAGATCAATCTCGTGTTTCTCAGCGGCATCGTCTATAATTTTTTGAAGCTGGGCAGAATAAAAGCTCGATACACTCAGTGGTTTTTGATTAATTAAACCATTGAACAATCGTAAAGGTTTGGAACCCAACTTGTGGCCATAGACAGGAAGCGACAGTTTTTCACCGAGCGCTTTCAAATGAGTTTCATCTTCATCATTTTCTAATGGGCTACACGCAATTAACTCATATCCTGCAGAAACCAAGAACGCAATTTGATTATACGACCGAATTTTCTCGCCCTTGTTAGGAGGGAAAGCAGCACGGTGAGAAAGGTATAAGATCTTCACACAGTAATTCTCGTTGGATTAACTAAGGCACCTCGGCAGGAACAATATATCGATTCCACCACAATTGAAAAATTGTCATACTCCAAAGTACAGCCGAGTGGTCGAGTTTCTCTTCTTGATGTTGCTCCCAAAGCTCTCTAATTGCATCGACATTGAAGTAATCACATAAACCTGAATTCGAAGCAAATAATAATTTATAGGCTTTATCTTTTAAGTCTTGCCTAAACCAACTTGCTAGCGGTACAGCAAAGCCCATTTTCTTGCGATAAAGTATTTCGTCGGGGAGTAACTTTTTAAACGTGTTTTTCAGTATGTATTTCTTTTCTCCGTCACGATACTTAAAATCCGATGGGATACTTGTTGCAAATTCCGCCAAAGTATAATCAAGCAATGGTGCTCTGACTTCCAACGAATGCGCCATGCTCATTCGATCTACTTTCACCAAAATGTCGCCAGGCAAATAAGTTTTTAGGTCCGTATATAATATCTTGCTCAAATGATCCTTAGTTTGCGCAGTGTTATAGTGATGCTCAGTAATTTGAGATGGGTGATAACTTGAAAGTGCTTTTTTAACTTCGTCTTTTGCAATTTTTTCCCAAATAACATCACTCATCTGCGAATTCGATATATAAAAACCTCGTGAAGGTGAACTACCAATGCTGCTTAGGAGTGAACCTGCGCGTTTAAACGTATTATTCGAAGAACCCATTAAAATTTTTCCAAGTGGCGCAAATACTAAAGCTCGCAAGAAGGATGGAAAATATTTCTTTAGTCTGTTCTCTCTATCGTCATTAGTGTATTTTTCATAACCCGCAAATAATTCGTCACCTCCATCTCCCGCCAAGGCAACGGTAACTTTCTGACGTGCAAGTTTCGACACATGATAGGTGGGGACGAGAGAGGGGTCAGCGAAAGGTTCATCAAAAAAGCCGACAATTTCGTCCAGATTATCTAGCATATTTTGCCGAATGAAAAACTCATGATGGTCAGATTGGTATTGGTTTGCCACGATGCGGGCAAATTCAACCTCGTTATACTTTTCGTCGTCAAATCCAATCGAGCATGTCGTGACAGCTTTGTCATCTTCTTGCGACATCATCGCGACAATACCACTTGAATCCACACCACCGCTTAAAAAGGCACCCAGTGGAACATCACTAATCATTCGATGTTTGGTGCAACCCCTAATAAGTCTATCGAGTTTTGCTTCAAGTTCTTCCTCAGTTTCAAATTGATTAACTTCAAAATTAAGCTGCCAATAACACTCCTTCCGCTCATGCCCTTCCTCAAACACCATATAATGAGCAGGCTCAAGTTTATACACATGCTTAAATATTGTTTTTGGATCAGGAACATATTGATAAGCAAAAAAATCGTAAACGGCATCTAAACGTATCTCTTTCTTGAAGCTTTCAATTTCAAAAATTGATTTAAGTTCGGACGCGAATACGAGATCACCCTCGTCTTGCCAATAATAGAGCGGCTTTTTACCGAGGCGATCCCGCGCTAAAATCAAACGAGATTTGTTTTTATCCCACAAGGCAATGGCGAACATCCCATTAAGTTTTTTGACAAAGCCTTCACCTTCTTTTTGATAAAGAGCAAGGATTACCTCTGTATCTGTCTTGGTTTTGAATTCGTATTCATCCGATGAGATTTCGGCTTTTAACTCTAAAAAATTATAAATCTCACCATTAAATATCAACACAACATTTCCATCATTGGAATACATCGGTTGCGTTCCAGCCTCGGACAGATCGAGAATACTCAGCCTTCGATGACACAAGCCTATGGAATCATCTAAATAAACACCATGGGCATCTGGCCCACGATGTGCTATTGCCTCACCCATTTTTTCTAACAGTGACGCATCACCATACTGATGATTAAAACGTGTAAAACCGGCTATACCGCACATAAATTTTTACTCATAGTGGCTTTACTAAGCTCATTCGCTTCACCTAGCATTAGTAGCCTTACTAAACATTAATAATCTTGCAATATATCAATAACACTGTTAAATAATTACGTTTCGAGCAATTATTGAATTAGGTGGCTTATAAACTAATTCGTCTGCGTAACAGCGGGCCCACAGAATTTGCAACTGATAGCGGTAGTTTTTTCCAGCAATCTGCAACCAGCTCTCTCGTTTTGCTACCCGATGATATATTTTCGCTAACTAAATTTTTATCTGAATCATACTTTTGCCATTGTAAGGGCGATGGCTGCGCGCCCCATTGGCTTTTAAACTTAAAAGTACCTTCGCCAAAACTTGATCGCCCGAAGTCAAAACTAGTGCAACCTTGATTTATGGCATACTCAATCAAACGCCAATAGAGCATCATATTGGGCGCCAAACGATTATGCGATAACAACGTCGACGCCCAGGGAATACACGCGTTGCCCCCACTGCGATAAAGAACTAAGCCAGCTCCTACCGGCAGTTGCTCCAAACGCACAATTCCGATAACACAGTGACCTGCGTATTGCTTGACGATTTCGTCAAACCAATTTTTAGCGTGAACGGGAGACCCCAAATCTCGCATATTTTGCGCGAACACTCGATAAAACTCGTCGAGAAACAAAGCACCTTCGCCCACCTCATAACTTAAGCCATTTTTTTCCGCTTTGCGTATTTGGCTGCGCAATTTTGATTTAAACCCATCCCACATGACATCAGGGGCATTTGGAAGCGCAGCAAACATGCGTACTTTCGTACCTGTAGGAATCTCGCTTTCTTCACCAGGTGCAGCAGTGTTTTGTGCCTGCCTTATATCTAGCGATTTACATGCGAGCGAGCACATTAGGTCTAAAGCTTTATCGAGTAAAGCCGCCCGTACTGTCTCATCGTCAAATAAAATTCCACCAACATCACAGAACGGCAATGAACATAATTCACTACCGCCACCGAGTTTGCTGATTTTAGACAGCGGCATAACACCACATATTTCTTTTTGGTCATTGTATGCAGTGAGATAAAAAGCTTTGTGTCGATAAGCTCGCTCGACCGCCTGCCCCCAAGCAAACAAGTGATAGGGGCTAAAATTTTGATGCTTTGAAACATAACTATCCCACTGAGCTTGCTTGTCCTGAGATATTGACTCTATCGAAATATTCATGGGATCGACTCACACATGCAGCATTTGCTCAAACAATTCGCTGTATTCTCTTGCCATACGTTGTGCTGAAAATTTTTCATAAACATATGTATTGGCCTTTTCGCTAACTTTTGAACGCAGACCTGGGTCATTCAATGCTTTATACCAGCAGTTAAGCAGAGCATTTTTATCACCAAAAGCTGCAGAAAAACCTGTCTCTTCATCGCGTATAAGTTGATCAATACCCGGAATGTCGTACGCAGCTATTGGAACTCCCATCGCCATCGCTTCCATCAAGCAGCGCGGAATCCCCTCAAGCGACGACGTCATAACGAATAAGTCAAAGCTTGCAAGTAATTCAAGGCGATCATCGCGAAACCCGAGAAAATGAATATCGTCGGAGTAAGGCAAGCTTGAAGCCTGCGCTTTTAGCTGCTCAGCATCTTCTCCATCCCCAAGGATATACAGCTCTACGTTGCTCATTTTTTCATGCAACAAGCCGAACACCTCTATCATATTCGATATATTTTTTCGGCCAATAAGCTGTCCTATATAACCGAGACGAAGTTTCTCTCCGTTTTTTGCAATAGGTTCCGAGTTATGTGTTCCTATCGCCGATCGCACTTTCTCGACTTCTTTTAAATCCACACCATTTTGAATATAGAGTGAACGATCAGGTTTTATACCGAACTTTTTAATATCATCCAGCAGCTGTTTAGATAACGGTACAACCTGGTCAAAAAAGCGAAAACACTGACAGCCAAGCCAAATAAAAATACGCAGTTTCAAATCCATATCATTTTCAAAGCCGTGCGGTGTGCATACACTTTTAATGCCCGCGATCTTTGCCGCACGAATTCCAATAATATCGGACTTGTAACCATGAGTATGAATAATTTCAATATCACGCTCTTTAATTAACTCAACTATTTTTCCAACAACTGAATAGTCGAAACGTCCTTTCATATCAATAATATGGCAAGGTTTATCAATTTCACGATATTTATTAACGATTTCAAGTTCACCCATGCCCGGTTCGCGAGTAACCAGAAGTTCGCAATTAACTCGCACATCATCAATGTTATTGCCAAGCGCAAGAACCCAACGTTCAGCACCATAAAACCCAGTAGGGCAAATAAATTGTAGTACGTTTAGAGGCTTTGACATATCGAGTAAGTATTTACCTTATTTTTTATTCACAACCAAGCCCTGAACAGTGCCTATTGTGCGCGCCAAAAAGTAAACTAAATAAAATGACAAACAGTCAAGTAGTGATACACGTTTTTCAGTTAGTGAATAAAGTCGAAAGACATAAACCAGTGCCGGCATCAATCCCAACGCAAACGCTCCGAGAGCCGGCAACTTAAAGTTTAACAATAACAACACTATTGATAACAGCAACAGTCCGACTATGCCAATTGGTACAATAAAACTTGGAATTTCACGCAAAGGAATTTTACGCCCGCCAACCGATCGCAAATTTGATATCGCACGCCAAATTTCTTTTTTAAACATAGGTGCGAGTGCTTTATCTTCCCCAATATGCACGTAGTGTGTTTTAGAAGTGTAATAGAGCTTGCCTAGTTCAGACGCTTTTGCGGTAAAGTAATAGTCTTCACATGTAAGCAAATTTTCGGGGAAACCTCCAATTTGGTAAAAAGTATCTTTGCGCAGTAATAAATTTCGACCTGGCAAAAATGTAACAAATTGGTCTAACTCAGCATTGCTGAGTGCGACACGTATCTGTTCCATCGTTGTCGGTTTGTCGGGGCAGATTTGCATAGCACTAACAATTTTGTATTCATCGTTTGAAATTAATTCGTGAGAAAGTGTCTCTACCCAATCACTTTTCAAATCCACGTCAGCGTCTATAAAAGCCAGTAAATCACCACTCGCTACTTCTACACCTATATTGCGTAGTTTCGAAATGGTAAATTCATCGCTTTCAATTAAGGTTTGGTGCTCGAGTTTCTCCAAGCTAGATATTTGACTCTCATCAAAATTGGGCTCTTGCGTGACCAATATCAACTCAACTTTTACGTTCGAAGTTTCCTGATTCGCAATTGACGTGACCGTTTGCTGCAAAAAATCAATTCTGCCCTTATGAGGAATAATGAATGATACCAACATTTATTCAATCCCCTGAAAGCGCTCAAACTTGCTCGATCGATAACTCAACCACTCAAGTTCTCGTTTAACCGACAAACGGAATAAGCGTTTTATTATATCGCCTAAGAAATTCAGCATAATTCGCGCGAGGCTTGCTTCTCGATACGGATAATCGTTTTGTTCTTGAAGATGTATTTTAGCGGGTCTCGCTACATTAAAAAACGCACTGCAACCATGGTTTTGCATAAGCACGCACTGCGTTCGCGTATATTTGAGCTCATCAGAGTTTTTAAGTGTGTCTACAACATAGTCACGGAAATATTGTGCCTTGTTTAAATACTCAGCATTTCTACCATCGGCGAAACGATACGCTGCAAACAAGATATGCGCCTTGCGTATATCCTGAACTGCCCAGGCATGGTTTGGGTACTCGAGTTTTTCCGGAACAGTTAAATAAGGACTGTCGTGATCTAAAATCCATGTCGCATAGTGTAATAACGTTTTACGAATAAATTGAAAATCTCGACGTGCAACTTCGAGCTTCTCTACAACTTCCAAATAGCGAATCACTGCCTGAAAAAAAATCGTGAAAAACCAGTTTTCTTCAATATCATCAAGCTCTCTTAGTCTCAAGTCATCCTGATAATGGACTGTGTTGCGAATAATACGCTCAGCTTGATCAAGAAATTTTGCATCACTCGTAATCTCATACAGGTCGAGAAACGATAGAATATAATTTCCAACACCTCTGTCTAAAGGATAGCGATACGCAAGCGTCCGACCACCGCGCAAATTACGAATATGAAATAGGTCAATTTCCTTAAATTGTAAAGCTCGCTCAACCAACGAGCCCGCTCCCTCATAAAAACCGGTAATCCACTTATTAAGGGTTTCCACAGCTTGTTTTGCATCACTGTCGCCAGTCATAAAATAATAATATTTCAAACCACTTGTATAGCAGTGCTCGCCGCACGGTCCACCACCAAAAACTTCCTGCCCATCCTTTACATGAAATTTAGAATAAGTGCGATGAGTGCAAGTATAAGCCTTTAGATAGTGATCAGTATGCCAAAATAATCCACCGGCATATTCTTTGCGATCGTATCTCGTGTTGTAAATATCAATATCACATATGTGTTGAACAAAAGGAACAATAAGCTCCAACCAACGACTGTCAGTCTTTAATGCCCATTGCCTAATCATTCCGTAAAGCGCATCATACTGATTATTGTAGTGCGAAATAAATTTACCTTCGCCGGTATAGCCTTGCGTTTCGTGATCAGCGTATAAATCACCAAAATTTCGCCAACCATATTCATCAATCATTTCTCGCTTAAGCAAGAAACTGTTTTCGCTATTGAGGCTATCACTTAATAGCTGATCGAATTCGTCATCGTTATGATTGTCATCAAAATAAGGGAAAACACTTGCAACAGCATAGATTTCTCGTGCTATTTTCGGTACAAGTGAATGATCCTTTTGAAAAAGTCGATGGGATCCACCATCTACGTCAATAAAAATCGTATGCGTTTTTGACTCACCGGGTTGCAGTTCGTATAGAAGCTTATCTTCGGGGAAAATTTCTATCGCAATGGCATCTTGCGTAAACGAAATCGCGCTAGGAAAACTTTGCCAAAAATACTCTAATTTAAGTTCTACAACGGAATTTTTATTAATACTCGTGACAAGCGGGTTCGCTCGGTCTCCTGACTGCACTTCAGCATTTTTATCGCGATCAAATACTTTATAACCCTTATATGATGTCGTAACATCTCCGTTAACATCAATATGGTTTACACTATCCCAACATTCTCCTCCGCTTGAGTTTTGTACAATAGCCAAACTTTGATTATCGACATCAATTTCATCTTCGCATTGATTAACCTGTAATTTTCTATTATTACTTTTCTCAGGTTCATCCAGAAACTCAAATATTAAAGCTTTAAAATAAATCGAACCAGGATCACCAAGGTCCCAAAGCCCACCTGCGTGTTCTGCTCCATTGGGGTTATGAATTTTGATCTTTGTTGTTATCGTTGACGAGCCTACATGTACCTGTAGTTTAAGCGAGAGACATAAATTAGCTCGTTTATCCGGTTGCTCAACTTCCGCATCCAGCACCAATTGAACATATTGAGAAGGCTTTCCGATTTCCTGGCCAGCCATATTTTCCGTAGTCACACGCATTATTTTTAGCGGTGCAATTTCACCGGATTTATTCAATAATTTTAGCTGACACCTATAATCATTGATGCGGATCATCGCATTTTTGTTCGATCTATTTTCCGAACAAGTCAGCGTGACCTTAGAAGTTTTTAAACAAACAACATCATCGACTCTCTCGCACAAGAGCATTTCAACCAAATTTGAATAATCAGAGTCCTGCAACAATACCAAGTCTTGCGTTGTATTCGCCTCCTGATCTACACAAAAATGGCAAACAAGCCATTTAATCGATTGATCTTCCCAACGCGACGTTACTTGAAACTCACAAGCTATTACGACCTCAGCTGATAAACTTTTAATATACAGATCTTCAGTCGAATTAAGTTTTCCTATGGGGAATGGGAGCCCGACATGCACAAGTTCGGCTTTACGCTCAATGCCGTGCAGCTCATCTAGTTGAAAAGGTACTTCTATCATGATTTATTTGTTCAAGCTAATGAAACTCAGACCAACTATAAACGCGGATACACCCAAAAGCCTCGTGTAAAGGACTCATTTATCCAATGGTGCCTTTTAGTTATCTACGCTGTTTTACTTCTTCCAAATGCGCCTTAATAACGCTGTTATTTGGAGAAAGTTTTACCGCTGACTCAAGCACCTTTATCGCTTCTTCAATATTGCCTTGTTTATATAAAATCCATCCATAAGTATCTAGTACATCTGGATTTTCTGGTGCTAGGGAAGCTGCCTTTTTGGCAAATTCCAAAGCTTTTTTGTCTCCCAGTTCATTATAAGACCAAGCAATATTATTTAGTGCGGTAACATCTTCTGGCGAGATTTTTAAAAGCTTCTCTAATAATTCGATCGCCTCTACATAGTTTGCTTGAGTGATCAGCGAAATACTTGCATGCATCAATGCCGCAATACTATTTGGAAGCGCCCGCAACCACTCTTGTTCGAAATCCCGAGCTTCGTCACCATCATTCTCTTTTAAATATTGATGTATTCGACCAGCTATAACATCAGTTTTTCTCAATTGCCATGAATCCCGATAATGATCGAGCGCGAGCGTTTTATCACCTTGCCTATGGGCTAGCTCACCAAAAAGCATTTGCGCAACGGCGTTATCCTTTTCAATCATCCCCTCAGCAATTTTTTTCGCCGCGTCAAAATTTTTCATCTCGACCTCAACGCGAAATAAAATAACTTGCAGCCGAGGTGAATCACCGTAATCTAGGGCTCGGGTGATTGTCGAACGCGCTTGGTTCATGTTGCCATTCTGATAATAGATATCGGCAAGACCAATTGAGGCGCCCTGATAAACACCGATATTGATCTTATTGTCAATTACGCTACTATCAGGCTCAATATACTTTTTAAGCCGTTCCAACAACAACTCAATCGTAGGTGCATTTTTATCGGCGACCCCCACTCGTGCCAAGACTTTAAAAAGGTTTAAGTTGATGCCATCTTTTTCCAGTAGGGTCAGCAAAAACTTTTCTGCTTCTGCTTTTTTCCCCAGCTTATCTTTTACATAAAGATATTGTATATAAACCGCTTCGACAGCCGGAATCAGTTCGATAAGCGTCAGATAATATTTTTCCGCTTCTACCCATTGCCCTGTACGCAAATACGAGAGCGCTATACCAGTGATCGCATCCACATGCTTCGAATCTATCTTTGCTGCCTGACGAAAGCCTTTAAGTGCTGCATTGTTATCATTTATCCGCAAATGAAAAAATCCATCAATTAGATGACTATTAACACTTTTAGGGTGTTGTTTTTTTAGTTCTCCAACAAATTTTTCCGCTTCAGCGTTGCGACCTAAATCCAGATAAAACTGGACGAGACTTTTACTCAATACCAAATTTGCCGGCAGTATACTTAAACCTTTTTTCATCGCGTTGACAGCAGCTTCGGGGTCATCGAAATTATTACCCGCCAATATTCGCGCATGGATTAAGTAATAACGCTCGTTCTGCGGTGCAATTTCTATCGCCTTGTTGATAGCCGCAATCGCTTCCACTTTTTTTCCGAGCGCAAATGCCGATAAACTATAAATCGATTGTAAGCGGTCATTCTCAATAGTATCGACAAACCGGTTGAGCTGCTTGTACACGGCTTCGGGTTTATTTAGTTTTAGGGAGTTCATCGAAACAACTTGTTTGACTTTGTCGTTAACACGCTCAAAATCAATATTCGATTCAAAAATTTCGTCGGCTTTTTTAGTGTCACCTTGTAGTAAATAAGTCATGCCGAGCAATACATTAGCGTCTTCCAACTGAGGCGCCTCTTGCAAAATTTCCAACAATAATTTCTGTGCCGCTGCATAGTCCTTATCTTCAAACAGTTTGGCAGCATCTTGATATTTTTGACGCAGCTCGTCGTTACTTGGAAATTCCTCGGCCACAATTTGACTGTAGCGCTGAGCTTCAACCATGCGCCCCTGCCGTGTGAGCACCTCAGCCATTAAAGTTAATACATTGACCCGCTCTGGAGTCATAATATCTGTTGCGGGTAATGCCGGCAGCACTTCACTCAACAGTGCTTCAGCTTTTTCAAATTCGCCGTCCCCAGTGTATATACGAGCGAGAAAAACCTTTTCATCAATACCCTTTTCCGGGTTATCTGTTATATCACCGATGATTTCATTGTATTTATCAATGCGCTTTTGAGCTTTGTAAACGATGGCAAGCCCAATGCGCGCTTTTGCATGACTGGGATTAGACTGAAGAATTTTTAAATACAATTTCTCTGCCTGCACATACTGTTGAATACCGACTTGGCAGTCAGCAAGTATATTTATTGCATCAAGCAGTTTTTCGCCTTCAAACAAGCTGAGGTTGGGTTCCAATAGCTCGATGGCAGAACGAAATTTTGCGCGAAATAAATACGCTTTTGATAGCGTAATCAAATATTCCGTTTGTTTGTTGTCCTCAACTGCCTCAAGCAACGTGACCGTTTGCCCATAACTACCGATTTGATTAAAAGTTTTTGCCAGCATCAGCTGAGCATTAATATTTTGTGGTGCTTTTTGCAATGCATTACGCGCTTCAATCATCGCAGCACGAAATTGCCCGCTATCAAAATAAGATTGCGCAACGTCTAGGTGACTTTGGTAATCGGACTCCTTTTTTTCAACACCGCAACCCGAAATAAAAACGGCGGCAAAAAATGCAACACTCAAATATCCTAGTAGTTTCACAAATTGAGCTCGATAAATTAGGTTCATAATAGACCTTTTAAATTAGTTTGAACTCGACTAAACAAGATGGTAAATATTTTCGGAATATCGGTGCATTTACATAACCGATACGTTCACGCAAATAGTTACATTAACTAGTTTTCACAACCAAGCGATTTAGTATAGTGCTGTAAACCACTTACGAGTTATTAAATATGAGGCCCGCGAGGCGCTCTTTACCGATAGCGTCTATAGCCTCGGTTATTTGTGATTCCAATGCCTTACCATACGGGACAACCAGTATCACGCAATCGGCAATCTCGGCTAATATCCTTGTTTCTGCTACGTAATCAGTGACCGATGGCCCATCGATAATTATGTAGCGGTCTTTATATCTATTTTTAACTTCATTAATAAAATTCTTCATACGAGAAGAATTAATTTTTTCTGTACCACCTTCGCAATTGTTTCCCACAGGCACAGCACGCATTCGCGGTATACAGGTAGCATAGACAATTTGCTCGACCCCCATAGCATCTTCATCGAGCCAATCAGTGAGTCCAGCTTGCGATGAAATCGGCAGGAGGTTATGTACGTGCGGCGCATACAAATTGCAGTCAATGAGTAGCGATGTTTTAGTTTTATCAAGCGCTATCGCAGATGCTAAATTCATCGCGACATACGAACCACCACCCCCAGCACACACCGAAGTCACAAGGCAAACGAAGTTTTCACTATCAGATTCGTTGTAAAGCCGCGTTCTCAAATCGCGAAAGGCTTTCAACAAGCGCGAATTATCAACGCCTTGATATATAATTTTTAGTCTGTCGAGCTCGCGGGTCGTAAACGCACCCACTTCTGACATATTTTTAATATCGCTTTTTGAAGCTTGAGATTGCGTTTCGGAAATCGGAGGCAAGTCTTCTGGTTTTTCCACCTTACACTCCTAAACCAAACCAACTCGATCTATAGGCTAATCCAATAAACACATAGACCGAAATAAATAATAAACTCAATACACCCAACACGATGGCATCCGTTCGTATTACGCGGCGAGAAAATGCTGTTTTTGTGTGGGGTATATCAACTAAAACAGGAATATCAAATTTACTGGCTAAAGTATCGTGAAAACGAATGCGAGGGTCGAGAATCACATAAGCAAATAACACCCCAAGTGGCACACCGATGCCCGCTAACACACCCAAGACAGCAAAATGAATAAAGCGCAACCCCGAGGGTTGATTTGGGAACACTGCCGGTTCTTGAATCTTATAGGTCACACCTTGCCCCTCACTGCTAAGCGACATCGATAAGCGAGCTTTTTCTTTGCTTTCAAGCATTTCCTCATAAATGTTGCGTGTGACATTGTAATCGCGCGTCAACTCCGCCAATTCGGCCTCGCGCGCGGCCACGCGCTTGCGACGTTCAAATTCTTGAGCCAAAAGCTTTTGTGTAGACGCCAAACGACGTTCACGTGCTTTGACTTCTACCTCCGCCTCGTCAAGCTTTAAGCGCAGTTCTTTGTAAAACGGGTTGAGAGCTTGTTCCTGCTCAGAAGGCGTGGTCGATGGTGGTGCGCGATCGGCATTTTCGCGAATCGCATCCTTCATTTCATTAATTTGCAAATTAATGCTGACAATATCCGGGTGCGACTCTCTGTATTGCAATAACAGCGCATCTTTCTTTTGCATCAGCGCAACTAAGCGCAGACGATAAACGTCGTTCTGCTGCGTAGAACCGGTCGTGGGGTCCACCTGCGACATCTGTTTTTTGAGGCTGCGAATGCGCGTATTGGCTTCCTCCAAATCAAGTTTCATCGTTTCTATCGAACCGCGCAATTTCGTAATGCTCGAATCAACATTGGCTTCGCTACCATCGGTATTAGCAGACTGAAAAGCCTTGAGTTTGCTTTCCGCCTCAACCAATTGTTCCTTGTACTGCGCAACTTGCTTGTCAATAAACTCAAACGCTTGACGCGTTTCTTTACGTTGAGATTCCGAACTGTCTTTAATAAATAAATCCGTTACTGTATTTAAGATTTTAAAGGCCTTATTGGCAGAGGAGTTTTGGTAACTCACGCGAATATGGTTATTGCCGACTCCACGCACGTCCAATCCGGCGCGTAAAAGCCGCGCGGCCTGATCAACATCTAATGCGCCTTGTACCTCCGGCATCGCCAACTCAACTGTTTGGCGCAGAATTCGCGGAGATAGCATCACGTCTTTTACAACCTTAACCTGGTTTTCAACTTGCGTTACGCTCGCCTGATTGGCCAGCAGTGGGCGCAGGATATTCTCGTTATCCGCAAAGATCATCATCGACGTTTGATATTTAACGGGCCATTGCGTGCCAACACCCAATACGATCAGAGAGACGATACCGCCGGTAGTCACAACTAAAAATCGATGCAACCAAATTTCTTTAATCAGGACACGTGCGTATTGGAATAGCAGCGATAAATCCATGGATTAGTGGACTCTTGTATTGGAAATAAAAAATGACAAATCAATTCGCACGAAGGGCTGTCCACTTAGACGCAATGATCGAAATTGCTGAAAATATAGAGCGTCTAGCACGCCGACAAGCCTCAATACGAATACAGTTTAGCTCAATTAAAATTTTAAAGCCTACGCGATAACGCTAAATTGAATAACGCTTTACAGCGTGAACGGACAACAGGACATGCGCAGATTGAAAAGAAATGGCGAACATTAAAATGCACGCTCTGGCACCGTAAGGATATCGGATGGAGCAAGCTCGTAATTGGTTTCAAGTTTACCCTTTTTAAGAATGTCATTGAGACGCACCGCGTAAACGGTGACCTCATCGCCAACTTTGCGGTAAAGCTTTGTCTGATTTAAATGCGCAAAATCGGTGGCGCCTCCTGAGGCCAATACCAAATCCAACACTGTCATACCCTGAGCGTATTGAACAGACAAGGGGCTGCGAACAGCTCCGGTGATACGAACACGGCGCAAATATTGGGCGCTGGTTGGACCGGTTACAATAACCGTTACTTGCGGGTTACGGATAAACTGGCCATAGCTCGTTGTAATTTCAGCCGCAAGCTCTTCTGCCGTTGTGCCAGCGGCTTTGATGTCACCACTTAAAGGCACCGATATTTTTCCATCCGGACGCACTGGAACCGAGAGTGATAACTCCGGAGACTTCCATACATTTATGGTTAAAGTGTCGCCCACACCGATGCGGTACTCACGAGTAAATTCAGGCGGGCGTGGCGGAGTGCCAGTCATTCCAGTTTGGGTCTCACAACCGCTAACAACCAATAAACAAACACCGACCAATAGGGCAATAACTGCTTTCACTGTTTTACTCCATCACACATTAACTAGCGGTTGAAAATGCAAACGATTTGTTCAAATTTAAATCAGTCAAAATTTGTGATTACGTTTGCCTGCAATTTCGACAGAAAAATTTCTTGGAACAAGCAACAATTTGGCGGCAATGGTACCACGTAGCAAAGATATTCATACCGCTGCTCATGATTTTCTTACAGTTAAATTTAAAATGTCACGCAAAAGTCTAAATTTTATTCAGCTCTTGTCTGACCTTAGCGATGGCATCGCGATAATTTTGCGCACCAAAAATTGCCGAGCCCATAACAAAAGTATCAGCACCTGCAGCGGCGATTTCAGCAACATTATTAAGCCCTACGCCACCATCGACTTCGAGCCTTGTTGCAAGACCCAATTGGTCAATTAATTTCCTCGCCTCTGCGAGTTTATCAAGCACATAAGGGATAAAACTCTGACCGCCAAACCCCGGGTTAACCGACATCAGCAACAACATATCAATTTTCGGTAATACCCACTTAACCGCATCGAGTGGCGTAGCCGGGTTGAGCACTAAGCCGGGCTTGCAACCAAAACTGCGAATTAACTCGATTGAACGATCCATATGTGTCGACGCTTCTGGATGGAAGCTAATGTAGGTTGCCCCAGCTTTGGCAAATGCTTCAATAAGCGCGTCAACAGGCTGAACCATCAAGTGCACATCTATTGGCGCCTTAACGCCGTGTTTAAGCAAAGCCTCGCAGATCATCGGACCAAAGCTCAAATTGGGCACAAAGTGCATATCCATAACATCAAAGTGAATTAAATCTGCTCCGGCCGCTATTACTTCATCAACCTCTTCACCCAAGCGCGCAAAATCTGCCGCAAGTATCGATGGCGCAACAAAATAATCGTTCTTAACTTGCATCTCCTACACCCACCAGCCAAGCTGTTTATATTAGAAAGCTCACCATTGTACTGAATATGAACGACGCAAAGAACCGCTTCACTTCGTTCAAACGAGTTATGCAACTCAGCGTGGTTTACTTAACTTGCGCAACGTTTAATGTATGTTTTGCCGCTGACGAAGATAAAAATGCAAAGGCGAGCGAAGTACGACAGGAAAACGAAAGGCAAGGCGAAAACAACAGTGTTGCTGAAATGCCGCAAAAGCAAGCGCCAACCTTACGCTATAACCCAAGCGGGGCGCAGCTCGAATCACGCCAACAAAAACACATATTAAACTCTCTGCCCGCGCAAACTAGTTGGCTAGACACACAAGCGGGCAAATTTGCAATTGTCTGGAGCCCCGATACGACGGGAAAACCCTTTGGAGCGGTTTTGTTACTGCACGATGCCGGCCAAACACTCCACTGGCCGAGCAGCTTAAAAAATATGCATGAAAATTTACCTGATTTTGGTTGGTCAATCTTAAGCCTAGCGCTGCCAAACCCCCGCCCAGCCTCAGTGCCACAAAAATCTGTACCGGAGCCTGCAACGCAAACACCTATAAGCGAAGAGGAACAAACAGGAGCTCAGAAAGAAAAGGACGAAAAATATGATGCGAAGCTAGAAAAGGATATCGTCCACAGTGAAAAAGAGGAGCCACAATCAGAGAAGCCCGTCGCGGCGCCAGAAGATGCCGAGACGCAAACGCCGGAAGAACCGGCAGGCGTAGAACCGATTACTCAAGAGCGAATTGCGGCAGCAATCGACTATTTGCACCAACAGGGCCAATACAACATCGTGCTGATAGGCGAAGGCTTAGGAGCAGCAAGAGCCGTTAAATTCCTATCAAAAACTTTAACCAAATCTTCTCCCGCAGGAGCCGAGCGTGCCTTTCGTGCGCTGGTATTGATTAACCCTAAACACAGCATCCCTGAATTCGATGATTTCGCGCTGACTAATCATTTTTATTTCGGCGAGATGCCGACACTCGATATCAGCTTTGAGCCATCGCGCGACGCTTCTTTTTTGATAAAAAGCCGAAAAAAATCTGCCAGTAAAGCCCGCGTTTCTACCTATATTCAAAGACGCATTCTCAGCCCAATCGCGCCACCCGACACACAGGAAAACCGCCTGACGCGGATGATCCGTGGCTTCTTACAAAATCACGCTAAAGGCGTTGAAGTCGGAGGTTGAGCTTACTGATTTAGCGCTGCTAAGCGTTCGGGAGTACCGACATCGGACCAATTACCGCGATAAAATTCGCCACGCAACCTCCGTTCAGCTATCGCATATTGAAACACTTCCAACAGCGGAAATTTCTCTCTTAGTTTTGGATAGTGTGAAATCATTTTCGGATCGACAACACTCAAGCCAGAAAATGTAAGAGATGGGTACCGGTACTTCTCTTCAGCCGACTTCATGCACACTTCATTTTGATCATCCAAAGCAAAATCGCCGTTGGGGTTATGGGGCGGATTAGCTATCAAAACCAGATGCGCTCCAGCATCAGGCGCCTCGATATCACGCAGTTGAGCGCAGTCGTAATCAAACAAAATATCGGCATTTACCAACAAAAAAGGCTGCTCACCGAGCTTTGGCAAGGCGTGACGAATTGCACCGCCTGTTTCCAAAGGGGCCTCCTCCTGCGAATAATAAATCTTGACACCAAAGCGCTCGCCACTGCCTAAAGCGGATTTTATTTTGTCCCCCAAGTACGCAATATTAATAACAAGTTCGTTGAAGCCGGCAGATTTCAATGCAGTAATATGACGTTCGATTAGGCTTATGCCGTTAACCTGTAACAGTGGCTTTGGCGTATCTATAGTAAGCGGGCGCATACGCCGGCCTTCGCCGGCAGCGAGAATCATCGCTTTCATTCAGTCGGTATCTCCACCTTCTTAAACCATGGTTGTCGCTCGACACAGGGCATTATCAGCTTTTCGAACCACTGACTGAATTCTCCAAGCTCGGCATATTTTCCCACTACAGACCGCGTGTACGCGACAACTAGTGGCAAATCATCCAAATAGCGATGTTTCCCATCGCGCAACGACAAACGCGCAAAGATGCCAAGCACTTTGATATGGCGTTGCAGACCCATCCAATCAAACCAACGTAAAAATTGCTCATCGCTGACAACCCCTATCAAGCCTTCATGTTCCAGCTTTAATCTATATTCCGACGCCCACTGCTCGACCTTGTTTAGCGGCCAATAAACATAGCAGTCGCGCAATAGCGATACGAGGTCATAAGTTATCGCACCAATTACTGCATCCTGAAAATCAATAACCCCCAATTCGCTGTCCGGATTTTGCATCACTAAATTCCGTGAATGAAAATCGCGGTGCACCATCACTTGAGGCTGCTCTAACGCAGACACTATAAGTTTGCGATAAAAACGCCCGAGTAATTGCTGATCCTCGGCCGTAAGCGGGTAACCGAGTAACTGTGGTAGGAACCACCTGTCAAACAGATTAAGCTCTTGCTGGAGCTTGTTCTCATCATAGGCCGATAAGCAGGATTTCGCCGACTGACTCAACTGAATTTTTAGTAGCGAGTCCATGCATTTTCGATAAAGTGGGTCAACGCTCGAAGCGGTAAGATTTTGCAACAGCGAGTGAGTGCCCAAGTCTTGCAAAAGAAAAAAGCCTTGAGCTAAATCCTGAGCAAATATTTTAGGCGCATTCACCCCCGCTTCACGCAACAAATTGCATACCGTTATAAAGTCGGAGTTATTTTCGTGTTCAGGAGGAGCATAAACAGCCAATAACGGCTCCCCATTTGCCAAACGAAAATAGCGCCGAAAACCCGCATCACCCGTAATCGGCAAAAGATGCGTAATGGGTCTGTTAGTGCGTTGAAAATACTGGTTAACCCATTGCTCCAATCGACTTTCAAATTCTTGCATTTATAAGCTTATTCCACTGGTGAAGATAATTGCACAAAGTAAACAGGTAGCTTGTTTAAGTCACGCTAAAATCAAACTGTATCTAGGGCCTGTTAACACTCATAGAATACCTCCTGTTACCACGGTTAAAGTAATTGTTTAATTTTTGCTCCTTCCCAATTAGAATCGAGCCACCGCAGTCTCCGCTCTATCAATTGGTTTTTTTCTTTATGCCAAAGCGCTCGATCCGCTATTTATTTTTGCAGCCCGCTTTGGTTTGTTTGCATGCAATCACCGCTTGCAACTTATTATTGACATTCCCTTTCGCTAGCGCAAATGAGCAAAGGCAATCACAAGATGCTGTGTTTACCTTCGACTGGGTGCCCAAGTCGCAGCTAACAGAAAAACAACGTGAACACGTAAACCCCTCCTGTAATGGGCTCTATGTCGATCCCTTCGCTGAAGTCGAGCAAACAGACCCCGCCCTTGAACCAATTTTTGTCGATGCACAGCAGGCAGAGATGATCGCGGGCAAAAAAGTCTTTATACAAGGCGATATCGAAATTCAGCAGGGTGATCGACGTTTATCAGCTCAAACGATGCACTATGATCAAAATGATGAGAAAGCGAGCCTAAGCGGAACGGTGAAAATTCGTCAAAAAGGCCTATCGCTGCAGGGTGACGAAGCGACGGTCAATATGGCTGGCAACGAGGCCCGCTTTCTCGGCGGTCAATTTGTCATACACCAAAACCACATGCGCGGCAGCGCCGAAGTAGTCGAACAGACAAAAGACAAAGCAATAATTCTGCGCAACGGCGAGATCACCAGTTGCGAACCCGGCGATAACGCCTGGCTGTTAAAGGGCGAAAAAATAAAACTCGAGCCAGAAAAACAAAGCGGCAGCGGCCACAATATCCAGATACGAGTGGCAGGCATTCCGATATTTTATATGCCGTATATCACCTTTCCGCTAGGAGAAGAGCGCAAAAGTGGCTTGCTTGTTCCGACGTTAGGCTCCACCGATAAAGGCATCGACTTCGCACAGCCTTATTATTGGAATATCGCGCCTAACTATGATGCGACCATTACGCCACGCTACGCCGCTGGGCACGGATCGATGCTTGAAAGCGAGTTTCGCGCGTTAAATTCTCTCTCTTACAATGAACTAGCATTTGGCTTTTTGTCGAGTGACCAGGGTAATGGAGATCCTGATTTAGACGCGCTTATCGAAGAAGACCCATCGAACACCTTAGCGACGGAACGACAATACAAGGGGGAAGACCGCTGGCTCGTTTCACTCGCTCATCAAGGTGGCACCGACCAGCAGTGGTATAGCGACATTGAATTTCAGCGTGCAAGTGACATCGATTATTTGCGCGATTTATCCCCAACCAGTTTTTCCACGACCACGGACACCTATTTGCGTCAAGCTGTCAGCGTTGGCTACCGCATTCCCAACTGGCATTTTGGTCTGTCGATCCAAGCCTTCCAAAACCTAATTCTAGATTTAGATGACAGTTACAGGCAGTCACCCCGCACCATTGCTCAGGGCCGCTACAACTGGAGTGATTTTTCGCTTTACCTCGATCATGAGTATGTGAGCTTCTTGCACAGGGACCAGTTCTACCTGGATAACAGCCCAATCATCACTGGCGAGCGCGGACGAGCAACCTACCGCCTAAATTGGAACAAACTTTGGACCTGGGGCTACTTCCGGCCAGAAATTGGTGTACAAGGTTTGAGTTACGTGCTTGTAGATGACAATTTGCGTCCCGAAGCAGATGACCGCCCTAGCCTAGCGACGAGCTTTGCCAGCTTCGATACAGGGCTTATCTTTGAGCGCAATAATGGCAGAGAAACGCTCGAACCACGGTTATTTTATTTGTATCGCGACTTCACCGATCACAGCGATTTGTTCAACGTCACGCCCGATGGCCAAAATGTCAATTTCGACACAACACCCTTGACGTTTAGTTACAACCAGCTGTTTCGTTCATACCGTTTTGCCGGAGGTGATCGCCTGGATGACGCCAGTCGTTTAACCGTGGGGATGCGCTATCGCCGCTTTGACAACAGCGGCAACAACGTATTGAACCTCAGTCTGGGGCAGGCGTATTATTTCCGCGACCGCAAAGTGTCGTTAAACGATCAAACCGATACGCTCGAAGAATCCGACCTCGCCGTTCAAGTAGATGCGCCAGTAACGAGCGCTATCCGTGTGACCGGCGATATGCTTTATAACCCCGACTCAACCCAAGTCATGCGCGGCAGCATAGGATTTACCTACTTAGACTATAACGCTCGCGAGCAGAGGCGGATTATCAACCTCGGTTATCGCTTTGTACGCGAGCAGGAGCAAACCAATTTCACTATCGCTCAGACCATCGACCAACTAGACCTCTCGTACTGGCTACCGGTTGACCATCAGTGGAACTTGGTTGGGCGTATATTCTACGATCTTGACGCGAGTAAGGAACTTGAGGCCTTTGCAGGATTCGAATACGACAACTGCTGTTATCGCATGCGCTTCTTGGCACGCCGCTGGCTAGACAGTAAACTCGCCACTCTTGTAAATGATGAGCAGCGCCGCTTCGATCAAGGACTTTTTCTTGAACTTGAACTAAAAGGGCTCGGCAGCTCAGGCAAACGAGTTGAACAGTTGCTGCGCGACAGTATTCTCGGCTTTAAAGAATAAGCAAACAACACTAACAAATACTTACACTTTCATGAAAACGCATTATTTCTACTTATGTAAAACCCCGGCATTATGCAAAACCTCAGCATTATGCAGAGCCTTAGCGCTGGCGACACTGGTCAGCTTGTCCACCTCCGCATTAGCGCAGTTAAAGCAGCTCGACCGAGTTGTCGCTGTTGTCCGCCAAGACGTTATTACGGAATCTGAGCTAAACGAACGCATCGCCGAAATCAGAGCACGTGTAGCCAATAACCCTCAAGCTCTGCCTGACGAAGATACGTTAAAAAACCAAATTCTCGAGCACTTGATCCTCGAGCAGCTACAGCTGCAAACGGCTGAGCGCGCCGGTCTGCGTTTAGAGGATGATGAGATCAATCACGCTGTTGAGAATGTACGGCGTCAAAATGGGCTTTCTGAACAGCAATTTCTCGAGCAGCTGCGCTATGACGGTCTTTCTCTCTCGGGTTTTCGCGAAAAAATTCGCCGTGAACTCACTATTCAACATATTCAGCGAGGGGTCGTTTCTCAGCGCATCGAAATTTCCGATTTAGAAATCGATACATTTTTAAAATCTGCCGAAGGTAAGTTTTGGATATCGGCTGAATATAATCTCGGCCACATCTTAATCCCACTGCCACAAGCTCCATCAAAAGAGGACATTAGCGCTGCTCAAAAACACGCCGATGCGCTATTTCAACAATTGCAGCAAGGCGCCAACTTCCAAGACCTTGCCATTGCGCATTCCAAAGGGCCCGCAGCGCTAAAAGGTGGGGATCTCGGATGGCGTAAGACCAGTGATTTGCCAACCTTGTTCGCCGAGCTCGTGCCCGCACTCGAAGTCGGGCAAGTCGCGAAGCCTGCTCGCAGCGGTGCCGGCTTCCACATACTAAAACTACACCAAAAGCGCGGTGACAATACCCAAGTCATAACCCAATCAAAAGTGCGCCATATCCTTGTTAAACCATCAGCAATCTTGAGCGATGCAGAGGCCAAGGATAAATTACAAGGCATTCGCAAACAGTTGCTAGGTGGGGCTGAGTTCGCCGATATGGCAAAAGAGCATTCCGAGGACATCGGTTCAATGCTGGCAGGTGGTGATCTGGGTTGGAGCACGCCCGGCCAATTTGTTCCAGAGTTCGAAAAAGTTATGAGCGTGATTGAAGTTGGGCAGGTAAGCGAGCCGTTTCGCTCACAGTTTGGCTGGCATATCTTGCAAGTTACAGAAAGGCGCGACGAAGATATGACCGAAAAAGTCATTCGCAATAAAGCTGCACGTGTATTAACTGGGCGCCGTTTTGAAGATGAATTGCAAGTTTGGTTGCGCGAAATCCGCGACGGCGCTTTTGTCGAAATTAAAATTTGAAGAAGGTTTCGAATTTTATAAATTTAAAAATTCCAAATCCGCTCCGGCTTTTTTCGGTCACATTTTTTACGGCGCGTTTTCGGGATTAATATCAATACCCTGGATTGTATAACCCCCATCTACGTCGAAGATTCCCCCAGTGACAAACTGAGCTTTGTCACTGGCAAGAAAATTTGCCATATTCGCAATCTCTTCTGATTCGCCAATTCGCCCCAACGGATGAAATTGTTCCACATATTTAAAGTTTGTTTCGGCCACTTCGCCGCTCAAACCTAAATTTTCGTAAACGCTGGTTCTAACGCATCCCGGGTTGATCGCGTTAACCCTCACCTTGTCTTTACCCCACTCCGCCGCCAGTACCTTAGTCATTTGCGTAATTGCGCCTTTTATAATTGCGTAAAGTGGCAGACCCAACATGTATCGGTTAGTAACGACAGAGGAGATATTAATAATGTTTCCTTCATTTGCTTTTAGATATGGATAGGCAGACTTACACAGTAGCAAGGTATTTGTAATATTTGCTTGAAAAATCGAATTTATTTGGCAATCGCTGACGGCGCCCATCGGCAATGCCGCGTCTTGGGTAATGGCATTATTGACCAGGATATCCAGGCGGCCAAAATGATTAGTGGTAAAATCCACAAGCTCCGCTGGATTCTTCGTCGCTGCCAAATCAAATTGGGCCCCAACTGCATTTAACCCTTGGCTACGGAGGCTATCTGCAAGCCTTTCTGCACCTTCAAGTTTTCTGCTGGTGATAACAACTTTTGCACCGGACCTGGCCAAACCTACCGCGATAGCTTGGCCGATACCTTTGGTGCTTCCGGTTACTAAAGCGACTTTGTTGCCAAATGTCATTACCCACCTCCACTTTGCTGAGAGAAAAACACACGTTACTACAACGCCCGGCCCAAGCAAATAACTAGACCCAAGCAAAAAACTAGACCCAAGCAAATAACTAAGCCCGAGCAAAAAACTATAGCAACATCGGATTTACCGCGAGAATTTTAAGTTATATTGTTCGCGACGGGAGAGGAAGCGGTAGTTTATAATTCTTACTCCCACTATATTTTGCAAATTACTGAAAGGTGCGATGGCGCTTTTGTCGAAATTAAAATTTGAATATGCAGCACATCGCGATCACACCGGGTGAACCGGCCGGAGTCGGGCCGGAGTTGCTAGTACGCTACATTCAAGATGCCCCGTCCGTAGCAAACATTAAACTGGTCGCCGTTGCGTCCAAGGCGCTACTTTATCAATTTGCAGAGCAACTCAATTTACCGCTTACACTTATCGACTATCATCCGAACGACGACCGCCCGCAAAAACCTTGTGAACTCTGTGTAATTGATATTCCGCTGCAGTGCGACGTCACCATCGGCGAGCTCCGTACAGAAAATGCGCGTTATGTGTTAAAAACGCTGGAGAGAGCTACTGACTTGTGCCGAGAACGCAAAATTGACGCGCTGGTCACCGGGCCCGTGCAAAAAAGCGTACTCAACGACGCCGGCATCGCTTTTACTGGCCATACGGAATTTCTCGCTGATCGCTGCTGTGTTCCTCGTGTGGTGATGATGTTGGCCACCGAAGGATTGCGCGTTGCGCTAGCGACAACACATATTCCACTTTCCTCCGTGGCCGGTACTATCACTCCGCAGTTGCTGCATGAGTGTTGTGTGATATTGCATCGAGATCTACAAATACAATTTGGCATCGAACAACCGCGCATTTTAGTATGTGGTTTAAATCCGCACGCCGGTGAGGGGGGGCATTTAGGGCGTGAAGAAATTGAGATAATCGAACCAACTCTCGCGAAATTGCGCGCTCAAGGTCTCGCATTTGCAGGACCACTACCAGCCGATACACTGTTCACGCCGCACCAACTCGAACAAGCTGACGCTGTCTTGGCGATGTATCACGACCAGGGTTTACCCGTTTTAAAACACAAGGGCTTTGGCCAAGCGGTCAACATCACCTTGGGGTTACCCTTTATTCGTACCTCTGTCGATCACGGCACAGCACTTGATCTCGCCGGCAAAGGTTCAGCAAACCTGGGGAGTTTCGATACGGCGTTAAACTGCGCGGTAAACATGCTAAAAGCGCAGACAACCCGTTAAAAAACCATGAGAACTACGCCATCGCACCAGGCGCGCAAGCGTTTTGGTCAGAACTTTTTAGTCGACCCAAATATTATTCAACTTATCGTAGCTACTATCGCGCCGAGGGAGCAAGATAAGCTGGTCGAAATTGGCCCCGGGCAAGGTGCGCTCACGCAGTGGTTGCTTAAAGCCTGCCCCAGCATGACGATGGTCGAACTCGACCGTGACCTTATTCCACTGTTAAACGAAAAATTTGCTCAATATCACGATAAAAAAATCATCCAGGGCGACGCGTTGGAATTCGATTTCGCTTCGCTGGCTCAAGCTAAGTATTCACTGAGGATCGTCGGCAATCTCCCCTACAATATCTCAACGCCATTACTGTTTAAATTGCTCGCAGCACGCGAGTTTATCTGTGACATGCATTTCATGCTGCAAAAAGAGGTGGTTTCGCGTTTAACCGCTACCCCTGGCGACAAACTCTACGGGCGCTTGAGTATAATGACGCAATATCACTGCCAGGCAGAATGGATGTTTGACGTGCCGCCCGAATGCTTCAAGCCCCGCCCAAAAGTGGATTCTGCAATCGTCAAAATAAAGCCTCATCAGGCTATACCCAACATCGCGAATGACGTTGATTTATTGGGAAAAATCGTCAATCTCGCATTTCAACAACGCCGCAAAACTCTGCGCAACGCGCTGAAAACGCTAATTTCAGATGAAGACTGGAGCACACTGAACCTCGATCCAAAACTGCGCGCAGAAAACTTAACGGTTAAAGACTACGTCGACCTGGCGAATGAACTGCCTGGCGTTAAAAACTCTTAAATCGGTAATTTTGCGAGGTTTTAACGCCGGGCACCAATTTTCTTGCAAAAGAAAATTGATTAGTTGTCTGTTAAAAAGGACATTTTCGTTCAAAGACAAGGCGATATTGGAAGCTGGAGCGCAGTTTACGTAAGTAAATGAGCACAAGGAGTCCAAGATCAACGAAGTCATTGAGCGAAAAGGGCTTTTTAACGGGTGACTATGCTGTCAGTAAAGTGAGCTCTAGGGTAAACTGCCGCTTCGATTTATCCCATTCGATGTTTGTTAAGGTATTTCCAATGGAAGATTGCATTACGGTCCGCGTGAAAACTACCTACCTACCTGAACAGTCCGATGCAAAACGATCGCGTTTCGTGTTTGGCTATACTATTACCATCCAAAACAATGGCGACAGTGATATGCAATTGATCAGCCGCCACTGGATTATCACCGACGCCAATAGCGATGTCCAAGAAGTTCGCGGCGTAGGTGTCGTCGGCGAGCAACCGCAATTAGCGCCGGGTGAAGAATATACCTACAGCAGCGGTGTGATTCTGCCGACTGACACGGGCACGATGACGGGGAGTTATCAAATGCGCAGCGCTTTGGGAGAAGAGTTCGACGCACCGATCCCTAAATTCACCTTAATTCCGCCCCACAAGCTTCATTAATTTTCCTGTTTGGGCTACACCTATGGCAACTTATGCAATCGGAGATGTGCAAGGCTGTGCCGAGCCCTTATTCGAGTTGCTTGAGCAAATCTCATTCAACCCTGAAAAAGATACTTTGTGGCTGGCGGGTGATTTGGTTAACCGCGGCCCAGACAATATCAAAGTCTTGCGCTACATCAAATCCCTCGGGGAGCGCGCAATTTGTGTGCTCGGCAATCACGATTTACACCTTCTTGCTGCCGCGTATGGTGTCCGCAACCCGAACCGCAAAGACACATTCTACGACGTGCTCGATGCTCCCGATTGCAATGAAATACTACACTGGCTGCGCCACTTGCCGCTACTCCATAAAAACAACGATTTTGCCATGACTCACGCAGGTATTCCCCACATGTGGAGTTTAAAAAAAGCGCAAAAGCGTGCTCATGAGGTGGAAGAGGCTCTGCGTGGCGAAGATTTCGAGCTGTTCCTGGAACAGATGTACGGCAACGAGCCAAATCGATGGGAGCCGGAGTTGCACGGCTGGTCTCGGCTACGCCTAATCACCAATTATTTCACCCGCATGCGCTTTATCAACGCGGAGGGCTGCCTCGATTTCGACGCCAAAGAAGACTTGGAAAGCGCGCCCTGGGGCTATGATGCTTGGTTCAAATTGCGTGACCCAACTTTAAACGAAGGGCGCAAATTACTATTTGGCCACTGGGCAGCGATCGCTGGGGAGACCGATAGCGAAGATTTCCAAGCACTCGACACGGGCTGCGTATGGGGAGGCGCACTGACCGCTTTGTGCCTTGAAAATTTAACGCGCGTCAGCGTCGAATGCCCATTAACGCTTTAAATGCGCGTTCCACCTCCCTACAATAGCGGGTTTACTTCACGCCGAGCACTGGTTAGCTTTATTAGCGATGTTTGACACTATACCGACAGAGCGGCCACACACGCCTCTACTTGATGCGATCGATCAGCCAGCGGATCTTCGTCAACTCGAAGAGGCCCAACTTGCGCAACTCGCCTATGAGTTGAGAGAGTATCTGTTGTACTCGGTTGGTCAAAGCGGCGGTCACTTCGGCGCCGGTTTGGGCGTGGTTGAATTAACCATCGCCTTGCACTATGCGTTTGATACACCAAACGACCGCCTAGTCTGGGATGTCGGGCACCAAAGCTACCCACACAAAATTCTTACCGGACGCCGCGATGCGCTAACATCTATTCGCAAACAAGACGGTATCTCGGGCTTCCCAAAGCGCAAGGAAAGCGAATACGACACGTTTGGTGTCGGCCACTCGTCCACATCTATCAGCGCCGCGTTAGGCATGGCGTTAAGCGCGGCGTTTACCGACTCACAACGGCGCAGTGTCGCTGTCATTGGCGACGGTTCTATGACTGCAGGTATGGCGTTTGAGGCGTTGAACCACGCAGCCCACACCAGTGCCGATATGCTAGTCGTGCTAAACGACAATAGTATGTCAATATCTCCCAACGTCGGCGGGTTGGCGACTTATTTTTCTAAAGTCTGGGCCAGTAAACTTTATATTGCATTTCGTGAAGGCGGTAAAAAGGTTTTGAAGCGCATGCCGCAGGCGTCGGAGTTAGTGCGTAAAACCGAAGAACATATGAAAGGCATGGTATCTCCGGGCACATTGTTTGAAGAACTCGGGTTCTATTATGTTGGCCCCATCGACGGGCATGATATACCGCGACTCGTGCGCTATTTTGAAAATTTAAAAGAGATTAAAGGGCCCAAATTACTCCACGTCACTACCCAAAAGGGAAAGGGGTTTTTACCTGCCGAAAACGACCCTGTGGGCTACCACGCACTGAATAAAATTGAACCTAAAGTAAAAACTCCGCAACCTGTTGCATCAAAACCGCAAAAAAAATATCAGGACATTTTTGGTGAGTGGCTCTGCGATGTGGCCGACAAAGACCCTCACATAGTCGGCATCACACCCGCGATGTGCGAGGGTTCAGGCATGGTAAATTTCGCCAGGCGTTTCCCCGATCGCTTCCACGATGTTGCGATTGCGGAACAACACGCAGTTACGGTAGCGGCAGGGCTTGCGTGCGAAGAGATGAAGCCGGTCGTTGCAATTTATTCGACATTTTTGCAGCGCGCTTACGACCAATTAATTCATGACGTTGCATTACAAGAACTGGATGTTACGTTTGCGATTGATCGCGCAGGAGTAGTCGGCGAGGATGGGCCAACGCATTCCGGCAGTTTTGATTTGAGCTATTTAAACTGCATCCCAAAATTGATTATTGGATCGCCAAGTGATGAAAATCAGTGCTATCACATGCTCACCCAGGCGCTTGAGTATCGCGGCCCAAGCGCAATTCGCTACCCTCGCGGAACCGGGCCAGGCTCGGTGATCGATAAAAATATTGATGCAAACAAAATTTGCCCGATCGGCAAGGGTGAAATCATCCGAAGCGGCACACGTGCTGTGATATTTAACTTCGGTGTTTTATTGCCTGAGGCCCAAGCTCTCGCTGACAAATACAATTTCACACTCTGCGATATGCGCTGGATAAAACCGATGGACAGACAACTCGCAATTGCCGAGGCAAAAAAAGCAGACGTGATCATTACGCTGGAAGAAAACGCGCGCATTGGTGGCGCGGGCTCTGTATTACAACAGATATTACTAGATGCAGAAATCTTTAAACCTATTTTACAGTTCGGAATTCCCGATCGTTTTATTGAACACGGCTCACGCAAGCAACAGCTACGCGACGCAGGACTGGATTTTGAATCCATGGAAAAAACCATCTTAGCTTTCTTTAAAACCGCCGCCTCAGATACCATTCGGCCCAAAGCCGCACCTTAACAAGCTGCGAGATTATCGCAAACGGGCTAGCCATCTTTCGTTTTATCGGCAAGAAAACTTTTGCGCGAGCCAATGCTTGTTGCGCGAGGGTTTTCACCAAAAAATTCGGTATAATTTTTACTAAAGCGCGAATAGTTTATCACGCCCAATTCACTCGCGATATTAGCGAGAACAATACGTTTTTTTCTTGATCGCTCTATTACCGTCTGACGGAAAGTATTTAATTGTATTGCTCTAATTAACGCGCCGGGCGTCATCTTCAAAATCGATTTAAACGTTTTTTCAATAGTGCGAACTGAGCAATGAACAACCTTGGCTAAGTCCGCACTGTTGCGAAAAGCAAAAGGCGTTTCGAACAATAAGCTAATTGAACGAGAGAAAAGTAACGCTCTATCATTCAGGCGGAATTGCAGCGCTTCAGACTTTTTACAAATATCGGCAATTTCGGTATAAAACTGATGTTCTAACACTTTGCTCGAAGATAAATTAACACAGTCATTTTCACCGGCTATTTCATTACAAAATGCAGCTCTGACATAAAGGTCAAAACAAGAGGGTTTGTCAATCACAATCAGGCGATCGCCTTTCGGCACGATAGTTTCCGTGTCCTCCGAATAGGTATTAAGTCGAGACACTGGCAATAAACACAAATCTATAGACGCGTTGGCAGGCAACACGATATTGCGTATCGCTTGCTCACCCCCAATAAACGCTTTGGCTGAAGAAATTTGCTTGCCGTCTATATATCCTGCGGAACTCGCCCGCAAACACCCTACGACAACCTTGCCACCCGCAGATACCGGCCCAACCAAAATCGAAGGCCCACCAATTGTATTACAATTGAGAATATTCTCTGTAACATGGCTATTGCGACACAAGCACCTGAACTCACCTGTTTGTAGCCGCACTAAATTGCGATTAAATATTTCAGCGAGTACCGAAAGCCGATCAAGATTATTTTCCATTTACTATTTGAAACCTACAACCTGGAGCACTCTAGAACCTGCCGTGCGAGCAAAAATCTCACGAAATAATGCAAATTAATTAATACATTTCCAATATGTCTGTTGTTTTAAACATTCGATTTAATATATTTTCCGAACACTCGTTTATCTAAAATCTTTCAAGCCGGCAATGTTTTAGTTTCCATAATTAAAACATTGTCGACCAACAAAATTTGGCAGCTTTGTGCAAAATGCCTCGACTTTATTGGGCTCGCATTGAGCTAGCGTCAATGGTGACATATGCTGTAGCACATTAACCCATCAACTAAACAGTTACCGGGTTAATAGCCAAACTTAGCGAGCAAAACACGCAGTTGTAATACAGCTAAAGTTACAAGTTCATGGTTTTCAACAGCGAGATATTTTAGTGTCAATATCCATAACCAAGATAGGGACTTATTGGGCGTATAGCGAATATTTTGATTCAAAATAAAAATATCTTTTTTTACAGAGCTAAAGTATAAGTGTAAGTCCCGCAAAACTTATTGTAATGGAGGAGTTTATTTATGCGATTAGCGGCTGAAAAAACGGACGTTTATCTCTCTCTGGCTCTAAAAAGCGCCAATTTGTCGGGTACTATCACCCGTTCATCGCGTTTGTTACTTAAATGCGATTCGCTCGATAGTTTCACCAATACCATAACAGTCACACTAGAAAATTTGGGCACGTCAGGCTACTTTAAAATCCTATGTGGCCCTGAAAGCCGCAATCGGCAATTCGGCAAAGGAATAAAAAAATCCTATTGCGATGTAATAAAAAGTGATTATACAGACCAAGATAAAATCTATTCCGGTGATGACTTTCTTATTTTTAATACCGCAAATGTGATGCTGATTGTTGACTCACGGGAACTAGAAGATATGGATTTCGACTTGCTGAGAGATAATATCGCTATTTTCGTTGATACTATTCACGCTTGGTTGGAACACCACTCTAAACTCTGGAAAGACAGAAAAACTAGCGAAAATGAGCGTCAAGACATTACCAAAAAACTTCAGGACTTCACCCGCTGTTTAACACGTTTAAATAATAACCTAATCGAAAATCAGCAGCTCATTAACGAAGAACTCATTTCAAGCTTAAGCGCAATATTTCCTACCCTGGGACTCGAGCCAGACCAAGAAGAAACCATTCTGAATATTGTCGAATCGACAGTAATGAAAGAACAGCAAGTGATGCAAAACCAAGTTAATCAAAACAATGATGTTACCGTTCTAATTCACCAGGCTATCGATGCATTGATGGCCCGTACGCAGCAAGATAAAGTAGAGGATATATTGCAGTTGGAAGCAGCTGATTCTTCAAACGTAACGTTATTCTAACCGCTACTAATCAAATCTAATTGGGGTATGCAACACAATAACTACATCTGTAGGAATTTTCGTGCTAATAAATGATATTTATCATCTAGGGCATAAACATACGCGTCGACACAACTTCCACTTTTTAAGCGAGCTCTCGTGACAACGCGCGTATATCCTTCTCCCTCAAATTCGTCTAGCTTTTTCCATATTGAATCCAACCGACGAGAAAAAAAGATTTTACCAGGAATTTTTTCTGCCCGATCGCCTAAATAATCATCATCTAAATATACGACAGGATATCCCCGAGTTGGCTTTAGTCCCTCAGGAAAATGCCAACCCCGAATGGCTGCGTCCTGCCAATGCCCAGGAAGAGGCCTGAGAAAGTGCTCGTGTCCCTTACCTGGCGCTAAGGTCCCATAAACAAATAAAGCTTGTAGCATCGCCAACAGTATTATCGCAAGATAAAAAATATGATTTTAGCAATTAAGTTCGTAAAACGTAATATACGTGCTTTTTGAGGTCCATTTTTCAACCAAAACTCAAAGCAAAATAAGCTCATACTTATCAAGCAACAGTTCTTTAAAATAGAAACGAGATATGCAGCGAAATCAACTTAATAAAATTCGTGGAGAAAGGGCAGAATTGCAAGCAATGCAAAATTGGGTAATTCTTTAAAGTTTTTATTTATCAACATACATTTTAGATAGATAGCCCACCTTTCCATAGCCTTTTAATTTAGGGAGGCAAAAATAATGGGAAATAAACAATTCTTCGCTCGAAAAAGGTTTTCTCTCGCAGACTCTTAGATTAAACGAGCAGAAAAATCGTCAATTTTGCTGCAAGATCATGATGCCATCTTCTATCTGCATACTTACCTGGCTTAGATAAGAATTGCCCAATAGAATCATATGCGGAAAGCGACCTTCGATTACGAGGGCATCGGGGTTGTTGACACGTAAGCCCTGTATTGAAGCGTGATCCAGTTCGATTAAGTAGCCCGAAACATTGCCATTCGCTGTATGAATGTCTACTTTGACCCCATCCTGGTAATCGATACCAAGTTGCTCAGCCATAAACGAGTTAATAGCAATTTTGGTGGCGCCAGTGTCGACAAGAAACTCCGCCCATTGGTTGTTGATCCGCCCCATCGCGGTGTAATGACCGTTTTCATCTGGTTTAATACGAATGACTGGCGGTGGCGGAGGCTCGTAGCTTGAGCCAACACTGCGATCGAGCGTTAGGGTTTTAACTTCGCCGGCAATTTCGACTTTCGCGTATTTGGGTGTTGCTTCGATTAACGTAACGCCTTCCGGCGACGTCTTGCCCTCGCGCAGTAACCGAGATTTTCCGTTGATTTCGAACATCGCAGAACCAGCAAACAAACCCTTCGCAAATACGATCGGCACGGCTTCACGCGGCGCCGCCGCAGCAGCACCCGCAATAATAAGAACCAGACTAGAAAGCCATTTTCCCATTCGAGGTAGACCTAAAGGGTACAAATCTGTGTGTCGATGCGAACAGCCTCCGAACTTGGCCGTTAGCCGGTGTTTCACCGAATACGCGCCTAGGAACGCAATTCCACTCCATAAGTATAGGCAGGGAATCACCCCAGGACCTGCCTAGACTATTTCGAATAGTCAAAAATATAGGAAACTCTGATTAACCCCGGCAACGCTGAGGCCATAAGGTAATTCAAGCTAAACCCACAGCGCTGCAACCTGTATACATGCAAGCGCCGCAATTCCCGCCAAAACATCGTCAAGCATAATCCCAAAGCCGCCGTGGACTTTGCGATCAACAACGCAGATAGGCCAGGGTTTTACCATGTCGAAAAAACGAAAGAGCACAAAACCTACAATCAACCAAAGCCAGCCAGAGGGAACCATTATCAAGGTAATCCATAGTCCGACAAATTCATCCCAAACGATACCTTTGTGATCGTGCACATCCAGTTCTTTCGATGTTCTTTCACACAGGTAAACGCCGACGAAAAAGCTTAGAAAAACAGCAACGATGTAAACTAAAGTCGGGAGTTGTGCTAATAAAAAATAAAGGGGCAGAGCTAGCAGTGTTCCGACAGTTCCCGGCATCAACGGTGATTTACCGGAACCAAAACCGAATGCCAATAGCCAAATCGGTTTTCTCAGCAATTCGCTCCAAGTGGGCGTGCGGTAACTAGTCAAAATGTTGGTAACCCCTGTGCTGCTTATCGATATTCTGCGGCAGAGAAAATGGCCTACCCTCAAAATTTAAGTTTATGCCTGACCCCGCCCTAATGTTACCGATTTCAGTAAGAGCAATTTCATTATTTTCACGTAAAAGCGCTAACTGCTCCACTGATAAAGTGAAACAGAGTTGATAATCGTCACCACCCAATAACGCCCACTGAAGAGCCTTTTCATCCGCTACTTGTTCGCGCCATGCGCTTGAGATGGGGATTTTTTCGACATCTAAGCTTGCGCCCACGTTGCTCGAATCACAGATATGACCGAGGTCAGCCAAAAGCCCATCGGAAATATCGATGGCTGAATTCGCATAGCGGCGCAATATCACGCCCGCTTTCAGCTGCGGCTCGGGCGCATAGAAACGACGTTCCAGATAGTCTTGAGCAGGCTGGCGCAACACTTCCCTCTGTTCAAGTAGCGCCAATGCAGCAGCTCCATCACCCAGAGTTTGCGTTACACAAATTACATCTCCAATTTTTGCTCCAGCACGGGTCAATTGTGTACCCTTAGGCACAATTCCCATCACTTGAATGCCTAGATTCAGTGAACCACGGGTGGTATCTCCCCCAACCAGCGCACAGTTAAAACGCTTCAGATGGTGGTGCAAGCTCTCTGAAAATGCGGCCAACCAATTCTTATCAGCTTCGGGCAAGGTCAGTGCCAGTGTGATCCAACGGGGCTCAGCCCCCATTGCCGCGATATCACTTAGGGCCGCGCAAAGCGCGCGACTGGCGATTTTATCTGCAGCCATGCCGCGTGGAAAGTGGACTCCCTCGACCATGGAGTCAGTTGAAACAGTCAGGTCATGGCCCTGAGGTACTGTCATTACCGCGCAATCGTCACCGATACCCAAAACGACGTTTTTTTCTTTTTGAGTTTCTTGAAAAAAAAAGCGATCGATTAGTTCAAACTCGCGCATAGAAATAAATTCACGCTGCTCTAAATATTTTTGGACTTATTCTATTGTTTATGATTTTCACATTCTGACTGGCGCAATCGAGGTGCAACTTTATCGAGCACACCGTTGATAAATTTGTGACTGTCTGTTGCGCCAAAACGTTTAGCTAAATTTAGCGCTTCGTTAATGACGACGCGATAGGGTACATCAATACGAAAGCGCAATTCATAAGTCGCAAGACGTAAAATGGCAAGCGTAACGGGGTCGAGCTCTTCCAAGCTCATATCGACGATAAAAGGCAAAAAGTCCGTTTCAACTGTCTGCAGGTTTTTCGGTACGTCGTGGACTAATTCGTGAAAATATAATTTATCCACTTTTTTCATATCGTAGTCAGTAACGAATTCTGCTTCTATCCCAGATAATTCGTTTCCGGTCATTTGCCACTGATAGAGCGCCTGCATGGCATAATGACGCGCTTTGCTGCGCATTGCGGGAGTCGCAGACATCGTGTATTACCTAAATTAAATCTGTTCTAAAAGTGAGACAAGTTCAAGCGCAACGGATGCGGCTTCAGCACCTTTGTTGCCAGCCTTTGTACCCGAGCGCTCAATGGCTTGTTCAATATTTTCGACGGTTAATACACCGGTAGAAATGGGTACACCTGTTTCCAGTGCTATTTGAGCGAGACCTTTACTACTTTCTCCTGCGACAATTTCGTAGTGCGATGTACCACCTCGTATAACAGCGCCCAGCGCGATTAAGGCAGAATATTTTCCGCTATTGGCAATTTTTTTTGCGACGACGGGTAACTCTAATGCGCCCGGCACGTAAACAACGGTAATATTTTTTTCTCCAATACCATGCCGCTTTAGTGTATCTATTGCACCTTCCTTTAAATGTTCCACAACAAAGCTGTTCCAGCGCGTAACAAGGATTGCGTATTGGCCTTTGGCATTCGTAAAGTTGCCTTCTAGTATTTTCATTTTGGTTCCAATTGATTATGAAATTTTAAAAAATTTTTGTGCCATATTCTCGGGAGAAGTGGGTAACGTATTGTCAGACACGCATAAATACTTCCATGTAGCTCTTCGCCGGCTGTCCTACCGTCGGAGGTCTGACAATACGTTACCCACTTCTCCCTTACTCTTTGCTACTTCTTTTACTTTTTTTTATTTGTTATTTATTGCTGATATATTCGGTAACTTCTAAGTTAAAGCCTGAAATTGCGCTAAATCTAAATGGCGCGCTCATGACTTTCATTTTGCGCACACCTAAATCCTTGAGAATTTGCGAGCCCGTGCCGACACGTTTGTATACGAGATCTTGGCTGGGGCGCTGCTGTTTACCGGAGATTAACCAGTCGATACTCTCTTCAACTTCTTCCGTGGTTTCATTATGGCAGATTAAGACCAAAATGCCTTTTCCTTCATCGGCTATTTTTTGCATTGCACTATCGAACGTCCAAGGCCTATGAATTTCATCACCATCACGCATAATGCCCAACACGTCACGCGCTGTATTGGCAACATGAACACGAACAAGTGTCGAGTCTTCCTGACTTATTTCGCCTTTCACTAAAGCGAAATGGCGTTCGCTGCTTGCGGTGTCGAGATAGGTTCTCAGTTCAAATTCACCGTGCTGAGTTTGAACTTTTCTCTCATTAATGCAGTTAACGGTTTTTTCGTTAACTAAGCGATATTGTATTAAATCGGAAATCGTGCCGATTTTAATATTGTGCTCGTTGGCGAAAACTTCCAGGTCGGGTCGACGTGCCATCGTGCCATCTTCATTCATAATTTCAACAATAACAGACGCAGCTTCAAAACCGGCGAGCCGGGCTAAGTCACAGCCCGCTTCAGTATGCCCTGCACGACAAAGAACACCTCCGGGCTGTGACATTATCGGGAATATATGACCGGGCTGAACGATGTCTTTTGGCGTTGCATCGCGTTTTACTGCCATGCGAATGGTATGCGCCCGGTCAGCGGCGCTTATGCCCGTGGTTACGCCTTCAGCCGCCTCGATTGAAACGGTAAAATTCGTGGAGTGGGCCGAATGATTGTCATGTACCATGATAGGTAAATCGAGTTGTCGACAACGCTCTTCTGTTACCGTTAAACAAATTAATCCGCGTGCAAAGCGCGCCATAAAATTAATATCGTCGGGACGAATTTGCTCTGCGGCAATTATCAAATCGCCCTCATTCTCTCGTGCTTCGTCATCCATTAAAATTACCATGCGTCCAGCGCGAATTTCTTTAATAAGCGTTTCGGTTGAATCCAATTGCATTGTTTGGTTTCTCAGCTTTATATTCGTTTACATCAGACGGATTTTAAATTGCCAATCCATTACTTTTTTAAGAAAATATTAACAGCAAATAAAATTTTTAACCTATTGATCAAAACCATGTTCAGATAAAAATTCTCTTGTTATTTCCCCACCGCCTTTTCCGTATTCCAATAACCGTTCCAAATAACGGGCCAATACATCCACCTCTAAATTTACTTGTGTACCGGGCTTGTAATCACCAATAACTGTTTTTTCCAAGGTATGCGGAACGATATTAATGTCAAATAATTCTCTATCGACTTTATTTACCGTTAGACTTGTACCATCAATGGTAATCGAGCCTTTCGTAGCAATATAGCGTGCAATATTTTTCGGTGCTCGCAAAGTAAAGCGTTCAGATCGTGCATCGGGTCGCCGCTCGACTACTTCGCCAATACCATCAACATGACCGCTGACAATATGACCACCCAAACGGGTTTGTGGCGTTAGCGCTTTTTCGATATTTACGCGCGAACCGATTTGCCACTTTTTAACAGTCGTTACATCTAATGTTTCGCGCGACACGTCTGCCCAGTAGCCATTGCCGCTTAATTCCACAACAGTTAAGCATACGCCGTTAGTTGCTATCGAATCGCCGAGGGCTACGTCAGACCAATCCAATTCTGACACCTGGATGTGGATGCGCAAATCACCAGCTTTTGGTTCCAAAGCGATGACTTTACCAATTTGCTCGATAATGCCGGTAAACATTCAATCTCTCTATTTTTTGATGTCAGCGATTAACTTGATATCGTCGCCAACAGGCTCAATGCTGCGGATATTAAGATCAATACCATCAGCCAGTGATTCGATCGGCAATTTAAATAATGGGCGGGCACTGCTGCCGAGTATTTTTCCCGCGATATATACGACTAGTTCGTCAATTAAGCCTCGTCTCAAAAAAGCTCCAGCAAGGCTTGGGCCGCACTCTAGCATCACTTCATTAATTTCGTTTACGGCAAGATGCTTGAGCAACGCGTCTAAATCAACTTTTCTATCGCTTGCTGGCAATTGATAAACACATTCATCATCACTGGGTTTTACCGTTGCGATAATTGCACGACCAGGAGCCTGGAAAATTTTTGCACCCAATGCGACGCGCCGTTGACTATCGATCACCACGCGCAATGGCTGCCTAGGATTTTCGCCAAACTCGTGTTCGGCAAATTCCTCGCCGTCGACGCCGAGGGCACGCACAGTCATTGCCGGGTTATCCGCCAAGACCGTATCTGCGCCGGTGATGATGGCACATGATTGCGCGCGCAATCGCTGCACATCCAGGCGTGCCGCAGAGCCTGTTATCCATTTGCTCTCGCCACTTCCCATCGCCGTGCGAGCATCCAAACTCATTGCTAATTTACAACGCACGAAAGGCCGATTTAAGGTCATACGCTTAATAAAACCGGGATTTAACGCGAGGGCTTCTTGCTCGCAAACGGGGCCCCGCACTCGAACACCGGCCTGCTGTAAACGTGCTATTCCAGAACCCGCAACCTTCGGGTTTGGGTCGCGCATACCGTAGATAACTTCGCTGACACCCGCCTGAATCAGGGCCTCAGTGCATGCGCCGGTACGACCTTGGTGATTGCAGGGCTCTAGCGATACATATGCGCTGGCGCCGCTGGCATCCGTATCTTGCAGCGCGACAATTTCGGCATGCGGGCCGCCAGCCTGACGGTGAAAACCTTCGCTAATCACAGTACCTTCACGCACTAACACGCAACCGACACGGGGGTTTGGGGTCGTCGAATACAAACCGCGTTGCGCTAGTTCTATGGCACGGCGCATATAGTGGATATCGCGCTCTTCCGACATGGCTATTCCGGGTTTCGCTCTAAGCGATCAATTTCCTGGCGGAATTCACTAATATCTTCGAAACTGCGATACACCGAAGCAAAACGTACATACGCCACACCATCAAGCTTACGCAGTGACTCCATCACCATTTCGCCAATAATGCGAGTCTTCACTTCTCGCTCCCCCATTGCCATCAAGTTTTGTTTGAGTTGGTTTATCGAGGCCTCCACCGCTTCAACACTGACAGGCCGCTTTTCCAATGCGCGCATAAAACCGCTACGCAACTTATCCTCGTTAAACGGCTCGCGTTTACCGTCTTGCTTAATGACCTTCGGTAACAGAAGTTCCGCCACTTCGAAGGTGGTGAAGCGCTCATGACAATTTTGACACTCGCGGCGGCGACGCACTTGGCCACCCTCGGCAACCAAGCGCGAGTCAATGACTTTTGTATCCACTTCGTTGCAGAAGGGGCAATGCATACAGAACTTCCACCTAGTTTTGGTAAACAGGGAATTTTGCGCAGAGTGCGAGCACCTGCGTTTTAACATTGGCAATAACATCTTCCGAATTGCCCTGCTCTAAGCTATCGAGAACATCGCACATCCAATTGGCTAGCTGCGCAGTCTCAGCCTCAGCAAAGCCCCGCGTTGTGATCGCAGGCGTTCCCACGCGCAAACCGCTGGTGACAAAAGGCGAACGCGGGTCGTTGGGAACTGCGTTTTTATTGACCGTGATGTTCGCGCGTCCCAACGCAGCATCGGCATCTTTACCACTGTATTCTTTGCCAATTAAATCAACCAGCATTAAATGGTTTTCTGTTCCACCAGATACAATTTTAATGCCGCGTTCGATAAAGGTCGCCGCCATGGCTTTGGCATTTTTGACCACTTGCTGTTGGTAGGTTTTAAACTCGTCACTCAGCGCTTCTTTAAAGCAAATCGCTTTACCTGCAATAACATGCATTAAAGGCCCACCTTGACCACCAGGGAAAACGGCTGAGTTAAGCTTTTTCTCAATTTCCTCGTTAGCTCTCGCAAGAATAATTCCGCCGCGCGGCCCACGCAATGTTTTATGCGTTGTGGAAGTTGTGACATCGGCAATTTGCACAGGAGAAGGGTAAACGCCTGCTGCTACAAGGCCAGCCACATGGGCCATATCGACAAGTAGGTAAGCGCCCACTTCGTCTGCAATATCGCGAAACGCTTGCCAGTCCATCACCTGGCTATAGGCCGAGAAGCCCGCGACCACCATTCGCGGTTTACATTCACGAGCAAGTTCTCGAACTTCAGCGTAGTCGACAACACCCGTCTCGGGGTTTAAACCGTACTGCACTGAATTATAGATTTTGCCAGAGAAATTCACTTTGGCCCCGTGTGTTAAGTGGCCCCCGTGATCAAGGCTCATACCCAATACGGTTTCACCCGGCTTAAGTAGCGCTTGGTAAACCGCGGAATTCGCCTGAGACCCCGAGTGTGGTTGCACGTTGGCATAGTCGGCACCAAACAGTGTTTTTGCACGCTCAATCGCCAATGACTCAGCGGAATCAACATATTCACAGCCACCGTAATACCGTTTTCCCGGATAACCTTCAGCGTATTTGTTAGTCAGCTTGGTTCCCTGCGCCTCCATAACCAGCGGGCTGGTGTAATTTTCTGAAGCAATTAGCTCAATATGCTCTTCTTGACGCTTTGCTTCACTTTGAATGGCCTGCCAGATTTCCGGGTCGAACGACGCGATGCTTTGGTTGGGATCGAACATAATTTCCTCGGCGCTAAAATTCGCTAACTAGTATTGGGACTGAACTCAAGTTCGCACGCCGTTTTAAGCGCAGTAATCGCAATAAAACAGACACCAATGCGAAAAAGAAAAGCGGCGAATTGTACACCATT
Source organism: Marinagarivorans sp. (assembly GCA_028281865.1). GTDB lineage: Bacteria > Pseudomonadota > Gammaproteobacteria > Pseudomonadales > Cellvibrionaceae > JANQJB01. Next base: position 91,668 of record JANQJB010000093.1, read on the forward strand.
CACGCGCTTTATTTACAGGGAATATACGAGATACTGGGTCTCGCCATAAGCCCATCGGCCTATTCGCTCGAATAAGCCTCTCGAAAACACATCAAGGGAATTCCGCTCGCTTGTTACCATTCATTTATTGATATATTCTATACATTATATAATATTTTTTACAATTTAATGGATAGTTTGTATATGAAAATATCACAGGAACAGAAATTAGAGACTCGCCAAAAGCTGATAAGTACGGCAGCAGATTTGTTCGTTATGCAGGGCTTCGACAACACCAGTATGAAGCAAATTGCCCGCGATGCAGGCGTCGGCGACGCAACAATTTACAAATATTTTCCAAATAAAGACAAGCTTATCGTCGGCTTCTATGAAGTGCGTGCCGAAGCGGCTTTGGCGGAGTACCGCGCCACTGAAGATATCGATCAATATAGTTTGCGCGAACGCATTCAATTACTGGTCGATACCTTATTGGAGCAGCTAATCGGCGATCGGGAATTTGTCGAGCTCAGCATAAAACAATTCATTAAATCGCCACTGATACTATTGCGCGACGAATTAAACGCAGCAAAAGCTTATCGCGAAGAATTCAGGCTTATATTGAAACGCGCTGAGGAACAGGACGGCTATCCAAAAATCCCACTACCAGAAGTGACTGCCAGTTTATTAGCTGATTTTTTATTTGGAATTATTTTATTCTGGATGAGAGACGACTCAGAAAACTTCAGCCACACTACACAGCTGGTCGACCTAAAAAGCAACTTAATCGATAGTCTACTCAAAAGCGGCATTGTCAATAACGCTCTTGAGGTAATCGGATTTTTATTTAAAACCCAATTATTGCGCGCCGCCAATAGTGATGGACTTTTCCAACTACTCGATAGTTTTAAGGATTTTAGCTTTGACCGCTTAAAAAACGATACGGCAGGTAGTCACTGATGGAAAGCAAGGAAATAAAAACAGGAAAACTCGCACGTACACTTGCCGGAACAGGAATCGCAGCGTCAGCGAGCCTCAAGCATCTCGGCTATTTAAGTAAGAAGCCCTTTGCAGCGGATAAACAAAAACTGCGCGACGAATACCAAGAAACACTGGGACGAGCACTTTTTCACGGCTTAAGTCAATTGCGCGGCACCGCATTAAAAGCCTCACAAGTGCTGAGCATGGAATCAGATTTTATTCCCGAACGCGTCCGCAAAGAACTCGAACAGAGTTGTTATAAAGTCCCGCCGATTAATCGCGCACAAATGCGAAAGGTCTTTAAGGAGGAATTTGGATGCTCACCAAAACAATTATTTAGCCAGTTTGACCAAGAGCCATTTGCCGCAGCAAGTTTGGGGCAAGTCCATTTAGCCGAGCTCGAAAATGGAAGAAAAGTAGCGGTAAAAGTGCAATACCCGGGAATTAAAGAGTCTATCGACAGCGACTTGAAAATCATTTCTACCTTATGCACAACGCTTGCTGCTGCGAGCAGCGCCGTGCCCAATCGAAGTGTTCTCAATACCGCTTTTGATATGATTCGAGAACAACTGCTTGAGGAAATTGATTATGAAAGAGAAGCCGATAACACTCGCTGGTTCCAAGAGCACTTAATCCATCCCAATATTACAATCCCATCTGTTATTGAAAACCTCAGTCGGATGAAAATTATTACTTTTGAGTTTCTAAATGGGCTGCATGTCGACGGCTGGCTTGCAAAACAACCAACACAGGAAGAAAGAAATCGCATTGGACAAATAATTTTCGACACATTTTTATTTACGTCGTTTGAACTGAAAAGTATCCATGCAGACCCTCACATGGGTAATTATCTGTTTTTAGAAAACGGAGATATCGGCCTATTAGATTTTGGTTGTATAAAACATCTAGATCATGATTTTGTTGATAAAATTCGCAAGCTCTATAGTGCGCTTGTCAATAGCGATATTGAAAGTACTATCACGAGTTATAAATCGCTTAACATACTCGCAGAAAGCATAGATACAAAAACCTACTTAGATGAAATAAAACCCGGTCTCGAAGGTTTACAGCAGTGGACTGTCGAACCCTTCAAGGTAGCCCGTTATGATTTCGGACAACTCAAAGTCCCACCTAAAATGACGGCGCAGCAACAAAAAAAAGCCGTTCCGCATTTTAACGGTTTTAAACGTGACCAAATGTATTTTGACCGCAACTTTGCCGGTATTTTTCAACTACTAAAAAAAATCGGTGCAGTTGTAAAAACAGAAAATAGCTGGATCACGTAAAAGATCAAAAAACCGGTAATATAGTTAAATGAAATAAACGATATAAGTTTTCTGGCTCGAGCTAAGCCCTAACCCGGAAATGTGTCGAAGGCACACTTATCTCAATTTACCTTCTTGCTATAGCAAAGGCTACAATAAACAAATTTCCAACTAATTCTGTCAAATAGCATGTCGAAATATATTAAAAAGCTTTCCGTCGTCGCTATCACACTAACAGCACTGCTCTACATCTCAGCGTGCTCTTTCTTATATGTCGCTCAAGATGCACTGCTTTACCACCCTACTCCAGCAAAATACAGCGATAACGTCGACAGCTTCTACCTTGAAAATCAGGGCGAAAAGATTAAAGTTTGGGAATTAAACCCTGGCCAGCCGCACGCCATTCTCTATTTTGGTGGCAATGCCGAAGCCGTCGAAAAACGTTTTGCTTGGCTAAAAGAAAATGTGAGTGAATACACTGTCTACTTGCTCAATTATCGGAGCTTCGGCGGCAGTTCGGGGAAACCGAGTGAGGCTGCACTATTGTCTGATGCGGTCGCACTTTACAAACACGCAAACGCCAAACATCAAAGTATTTCATCCATCGGACGCAGCCTGGGCACCGGTATTGCGGTTTATTTAGCGTCCGAATTCCCGCTAGAACGTATCGTATTGATCACACCTTACGACAGTATTTTAGCGGTCGCCAAAAATCAGTATCCGTTCTTTCCTGTAAAACTCTTACTGCGTGACACCTACAGATCAATCGAAAGAGCCCCCAAGGTTAAAAGCAAAGTCTTATTATTGCTGGCAGAAAAAGATCGTATTACACCATTGGAAAATGGTTTAGCCTTGATGAAAGCTCTAAAAAATGCAGAAGTATCTTATGAAATTTTTGCCGGTTCACGGCACAATAATATTGCACGCAATGCGCTCTATCACCAAAAAATCAAGGAGTTTATGCGCATCGCAGCATCTGATTGAACAGAAGCAAACACAAAACAAACTTGTAAGTGTGTTTCTCTGAATAAATCCGTTGCACCCCTTCCCAGCCAGGTGTACCGTATCGCCCTTTATTCTCGCCTCCGTTTTGACTGTCTAAGGTAAACAAATATGGCTCAATACGTCTACACAATGAACCGGGTGGGCAAGATTGTTCCTCCCAAACGCGAAATTCTCAAAGACATTTCGCTGTCATTTTTTCCCGGCGCCAAAATTGGTGTGCTGGGATTAAACGGCGCGGGAAAATCGACACTTTTGCGCATCATGGCCGGCGTCGATAAAGACTTTCACGGAGAAGCGCGACCAATGCCGGATATCAAAGTCGGTTATTTAGCGCAGGAACCGCAGTTAAACGAAGAAAAAGATGTACGTGGTAATGTTGAGGAAGGTGTTCAGGAAGCCGTCGATGCTCTGGCTGAACTCGATAAAATTTACGCTGAATACGCAGAGCCCGATGCTGACTTCGATGCCCTGGCTAAGCGTCAAAGCGAAGCCGAAAATATTATCCAAGCTTGGGACGCCCACAACCTCGACCACAAACTCGAAGTTGCCGCAGACTCGTTACGCTTGCCCCCATGGGATGCCAAGGTAAGCAAATTGTCTGGTGGAGAACGGCGGCGTGTTGCGCTTTGCCGTCTATTATTGTCCCGCCCCGATATGTTGTTGCTTGATGAGCCAACCAACCATCTCGATGCGGAGTCGGTTTATTGGCTCGAACAATTCCTACAAGAATTTCCCGGCACAGTGGTAGCCATCACCCATGATCGTTACTTCCTCGATAATGCAGCCGGTTGGATACTTGAGCTCGATCGTGGTTACGGTATTCCATACGAAGGAAATTATTCGACCTGGCTCGAAGCAAAAGAAAAAAGGCTGGAACAAGAAGCGCGCAGCGAAGTCGCTCAACAAAAAACACTAAAGGCAGAATTGGAGTGGGTGCGGCAAAACCCCAAAGGCCGGCGCAGCAAAAATAAGGCGCGCCTGGCACGTTTTGAAGAAATGCAAAGCCAGGAATTTCAGCAACGCAATGAGACCAATGAAATTTATATACCACCCGGTGAACGTTTGGGCGATAAAGTTATAGAATTTCACCATGTAACAAAAGGTTTTGGCGAGCGCTTACTAATCGACGACTTGAGTTTTTCTATCCCTAAAGGCGCAATTGTTGGCATCGTTGGCGGCAATGGCGCAGGAAAATCGACGTTGTTTAGGATGATTGCAGGAACAGAGAAACCCGACAGTGGCGATATCGCTCTTGGTGAAACCGTCAACATTGCCTACGTTGAACAAAGCCGCGAAAACCTACAAAACGATAAAACCGTATGGGAGGCAATTTCTGATGGTCAAGATATTCTTCGCATCGGCAACTACGAAGTAAGCTCCCGCTCGTATGTTGGACGTTTTAATTTTAAAGGCACAGACCAACAAAAACGCGTTGGCGATTTATCAGGTGGAGAGCGCGGTCGCTTACATTTAGCTAACACCTTAAAACAAGGCGCCAATGTACTGCTACTCGACGAACCTTCCAACGATTTAGATGTAGAAACTCTTCGCGCACTTGAAGAGGCAATTTTAGCCTATCCCGGTTGCGCGTTAATTATTTCACACGATCGTTGGTTTTTAGATCGCATAGCCACGCATATTATGGCGTATGAAGGCGATAGTGAGGTTGTATTTTTTGAGGGCAATTACAGCGAGTATCACGACGACTTTGTTGCACGCAAAGGACAGAATGCTCAACCCAAAAGAGTGAAATACAAGCCACTTAAAACCTAATAATTTAAATTTAATTGCAACCTTTAGTGGGCTCCGCTGAGAACCTAATAAAGGTTGCAATAAATTAATACATCGTCTTTTTTACTCTTTCCGGATACGCCTTATCATAATCTTCTGCACTAAATTCGGCGTTATTTTTTTCAGCGCAGTATTGCAACATTTCACCAAGGCTCGGTAATTCTGATCGTACCAATTTAGCTTCATTTTCCCACAGGCTTGAACGTTTTAACGCTTTGGGGCACTGAACAAAAGCTTTTTCAACAAAAACCTCAATGACACTGCTAGCGGCCTTTCCATTCACAGAAAAACTTTCACAAAGTGCTTCATCGACAATAATCTCCGCAGTTCCAGCAACTCGCAGAGTCTCGCCAACACCCGGAATTAAAAAAATAATACCAACGTTCTTGTTCGCAACAATATTTTTTAAAGAGTCGAGGCGATTGTTTCCGCGTCGATCAGGAATATGCAGAGTTTTTTCATCAACCACTTGCACAAACCCCGCGGGGTCACCTCTTGGTGAACAATCAACACCCTTTTCACCGTAGGTGGATAAAATTAAAAAAGGTGCCTTATGGATAAACGCCTGATAGTGAGGACTTAGGTATGAAAGTTCTTTCCACAGTGAAGCTTTAGCGGGCTCGCCGTACAAAGTACACAATTCTTCCACCGACTTTATCTTTTTCATTTATCGATCCTTTCTAAAACAATGTACCAAAATTAGTAAAACCAAATCCAAAATACTGGTAGGCAGAAACGCAAAAAGTATAGCAAATCAACTAGCTCTCACCAATTCCCTCTCGCACGTCCCAAAACGAATAACTTCATTATATAACTCGATGTCAAAAACAATCCAAGGTCAACGCCCCTCCGTAAAGATAGCTAATCCATAAAGTATTCAGACCATGAACCACAACATTTTTATTTTATTATTGTTGATTGTTATGACTTCAGCCTGTAGCAACATAGCTAATACACCTAGCTCAGAGCACCAGCCGGCATTACTTTTGGAGCATTTTTTTAACGGCAACTTAACCGCTCACGGCATCGTTAAAAATCGCAAGGGTGATGTAATCCGCACGTTTAACGCCACTATCGACGCAAGTTGGGAGGGCGACACCGGGGTACTCGAAGAAGACTTCATTTTTGACGACGGAGAGAAGCAACAACGTATCTGGACTCTGACGAAGCAGCAACGCGATCATTATATTGGCACAGCGGGTGATGTGGTTGGCGAAGCAAAACTAAACCTTAGTGGCAATAGACTTTTTATCAAGTATGTTCTGCAGGTTCCCTATAAGGGCCGTTTAATCGACGTTAAAGTCGATGACCGCATGTACCTTGTTTCACCTGATGTCCTGATTAACGAATCGCTGCTTTATAAATGGGGTTTTAAAGTAGGCTCAGTGAGCCTCGTTATCCTGCGACCTAGCCAGCCCAAACTGACCCATTTGCTCTAGGTATTGGCGCATATCGCGCACCTCACGGTGTGATCGCAAAGTGGTGTTTTTAGCCGACGACGAACTACACTTAAGGATACCTACGTAGAATATGCATACTGGAGCCCAAGCGCTATGTCAGAACTTCCTCATGAAGAGCGCCGACAATACAGCCGCGTCCCGTTTGAAGCTGACGTGACTATCATTCAAGACTCTCACACCTTCGACGCACAACTAGTCGATATTTCATTAAATGGCCTACTTGTTAACACACCCGCAAGCTACCAAATTCGAACAGACTTGCCTTGCACGGTAAAAATCAGTTTGGCTGACGAAGTAGAAATCCAGATGCTGGTGACGCTGGTGCACAGCAGTTCAAGCTGCTTGGGTTTCCACTGCACAAGCATTGATATGGACAGCATGGTGCATTTGCGAAGGGTGATGGAATTTAATATTGAAGATCCGATGGCGCCTGACCGCGTGCTCGCAGAACTCGTAAAAAAGCAGCAGCAAGCGTCGCAACAATAAAGACCGGCTCGCACACTAATCTATACGCATTAAGCATTTGCTATCAAAGCTGCTCCATAATCTCTTCCATTTGCGCGTTGCGCTCGTCCATCTTTTTTTGAACGTTGCGCGCCTCTTGCATGACTTGCTGAATATTTCCAGGTGTCGGCAGAGTGTCGCCAGGACTTAAAGAGCCATCGGTTTGCATGGAATTGGATTTTTTGAAAGCGGGGATCGAGGGTGGTTGCTCTATAGAATTCACTGTAGCGGGATCGATAGTTACCACTGTTGCCTCGGCGACTTTCTCCCCGGCAGGCGCTTGCTGTGAATAATGAACAACGCCGCGCTCATCTACCCATTTGTGAACAGAGACCGGCTTGGACTCAGAAAGCCCGACATCAGGCATAGACAAATCCGGCATATCAATCTTTGATGGCATTAAAGAACTCAAGCTAAAGCCCTGTAACGGCGACTTACCTGTCATCAAATACATTGCATAGTTCGACATACCGACCATCACAACAACCATCATGACAGCTTTGAAAATTATCTTTTTCATTGTCTGCTTCCTGTGTCCTATATACTCGATTCAAGCCGGATCTCGACTCAAATCCATACCTCGATTGAAGCTCACATAACGCCCAAATAACTCGAAGTAGATCACATTTCGACCCACTTTCTCTTCGATTATAGCCTGCTCAGTTTATCAACCTTAGACCTTTAAAGCCTAGGAGACGACTGATTCAAACCTTTGAGCAATACCCATGTAACCTTCTATCTATTATCCAACGAAACGATTTTCCGTTGTACCGGCAACATCGACACGAACTTTGAATACCGACCCCGATTCGGGGAATTTTTGCAGTTCTTCTTCGGATCGATTACCGACACTCGTAATGTAAAGCGTCTTTAAATCTTCGTCACCAAAAGCCACCATGGTTGGACAGCGGGCGGGAACAGCTATTTCTTGCACAATTTCGCCCTTGGGATTTAAGCGCACCACTCGCTGCCCCTCGTAAAGCGCCGTCCAATAATAGCCTTCGCTATCAACAGCAGCTCCGTCTGGGCGGCCTTCACCATGGGGAAATTGGTGAAACACACGGCAATTGCTTACCTCGCCTTGTTCTATATCAAAGTCGCAAACTTGAATGGCATGGCTCGGCGTATCCGCGTAATAAAGTGCTCGATTATCGAGACTAAAAGCAATCCCATTAGCAGTAAGTAAATTATCAATCCATTTCGTTGCTACACCTTCACCAGTCAGCGAATAAATACTCGCACCCCCATGATCTTTTGGCGGATAAACACTACCGGCCCAAAGTCGGCCCATCGCATCACAGCGTCCGTCATTAAAACGGTTTTTATCCAACCCTTCCTCCGGATCACAGATAAACATGCGATTGGTATTCCAACCATCTAAGGTAAAGTAACCATTGCGCATTGCCAGGATAAAACCTCCCTTTTCGCGCAATGCAAAGCAGCCAATCTCTTCGTCAAACTGTAAATATTCGTCGCGGCCAGTTTTTGGGTCGAGACGATGGAGTTGGCAGGCATTGATATCAACCCAATATAGGACCTGTTCTTTTTCATCCCAGCGCGGACATTCGCCCAAATTTGCGCGAATTGATAATGCCACTTCGACTTTGCTCATAGTTCAATCTCACTTGCGGAATTTTAAAAGGAGCAATGATCGCACAGAGCCGATTGCATTCCAAACCGGGATTAATTGTGACGAAGCAATAATTTATCGCACTATTGCTTGATAGGTCATATGACAAAGGTCATTGGCTGAGGCAATAGGATAGACACTATTCTCAAAGACAAAGGGGGAGCCATCTGTGCAATTGCAGTTAGCGCAACGCTCAAACTTATCCAACAATAATTATACGTTTAATCGAATTAAAATTTTCGCTTAAAAGTTTTTATTCGAGGCTCTTTAGGAGGCAAAGTACTGTAGCGCTTAAAGCCCGGAGCTAAATATTCAATTTGGTCGCCCCTTATTCTATCGCTATTAATTAACGCTAAATATTCGGAAGGATTAGGTCGATAGGGCAATGCGATTAAATCCATATCTATTTCTGACAATAAGCGGTTACCTTTGTGCTGATTACAACGCTTGCAAGCTGTCACAACATTCTCCCACTTATCTAAACCGCCACGACTTGTCGGCAACACATGGTCTCGTGATAAATCGGACACGTTAAAAAAATAACCGCAATACATGCATTGCCGCTTATCACGATTAAATAGTGCGGTATTGGTTAGCGGAGGAACTTTCCGCACCGGAGTCATACGTTCACCATCACAGGCAATGATTGCCGGCAATTCCAACACGGTTTGTGCTCCGGTTAAACGCGAACGCCCACCATGAACTTTTTTTACAATACCACCTAGAGCCCACGCAACTAAGTCGCGCGAATACATGCAAACACCTTCTTTCCAATGCAACCATTCTATTGGTTGCCCGGCCATGTTAAGCCTTAAAATGCGTGCTTCCATATAGTAATCTCGCAAAATGTTTTAAGCCATTTGTTAAAAAAAATGTACGGCAAATTAGTTTATTCACATAAATTTCCGGTTATAGCGAATTATGCTCGGCTCATTGCGCCCCCAGAAGCGAAAAACCCCGCTGCGGTATGACAAGCGGGGTTTTAGAATTCGGTAATCAGCGAGTTTGGAAGCTACAGGTTTTTTGTTGAAATATAACCTGTGGGGGTGATGGGGACCGTGCGTCGAATGATGCATCGATGACCGGGAGTACTTTTCGTGTTTATGGTGTTTTAGATAACTTGAAACACCCGCGTACTGCTCTCGGTTATGCGTTTCCGAGATTTTTGCGAAATGATTGAAAACTCAATCCTCCTCTTTAATTAAGCTTACTCTCTTCTTTTAATCTTCGCCTTCTTACTCTGTGTTCACTCTATTTTGTTAATTTTCTTAGTAAACTCACCCGGCAACATCGAATCGAACGAAGCCAATAAATTAACGTTTCCATTCAAATATTAACGCGATATTGACAACAGTCAAGCAAAATCATTTTTTTCAAAACAAAAGTATTAAACAAAGAAATCTATTACAACTTGATGACGTAAAACGCAAAATTAACGGAGTTAATTTCTACAGCAGACAATATTAGTGCGCCGTCGGTCTTATGTACTAAATTATATAAAAAGAATAAATACTATAAAAAAAAGACCGCGATAAGAGAACTTATCGCGGTAAACTCACAGGTTTTACTGTCCTAGGGATCACCAATTCATCATGAAATCCGTGGTGACCTTAGCATCCCTACTTCCTAGCGCGTCCGTGCGGTGATTATTCTAGAGATTTGAGTTTTCACCACTAGAGGACATCGACGTCAATCCATGTGCGAGATATCGCACAAAAGTACGCATTGGCGGATAAAATGGGAGAAACAATGCATTTATTATTTTTTGTTTGTTTTTCAGGCAAAAAATAATGCTTTTTATGCCAAATTGACACAGTATTTGTGAGTGACAGCTCAGTCCTGACGCGTTTTCAGCTGCACGCTCTGACGTTTGACAATGTGCTGAATAAGCTCCTCTTGAGCTGACTCACCCATATTGTAAAAATCGATACGCCAAAAATGCTCGCCTTCTTCAAGCTGTTCGCAAGAAACTAAAATCCCGTCTGTACGCACTTTTTTCTGGCTCGGCAGCAATTGCAATTCGATATACAAACGCGTCCCTTCATCGAGAGCCTCATCATTGATAAACGCCATTCCACAAGCGCTGATATTGACCTCACGCACTTTGTAAGCAATGCGATTGACCAGCTGATTGTCAACCGCAATCTGACTGATAATACGCTCGATTTTTTGATTAAAAATGGCGATCAATTCGGAAACTTTTGGCAGCTCATCTGCAAGCTCAAGTAACAACCTTTCAATTTTTTCATCGTGTTCGGATACAAGCGCAAGCATATCTTTTTCTGTCTGGGCACGCTCCTGCCCTTGCGAATCAATAACCGAGTATTGCACACCAATAGCCTCATCGATTCGAAAATAACGTCGTCTCTCTATACTCATAATATTGATGGTTCAGTCATTAAAATATTTCATCCACATTGAGATCAAACAAGTATTTCGGCGCAATATCGAGTTGACGCAATATATCCTCACCTTCAGGATCCTTTAACAGCTCCTTATCTTCCTCCGTCAACTCTTCCTCTATACCTTGCATAATCATGATTTCAACACGCCGATTACGCGCCCGATTTTCGGGTGTATCATTTGCAACCAGTGGCCGTGTATCTGACAGGCCAGCGACTTCAAAACGGGTCCGCGAGAGCTCTTCGTCTTTCATAAGCTCATGAGCCACCGACGAAGCGCGCATGGCTGATAAATCCCAATTTGAACGAAAACGCGAAGTTCGAATGGGCAGGTTATCTGTATGGCCCTGCACAATAATGCGGCCAGGTTTCGTCGCGAGAACAGCAGCTATTTCCCACATCACTTCACGATATTCCGGCGATAATTGTGCCGAACCGGAAAAAAATGAGCCTTTTTCTCGAATGCGCACAATGATCTTGCGACCGACGGTTTCAACCTCGACCTCACCAGCCATGATTTGCTCGTGTAAGTTATTCGCAAGTTCATATGCGTCTGCCTGGGTCTCCTCAATCAGCTCTTCGAGCTTTTCTTTCAGGCGAATACGCACACCGGCATCCGCACCCTCGTCGCCCGCCTCAACGTCGTATGCATCAGCGCAGTCCACATCTAAAGACATTTCCGTAATATCCTGCGTTTTTTGCCATATCTCGTTGATGGGTGTGGGCTCCGTTCGACCGGGGCTAAACTCTTGCGCAATAATACTGGTTCCTTTAGGCACATCGGTCACGTTAAGGCGATTCTGAACGCCAAACGCCTGCGCCATCGAGCCGGCCAAACGTTTGAACTTCATAGCATCCATTTCTGAAAAGGACAGCAGCAACACAAAAAAGCACATCAATAAAGACATCAAATCCGCAAATGTACCCATCCAGGCCGGCAGGCCGGGGACACATTCGCAATTGTCCTCATCATCATCGCTCATCTATTCACCCAATATACTCAGGCTGCATCAACCAGCGGCTTGCTCTTCACCGGCGTCACGCTTTTTCTCGGGTAAGTAATTGCGTAGCATAGTGTCAATTACACGCGGGTTTTGACCGTTTTGAATCGCCAATAACGCGTCGATAACCAAGCTTTTTACCAAAGCCTCCTCGTTGGCCCGCAACTTCAATTTGTCCGATATCGGAGCACATATTGCGTTGGCAATTACCGCACCGTAAAGAGTGGTCAAAAGCGCAACAGCCATCGCCGGACCAATTGCTTTCGGATCGTCCATGTTCGCAAGCATAGCCACCAAACCGATCAGCGTCCCAATCATTCCCATAGCCGGAGCAGTTTCCGCCAGGTCGCCGAAGATCTTTGATCCGATTTGGTGCCGTTCTTGGGCTTTTAACTTATCTTTTGATAAAACGGCCTTTACTACATCGGGATCGTGTCCATCGACCAAAAGTTGGATACCGCGTTTTAAAAAGTCATTGCCTACTTCTTTGCCTTCAAGCGACAGTAACCCGCCTTTACGAGCTTCATCGGCGAGTCCAACAACTTCCGTGATTAGGTCAACCGGGTCATCTACCTTGTATTTGAAACTTTTACCGGCAATTTTCGCTGCGCCCAAAAATTGACCTAAACCATATTTAGCCATCACGGCAAAACAAGTCCCACCAACGACGATCACTATTGACGGTGCGTTGACGAACATGCCCAACTGGCCGCTCATTACCATTGAGACTGCAATCAGCGCCAAAGCACCAACGAGTCCGACGAGGGTTGCTAAATCCACGAGTTATTCCTCAACATTCAAATTGTTTCACAAGGATTAGCCTTGTTCAGCAAAGCGCTGACATCTTCTAACCTATACTTTCAGTCTAGACACAAATCGATCTAACGAAGGCGATTTCACTATTCTTTCGTTATCAATTATCGGCCGATGACGTGATAGCCTTAGGGCCAGTGTTGCGGTTAAAATTGCGGTTCGAAGATTTGAACAGGCAGCAGCGTAGTGGCAGCAAAGAAAAAAACTATTCAGTTTGAAAAATCGCTTAGCGAATTGGAGACACTGATCGAGGATATGGAAACCGGCGACCAAAGTTTAGAGGAGTCGCTCAAGCTATTTGAAAAAGGTGTCAAACTCACTCGCGACTGCCAATTGGCATTAAAAGAAGCAGAGCAAAAAGTAGAAGTTTTAATGCAAGCGCGCGAAGATGGTGCCCCTTCTATTGAGCCTCTAAAACCCGAAGAGTAGGATTTGAGTTGTATTCTAACCCACCTAGTCTGCAAGCATTTTTCAGCACCTATCAAGAACGTATTAATCAGATTTTGGCAAAATCGTTGCCAACACCTGATTCCAGCTCAGTTCCGGACGGAAAACACCTGTACGAAGCCATGCGCTACAGCTTGCTGCTCGGAGGAAAGAGAATCAGACCGCTACTCGCTTATGCTTCTGCATACGCGTGCGGGGAGATTAACCCAAACGTTGACCAAGCTGCTTGTGCCGTCGAATGTATCCATGCATACAGCCTGATTCACGACGATTTACCCGCAATGGATGACGACGATCTGCGGCGCGGACAAGCAACCTGCCATGTCGCTTTTGATGAAGCGACCGCAATTCTCGCTGGCGATGCTCTGCAAACTCTTGCCTTCTCTGTCTTGAGTTCTGCTGAATTGGATCCAGCCCTGGCGGTGAGGTTAATACGTGAACTCAGCCACGCAAGCGGGGCCGGCGGCATGATCGTAGGCCAGGTATTAGACCTAGGCGCTGCGAATCACTCACTTGATCTGCGCGCGTTAGAAGCGATACATCTTTTCAAAACAGGTGCACTTATCGAAGCTGCCATAGTGATGGGAGCGCTCGCAGGCGGATGCTCTGACACAGCAAAAATTGACGCTTTACGACAATATGCAAAAGCGGCTGGGCTCGCGTTTCAAGTGCGCGATGATATTCTCGATGTCACAGCCGACACAAAAACCTTGGGCAAAACTCAAGGTGCCGACGAAGCGCTCAAAAAATCGACATATGTCTCGCTTCTTGGGCTTGAAGAGGCCGAACGACATTGCGAACGCTTGCTAGGTGAGGCCATTTCAGCACTGAAAACCTTTGATGAGCGCGCCGATTATTTACGCCAAATAGCCAACTTTATTGTAAATCGCGAGTTTTAAATTTCGCGCTTACTAGGCAATCTTAGCTGTATTTCTCCCGCTAACCGTTCGCTTCTTCGAAGCCCTTAGGGTTTGCCGATTGCCAGCGCCAAGCATCGGTAACCATGCGCTCAATGCCAAACTTTGCCTCCCAGCCCAGCGCAGCGCGCGCAGACTCTGGATTGGCATAACATTCAGCAATATCGCCGGGTCGGCGGTCGACAATTTGGAAGGGAACCGGTTTACCTGAAGCCTCTTCAAAAGCCTTCACCATTTGCAATACGCTGTAACCATTTCCGGTACCAAGATTCCAGGTATAACAATCCGCTTTTGCTTCAGATAAGTATTTGATCGCCGCAACATGCCCCTTAGCAAGATCGACAACGTGTATGTAATCGCGAACACCTGTACCGTCAGGGGTATCGTAGTCATTACCAAATACACTCAACTTTTCCAATTTCCCAACCGCAACCTGAGAAATATAGGGCAGCAAATTATTGGGTATGCCGTTTGGATCTTCGCCGATAATACCGCTTTCGTGCGCCCCGATTGGGTTAAAATAGCGCAATAATGCAACCTGAGCAGTGCTGCCAGAACGCGTGCACCAATCGCGCAGGATTTCTTCAACCATTAATTTACTGCGACCGTACGGGTTAGTCGGCTGAGTGGGAAAGTCTTCCACAATTGGAACGCTATGAGGGTCGCCATAAACCGTCGCGGAAGAGCTGAATACTAGTGCATTGACCTGATATTCAGCCATAACTTCGCAAAGGCTAATAGTGGCGCCTACATTAACCCGGTAATACTCAAGCGGGATTTCGACCGACTCTCCTACAGCTTTTAGCCCAGCAAAATGTATAACAGCACTAATATTCTTCTCTGCGGCAAATATGTTACGCAAAGCCTCTTTATCGGTGACATCGTCTTGATAAAACGGAATAGATTTGCCGGTTATTTTCTCTACACGACGCAAAGCTTCAAACTTACTATTGCAGAGATTATCAACCACACAAATCTCGAAACCTGCGTCGATCAGCTCAATACAGGTATGACTGCCGATATAACCGGCACCGCCGGTAACAAGTACTTTCATGTTTGGCCCGCTTTTTGAATTGCTTTTGTCGTTAGTTTAGAAAAAACTCTTGAAGATTTTGTAAAAATTGAATGCCGATTTAATATGTAAAGTCGGCTTATAAACCGTAATACTGAAAACTTGCGTAAAAACTAACCAAATTCTATTAGGGCGCGAATATTAGCACATTTTGATCAACTTCATTCGTATTTGAAAATCTTTGCGCGATAGAGATGCACCAAAATTTTACAAGCCAATTGCTTATGCCTAAAACGCTGATTCAATCAAAAAAAACTGAAGTTTTTATTCAATATTTCGCACTTTTAGACTGGTCATTGTCTACTATTAAGATAAGCAGAAAAACTACGCCAGTAAGAACCATCCGGAGTGTTTATTTGGGTAATGTTCAGTTTGTTCCACGCAAAATAAGCATAGCTACAATTACCCCGCTCAGAATTCGCCACTGCTTGAGGAGGCACACCCATGACGATTTTTAGCCATTATCGCCAACGTTATGAGGAAACAAAACAAGAAGAACTCAGCATCCAAGAATATCTGGAGCTATGCAAAACGGACAAATCTGTTTACGCGAGCGCCGCTGAACGTATGCTCTTAGCCATCGGCGAGCCCGAGCTTGTCGATACTTCTAAAGACTCGCGAATGAGCCGTATATTTTCAAATAAAATAATTAAGCGCTACAAAGCGTTTGAAGAATTTTACGGTATGGAAGAGGCGATAGAGCAAATCGTCTCTTTTTTCAAACACGCTGCTCAAGGTTTAGAAGAGCGCAAACAAATTCTCTATCTTCTTGGCCCGGTTGGCGGTGGTAAATCATCACTTGCCGAAGCCTTAAAAACCCTTATCGAAAAACAACCGATATATTGCTTACAAGGTTCCCCGGTATTTGAGTCTCCTCTCGGTTTATTCGACGTAAACGAAGACGGGCATATACTCGAAGAAGACTACGGCATACCGCGCCGCTATTTAAACAATATCATGTCGCCCTGGGCTGTAAAGCGCCTGCACGAATACGGCGGCGATATCAGCCAATTTAAAGTCATCAAGGTATTCCCTTCTATTCTCGATCAAATTGGTGTTTCTAAAACTGAACCTGGCGACGAAAATAACCAAGACATTTCATCGCTTGTTGGTAAAGTTGACATTCGTAAATTAGAGGACTTCCCGCAAAATGACCCCGATGCGTACAGCTTTTCCGGCGGCTTGTGCCGCGCTAATCAGGGCATCATGGAATTTGTCGAGATGTTCAAAGCCCCAATCAAAGTGCTTCACCCACTTTTGACGGCAACACAAGAAGGTAATTACAACAGCACCGAAGGCCTTGGAGCAATTCCATTCGACGGTGTTATTCTTGCGCACTCAAACGAATCGGAGTGGCAAACATTCAAAAATAATAAAAACAACGAAGCCTTTATCGACCGTGTATATATTGTCAAGGTACCCTACTGTTTGCGTGTATCCGAGGAAGTTAAAATTTACGAAAAACTACTGCATAACAGCTCGCTCGCTGAAGCACACTGTGCCCCCGATACGCTCAAAATGCTGGCACAATTTAGCGTCTTATCTCGTTTAAAAACACCTGAGAATTCGAATTTATTCTCGAAAATGCGCGTCTATGACGGTAAAAATTTAAAAGATACCGACCCGAAAGCAAAATCGATGCAAGAGTATCGTGACTCCGCCGGTGTGGATGAAGGTATGGACGGGCTGTCCACACGTTTTGCGTTTAAAATATTATCTAAAGTCTTTAATTTCGACCCAACGGAAGTTGCCGCTAACCCCGTTCATTTACTTTACGTACTTGAGCAAAAAATTGAGCAAGAGCAATTTCAAGAGGACATAGCCAATCGTTATTTGATGTTCATTAAAGAATATTTAGCGCCACGCTATGTCGAATTTATTGGCAAAGAAATTCAAACAGCCTACCTTGAATCCTATGCTGAGTACGGCCAGAATATTTTTGATCGCTACGTCACGTACGCCGATTTTTGGATACAAGATCAAGAATACCGTGACCCCGAAACAGGCGAAATTCTTGACCGCGGTGCGCTAAACGAAGAATTGGAAAAAATTGAAAAGCCAGCTGGAATTAGCAATCCAAAAGATTTTCGTAACGAAATTGTCAATTTTGTTCTGCGCGCACGTGCCAATAATTCAGGCAACAACCCTGTTTGGAGCAGCTACGAGAAGCTGCGCACAGTTATTGAGAAAAAAATGTTTTCCAATACCGAAGATTTGTTACCGGTGATATCGTTCAGCACAAAATCTTCAAAAGAAGATCAGAAAAAACACGATGATTTTGTCGCGCGCATGGTTGAGCGCGGCTACACAGAAAAACAAGTGCGATTGCTTTCTGAGTGGTATTTGAGAGTACGTAAGTCGCAATAATCACAGCAATTCCAGCGTTGGGAGTACTACGTGAGTTATATTGTCGATAGACGTTTAAATTCAAAAAACAAAAGCACCGTTAATCGCCAAAGGTTTCTGCAACGCTACCGTAAGCATATCAAAAAAGCCGTATCGGACGCCGTAGATAAACGATCGATCACTGATATCGAAAACGGCGAAAAGATTAGCATCCCTTCTAAAGATATTAATGAACCGGTTTTTTCAACTGGTTCAGGCGGTGTGCGTTCTCGCGTTTTGCCAGGTAATAAAGAGTTCGTCACGGGTGATCAAATAAAGCGCCCTGAAGGTGGTGGAGGTGGTGGCGCCGGATCAGGCGCAAGTGATCAGGGCGAAGGCATGGACGAGTTTGTTTTTCAGATCACGCAAGATGAATTCTTAAATTTTATGTTCGAGGATTTAGCACTTCCCAATCTGGTAAAGAGACATTTAGCAGGTGACGAAGAATTCAAGTATCATCGTGCCGGATTTAGCGAGGAAGGCAACCCTGCACAAGTTAATATCGTTCGTTCACTAAAAGCAGCAAATGCTAGGCGTATCGCACTGACTGGGAAAAAACGTCGACAGGTGAAAGAGCTAAAGGAAGAAGCGGCCAAGCTTAGCGGTACCGAAGATCCAATTGAAAAACAATACCTAGCCGACTTACTGGAAAAAATTGCCAGTCTTGAAGGAAAAATAAAACGCATTCCCTGGATCGATGATTTCGACTTAAAATACAACCTTCACGTAAAACAACCTGTGCCAAAATCACGCGCGGTTATGTTTTGTTTGATGGATGTTTCTGGCTCGATGGACCAAGCTACCAAAGATATAGCGAAACGATTTTTCTTGCTACTCTATTTATTTTTACAAAGGAATTACGAGCACACAGAAGTCGTTTTTATTCGACATCACACCAGTGCAAAAGAGGTTAACGAAGAGGATTTTTTCTATAGTCGCGAAACCGGAGGCACAATAGTATCAAGTGCATTAAAATTAATGGATGAAATTATCGACGAACGCTTTCCACCTTCGCAGTGGAATATCTACTCTGCGCAAGCGTCAGACGGTGACAACTGGAATGATGACTCTGCAGTTTGCTATCGTTTATTAGTCGATAACATAATGAGAAAATTGCAGTATTTTTCGTATATCGAAATTACGCCACGTGAACATCAAGCACTTTGGCACGCATATGAACGAGTCGAAGCGCAATTTCCTCAGTTATTTGCGATGCGCCAGTTAATAAGTGCATCGGATATTTATCCTGTATTTCGCGAGCTTTTTCAAAAAAAGGCAACTGCTGCGGCATAGTTTAAGTGACCGATAGAAAGGCCTCGACAAGCATGACTAACAAACCAATATCGACAAGCTCGGAATGGAACTTTGAACTCGTACAGGAGTACGATCGCGTCATTGCCGAAATTGCCAAAGAATACAGACTCGATACTTATCGCAATCAAATCGAAATTATCAGTTCAGAACAAATGATGGATGCCTACGCATCCATCGGCATGCCGATTGGCTACCATCACTGGTCTTACGGAAAACAATTTCTACAAATTGAGCAGAGCTATAAACGTGGGCAAATGGGTTTGGCTTATGAAATAGTCATCAATTCCGATCCGTGTATTGCGTATTTAATGGAAGAAAATACGATGATGATGCAAGTTTTAGTCATTGCACATGCTTGCTACGGACACAATTCGTTTTTTAAAGGTAATTATTTATTCCGCGCTTGGACAGATGCATCTTCGATAATTGACTATTTAGTATTCGCGCGCGCGTACGTAACAAAATGTGAAGAGAAATATGGCGTAGAAGCGGTGGAGGCAATTCTCGACTCCTGCCATTCAATTATGAATTATGGCGTCGATCGCTATAAGCGCCCCTATCCACTTTCAGTGGAAGAAGAGCAAGAAAGGCAGCGCGAGCGGGAGGAATACCTACAACGTCAAGTCAATGATTTATGGCGCACCATTCCTACTGAAGACAAACAGAAAAAAGAAGATGACGGTTTTCGCTTTCCGCAAGAGCCGCAAGAAAATTTACTTTATTTTATTGAAAAAAATGCGCCACTACTTGAGCCCTGGCAACGAGAGCTGGTGAGAATCGTTCGAAAAATCGCACAGTATTTTTATCCGCAAAAACAGACTCAAGTGATGAACGAAGGATGGGCAACTTTCTGGCACTATACGATTATGAACACACTTTATGATCGCGGATATATCACAGAAGGGTTTATGCTGGAATTTTTGCAATCTCACTCCAGTGTTATCTTGCAGCCTCCTTACGACAGTCAGTTTTTTTCTGGTATTAACCCCTATACGCTCGGATTTGCAATGATGACCGACATTCGGCGCATATGCGAAAAACCGACAGAAGAGGATAAACGCTGGTTTCCTGATATCGCCGGCAGTGATTGGATAACAACACTCGATTTTGCGATGAGAAACTTCAAAGATGAAAGTTTTATTCTGCAGTATTTATCGCCAAAAGTTATCCGCGATTTAAAACTTTTTACGATCGTCGACGATGACCGCAAAAAAAATATCGAAGTAACATCCATACACGACGACAGCGGATATCAAAAAGTACGCGAAGCACTTTCAGCACAATACAATCTCGGCAACAGAGAACCTAACATTCAAGTTTATAGTGTCGATATTCGCGGCGATCGCTCACTCACACTGCATCATTCGCAGTTTAATCGCCAACCACTGGAACCTGAATCCTCTACCGAAGTTCTCAAACATATTCATCGTTTGTGGGGTTTTGATGTCCACCTACATTCATTGTGCGATGACGAAATAAAAGAGAGCTTCCACTGCCCTCCTAAAGAAAAGCCTAAAGCCAAAAAATAGGGCTTCTCGTTACTCTCGCGGCAATATCCAACGCCTAAAACCCTCAATTTTACGTGCGCTGAATTTTACGATGCCTTGATACACAGCCAACGAAAACATAATAATTAGTGCACCAAGCATAGTTGTAGAACTTAGACTTTCACCTCCAAATGTTGAACCAATACTTATCGCAACAACCGGTGTTATCAAGGGAATCAATGACACAACACCAACTGAACATTTTTTTAATACGAAAAAAAATAGAGTGTGCCCAACTAAAAAGCCAAACAAAACCAAATAGGCTATTGACGCGATCGCTTTGATATCAATATCGGCAGGCTTTTCTGTAAGAACCAGTTTCATCAGCACAAGCCAAGGTAGAGATACAAGCAAAGTCCCCACACCAATTTTAAATGGGTGGATAGCAGGCTCCATTTTTTTAAGCAATACCGTACTTAGTGCCCAGCAAATAGATGCGACAAATACAGCCAAGACACCAAACATCGCTGTATAGTCCAAGTTAAGCTGGTCGTGGTTGATTATTGCCAAACCGACAACAGCCATAACCAGCGCAGTTGTTTTTTCCAGATCAAATAAATTTTGTTTCAATATTATTTGCGAAAAAATACCCACGGCAAATGGATACAGCCCTAACAACACCGATACAAGCCCCGACGGAATATGCTGCGTAGCCCAGTAGACCAAAAACATGCTGGGGAAAAGCCCGATACCGCCGGCCAGATATATTTTTAAATCAGCTTTATTCCAGTTAAAAGGCTGCTTTATCAAACGCAGTACAAAAATTCCGAGTAGCGCCGCGAGCAACACACGCAACAACATGGCGGAAATAAAGCCAAACCCCTCGTTGCTCCATTTAACCGTAATAGGTGTAGTCGACCATAACAAAACGACGCCCCAATATGCTGTTATGACTCTAATATCGATTGCTGTTTTTTCCTCATTCATTTCATACCTCCTCTTTCCACCATACTCGCTAACACAATTAGTCAGGCAATAAAAAAGGCCGCAGTTTTTGCTGCGGCCTTTTTTATTCGATTTTTATTTACTTACTCAATCACAAATCAGGCCCACAGCGCACATGCACAGTCCAACGCAGCGCGATTGCGCAGACGCCGGCGACTTGCATATTCTTTGCGAATGGGTGTTTATGTTTCATTTGTCTTGCGAAAAAAATTATATTCGTTAATTTAAAAACTGCTTTGGCCGACCGGATCACTACCAATACAATCAAATTTGCATTAAAGTTTGATGGCTAAATTTGCATACGTCAATAGTCAAATGAAAATTTATCTTGTAGGAGGGGCAGTTCGCGACGAGCTGTTAAATTTTCCCGTTGCCGAAAATGATTGGGTCGTCGTGGGCGCCAATCCGCAGCAACTTATTCAACTTGGCTATGAAAAAGTTGGCAGGGATTTCCCTGTCTTTCTGCACCCAGATACCAAAGAAGAATACGCATTGGCGCGCACGGAGAGAAAAACCGGCCGTGGTTATACCGGTTTTGAATGTTACGCGGCTGACGATGTTACCTTAGAAGACGATCTTGCTCGCAGGGACCTGACGATAAACGCAATAGCCAGAGACGAAAGCGGAAAATATATCGACCCCTACGGCGGCATGCAGGATATCGAAAACCGAATTTTAAGGCACGTTTCGCTGGCCTTCACCGAAGACCCCTTGCGCGTCTTACGCATCGCGCGCTTTGCTTCACGTTACGCCCATCTCGGTTTTACCATTGCCAAAGAGACCGAGGTGTTGATGTCTAACATGGTTGCTACCGGTGAAATCGAAGACCTCGTCCCCGAGCGCATCTGGAAAGAAACCGCTCGTGCACTGAGTCAAGAGAACCCGCGAGTCTATTTCGAAGTCTTGCGCTCTTGCGGCGCCCTAGCGAAATTGTTTCCGGAGTTGGATGCACTTTTTGGTGTCCCTCAGGTTCCAAAACATCACCCTGAAATCGATTGCGGAATTCACGCGTTGATGACTCTAGACCAAGCGTGCGCGCTAAGCAAATCAGCTGAGTTGCGCTTCGCTGCATTGTTTCATGACCTAGGTAAAGCCGTAACTAAACCTGATACTCTGCCTCATCACTACGGCCACGAAACTGCCACAATTCCCATTGCCAAAGCACTTTGTTCGCGGTTAAAAGTACCCAATAGCTTTCGAGACTTGTTGTTGAGCGCAGCCGAATTCCATACCCATTGCCATCAAGCGCTAGAACTGCGATGCAAAACCCTTGTAAAGCTTTTCAAAAAACTGGATGCTTTTAGAAGGCCACAGCATTTTTACGATTTCTTGCTTGTATGTGAAGCTGACGCACGCGGCCGAACAGGCCTGGAAAAGCGGCCGTATCTGCAAACACAATTTTTAAAAGGCGCTTTCGAAGCTTGCCGCGAAATTGAAACTAAACCTTTTATCGAACAAGGTTTGCAAGGTAAACAACTTGGCGAAGCTATTCAGCGCCAAAGAATTAATTTAGTCAAGCAATACAAAGACGATTACAACGCACCGTAGAAAGGTATATCGTGTCGAAACCCAAAACTCAAGTCATCCTCATCACTGGCGCGGCCAAACGAATTGGTAGAACAATAGCGAAGTTATTTCATGAAAACGGCTATTGCGTTGCAATGCATTATCACCGCTCACAAGTTGAAGCAGAGGAACTCGCTAGTGAGTTTAATTCCATTCGCAGCGATAGCGCGGCAATTTTTAATGCCGATCTTGAAAAAAACAGCGACGTCGTTTCTTTGGCAAAAGCCGTGAAAGATTACTTTGGAAGAGTAGATACTTTAGTCAACAATGCTTCCAGCTTTTACCCCACCCCAATTGGGAACGCCAGCGAGACCGATTGGGATAATCTGATCGGCAGCAACGTTAAGGCACCGTTTTTCCTAGCGCAGGCACTTGCTTCTGAGTTAAAGCGTACGCACGGAAATATTATTAACATCGCTGATATCTATGCTGAACGTCCAAAAGCAAAACATACAATTTACTGCATAGCAAAAGCCGGCAACGTTATGTTAACTAAATCGATGGCGGTTGAATTAGCACCTGAGGTTCGCGTAAACGGAATCGCCCCCGGAGCTATGCTGGCCCCTGTGGGAACAGAGGTTGAAGAGCCAAGTGAAATTACAAATGTTCCACTCAATAAATTCGGTGGCGCAGAAGCAATAGCAAAAACGGTCTTTTATCTTGCCACCCAAGCAGAATATACGACTGGGCAAATACTAGCCGTCGATGGTGGAAAGTCTTTGACTATTTAGCATGATGTTAAATACTTTTAACGGGCGACTATTTAGCAAGCCAGATTCTTTGATCACGTTTATCAAACTCTTGCCATAACTGCAGATAGGTTTTATTCAGCTTTGGATGCAATAAATTAGGCTCTAACTCCGAAAGCGGCAGTAAAACATAAGCAAAATTTTCAAAGCTTTTACGCGGCAGGCGCAAGCCGTCAAATTCGCCTACACAATCGTCATAAGTCAAGATATCGATATCCAGCCCAGAGCTCTCTAATATACCTTCCGTGCGATCCCGCCCCGCCTGACTTTCTACGTTACGCACAAATTTAAATAGATCAGGTATATTTAGCTCGGTTTCTATACGCACAGCGATATTTAAAAAATTATTGCCCGAGACTCCTACTGCCTCACTTTCGTATAAGGAAGAAACCCTGACGATCGGAAAAGTTTTTTTTAATGACTCAACAGCAAAACTTATTTTGACCAAAGCATCAATATTGCATCCGATGCTAAGCAGGGCTTTATGCAATTGTTTTTTTGCCGACACCCGCAACATTTACACCCTATCGTCGCTATAGCGTTCAATTTTTACGCCTACGCTGGCGACATTTTCAAAAGTACCTAACTTGCGTATTGTTATATTTAGATGACTAACTTTTAGTTCTTTAAATATTAAATTAGAGATTTGTTCCGCCAACGACTCAATTAAATTGAACGTATTATTTTCAACAAATCGCTGCACGAGATCGACAACGGTCTTGTAATCCAATGCATATTGTATATCGTCGGCCGCCGCAGCTTTACGAGTGTCACAGCCAATAGCGATATCAATGCCAACGGTTTGGCGCACTTCTCTCTCCCACTCAAATATGCCAATGATCGTGTCAATCTTTAAATCGTTAATAAAAACAGTGTCCATTACGACCCTTAAATTAAAAGACGAAAAACGTTTCGTGAATGAATAGATTATTGCTGCGCTTTTCCAACTGTGGGTAGCTCATCTAACGGCCAGCGCGGTTTAACTTTTACTGATGCATCGTCAGTCTGCCCAGCCTGTAATCGCTGAGCACCTGCATACGCTATCATCGCACCGTTGTCGGTACAGAACTCGTTGCGCGCATAAAATACCCGCGCATTAAAACGCGCGAGTTCCTGTGTGAGCTTTTCACGCAAACGCTTATTCGCGGCGACGCCGCCGGCCATAACCAGGGTTTTAAAACCTGTTGCCTGTATCGCGCGGCGACACTTAATTGCCAAAGTCTCCACAACAGCCTCTTGGAAGGCAGCCGCAATATCTGCACACGTCTGCTCGTCTGGCAAACCATCGTCGCGTGCGTGTGCTTGAATCGTATTAAGCGTATATGTTTTCAAACCACTAAAACTAAAATCCAATCCCGGGCGATCGGTCATCGGTCGCGGAAATGTAAAGCGCTTGCTATCGCCGAGTTCAGCCAATTTGGCAATTTGCGGCCCCCCCGGGTAATCGAGATCGAGCATCTTAGCCGCTTTATCAAATGCTTCTCCCGCCGCATCATCGAGAGACTCGCCCATCAGGGTATATTCTCCGATCGCATCAACGCGCACGAGTTGCGTATGCCCACCAGACACAAGCAGCGCTACAAAAGGAAAGCTGGGCGGATCTTTCTCTAATAAAGGTGCTAGAAGATGACCTTCCATATGGTGCACAGCGATAGCTGGAACATCGAGCGCTAACGCAATTGCCCGCCCTACACAGCTACCTACCAGCAAAGCTCCGATCAGGCCCGGCCCGGCCGTGTAGGCGATACCATCAATTTGGCTCTTATCGACCTTCGCTTGAGTTAAAACTTCTTCAACTAACGGCAATAGCTTGCGTACATGGTCACGCGAAGCCAATTCCGGCACAACGCCGCCATAGTCAGCGTGCAGCGCGACCTGAGAGTAGAGGCAGTGAGCAAGCAAGCCGCTATTGGTATCGTAGACGGCTACTCCCGTCTCATCACACGATGTTTCTATACCCAATATTTTCAAATTTCACCTGCTGTACGAGAGTTTTTTGTGGCGATCACTAACCTTATCAGTGCAAGCGCAGTAAACAGTGCTATACCTAATCTTACGCGCTGCAATTTACACCTTGTATTCGTTGCCAAGCTAAGTTGTGAGACTTTCATAAGAGAAAGCATGCTTTTTACTTGATGCGGCGGGGGAATGCCAGTAAAATCTGCGGCCCTTTGAGCAAGGTGGCCTAATACCAAAGCACACCGCGCGCACTTGGATAGTTAATTTAAACCCCAACTGGTCAATATATGCCTTCAGTAAAACTTAAAGAAAACGAGCCTTTTGACGTCGCTTTGCGCCGTTTCAAGCGTTCTTGCGAAAAAGCAGGTGTTCTTGCGGAAGTTCGCCGCCGCGAATTTTATGAAAAGCCGACATCCGTTCGCAAGCGCAAAGCCGCTGCAGCCGTTAAGCGTCATGCTAAAAAGTTGGCCCGCGAAACGCGTAAATTTCAACGCCTGTATTAATCTCGACTCGGTCGTTTCAGTAATCACAACGCAATTAGGCAAACTTGGTTAAGCAAGTTTGATCCGGCACACAAGCCAACGCGTCCCCTAGCGAGTCCAGTAAAAATGCTCCCTTGTTATGCAGAACACCGGCAATAGCGCCGGTGTCCGTTATCCTGCTTCCAGCTTCTGAATAAATTTTCTCCCGCTTACAACATCCAGTCTGTTTTCCCGAAAACAGCTTGAGCATGCGACGCGAGAAAGATAAAGTCGTTCACTCCCGGCAAGAAAAAGCATAAATAAGGCAGAAGCGAATATGGCAAGTGAAATAAAACAAGCGATTAAAGACGCGACCAAAGCCGCGATGCGCGCGAAGGAAAAAGAACGCCTTGGCGTATTGCGTGTCATCGCATCGGAGTTTAAAAAAATCGAAGTAGATGAACGCATTGAGCTTGAAGATGATCGGGTGCTGGTCGTACTCGATAAAATGCTCAAACAAAGACGTGACGCCGCAAAACAATATGACGAAGCCGGCCGAGAAGACCTTGCTCAGCAAGAAAAGTTTGAAATTGAGGTTATTCAAAGTTTTATGCCCGCAGCACTTAGCGAAAAGGAAATTGCCGATATAGTAAAGGCTGCAATAGATGAAACAGGCGCTTCCGGAATGGCCGATATGGGCAAACTTATGGGAGTTATAAAGCCCCAGGTGCAGGGACGAGCTGACATGGGCCAAGTGAGCAAGCTCGTAAAAGAAGCTCTCGTTTAACGCCCTGGCATTTCCGAGTAATGCCCATTATCATCAATTAAAGCCAAAAGGCTGTGAGTCAGCGACATGAATCTTATTCCACAGTCCTTCATTGATGAATTGCTCAACCGGGTCGACATAGTTGAAGTTGTCGACCAACGGGTGAAACTCAAAAAAACGGGCAAGAATTACAGCGCCTGCTGCCCTTTTCACAACGAAAAAACTCCATCGTTTACCGTTAGCCCTGATAAACAGTTTTATTATTGCTTTGGCTGTGGCGCGAGCGGAACAGCAATCGGCTTTGTCATGGAGTTCGACCGCATTGGTTTTGTCGATGCCGTTAAAAATCTTGCCCGCAACCAGGGCATGGATGTCCCGCAGGAGCAGCGTTCACCGCAGCGCTTAGCGATACATCAAAACCTTTACAGCATTCTTGAGAATGCAAGTACTTACTATCACAGTCAACTTAATCAACACCCTCAGGGACACAGACCCAAACAATACTTAGCCGAGCGTGGTCTGAGTGACGCAATTATCGAACAGTTTAAAATCGGCTACGCACCCCCGGGCTGGGACAATTTGTTAACTAAACTCGGGACCACCGAAAAAGCACGTGACTTGCTGATAGAAAGCGGCCTAATAATAGATAATCCAGAAACCGGCAAACGTTACGACCGTTTTCGTCAACGCATCACCTTTCCGATAATCGATGTACGCGGACGCACTATCGGTTTTGGCGGGCGCGTGTTTGAAACCGAGAAAGCCACAGGCCCCTACACCAAAAAAGAAGCGGCCGGCCCAAAGTATCTCAATTCCCCGGAAACACCCGTGTTCCACAAAGGTCGAGAACTCTACGGACTTTACCAAGCGCGACAGGCAAATCGGCGATTAGAGCGGCTTATCGTCGTTGAAGGATACATGGATGTGATTGCGCTCGCACAGTTTGGTATCCAATGCGCGGTTGCAACCCTCGGAACCGCCTGTGGTGAAGACCATTTACGTCTGGCATTTCGCTTCACCAACACCGTAGTATTCTGTTTTGATGGTGATAACGCAGGCCGCAATGCCGCGAAGCGCGCACTTGAGAACGCACTGCCAGTAATGAAGGACGGCGTACATGTAAAATTTTTATTCCTACAGGACGGGCAAGACCCAGATAGCCTTGTACGTACTATCGGCCCAGAACGCTTCCAACAGCAAATGAACTACGCAGTTCCGCTGGAAGAGTTTCTATTTGACGTTGCGAGTGAAGGCATCGATACGCACACATTGGAAGGCAGGGCCCGGTTGTCCAAAACCGTTGTTCCGCTCATAAATAAGCTGCCCACAGGCGTCTATCGCGAATTAATGTTCGACCACCTCGCTAAACGCACCGGTCTAAGTCGCGACGTTTTGCTCGAATTGACCCAACCAACGGAACAAGAACACGCATTTAGTGAGCACGAACCACCGCAAAAAAAAGCGGAGCAGGCAAAACCCAGGGCTCCAGAGCCACAACAAGCACGACTGCAACCGACCCCCAGTATTTCAAAAAAAACCCGCATAACGCCAGCACGCAATGCCGTGGCAATACTGCTCGATACGCCGGAGATTTTGCAAAATATCAACGACCTCTCACTGCCTGACGAGCTCGACGGCAACGATATCGCCCAATTGCGCCGCCTAATCCAGTTTGTCCAGGAGCGCCCACATTGCAAGTTAGCGCATATTGCAGGGTATTGGATTGGTCACTACGGGGCTGAAGCACAAAAGCAGCTTCTCGAACTTGCGGCAACTGAACTACTTTCGTCAGCTAAGAGACAAACGGAGATTGATGCGACAAGCGAATTTCAAGACGCATTGACGCGCTTGCGAACCAGCACAAGAAAACGCAGTCGCAGTGAGGAATTAGCGCAATTGCGCTCAATAGACTATAAAGAAATGTCTGACTCCCAAAAGCAGCGTATGCGTGAACTGCTGACATTGCCCGCGGAAGAGAAACAATAAGGCAAGGCTTGAATTATTAAGCCTTCACCCCCACGTAAGCAGGTTAACGCAAACCCACAGATCAATGTCTTTGAAATTTCTTCCACGTAAGACAAAAACCTCAATATTCATCTGGCGCCACGTGTTGTCACTCGCTATAATGCGCGGCTTTTCTTTTAATTAGGGCATTACGGATAGTCTGAATGAGCGAACACAAGCAATCGCGAATCAAAGAACTTATCAACCGCGGCCGCGAGCAAGGTTATTTAACCTTCGATGAGGTTAACGACCACCTTCCCGAAGATATTTCCGATCCCGATCAGGTAGAAGATATCATTCAAATGATCAACGACATGGGCATTCGTGTTTACGAAGTTGCGCCCGATGCCGATGAACTTTTACTCGCCGACGCCGAACCCAGCACCGATGAGATAGCCGCCGCAGAAGCAGCGGCCGCACTCGCCGCGGTGGAAACCGAAGCTGGCCGCACAACTGACCCGGTGCGCATGTATATGCGCGAAATGGGTACTGTGGAGTTGCTTACACGCGAGGGCGAAATCGCGATCGCCAAGCGCATTGAAGAAGGAACGCGTGACCTCATGCACGCGCTCGCATTTTGGCCTGATGCTGTCAAACAAATTGTCGATGAATACGACCTGGTTGAAGGTGGCGAACGCCGTTTGAACGACGTGATCAGCGGGTGGCTCGACCCTGTCGACACCGTCGCACCTCCCGCAGAAATCCAAGTTCCTGAAGCAAAATCTGATGATGATAAAGATGATGACGACGAGGACGAAGACGACGATGACGACGACGATGATGAAATCGGTGGCGTCGACCCCGAGGAAGCCAGGGTTCGTTTTGGTGAGTTAAAAGAGCAGCTGGAAAAAGCCCAAGTTGCAATCGATAAATACGGCCGCGAGAGCAAACGCTCGATTAAACAAATCGAGACACTGGGCGAAATTTTTAAATTCTTCAAGTTGGCACCGCGCCAATTCGATCCACTCTATTCCTATGTACGCGGTGTTCTCGCACGCGTGCGCCAGGGCGAGCGCGAAATTATGATGCACTGCGTGCGTTATTCGAAAATGCCGCGCAAAACTTTTGTTAAGGAGTTTCCCGGTAACGAAACCAATGAAGAGTGGATTCCGAATGTTATCAAGAAAAAACGCGACTACTCTGACTCATTGCGACGCTATTCCGAAGAAATTATTCGTTCGCAGCGCAAACTGATTGCCATCGAGGAAGAAGCAGGCATTCCACTTAGCGCAATTAAAGATATTAATCGTCGCATGTCGATTGGCGAAGCACGTGCCCGCCGCGCTAAAAAAGAGATGGTCGAAGCCAACTTACGCTTGGTCATTTCCATCGCGAAAAAATACACCAATCGCGGCCTACAGTTCTTAGACCTTATCCAAGAGGGCAATATCGGCTTAATGAAGGCTGTAGACAAGTTCGAATACCGCCGCGGCTACAAGTTTTCGACTTACGCCACCTGGTGGATTCGGCAAGCTATTACTCGCTCTATTGCCGACCAAGCGCGCACAATCCGTATTCCCGTGCATATGATTGAGACTATCAATAAGCTCAATCGCATCTCACGCCAAATGCTCCAAGAAATGGGCCGCGAACCCACACCTGAGGAGTTAGGCGAACGCATGGAAATGGCGGAAGACAAAGTGCGCAAAGTGCTTAAGATCGCGAAAGAGCCCATTTCGATGGAAACACCCATCGGCGATGACGAAGATTCGCACCTGGGTGACTTCATCGAAGACGTGGCCATCACCAGTCCAGTGGACTCCGCCACCTCACAAGGTTTGCGTGAAGCTACCCGTTCAGTGCTCGCAGGCCTTACCGCTCGTGAAGCGAAAGTGTTGCGTATGCGTTTCGGTATCGATATGAATACTGACCACACGCTGGAAGAGGTCGGTAAACAATTTGACGTCACGCGCGAACGTATCCGACAAATTGAAGCTAAGGCACTGCGTAAACTGCGTCATCCGTCCAGATCAGACCACCTACGTGGCTTCCTCGACGAGTAAGAATAACTAGCAACACAATCGCCGCACATTTATAATGCGCGGCGATTTAAAAACCAAAGAAAATATATAAGATTCAGGCCTGTAGCTCAGTTGGGTAATTTGCACCGCAAATTACGACCGCGAAGCGAGGGGCTATGAAGCGAAGCGCCCCCGAGCGTTGACTCGCGGGCCGGGCGCAACACCATGGATGGGTTAGCAAAAATGGTGAAACCCAAATAGTTATTGGGCCTGTAGCTCAGTTGGTTAGAGCACCCGACTCATAATCGGTAGGTCCTCAGTTCAAGTCTGAGCAGGCCCACCATTATTTTTCTCCACCCAGATACCGTTCTTTCCAGCATAGCTTGTCCGTTTCAGACACATTATGGCGAACTGGTTCAGATAAATTGTCCGACCCCTAAGGAGCAATCGAAGCGCGACAGTCTTCGCTGGCAAAGCAGCGACGTAAAGAAAGCTGGACACTTGCCCTCCCCCTGAATCCCTGAATCCCTGAACTAGGGGTAAGGTCAAACCTATTCTGGGAGTATTCTCGCCACAAGGTCAAAGTGTAAATTTAAAACGCAGACAACCCTGTAATTTTCCTTCCCAATATTAACGCGTGTATATCTTGTGTCCCTTCGTAAGTATTAACCGTTTCCAGGTTGAGCATGTGACGCATAACAGGATATTCTTCTGAAATACCATTGGCGCCAAAAATATCCCGGGCGGTTCGCGCAATGTCCAGTGACTTTATGCATGAATTGCGTTTTATCATACTGATTGTTTCGGGGCTCAGTTTATTTTTATCTTTTAACCTTCCCGCTTGCAGGCAAGCTTGTAAGCCGATAAATATTTCGCTTTGCATATCGGCAAGTTTCTTTTGAATAAGTTGTTTTGAGGCCAGTGCTTGGCCAAATTGATGGCGGGTAATCGCGTAGTCGCGGGCGCATTTCCAACAAGCTTCTGCAGCGCCTAACGCGCCCCAGGCGATACCGAAGCGCGCATTGTTTAAGCAGGACATAGCGGCTGTTAAACTGTCGGCTTTCTCAAGAGTGTTTTCATTCGGTACAAATACATCTTGCAAAACGATTTCACCTGTTGCTGATGCACGCAAACTAAGTTTGCCGTGTATTTTGGGCGCACTTAGTCCTTCCATTTCCTTATCTAGAATAAAGCCTTTTATCGTATTGGCCTTTGCCAATTTTGCCCATACGATAAATACACCTGCTATAGGTGCATTGGTAATCCACATTTTATTGCCATTTAAAACGTAACCACCGGATACTTTTTTTGCATTGCTGAGCATGCCGCCTGGATCGGAACCGTGATCGGGTTCTGTCAGGCCAAAACAACCAATTAACTCGCCTGTTGCAAGTTTGGGTAAATATTTTTGTTTTTGTTGTTCATTGCCATAAGCATAGATGGGGTACATAACCAAGCTCGATTGTACGCTCATCATTGAGCGATAGGCTGAGTCAATCGCTTCAATTTCTTTAGCAATAAGGCCGTAACTGGTAGCATTTACGCCGGCGCAGCCAAATCCGTCTATAGTGCTACCAAGCAAGCCTAACTCACCCATTTCTCGAAAAATAGCAGGATCGCTTATTTCATTTCGCGCATGCTGTTTTATACGAGGCGCGAGTTTTTCTTGAGCGTATTTTCTAGCTGTATCGCGAATAAAGCGCTCTTCTTCACTAAGCTGCTGCTCAAGCTCAAACGGATCTTCCCAGTTAAATTTTGGCCAAACGGGTAGGTTTTTCATAAGTCAAACTTAATACCTTGGGCCAAAGGTAAATCTCGGGAATAGTTGGTGGTTGAGGTCATTCGGCGCATATAATTTTTCCAGGCATCCGAGCCCGATTCACGTCCACCGCCAGTTTCTTTTTCGCCGCCAAACGCGCCACCGATTTCTGCACCGCTGGTTCCGATATTAATATTCGCTATCCCACAATCGCTGCCCATTGCGGAAATAAATAATTCGGATTCACGTATATCATTGGTAAAGATTGAAGACGATAAACCTTGTGGCACATCATTTTGTAGCGCGACAGCACACTCAAGATCTGTGTAGGGGTAGATATACAATAGGGGCGCAAAGGTTTCAGTTTGTATGGTTTTTTCTGCTTCTGGCATTTCGATTAAACAAGGCTCCACATAATACGCATGCTCGAAAGATTCTTGATTCACGCGTT
Organism: Marinagarivorans sp.; assembly: GCA_028281865.1. GTDB lineage: Bacteria > Pseudomonadota > Gammaproteobacteria > Pseudomonadales > Cellvibrionaceae > JANQJB01. The sequence continues at coordinate 124,799 of JANQJB010000093.1, forward strand.
TACCGCCGGTAACTTTGCCACCAACAGCTTCAGCTTTTAAAATTGCAGCCTGCATTGCGTCATAAGATTGCTTATCTATCAGGGGGCCGACGAGATTATTTTCGTCAAGAGGATTTCCGATTGATATAGACTGATACGCTTTTTTTAATTTGGAAATAACATCATGATAAATACTTGCATGTAAAAATAGTCTGCGTGTTGTTGTACATCGTTGTCCTGCCGTGCCGACTGCACCAAAAACTATTGCGCGGACTGCCATATCGATATCGGCAGAAGGTGCGACAATAACGGCGTTATTACCACCGAGTTCGAGAATGGATTTTCCAAATCGTGAAGCAACTGCTGTTCCTACTTTTTTACCCATTGCACAGCTGCCGGTCGCGCTAATTAATGGTACACGACGATCATTAACCAATTGCTCTCCGATAGTTGCATCGCCAATAATCACTTGCGATAAATAGTCGGGCGCTTGTTCAAACTGTTTACAGGTGCGGATAAAAAGCTCTTGGCAAACTAATGCTGTTATAGGCGTTTTCTCTGACGGTTTCCAAATAATTGAGTTGCCGCAAATAACTGCCAGTGCTGCATTCCATGCCCATACAGCTACCGGAAAATTAAATGCAGAAATAATACCAACGGGCCCAAGTGGTTGCCATAACTCAAGCATTTTATGGCCCGGGCGTTCGGAAACAATTGTCAGGCCATAAAGCTGCCTTGAAAGGCCTTGTGCAAAATCGCAGATATCGATCATTTCCTGCACTTCGCCTAAGCCCTCCTGATAAATTTTTCCACACTCCAAAGTAACCAAGCGACCCAACGCGGCTTTATGTTGCCTTAAGGTATTACCAAATTGACGAATCAGTTCTCCACGAACAGGGGCTGGGACCAACTTCCAGTTTTGACTTGCCTCAGTCGCGAGCTGTATCACCTCGCTGACTTCGTGTGTCGAATGGGCTTTCACTGTGGAAATTATTTTTCCATCGATAGGGGACCGCACTTCTAGCTCGCCGCCAGGAAAAGTGTCGACGTCGATGTTCATATCTTGCAGTAATTGTTGAAGATGCATTGTTTTTTACTCCTCGTAAAAATCGCTTCAATTTCATCACTAGGCGATGGCTTGTTGCTGCGCAAGTTCGTTTTGCTGCATAGCTTCGTTGTAATATCGGCCGAAGCGATTATTGATAAAGTCGCTAAAGGCAATATCCTCCTGGCGTACAAAACCAGTATTGGGTAGTTTATTTTCGGTGAGCAAGTCGAGTACCGTGCAAATTCCTGCCGCAGTCGTTATCTGAATAGCACTCCAGGTAAGACCAAAAATATTCTGGCTGTAAATTTTATTAACGTAGGTTTCTTGTATCAGACTATTGTTTTTCCAACCGCTGACATTGACAAATATCAGCACAACATCCTGAAATGTAATGGGCAAGGCATCTTCCATTATTTGTTTAAGTAAGTGTTTGTGATCGCGTAAGCGTAAATCCTGAAGTAACATTTTCATAACGTCGCGATGTCCGGGGTAACGCACGGTACGATAATTTAAATTGTTAACTTTTCCTTTTAAGGTTTCACATAAAGTGCCTAAACCACCGGATGTATTAAAGGCCTCGTAATCGATACCATCAAGCGAAAAGGTTTCAAGCTCTTCCAGCGGCGGCACTGATATAAGTTCACCTTCAACAATGGCATCGCAAGGATTGCAGTATTCATTGATAAGTCCATCGGTGGACCACGTCAGATTGTATTTGAGAGCATTAGACGGATATTTGGGGAGTGCACCGACGCGCATATGAACATTTTGTAATTTATCGAATTTTTTTGTCAGCTCATAAGCGGCAATAGTAATAAACCCCGGCGCTAATCCGCACTGGGGAATAAAAGCAACTTCGGCATTTTCTGCAAGTTTTTTTACGGTATTTGTTGTTGCAACATCTTCGGTTAAATCAAGGTAATGCACTTTGGCTTCAGCAGCCGCTTCAGCTACATAACGCGTGAGGTTATAAGGCATTGCACTTAAGACGGCGAATTTCCCTTTAAGAATATTCAGCAATGTTGCTTTATCATTGACATCTACTTGATAAGTTTGAATATTAGGATGCCTTGGTATAAGCGAGAGTCGCTCATCACTTTGGTCAATGACAGTTAGATAGTAATCATTACAGGAAGATATTAGCTTAGATATGATGGATCCAATTTTTCCTGCACCAACTAACACGACACTTTTTTTGGACTTGTTCATGGCACTTCTCCCAAAAACTTTAAGAGATATTTAAAATTTTAGGAGAGTAAAATGTCAGAATAAATGATCAGATACACTATAATGATAGTTATTGCTAATCAAAATGACGGAAATAACGTTAAAATGATAGTAGATGATACCGATAAGAGCCTTTTGGCTCGCTTGCGAGATAATGGGCGTGCAACGATTGCTGAGCTTGCACGCGACCTTAATTTATCCCGTTCCACAGTAAAAGACCGTATTGCCAGGCTTGAGCGACGTGGTGTTATCAAAGGTTATTCGCTGGTATTAAGCGAGGAGTTTACCAAGGGCTATGTTTCTGCCCATGTGATGGTAAATATGAAGTCAGGAAATTCCACCGAATTAGTGCGTAATTTTCGCCATACAGACCAAATTCGCAAGGCCTATGCGGTGAGTGGTGTTTACGATTTAATTCTTTTTGTCGAAGCAGAGTCAACCGGAGAATTAGATAACGTGCTTGATAAAATTCGTTCGATGGAAGGGGTTAAGGATACGTTAACGAGTGTGGTTTTATCGACGAAGTTTGAAAAATAGAATTAACGAAAATAAAAAAGCGTAAAGACTTCATTGAGCGTGTCTATATCCTCCACCTCAATTATTGTCTATTCCCAAAAAATGTAAGCAGTACTGACGCCTGGTTAAAATTTACATCTGCAAGAAGAGAGCATACTCTCAGCCCCTACTTCTACAGCCAGATTCGATCCCTGTTGTTAATTTGGTTCGTCTACCAACGAACTAGCCGTCGCCAGCCGATAACGATACTAATAATTGAAAAGCTCAGCCCAAGGATACTTAACACGACAACTATCACGTCCCAGAGTGGCCGGTGATAGATCAGAAAAGTAAAATCTAGGCTGTGCAGGCCGTTATAGAGCCAGCGTTGTATACGATGCAATCGTGTTTGATGGGCTATGATTTCTCCACTTTTAACATCGATATAAAGCCAACTTTGATCTGTGTTATCAAAACGCAAGCGTAAAACAGGTAATGGTTTCCTGCGTTCATGATGGGAATAATAATAAAGGTCGTAACGATCAAGTTTTTGTTCTTCGACTAGCCGAGTTTCTGCGTGATAGGACTCCATGGTGTTGATCACTGAGCGTCTGACCCTGCCTAGCAGCTCCTCTTTGCCGTGCCAGTTATTGTGCAAAATGGTTTGATAATCATAAGCAGCCGACATAGCAACATGATAAGTTTTGCCTCCCAGCCACTGCCAATGTATTTCTTTGACTCCGGGAAATTGCTGCAAATGATCCTGTAATCGCAAGAGTTGTTTTTGTTGATCAACCGGCTCTTTTGTTCCGCGTATACGCTGCTGTAAATCAGCGTAGGATTGGTTGGGCGTAAACAACGACCAGGGGTTCATTGACATCAGGCCGCTGAACATAAATGTGGTGAGAAAGAACATACAACCCAGACCTAAAAGGTGGTGCCATTTCATCATACCGCGATAAGGCGTCACGTCTTTGCCACGATATCGTTTGCGTAATCGCAAGCGCATAAATCCAGCAATCGTGCCGGTAAAGATCGATACCAAACCGATCAGAGATAACACTACAATCACCCAATGCCAGACACTGACGTGACGACGCAGTTGCATCGGATAAATCCAGTGCAAATTGGCGCCCAGCCAGTTCCAAAAACGCTCGTTACGGTTTGTATCCCGAACGACTTCACCTGTGACAGAAGAAATATAGAGTCTAGTACTAGCGGGATCGTGCAGCGCGACTTTATACAGCGGGCGATGTTTGTGAAGACTGCCTGATACTGTCCATTGATCCATATCGACGCGATCGAGCACAGTAGCAGTTTGTGTTGAATCAATATCGAGAAACTGTTGATAAACCTGCGCCGCTTTCAAGGCTTGTGATTCACTGATACTGCGCAGGTACTCGCCGGAATCGGCAAACTGAATTTTTTGTAAACCCGACACAGTTTCCAATAAATAAGCGGGGCGCCCAAGAATACTACTGAGCCGCAAGGATTTAATAGAGTCGTCGGCATTAATTGAACGTGTTAAATTCTCAGGCGTCACTCTGATGGTGCTTGCTTGCAAACCGGGAAGACCGGCAAGGCGTTCCGCCACCGTCAGCGACGGAAAGCCTACGTACATCATCACGACACCGGAGGCAAACCACATTACCACCAGCAGACACATACCGATGCCAAGCCACCGATGGGTGAGGTAAAGCCAGCGCTTCCACTTCATCCGTTAGCGTCCGCTGATTAAAACCGGTAATTCAGGCTCAGTTCACCAGTACGGCCGTCTCCCAAAATCCATTGGTTGCCGTAAGGCGCCAACACATAGTCATCTGTATCGGTGAGGTTTTTACCGCGTAAGCGCAGGCTCATTGCGTCGTTGACAGACCACGTTATGGCTGTATCCCAAACAGTGTAATCAGGCAACTCAGCGGTATTGGCATCATTCAGATAGCGTTCGCCCACGTGGCGTGCCCCTCCTGCAACTGACAAGCTATCGTTCACCTGCCAGGTTAACCACAAATTGGCCGTTTGTTCCGGCACACCGCGGGGCGTATTACCACTGTAGTCATTTCCACGACTGATAAATTCAGCGTACTCGGGCTCAGTAAGTGCGATATTTAAATCCACGCTGAAATTGTCTAGTGGTAACCAGAAAACCTCTAGCTCAGCACCGCGCGATGTTTGTTCGCCAATCTGACGTGTCTCGCCAAATTCTTCACTGAGTAGATCTGATTTAGTGATGTCGTACAGAGCCAATGTATATTGCAGACGCCCTTCAAGTAACTGCTGCTTGATACCCACTTCAATCTGCTCCCCCTCGGCCAGCTCTAACGAGGGGTTGGTGGCGCTGAGGATGGACTGGATACTGTCCACCGCTGTGCTGAACTGCGCATAGAGGGTGCTGTTTTCGGTGAATTTATATACCGTGCCCAGACGCCAGCTGATGCCATCAAGATCTAGGTCAATGGTGCCAGCTGTCTGACCATTGCTGCGAGCCAAATCAACACGTTCGTAATCAATCTCGTCGTAGCGGATACCTGCAACAAGCGACCACTGATTGTTAATAGTCAGGACGTCATCAATAAAAAGCGCATATTGGAAGGTGTCTGTATCGAAATCACGCGTGGTTTCGTCGACGACACCATCAGCCCAGTAGCCGGGGGCCGGGTTCAATAAATTAACAGGGGTCATTCCATCATAGGGGGAGTTATTGGTATGGCCAAAATCTATCTGGTTAAACTCGGCCCCAATACTAAGACGGTTATCCATGCCGCCAATAGCAAAATCAAACAGCAGGTCGGAGCGGTTACCGAGTTGCTCTTGTTCATGCAGAATTTCCAAATAGAAAGACCGGTCAACCTGGCCGGTGTCCGCGTTGAAGTCGTAGGACTCAACATTGCGCCAGTGACGATCTACTTCCATGTAATAGGTATCGTTACGCAGGCGCAGGTTGTCGCTTATCTGCCACTCAATGTGCAGGCGTGGCCAGGTATCCTGATACTCCACCAGACCGTCCTTAACATTGTAGTTATTGCGACGGATCTCGTCGGGAACACTGCCGTCAACCAGCGGTGTTCCCCAATAGGGTGCGGAGTCAGTGTCAGCGTAGTCAATGCTGAAAACAGCTGAAAAATCCTCATTCGGTTGAAACAGCAGTGAACCGGATACAGCGGTACGCTGCTCATCGGCACGATCGCCATAGCCATCGGTATTGTGATTGACGATATCAAAACGGTAACCGACAGTGTCCGTCAGACCGCCACCACTGCCAAAGGCAAGGCGTTGCAAATTATTGCTGCCAAGGGTCAGATCGATTTCATTGCCGATGGAGTCAAGCGTTGGTTTTTTGGGGACGTAATTCACCGTTGCACCAATAGCGCCGACACCGTTAATGACTGACCCAGGACCGCGAAGCACTTCCACGCGTTCTACCGTCCAGGTATCAGCGGGGAAGCTAACGGTGCCAGCCCCAATGTAAAGGCGGGTGCCGTCGTAGGCGTAAACAACGGAACTATGGCCACTGAAACCACGTACCGAGGTGGCTGTACCGCCGTTGCCTGGGCTGGCGCTGGAGGCAAAACCCGTCGCGCGGGTTACAGCTGCTAAGCCAGAAAAATCCCCTTTGATTTCAATCGATTCTTTATCAATAATTTCCACACTGGCCGGCGTGTCGAGAATACTCAGCCCCAGACGGCCAGAAGCATCGTGTTTTTCTTCCAGTGAAAGGCCGTTGCGATCAATCGCTTGCCCCTCCACTTCGACAATTTCGATAATTTTGTCTCCCCGTTCTTCAGCAAACAGCGAGACGCTAGTAAGGCACGATGCACCCAGTAAACTAGCGTGTAAAAAAAGATTTTTTTGTTTAAACATTGTAATCCCCAAACATGGTCGAATTTCATGCATGATTGAGGGAGGAGAAACACAAGCTGGCCTACACAAAGGTGCATAGTCCCGGCGTACGAAGCCCTCCGCTTCATCTTTGCTTTTTAAGTGATTGTTACTCGCGAGAAAGTGGAGGAAGTATTTGCACAGGAGACCACAGTACAACACAGAATGTCATAGCGATAATCACCCCAAAGCCCGCCGCTTCACAGTCATAACTTTGCGTGTGAAACTAAAAAGTGAGTGTTTCACCAGGCCGGTATCGGGCTTGAGAATTTTATAAATTCCGGACCGTTGCGGGGGCAGCGATGGCATTGTCAACGGCGGCCAGTGATCACTGCCAAAAACTATTGGCAGAGGATAATGCCGCGACTCACCACACTTCCCGTTTACCCTACCCCAGAACGCCCTGGCGAAGGACGAACGAGCAGGCACCTGTTGCAGGGCGCGGAGTATAGCCTATGTTTTTTCTCAGCGGCAAATAGCTTTTGCATTCGGCCAAAAAGTCTAGTGTTTCCTTTGAACCTTCCGCTTCGAAGCGCAACGTTATTTTTATCCATTAACAAAATACTGCTCTAGCTTGGCGTAGTGGTTTATAGCATGCTCCTTAATAATTTTATTAACATGACCACGTATCCACATTAGACCACCATCTTTCTCCTGTCGTTTATGCCAAAAACTGCTCACCTGGGGCCCGGGAATCGGGAAGGGTGGTTTAACAACGGCGACTCGACGGCTAAAAATCGCCTCCTCGACGGCAGTTGGAGGAACGACTGCAATTAAATCACTGTTTTCTACCAAGCTAGGCATTACCGAGAAATGATTGACCGACATAGCGATGCGACGTTGTTTGCCCTGTTGCGCTAGTATTTGATCGGTAACGCCGGTCACATCACCAGAGAGAGAAACCAGCAAATGAGGCGCATCAACAAATTCATCAATCGTCATATTCGGTTTTGCCAGAGGATGATCTTTGCGCATGATGCAAACATATTCTGGAGTAAATAAGTATTGACCATGAATAACCACGGAATTTAAATTGCTAGAACCAATCATGAGATCGACTTCAGCATCATTTAATACTTGCTCACCGTTGACGATGGTGTAAGGAACAGCGTGAATATTAATTTGGGGGGCTTCGGCTTCGATAATCGCACGCAGGGGCTGCCATGCAATATCCACAACTGCACTTGGAATAGCGAGTTTAAAGGTTCTGGTTGATGTGGCCGGATCAAATTGATGGGGCTCAACCGCATCGTTTAGGATCTGTATTGGTGCTCGAATCTGTGACCATAAATTTTGCGCAAATAGTGTTGGCTGTATGTTGCGTCCTTCCTTAACAAATAGTTCGTCTTTCCAAATAGTACGCATTCGCGAGACTGAATTAGAGACTGCAGGCTGAGTTAGCGACAAGCGCTCCGCAGCCCTTGTAATAGAGCCTTCCGTCATAATCGCATCAAATATCATTAACAAGCCTAAATCGTGGGTACGCATGGCTTTACCTCGCTTAAACCATTCAAAAAAATGATGTATTGCATATAATTATATAATTTTTATTATACAATCGCGAGGATCATACTGCTCTCATACACCACTATTTTGTTGAGGAGCAAAATGATGAAACTTTCCAATCCAATCAAGAGCCTCGCGCTCGCTTCCATCGCCATCGCGTTGAGTGCTTGTGGCGTCGATAAATCAGCAGAACCAAGCCCAATTGCACCCGAAGTATCCGTTGCAAAAGTTGTCCATGAGCGTTTGACAGAGTGGGATACTTTCACAGGTCGCTTAGAAGCACCGCAAACCGTAGACCTCCGCCCTAGAGTCTCCGGCTACATTGAGAGAGTCTCATTTGAAGAAGGCGATATCGTCAATGCCGGTGAGCCCTTATTTTTTATTGATGATCGCCCGTTCAAAGCCGAAGTTGATCGTCGTGAGGCCACATGGCAATCAGCTATGGCCAAATTGAAGCTCGCAGAATCTGAATTTAAGCGAGCCGAGAAATTGATTGCCCGCGATGCTATTTCTGTGGAGTTAATGGATAACCGTCGATCAAGCTTGCGCGCGGCAGAGGCAAGTGCAAAGTCTGCTAAAGCCTCGCTGGATTTAGCAAAACTAGAACTGAGTTATACACAAGTCGACGCTCCCATTACGGGCCGTGTTTCTCGGGCGTTGATCACCGAAGGCAACTATATCGCCGCAGGTAAATCCATACTGACTCGCTTGGTATCGACGGATAAAGTTTATGCTTATTTCGATGCTGACGAGCAAACTTATCTCAACTACGTCAAATTAGCGAAGGCCGGCGAACGCCCTAGTTCTCGCAGCCATAAAAACCTTGTTCTAATGGGACTAGCAAACGACAACGGTTTCCCTCATCAGGGCCATATCGATTTTGTTGATAACGAGATCAACCCTACCAGCGGAACAATTCGAGGCCGCGCCGTGTTTGACAATAGCGACAGCGGGTTTATTCCCGGTTTATTCGCACGGATCAGATTGGCTGGCAGTGCGAGTTATAAAGGTATTTTAATTGATGATAAAGCCATTGGTACCGACTTAAATAATAAATTTGTTTTGGTGCTTAACGACGATAATCATGTGGCCTATCGTGCTGTTACGCTTGGCGAAAAAATAAATGGTTTACGTATTGTCAAATCAGGACTTACCGCCAACGATACTATCGTAGTTAACGGCCTGCAAAGAGTTCGGCCTGGCTCCGCCGTTACACCCGTTAACGTGGATATGACCAGTGCAGAAAACCTGGCCGCTTTACGAAATCAACAACGCGAGATCGACGCGAGTACTTCGCCGACCTTAGTCACTGAAAGTACATCTGGAAATTTAAAAGCCAACGCAATTACTCACAATGTAGTCGGAGGCTAAGATGAACTTTTCAAACTTTTTTATACAGCGACCCATTTTTGCCGGTGTGCTCTCGCTAATGATTTTTATTGCAGGCGCACTTTCACTTAACAAGTTACCCATTACTGAATATCCGAATGTGGTGCCACCAACGGTAGTGGTCACCGCTAATTACCCTGGTGCAAACCCCAAAGTTATTGCTGAAACTGTTGCCTCGCCTTTGGAGCAAGAAATTAATGGCGTAGAAGACATGTTGTATATGTCTTCACAAGCTACCGGCGATGGACGCATGACTTTGACGCTGACTTTTGCGATTGGAACTGATCCCGACCAAGCGACAACTCTAGTGCAAAACCGGGTGAACCGCGCACTGCCACGCTTGCCGCAAGAGGTGCAACGCCTCGGCGTCATTACGCAAAAATCATCACCCGATTTAACTATGGTGGTCCACATTACATCCCCTAGCGATCGTTATGATATGTTGTACTTGTCGAATTATGCTCGCTTAAATGTCAAAGATGAGTTAGCGCGTATTGATGGTGTCGGCGATGTGCAATTATTTGGCGCCGGTGAATTTTCGATGCGAGTATGGCTCGACCCGGAGAAAGTCGCTAATCTCGGCTTAAACCCAAGCGATATTGCAAACTCTATTCGAGAACAAAATCAACAAGCAGCTGCCGGCTCGCTAGGCGCACAGCCCACAGGCGATAATGACTTTCAGCTATTGATCAATGTTCAAGGACGCCTTACTTCCGAAGAAGAATTCTCCAATATTATTATTAAAGTGGATGAAAACGGAGCGGTTGCGCGTTTAGGTGATGTCGCACGTATCGAGTTAGGCTCCAACGCTTATGCGCTGCGTTCACTGCTCGATAATAAACCCGCTGTTGCGTTGCCGATCTTTCAAGCTCCAGGTTCCAATGCGATAAAAATTTCTGACGACGTACGCGCTCGTATGGCGGAATTAGAACTTACTTTTCCGGACGAAGTAGGTTACAGCATTGTCTATGATCCAACCGTTTTTGTGCGCGGGTCTATCGACGCTGTGATTACAACCTTGCTTGAAGCCGTGGCACTCGTCGTACTCGTTGTTGTGTTGTTTTTACAAACATGGCGTGCCTCCATCATTCCTTTAGTTGCCGTGCCTGTTTCATTAGTCGGTACCCTCTCCATCATGCATTTACTCGGTTTTAGTTTAAATGCTCTATCTCTCTTTGGTCTGGTTCTCGCAATTGGTATTGTCGTCGATGATGCCATCGTCGTGGTGGAAAATGTTGAGCGCAATATTCAGGAAGGGCTAAATCCTATTGACGCGACGAAAAAAGCCATGACAGAAGTGACAGGTCCTATTATCGCCATTACTTTGGTATTGGTTGCTGTGTTTGTGCCCACTGCATTTATGTCAGGTTTAACCGGACAATTTTATAAACAGTTCGCTTTAACTATTACCATTTCGACAATTATTTCGGCGATCAATTCTCTAACATTAAGCCCTGCATTATCAGCGATATTATTAAAGCCACACGATGCACCTAAAGATCGCTTGACTAAAATTATCGATAAAATTTTCGGGCGTTATGTTTTTAATCCATTCAATCGCCTTTTTAAAAGCTCAGCTGCAGGCTATCAAAAAGGTATCGGTAAATTAGTACGCATGAGCGCTATTGTGCTCGTTCTTTACGCCGGTTTAATGGGATTAACCTACCACCAATTTAGCTCTACTCCGACAGGTTATGTACCGGGGCAAGATAAAATGTACCTCGTTTCTTTTGCTCAATTACCTGACGCCGCGTCATTGGAAAGAACGGAAGATGTTATTCGTCAAATGTCTAAAATTGCTCTAGAGCATCCAGGTGTTGTTTCTGCGGTTGCATTTCCCGGGCTCAATATTAATGGCTTTACGAATAGCTCTAGTAGCGGCATCGTCTTTGTGACCTTGGATAATTTTAAAGACCGCACCACTGACGAATTATCAGCGCATGCGATTGCACAATCACTAAATCAGCAGTTTGCGCAAATCCAAGATGCCTTTATCGCTATTTTTCCTCCACCACCCGTACAAGGTCTGGGAACGATTGGCGGCTTTCGTTTGCAAATTCAAGATAAAGCGAATTTAGGCTACGAAGAGCTTTATAAAGTAACGCAAGAAGTGATGCAAAAAGCTTGGCAAGCACCTGAATTAACAGGTGTATTTAGCAGCTATCAAGTTAATGTACCACAACTCGATGTCGACTTGGATCGCACTAAAGCTAAAAATCAATTTGTGAATATTGATGAGGTATTCACCACCATGCAAGCCTATCTCGGTTCGCTTTATGTTAATGACTTCAATCAGTTCGGTCGCACTTATCAAGTTAATTTGCAAGCTGATGAACAATTTCGTCAGGAGCCTGATCAAATTAAACAGATTAAGGTACGTAATGCAGTTGGCGATATGGTACCTCTGGGATCATTTTTGAGCGTTAATGCAAGCGCCGGCCCTGATCGCGTAATGCACTACAACGGTTATACCACTGCAGAAATTAATGGCGGGCCAGCTCCCGGTTATAGCTCTGGTCAAGCTGAGGCCAAGATCAGCCAAATATTGGAAGAAACATTGCCTATCGGTATGGACTACGAATGGACTGAGCTTACCTACCAACAAAAACTTGCGGGTAATACATCACTGTTGATTTTTCCATTAATCATTATTTTAGTGTTTTTGGTTTTAGCAGCGCAGTACGAAAGCTTCTCTATGCCACTTGCCATTATTCTCATTGTTCCCATGACTTTGCTGTCGTCCATGACAGGTGTAATTCTTACGGGTGGCGATAACAATGTGTTTACTCAAATTGGCTTTATCGTGCTGGTTGGGCTCGCCATGAAAAATGCCATTTTAATGGTTGAATTTGCCAAAGAATTAGAGGATCAAGGTAAAACAGCACTCGAGGCCATTAAAGAAGCCGGTAGATTGCGTTTACGCCCAATTTTAATGACGTCATTTGCTTTTATTATGGGCGTACTACCGATGGCAATATCCACCGGTGCAGGTGCAGAGATGCGACAAGCCATGGGCATAGCCGTTTTTTCTGGAATGATTGGCGTCACTATTTTTGGTCTGATCTTAACGCCCGTATTTTATTATTTACTGCGCAGAGGCCGTAATAAAAGCCGAGATAACTCGGTGATTGAAGCTGCAACTTCAAAGGAGGCATGGTCATGAAAATCGACACTAAACAAATAAAAGCAGTAGTCACTATTTCCTTAGTAGCACTCTTATTGACGAGCTGCGCAGTTGGGCCTGATTATCAGGCCCCCGAGTTAGAGCCGGTAAAATTGTTTGATCATGAACAACAACCACAGCACGCAAATAATAAACTACAGACAACGATTAATCACGATTGGTGGCAACAATTTAACGATATTCATTTAAACAAACTCATTAATATTGCCGATCAATACAACCCATCAGTTGCTATTGCGCGAGCAAATCTTGATAAAGCAATGGCAATTTTTGATGATATTAGTGATGACGATCAATTAAGTGGTTTCGTTACAGGCGTGTACAGCGTTCAACGCCAGGTTATTCCCGGTGACCTTTCAGCTGAGCCTGAACGCCCGCGCCTTGAGTCACGAAGATTAGGACTTGATCTCAGTTGGACCGTTGATCTTGTCGGTAAATTTGCGCGCGCAGAGGAAGCCGCCAAAGCCGATGCTGAAGCCGCTTACTTTGCCTGGCAAGACGCAAAGCTTAGCTTGTTAAATCAAGTCGCCAGCACCTATATTCAATATCGCGGCGCTCAAGCTCGATTAGCTGTAGCAGAAAATACCCTTGCGAGTTTGTCACGCACACAGGAGGTCGTTTTAAACCAGGTGGAAGTTGGTTTTGCATCTGAGCTCGACGCTCTGCGTGTTAAGGGTCAACTGGCATCGGTCAAAGCAAGTCTACCCAGTATCAGGGCCGAAGCAGAAGCTGCAAGGCAAGTTCTAATGTCTCTCGCAGGTGGTGAAGATAATTTGGCAGGCTTTGATTGGTTAGCCGATGAAATACCTTCGCTGAATAAACCCATAGCCCTCGCTTCCAGTACGAACTTTTTACAAAATCGCCCCGACGTCCGCGAAGCAGAACGTCAGCTTGCTGCCGCCACAGCGGGTATTGGCGTGGCTAAAGCGGATTTATATCCATCATTGTCATTGGCAGGTTTTTTAGGCTTTTTATCAAACCGAGGGTCAGTTATTAATAGCGATGTGCAAGCTTGGTCAGTTACCCCCAGCATAGGATGGAACGCGTTAGATTTAGATTCAGTGCGCGCTCGCATTAAAATTGCCGATGCAAGTCAAACAGCAAGTCTGGAGCGTTTTGAACTCACACTACTCGATGCCATTGCCCAAACACGAACCTCATTGTCTAATTACACGCAGCTCCAGCAAAGATTACACGCGTTAGACGAACAGGTCGAAGCCAATCAAGGTGCTTTATCCCTTGCACAGTATCAATATAAAAACGGTGCTATTAGTCTACTCGATTTGTTAGATATTGAGCGACAGTGGTTATCGTCGCGAGATGAAAAAGTTATCGCACATGCGCAAACCACGCGCTCACTCGTCGATATTTATGTTGCCTTAGGTGGAGGAGTATTAACGACTGAGCAATAAAAAATATTAACATAAACTGCTTAAGAGGCGCTCGGCAAAATCCACATATAAAAATCATGTGGAGTCTCCTCAACATCAGCCGAGCGCTTCTTTCTATAAAACACAAATCCCGATCAACCAGTCTATACCTCTACAACTCCAAACCGCAAAACAATTAGTATAAAAAACATCTAGGTATCAGAAGCTTATAGCTTGTCTATAAAAAGTCGGTCAATTTATGCTGTCATACACAATATCATTTACCCCCTCTTTTGTTTCAGCCTGAAAGCCACTACTACACAAATACTCCTCTCGAGCATCTTCAATTACTTTTTTCGTTTCATAACGTACCAAGGCAGTTCTCTTTCTTACTTGCGCTGCTAACAGCTCTAAATAGATGGAAGCCGGCGTAAAAAAGACTTTTACAATAAGAGGAATTAACTCGAGTACAATCATAACCGCCTTAATTAGCCAGGAAAACTCAAGCACCGTCGCGCCTTCGTTGGGATCTTGTTTTAACTCCGCTAGCAAACGATAACGAGCAGCTAAGCCAGTGGGTATCTGCTGCTTAAAATTAGGATGCCGCGAGGCTTCTTCATACGGATCAGAATCGACAATATTTGTATTTAATTGTTCTCTCTGTTCAAGCAGTTTATCCAGTGCCTCTCCGTAGGAACGATATCTTGTATGCAAAGCCTGTTTTTCCTGCTCAACGATAGCGATTTCCTTATTTTTTGCAGACCAATTGTTGTGATAAGTCCAATATCTCTCAAACTTTCCTTTAGGTCTGCCTTCGAGACCTTTGTCCTCAATTTCAAGTAATCGTTCCAGTTCAATTTTGTCTGCCGATAAAGCATTAATCTTACTCGTCAGTTTGGCATTGGCGCGATAATACTGTTCCATTTTTTGTTCTAGTGTATAAATATCATTCTCTAACAGACTAAGTGCCTTCTTTTTATCAATTAATCGATTTTGGTAATTATTTACGATATCGGCGTTATGCTTCTCATAATTCAATCTGGCCTTATCATCAATATCATCTCCAAAGATATACAGCTCAACACTAATGGCATAAGCACTCGCTAGGATTAAAGCAATACTTAAACGAATTGCAAGCAAACCAAACTCTTTAAATTTAATACCTTCAGACAAAATACCTTGAGGATTCCAGAGGCTTGCAATCATTTTCACTTCCATCGCAACTACGCTCAGCGATATAAGAGCGCTTACCGCAAAAGCTTGTTGCTGGGGCAGAAATATCATTAATGTCGCTGCCATCAACGAAAATATAAATACCAACTGCAAAACAAAAATAAAAAACGTATGCACGACGGCAATTTTTTCTCGATTAGGGCATTGCTTCATCAACGAGTAATCCGTCAAGGTTAGAGCACAGAGAATCGCTAATATTAACCCCGCCACAGAATCAGTCATTCTTTTTAGAAAAAACATACTTATCCCCTTTTTATGAATTTAATCAATAAAGGACGTACTTTTCCTGCCAATTCCATATCGGAACGGTCTTGATTAATTTTTTTTGGAAAAAGACGGATCTTGTCGCTCTTTAGAGACTATAAGCAGTAGTCATCAATGTGAGATAACTTAAAATAAAAAGCGAGATTCGTTATGGTCGGAATAAAAGATATTCTAATTATGAGCTTGGCTGGGCTAGTCACCATTCTATCCGTAGGAAAAGTATACACTTGGACTAAATACTGGGTATCAGGCTTAGTCAGTACAGATTATGGCGATTTGTGGGTGCCGGTTGCACTATTCCTTTGGTTTATCATGCTTTTATTGCTGATATTTAGCGGCAGCGCATATGTTCTTAAAAAAGCGGAAGTCATTCTCAACGGTAGGTTAGCCCGTTTTATTCGCATGAACTAAAAGGAGCTAGGCGATGACTTTAACCGATACTGAGAGTGCGGTTCGCGATGAACTCTTTTCCGCTCAATCACTACATGGGTCTGCGTGTTTCTCGGAAGTAAATGAAGTAAAGCACGCAGGCTTAGTTAATCAACAAGGTATCTATCACGGATTGTTTTCACAACGGGGACCTGCTATTCGTTTAGCTCTACCCGAAAACACACTGTTAATGGGAACCGTTGGTGGCGGCAAAAAACAAGATACGCTATTTGAACAAGCCTTGACTTACCCTCTCCCGCTCTACGTGGCTGACCCCAGCAATAGAGTGGGCCCAGTCGCTATTGCTAATCAAGCAAATTTAGGAAAACGAGGGTTCGTCTACCAAGATAAACGCTCTCGTCTTGCAGGCCCGCCTTGGTTTTTACCATCGCATAAGGTTAACCCTTTATCGGTGCTGCGGCCTAATCATCCTCAGCTTGCGCATTATATTGAAGATATTGTGAGGGCAATTATCGAACAAGGAAATGACAATCGATCTCCGCAATACAAAGAAGATATTATCCTGGCCCGTCAGTGGCTAGAAATACTGATTCATTGGCGTATCCAGTCTCGCAACCAGGTCACTTCCCTACCCGATATCTTTGATTTAATTAATTATATCGCTACTCGCTCAAAGCGATGGGGTGAGATATTGAAAAACCAATTCAGACGCAGTGGTATTGCTTCTTATCAGCGGCTGGCTAATGAAATGACGCTTATTCACCATCGCCAGCCAGATAGGTATCTGCGTATTATCAGCATTATTCAAACCGCTTTTGAGTGCATGAACGAACCCGAAGCTAGAGAGTTATTAGCTGAAAACGGTTTGCGCGTAGACCAAATACTCGCGTCAAATATGAGTTTTTTTAATCTTTCGCAACACCGGATGTTGCAACGTGTAATGCCCATAGCATTTATGCTGGGTCGTCAGGACATAGAAGGTCAAGAACCGCTGCTATTCCTTTTAGATGAGCGAGCAAATTTAGGGCGACTGGAAAGAGATGAAGGAGGATATATTCGATCACAAAAAGAATTTTTGGTAGTAGAAGAAGTGTGGGAGTGTTTTTCGCAATTAAAAACAGTTCTGGGCGATACCGCGATGAATTTAAAATTAGCGCGATTCCCCATCCAGCAATTTTATAGTGTTAGTGCCTATACAGCCGCTATTTTATCCAAAAAGCTGGGTTCGACCACCGTTCGTTATAAAGGGTCTCGAACTAAAATGCAGGACGATCAGTTTAACGCCTCGATAGCCTTAGCTGTCCTTAACGGTCAAGACCCGCTAGAGGAAGTTGTCCGCGCTAATGCACAAAAAGAGACGTGTGATTATCAAGCCCGCCTGCTGCGCAAGCCGGACGAACTTGAAAATATGTCAAATGATCGGCAAATTATTTTATGCAAAAACCGCTGTAATCCGATATACGCAATGAGAAGCAGCTATCAGAGTAAATCATATTTGGTGGGACGTTATCTTCCCGACCCGAAGCATGATCAACCGAATCAAATTCGAGTACGAGAAGCGAATAAACCTATCAAATATTACCCCATTAAAATTATGACGGTTCCGGAGCAATGGCGAAATTTACCGCAATATGAAAGCGGTTATTATGCAAAGGTAGAGTTACCCCAAGGCTTTAAACAAAAGCCATTGGGTGCACTTCGTTCGATCGTTAAGAAACTACCCTTTCTGTAACAGCAGTAGGCAAAAAATAGTCGATAACGAAGACCTGATGGGAATTTTAAGCAAACTATTTTTAACGGCCTAAAAATAGTTTTGACAAGATTAAAAAATCCTTATTTATCAATCAGTTATAGAGAAAATAGTTTTAGCCAGGTGCTGGTCTATTTTTAGCCTCCCGGTATCTTTTTAAGCGTTGTCAGGGAATTCCCCCTGACAAAAAAGCGAAACTTTTTACACAACGCTTAAGGAGTGACCTATGGCTAGCTTTATTGAGATGGCTACTTACCGAGAGCCGTCAAAAAAAACTGTAAGAAATTGGATTGAGAGTTTGGACAAGGCTACATTAGCATATTTATATAATCGTTTGCATAAACAAAAGAAAGTCATAAAAAGAAACGGCAAGATAGTTAAAATAATTTACTTCGGAGATGTGATAAATATGTTGCAGTATGAATCTGGCGTTATAAGCTCGGCCTTAACACGTTCAGAATATATCTCACATGAAGCAAGTGATATTGTAATGAGAGCGCTTTTGGGCATTCTCGAGGATAAGCACTTGGACAGAGAGCCCGATTATCCGATTTATTTTCAAGAATTCGAGCACTTTTTATTAAATGATGTTGCTGGCAGTCAGCTATTCCATACCAATGAACACGCTCAACGCTACAAATTTGGTTCCGAATCAGTGAGGGATTCTGATAAGCAAGCGATACGCCATATTAATATTAGCGATGCCGATACACTACGCCAACATGAGGAAGATCTTGCGCAAAATTTGGGTATTTACAATGATTTACTACTTGAAATAGAAGACCTCAGGAAACTCATTAAAGAACGGAGTATTGACTTGCTCAAAGTATTCGATTTATCGCTGGAAAATTATTCAGTTAAGGAGATTACTCAAATTATGAAAAGGTCTAAATCAAAAATTTATGCCGACATCAATCAAATCAAAGGGCTTATCCACGAATACCAAAGTATCGAGCTCTGTGTCTAACGTGGGTGTAGCATTGAGCGAGTTTATTTATCATCATAGAATAGGCGTTTTATGAAAGAACAAAAGAAAGTATTTAGCTCTGGCGCACCAGTCGCTTCGGCTAAATACTGTTACTCTCTTGAAGCTGCCTTTAACAAAAATATCACAGTTAAACCGTCGTCTAAAGAAATGGTTTATAGTGACCAATATTTGGAGAAATGCTTGTCGGATATTCAGTTTTTGATAAATAATAAAAGCCGAAAGTAATTTAAAGGATTAATCAGAGGTTTCTGGAGTATAATAGCCACGAAAGATTATGCACGGAGTCACTAATTTGTGAGTTTAGATCCATTTGTTTTTATAAAACCTGATTTTTTTGATGCTAAACAATCAGAAGAGCTAAGCCTACAGCTATCAATGCCAAGCATTGGTGATAAGCCTGCTTGGATTCATGGTGATGTTTTACAATTACCAAAAGAATTTAAGGCCAAGATCCTGTCTAAACAATTCCATACCTGCCAATTTTGTGGTTTTCATAGCAAAAAATATCAAGAGATTGTATTCCGCCATGGCTATGATTGGTTACCTGACCACGCCAAGACGGCATGTATCTTCTGTGCACAATGTTTAACGGTTGATAAGATCCCTAAGATGCGCTCTGGCTTGCTCATTTATTTGCCTGAAATCACCCAGCCAGAATTAAATCATCTCGCCAAGGTAATATATGTTGCGCGTATTTCACAGGGACATTTCGCTGATCAAGCCAAAAGGTTGCTCGACCTGTTAATGCAACGCAGGGAAAAAGCTAGGAGCATAATAAGTGACGACCCCAAACAATTAGAACAAGAATTAAAATCCTGTCGCTCGGAAGACATGCAGAATGAACTCTATAAACGTATTACCGATATTCGCTTGTTTCCTCTCGACCGGCGAATAGCACAAGAGCAAGATCTAGAGTTTAATCAATTTCCCCAAATTCTCGCTTATTGGCGCTCCAAAAACGGTCCGTTTGGCAATAAAGGCGCGCAAACATGGAGAACAAATGGCTTTGAGCACTATATTAAACTACTGAGTTCGCGGCCTAAGCGATAGGCACATCGACAATCGTCTTTAAATCAGCTGCAATAGGCTCATCATCTAACATTTCCAGCATACCCGAGGGCTGAATGCTAAAATGAGCAATAAATAGCGCATTAGAGTATGCAATAGCTGCTTCTGCTAAGTAATGACCTTGTTCATTTCTTCCGTTGTAAGCAACAGATCGAGCCGTCGCTCGAATAATCGACTTCTGAGTATCATCCGCAGATGCCAAATTGGGATCTTCAGCGTATTCGAGAGTATAGAAAGCCCCTTCTTCACCGCGAACAAAAAAACAAAAAAAGCGCATATAGTCGAGAATATTTGACTCATCTAACTTGATAGGTGCTTTGGCATTGACTTCATGAATGGGAGGAGAAGTGCCATTGAGTCGAAATAAACTCTTAGTCGTACCGTCGATTAAATAATAAATGCATAAGCGAGGGTTTATCCAAAATTGATCTCTAACACGCACCAAAAATATATCTTGATAAAAAGGCAAGGTCTGATATAAAACCTGTGTGCTTTTTGCTGATACCTTATATTTTCCGTCTACAGGGTTAATTTGATCCAGAAATTTTATCCGATCATCATAGTCGGCCTTAAACCAAGGGCGTTCTACATCAGTTTCCGGGTCCTTAAAATCATGATGCGAATACAAAGTATGCAAAAAATATGTCGTGTTCGCCTCTTTTTCCGCTTGTACGGCCCGCGGCAGAGTAACTTTTTTCTTTCGATCCGGTAGCTGACTAACTTTTGATCCGTCTATTTGAGCTTTACTTACTTCGACTGACGCTTTCTCTTTAGAAGAAGCCAAATTCTTTAGCGGAGACTTATTTGCTTTATCATGATAAGAAGATGACGCTCTTTCATCTTCACCAACAGGTTGAGGTGGGAGTTTGCTCTCCAACAGGTGCCGGTTTTCTTCAAGCATATCCAACGTTAAGATACTTCCGTCAGATTTTTTAAATTCTTTACTAGCGCCAGCATTTACCAATAAAGTAACAATATCGCTAAAGCCATTTTTTGATGCGATAAATATGGCAGGCAAACCATCTGGCGAATTAAAATTGATATCTGCATTATGACGAAGTAAATATTGACAAACGTCTTGCGCGCCATATTCGGCACAAATTTGCAGAGGACTAAGTATGGGTTCCGAGCTCGGCTGGTTAAGTAAGTCCGGGTCTTTATTTAAAACAATACCCGTAACGTCAACGGCGTTAACCAACGCAGAAAAATGCAGCGCATTCCAACCAGCATGGGACGTTTTTTTGATATCGGCACCCTGCCGAATAAGCTCCTCCGCCAATTTATTTTGCCCCTGCTTGATAGCAAGATGTAATGGCGTAAGGCCATTTTCGTCCGCCGAATCAATGTCAATACCGTGGTCAAGCAAACGATGCACAATCGCTATATTCTCGCTTGAATCTGAATGACTAACGCAAGCATGCAAAAGGCTTAAACCTCGTTTATCTGTTTCATGAATATTAAACTTTTCCTTAATCAAGAAATCTATTGCACTTATATCTCTTCGTTCAGTTGCTGCATACAATAAACTTTGACCTAAGGAATTTTGCTCATGTATATCCGCTCCGTAAGATAATAATAAACTGATCATATTTTGTTTATCTGTAAAAGGCTTATCAGCCAACAGCAACTGGCGCAATGGACTATGATTAGCTGAGCTCGGATAATGTATCGCGTAAGCTCCGTGTTGTAGCAAGATAGTCACTACTTTGTAGCGTGACTCGCTCAGTGCAATCATAAGCGGAGTTTGCCAATCATTGTTGATACAATTAACATCCACATGTTGAGATAAAAGGCAGCTAATCAGTTCCTCATTATCTTGCTTAGCCAAAATATGAAGCAGTTGATTCCCATGACTGTCACGATGAGTTAAAGACACAAAACGATCTTTGCAAAGCAATGAAAAAATAGCCGTATGTTTTAAAGAAGCTGCATGCCAAAACGCCAAGTCTTTTACGTCTTTTTCATAATGGTTGCGATCAACTTTAGCAATATTTAATACCGCTGCGACTGTATTTTCACACTTGGTATCGATAGCTATTCTTAGCGCCTGATGTTTTTCTTTGTTCTGAGCAAGGAAGTCGATGTCTGGAATATTAGCGAATGCTTCTATTGTTTCTATTTGTTTTAGTTGTACAGCAAGCAAAAAAGGCGTCACTTTATCGCGATTATTTTTATTCTTATCAATATTTACGTATTGAACGAGTCGATTAATAACCGCTGAATGGTTTTGCCTAGCGGCAATATGAAGCGGCGTATCGCCATAGCTATTAGGTGTATTAATATTGAGCCCCTGAGAGATAAGGTAGTCTAAACATGCGACAAACTGACTGCGCTCCGGATGCTCTTCTAATGCTATGCCTTGGCAACATAGATGTAATAGGTTCCAGCCAATCGAACTAACGGTTTGTAGGTTTTCTCCGAGGCTGTGTAAGTATTGCAATATATCCGGGTAACCCCGTAACGCCGCCAATCGCACAGCGTTCCATTCCCCTGGGGTTTCCTCTTTTAGTGCACTCGATATATTTGGATAACATTGTATTAACCGCTTGACATTATCCAGGTGACCACCTTGCACAGCAAAGAGTAGCGCTGTTGATGTTTCTGCGGAGCGCACACGATACTCCGCTCCTCGATCCAGTAGAAAATTAAGCGCAGCAGGCTGACCATAATATGCAGCAAACATTAATGGTGTGTTACCCTCAACGTTTCGAGCATTTATCCACAAACCTAATTCAACTAACAAATTAAGAATATTAGGGTTTCCCCCCTGGCCCGCAATAGCCAGTAAACCGGTCTTGTTCGCTGAAAGGTAGTCGACCTTAGCGCCATAGCGTAAAAGACTCTCCACTAACGCCAAACGCCCTGCTTTAACAGCAATCGACAGTGGGCTTTCTCCACTTAAATTTATATCGTTAGGATTTACGCCCTGCTCAAGAAACCAATTCATTAATCTAAGATGACCATTAATAATGGTCATATGAAAACAATTATATTTTTTATCGTTGACCTCATGTAAGAGGTCATATTGCCGCGATTGCTGTTGAGTATTAAATAACAACTCGGTTATTTCGATATATCCGTAGCTAGCAGCTAAAATTAGCGGAGTATTGTTATCTTCGTTGCGACAGCTAAGGTAAACATTTTCTTCGCTCAAAAGCAGTTTCAATAATTCTATTTGCTTGCCTTCGACAACATAATGCAAAGCTGCCCGGCCTTCACTATCAGTACTATTAATTAAATAGGAGTGATCAGTTAAAAGGGACTTAACAGCAGAATAGTTGGCCTTCTTAATGGCTTCAAACCAACGCTCTAACAACTTGCTATCTATAAGTTTATCAGCGCTGTACTCCGTTATCTTTTCTGGTTCTGTACTTCCGCTACTATTTGTATCTAAGTCTGCGGCCGTATCAATGTCTGTCAAACTATTTGTTGTATGTCTATCCTGCTCAAACGAATCGATTTCTCGAGGCTTATCAATTTTGTTCGTTTGCGAATGTATGCCTTTTGATGCAGCACTAAAGCCTTGCGAAAACGTATATTTTCGAAGGAGAGTTTGCGCGGATGGTAAGGTAGTTTGTCCGAACGTTAGTGACTCGTGAGGCAGTTGGCAGGCATAACTGTTTGCTTTCGCTTCTTCTTTTAGCAGTAAAGACTCAATTAAATGAGAGCTATCTAAAATATCAGTAAAAGGTGACAAGGGTAATTCGACAAGGGGCCGAAGCTTTGTAAAACTCAGTATATGGTTTGATTGATTTTTCGATTGACCTATCGCATCTGCAGCAGTCCCCAGGTGAATGGCTAACTCCTCAGCGGCAAGTAAAGGATCTTCATAGGCAAGTGCCACCCATTCGATGCGATTCAAATACTCCTCATCAACTACATCAGGCATTTCATATTTTTCAGTTCTATTCACATATTGCCGGATTAAATGGCTGACTTGTTTGACCCTGGAACTTGACTCAAGTAGATTCGCCTTCCTCTGCCATTGCTTTAATGCGGTAATTAGATGCCAACGAACATTTTTATCTATTTCATATATATCATTACCCAGGTGACAAGTTAAAGGACCGAAAAGCACATGTGCGTCTAACGAAGTGTCAAATTTATAAGGAGCGGCTAAAAAATTAAGCCTTATCAATGCTACAAGATAAGGCCTAAATTGCTCTGCAAGTGCTATATGTGCGGCTAGTAATAAAGCCTGAGGACCAAAGAGTCCAGTATAGTAACGAATATGCTCCGTTGCTTCATTAGGTGTTAATGGCGTGCCATCCCATGAATCTTTCGTATACAATTGCATTAATCTTCTCTCAAATATTGGATGGCCTGAAGTAACGCGTTAGCTGAAAGTGGGCAAGCTTTTATGCGAGAGTGCCTATTGAGCAAAATGTTAAATGAAGTGCACCAGCAATAACTTGGCATAGGATTTAACCATACGATTTTACGACCCGCTTGGAGTGACGAATGCTGCATCAATTGTTCTAAGCGCTTTTGACGAAATGGTTCAAATTTATTTGCTGCGGCACCAGCTTCAGAAAATACGATAATAACGGCATGACGTGTTTTAAGAAAAACCTTATCGATATCGATAGGTCGATTTAACTCGGGATCTTGATATAAAGATTTGCCCGGCATTTTATTAAAATAATATATATGTGCTTGTTTAAGCCGGCTTAACTTAGAGGAGGCCGTTTCTGTCAATAGGGCACTTGTCGACTGCCACGGTGCCATATACTCACTGCTATCTATCAGCAATAATAACTCTGCCGTGTTATAGCTGCGATCACTCATCGCAGGAGCTAGCAAAAGCCCATCCTGACAGACTTGTTCAACCGTTTTATTTATATCAATTTGATATTGATCGATTCGCTTAGTCGGTTTATAGAGGCGCCGCCAAAGGGCTAGCAACCACAACTCCGACAACTCCGATTGGTTGTTCCAATTAAACGATTTCCATTCAACAAGTGGCACATCACCTAGTTCGGGAATACTGAATTTTAGTGGCGGCTGATCATCAGTCGATGAGAGAGAGGAATTACTGTCGACACCGACAGTTGCTACTTTATCTTGATCGGCACTATTTATCTGGCCAGCGTATTTTTTAACGTTTTCTTTTTTGTTGTCTCTATCCCGGTGTTTTGTCAAACGGGTCTTATACTGTTGCAATTTATCGTCAGCATGAGAGTTGGCGTCACCATTTTCTTCCGAATTATCGTCATTATAGGAAACAGCAGGTTCAACATAGGAGTAGGTGTTTGATGATAAAGCTGACGAATGCTGAAATAATTTTAACGCGTGAAATACCACATCATTATCTGCTAGGCCGATATCGTGATTAATCACCTCACTAACAATATCTTTTTCTTGTGGCGTTCGAGCCCAGAGTGTTTGGCAAAGCCAAGTAATAGCTAAGCGTGTCTGCATAGACAAACCAGCAATGTTCGTATCGTACTGCTGGCTATATTTTTTTTCTATTATTTCCCTCAACTGGATAAAGCGAGATTGATATAGAGGGACAGCTTCCAGCCCTTCGATAAAATCACGGGTTCCCAAAGGTAAGCCTTTAGCTTTAAGTTGTACGAAAAGTGTGTATAAAAATGGATGATCCATTTATTTTCCTAATTTAAGATAAGGACTGTTTTTGTAATTCTAAATCTTCTCCAGTTTTAAAAAGTAATTGCCAATAAGGTGCATCCAACTTGCCAAGCTGCGCAACATCAATATCATTTAAATGGAGTACATGCACCCAATCAATAAGTTCAGCCGTTGCAGGTAATTTAGAGACCTTGTTGTTCTTTGCTTTTTCTCTAATATCCCAAAACGTTTTTACTGACTCTTTAATCAGGTTTTCAGATATATTTTCGATACTTGTGTGGAGATCAGTGTTTTTCGCTTTGGTTAAATTAGCCTGGACAATTTCCATCAACATATTTTTATCTGTAGGAAAGTTAAGCTCTAGATAAAAGCACCGACGCAAAAAAGGTTTTGAGAGCGGCTTGGAGCGATTACTGGTAAAGATCACAATAGGACGATGAGCTTCTTTAGGGCCTTTAATCCAGTGTAGTGGTTGAAAAGGGTCGTCAGGATCTGCGGGTGTGTCTTCGGGTATTTCCGAAATTTGGAATTCAAAATTTTCGATAACGTGCAACAGGTCATCCGCAAAATCGATATCGGCTTTATCGACTTCATCGACTAGGATAACACTAGGACTACCCTGCTGAATCGCTTTGCCTAAGAATTCCAGTTCTACATAGCTATGTGCTTTGGTTGCTTGAAGCAGTTGAGCTTCGTTTTTGGATTGACTATCTTGTAAGCGCCCCAATGCATTGTAGCGATAAAGCAAATCATTTGCTCTCGATGTACTTTTGACGGGTACTATTTTAGGTCCCCCCTCTATACTAAGATCTTCGGCAATAGCGTGAGCCAGCCGAGTTTTGCCGCAACCAGGCTCACCCTCAACAACGATCGGTTTACCCAACTTTATCGCAAAGTTTACCATCTCGACATTGAATGGGTCGATTAAATAAGATGGACAGTTCTTTCCGGTAAAGTCTCTATATTTTTTTCTACTCATTGCATTATCCGTACTGATTAATTTAGGTTATGTTTTATTTAAATACTTGGTTCCAGCGGTAAGCCAACAAAGCGGTCATATTTTGCAGCTTTTGCGACATCTTCGACAAATAATCTTTGGTCAAAATCATGAGAGCGCCAAGACACTAGCAGATGAATGGGTGGAGATTTAGGTTTATAGCCACTACCCGAGAGTGTCCTATCTATGCTCCGATACAATGGCTGCCATACTTGCTCCAGAAATGCTTTAGGGCTTAGCCCTGATCGGTGCCCATCAATCAGAATAATTCGATAAGGTTTTTGCTGTTCGATTATCGTTTCAGCTAACTTATCGATATGCTCATGATTTTTCGAAAACACATCGAAATTAACATGTAGTTTTTTAAACAGCGCTTGCCAAAATATTATTTCACGGAAGTTATCTTCCTTAAACGTATACCTGCACATTTTATCTACATCCCAGTAGTTATTCTCTGCAATAGACTTAACTAAGCTATTTAGATGCCTTTGTGTTCTTCCATGAACTAATACACAGAACCCTGGAATGGACTTGTTTTTAGGGTTCAGCTTAAAATCTTCATAGATGAGTTCAATTTTTTCACCAATAGAGGACGTTGAAATACTCTTTTTCGATATTGCTCTAGCGCTGGGAATAAAGGGTTGCATTGAACACATTGATTCTGCTGTATTCAGCGTATCAATACAGCTTTTCATTTGATCAAATAACATGTTATCGTGATTGATCTCCAATACTCCTCCCATTTCCAACAGGCCTGTAAGTTTGATAAGTGGCCCCATTTCATTTAAACCGGCATTATTTTTTTCTTTAGCTTCCCTTTTTTCTTTGTCACTTAAGATCCCTTGTCTTGCAAGGAGTTTGTCCAATTTTCCTTCGAGAACATTATAAAATGGGCTATCAGGCTTTGGTTTTAGTATATATATGGGAGAAGGCGGTTCTTCGCAGACATTATGAGCCAACTCTAACTCCAGGTGTCGTCGAGACCGCGGAAACTTTTCTAATCTCTCAAACTCAAATTGCTGCCCATAGTGTCGACCAACGATAATAAAGTAGAGATTATATCGAGTTGTACAAATATGATCATAGAGAAAATCATGGATATCATCTCCGGAGGCTTCCTGCATATCCTGTGTAATATAATCAATAGTCTTAATTTTATGTTCTAGCTCATTTTGCAGATAATTACGAATATCTTCTTCTAAGTAAGAAATATCATCATGTGTACCCAAAACCAGCACGCTATATTCTGGCTGGCTTTGTCCAGTCGATTTGAGACTATCATCTGAGTCAAACTGAATAATAACCTCTCCCTTAAGAAAATGAATTGCCTCTTTAACAATGATTTCTTTCTTTTCTTTGATGGACGGATGAGCTGAAATATTTTCTTGATGAACGCTACTATCTTGATACTGAAACTGCAGGTTTAAGGTACAATACAAATTGTATGTAGGGGATATCGTTTCGTCTCTGGCTCCTGTATTTTTATTATATTTATTTTCTTCAAAATCATCCTGCCATTTTTTATGTGAAGATTTAAAATCTCTAACGTATTTTTCATAGTTTTTGAAATTTAATAGACCGTCAGTGCCCGAACCGAAATGTTTTTCCTGTTCTTCCTTCGGCGCTCCCTTGCCCTCCCAATAAAGGAAGCAACGATAAAGCATTAGGCCAACCCCAACTTTTAGTATCGGCTTAATTGGGTAGCGTTTGTTGTCACAAATAATATAGGTATCATGTATATTAATATTCATATACAGGCAATCTTAAAGTGTATATCGTTACTTATTTCAGTTGTATTAACTATCAGTAGTATTAGTGAATCAACGTAGGGCAAAACGGCTAGGATTTCTTTTGATCGCACCCTATCATACTCGTAAAAAAAGTGTAAATGCATTAAACCTCTCGTTGCTACTAACCATCAATTTGCCACCAACCATCAATTTTATTCGCTCTGTAACCTAAAGATACCCGAAACATCAATCATTGGTTAAGTTTTATTCTTCTAATGGGTTAGCTCCGTCCTGCGTAGCTCCGATGTTGCGCTATCGCAATCAGGTTTACAATCAAATAATGTAATTTCAATCTTGTCAATCGTTGATCGATCCATTTTGGCGTTTCGATTACTGCGTACACAGGCCTTGACTAAGGCTTGCCGAACAAGCTGCTTCATATCGCGCAGGTCCTGACTTTGAGCAGCAATGCATGAGACAACCGCGTCGGGCAACTCAGGGCTGAAGAACGGCGCGATATGGAGCTCGTTGAGCAGGTGTAAATAGACTGAATGAACTATTTTTGCACGCTGTATTCTGTTGGGTTTCTGTATATAGAAAAATTTAAAGCGAGAACGAATTGGGCTGGGTATCGTACCGGTCGAATTACAGGTCGCTATCCAGTTAATATATTGACAATTGATACTAACGTTCAAGTACTCGTCAACAAATTCCTTTGCGCTATTAGCTTCCAGCAAAGTATAAAGCGTATTCATCGCACAATACTGCTCGTTTCCCAAACTTTTATCCAACTCTTCAATAGCAATTAGCGGGTTTGCAAGCTGATGCTTTGAAAAAGTGTCAGCCATAAGGCCGGGTTGGCCCGACTTCCATATACGGCTCGCTCCTGCAATAACAAATGCTGCGCTGGTGGTCGCGAAATCGAGCACTTTCCTGGGCAAACTGAGCAGTTCCGAAAGCCGTTGTATATAGCGGGATTTACCCGTCGCTTCAGGTCCGCCAAGCAAAATAGCAGGGATAGCAATCTCACCCTGCCTAAAAAGGATATTAAATATCATCGTCTCTCGAATAAAAGTATTAACTTCCTGCATTTGCGGAAATTCAGTATTTAAAAGGGTAATTATTTCTTCAAAATCCTCAAGCGATCCATCATATCGCTTAAAAGCAAATTCTCCTTTATTTTGCTCAAGACGAGATAAATACACCTTTAAGTGATGCTGGTGTTCTCTATCAGCTATTGCTTGCTCTCTTTTAAGTTCGGAGTAATCAAAGATTTGCACCGATTGCCCATTTTTTCCATCCGTTTGCTGCTCTCTTTCTTCAGTTAATTCTTCTATTTTTGGAAAACTATATTCAGGTAAATTACCCTCGATAGAGCTAAGCGGATTATCCTTAATCATTTCAACAAAACCACTTTGGTAGACAAAAAACTGTGCTTGGAAAAACGCGTTCCCATAAAGAATAATGGCCTCCAAAGTCCAGCCTTTTTCATCTTTTCGTTCTTCCGGGACCGACGAGATTAAACAGCCCTTCCCGCTTGTTTGAGTACTCTCTTCACCAGTAATCTTTTTTAACACAACATCGAATGTAAATTTGGCTTTCACATTGCCGTCGACAAGAGGATGATCTTCTGAGCTGATAATATGAAATGACCCAACATCCCCTTGGACAAAAAAGCAGAAAAATTGTAAATACTGCTGAATATTATTGTTTGTTAAATCAACACCAATGTATTTATTGATGTAATGTATCGGCTCGCTACTTCCATTTAAATAGTGTAACGATTTTGCCTCTGGGGTTAATACAAAATAAGCGGGAAATAATCCGTCGCTTGCCAATGAAGCTATACGTAATAATTTACAGCCTTTATAGAACGGTAAGTCTATCCATTCAACAAAATCGGGTTTGTCGTTACTGCATGCTAAGCCATAGCGACTCAATAGTTGGCCAATTGGAGCATCGCTTGATGGATCATAGTGTGCCCAATGGCCATCAAACAAGAAAAAACGCTCAGATATAAAATTATCCATTATGGATCATACCTCTTAAATACCAATGTTTGTTTAATCTTATAGAGCGATCCGCGCCACCTTATTCCACTTTTATTTTTTTATTTCAAAAATATCTGGAAATTTTGATTATCTAACGACCTAATAAAAATCGTACGGACCTTAAATACAATCAACAAATTATTAAGGGCTTGGATATGAATGATGAAAATGAAAATTCAGATCTCTACGAGAATATCACTCTCGATAACAGTATTGAGGATGAGCAATTTCATCAGTCAATAGAAGACGCTGAACGCTATCGGGCTGGCATTCAAGAAACGCAGGCACAAGCAAGGGCTTTTGATGAAGTTGTCGACAGCTTGGACGCCCTTGCGGATAGTGCGCAGGAAACGTACGAGGAAACGAGGGCAGACCCTTACCAGCCAGATATCGATTATAACGGACCCCAGTATGAGCAAGTCGCCGATGGTTTATTTATTGGTGTCGCTGCGGGCGTATTAATGGCCGATAAAGCCAGTCAAGCCTGGAACGACTGGGGGGACGAACAAGAAGACACAGACGATAGTGATACCGACGCCCAACTCGATGAAGAAAATGCCGTACTAGAAGACGCTCTTGAAAACGATATGTCCCAGTGGGAAGAAACACATGAAGCGATGGATTCCAGTGACGAATTTACCGATAACAACGATTACTCTTCCGAGACTGATTGGGTTGATGACCCTTTTGCCGATCAGAACGATTTTGATGACAACAGTTTTGAGCACGATGCTTTTGAGGACAGCAGTTTCGACGACGGAGGTTTTGACGATGGCGGTTTTGATGACGGCGATATGGGCGATGATTTTTGATAAGCACGCCTATTTTATTTCAACACGATTAAAAAATTGAGAGACAGGAGTTACCGATGCTAGACATTATGCAAAACGCACTTAAAACAAAAGGTAATCATCGCGATGCCATACTGATGCAACAGGCAAAAGACGTACAAGCATTAATCGATAGTTTTGAAGCCACTAAAGACGGCGGTCGCAGGACA
>JANQJB010000112.1 GCA_028281865.1 Marinagarivorans sp.
GTAGGCTCGATCGCGCGATCACTGAAAGAGTGCTCCATGCACTTTCAGTATTTCCACCTTCCTTGGCGGTTTCCCGCGCGCGACGGTCTTGAAAACAACTCCCAATCCCTGCCTCTCAGTTTTTGTGGGACAGTAATGGCTTTGACCCCTTTAATTCAATAAATAAATTCTAAAACAATAAACTCCATCAATGTATATTTGAACTAGTCGGCTAGAATACGCCAATGTCGATCTAGTAGAGCAATGAGGGTGATTAATGCTTAATTACGTTAAGACTATATGTGGAGCCTGCATACTCTGCTGCTTTATTGGTTGCGTAGGAGAGAATACTGAAAATTCCGAGAGTCCTACCAGTTCATCCTCGTCATCCAGTTCGAGTAGCACATCAGCCAGTAGCTCGTCGTCGAGCTCAAGCAGCTCCTCTAGCTCTTCAAGTTCCTCCAGCTCCTCGAGTTCCGGTCGTCCAAGCGGTGTTGTTATTTATGCGATAAATTCGGGTGGCGAAAGCTACTTAGCTACAGATGGGACAGCCTTTGAAAAAGATAATTATTATACAGGTGGCTCTAACGAATCGACCGAAGATGAAATTGCGAACACTGACGACGACGTTATTTTTAAAACCGAGCGGCGCGGCGTTTTTAGTTATGACTTCCCGCTAACAAGCGGAGTGTATTCTATCGAGCTATTCCTAGCCGAAACAGTTTTTACTTCAGAAGCAGGTAAGCGCGCTTTTAGTGTTTTGGCAGAAGGAGAGCAGATATTAACGGATTTCGATCCTTTGCTTGCCGCGGGTCACGATACCGCACATCGTATTTTAATCGAGGAAATTAATCTTAGCGACGGCTCGCTGAGTTTAGAATTTATCCCTTCAACAGATCAAGCCAGTGTTCAGGGCATTATAATATATGGGCCGATGGGCTCCCGCCCAATAAATGTCCCCACTATCGCCCCTGTCCCAAGTGATTGCAGTGGCATGTCTCAAGTCGAAGAAAACGACTTAGTGCTTTTTGATGGCGGCGAGCTTCCAGCAGCAAATAACCGCAGTATTCGCCTAAGCAATGAGTGGATACTGGGCGAGTTATGGGATCCACAAGCAAAACTCGCCGTTATTAATACTCAAGGAGGAAAAGGTATCAGTTACAGCAATGGTAAACCCTTTACCGGTTATAAAATAATTCCCCCACGGGCAGGCGGTAAACCTGGCTTATTTAATATGGAAGGCCTGGATATTTACGCCGAAGTAAAATCAAATTCTATTGATTTTGGCGTGCGTATAATTGTTCCCGGCGAAAACGAAGCGACAGTCGGTAATAACACAACATGGGCTCGCAACAGAGATAGTTACTCTGGCAACGAGGGAGATCAAAATTCGGGACGGAACCTAAAAGCGACAAGTGATTGTAAATTATACTCGCTCACCATGCCGATTGAATGGAGAAAAGGCAATAAAAAAGCCAATAAATTTTTTATCGAGCTGCTAAACAATCGCCTTGGAAACAACAACGAATTTATTGTTCGTAGAGTTGTTTTGAAAGGGCACCAGTATATCGACAATTAAAAATATATTTTTTCGTAAATGATTTAAACAGCGACTATGACTTAGTCGCTGCCGGCTTGCTTGTTACTTAAAATCGTCAGTTACGGCACCCTCAGATGCAGA
Organism: Marinagarivorans sp.; assembly: GCA_028281865.1. GTDB lineage: Bacteria > Pseudomonadota > Gammaproteobacteria > Pseudomonadales > Cellvibrionaceae > JANQJB01. Next base: position 1,661 of record JANQJB010000112.1, read on the forward strand.
GCCCACCAGCTTGGCAAATTTTGCTAATACGCCGCGTTTATAGCGCTGTTCAGGTGCTTTCCAGCCAGCGCGGCGGCGCTTGAGTTCGGCATCGTCAACGTGCAAGGTGATTTGGTTGTTTACTGCATCGATAGTGATTTGATCACCGTCCTCAACCAGAGCAATTGGGCCACCTTCTGCTGCTTCCGGGGCAACGTGGCCCACGACAAAACCGTGACTACCACCAGAGAATCTACCGTCGGTAATAAGCGCAACTTCTTTGCCTAAACCGCGGCCCATAATTGCTGAAGTCGGGCTCAGCATTTCCTGCATCCCAGGGCCTCCTTTAGGACCTTCGTAGCGGATAACCAACACGTCACCTGAGACAACGTCACCGGCAAGAATAGCTTGGTAAGTTTCGTTTTCAGAATGATAAACTCTGGCGGTACCCTTGAAAAATTCGCCTTCTTTGCCGCTTATTTTTGCCACAGCGCCATCGGGAGCAAGATTGCCACGCAATATTCTCAAGTGGCTATCGGCTTTATATGGCTTATCAAAATCACGAATAATTTCCTGCCCTTCGGGATAATCTTCGACCTCAGCCAAATTCTCGGCCACGGTTTTGCCGCTCACAGTCAAACAATCGCCGTGCAAAAGACCCTTATCAAGCAAGCGTTTCATCAGCGGTAAAATGCCACCGATCTGCACCAGCTCAGACATCATAAAGCGACCACTCGGTCTTAAATCGGCAAGCACGGGCACGCGTTTGCCAATTTCGGAAAAGTCATCAAGCGATAACTCAACTCCGATTGCACTCGCCATAGCGAGTAGATGCAAAACAGCATTGGTGGAACCGCCGAGCGCGATCACGACGGTAATGGCATTTTCAAAAGCCTTGCGCGTCATAATATCCGTTGGCTTGATATCTTTATCTAAAAGCTCAACGACGGCAGCGGCTGCATTGCGGCAATCTTGAAGTTTTTCCTCTGATACCGCGTCTTGGGCAGAGCTGCCGGGCAGGCTCATGCCCATCGCTTCGATAGCGGAAGCCATGGTGTTTGCGGTGTACATACCACCACAGGACCCCGGACCAGGCAATGCGGTGCGTTCTACCTCATGCAAGTCCGTTAAGGGAATATCACCTTTGGCGTACTGGCCCACGGCTTCAAAAACTGAAATCAGGTCAGTGTGGTTTTTACCGGGTCTTATTGTGCCACCGTAAACGAATATCGAGGGTCGATTGAGACGCGCGAGCCCGATCATACAACCCGGCATATTTTTATCGCAGCCGCCAATCGCTACGAGTCCGTCGAAGGCCTCGCAACCGGCTACCGTCTCGATGGAATCGGCAATAACTTCTCGCGAAACCAGGGAATACTTCATGCCCTCATAGCCATTGGCGATACCATCCGAGATCGTGATGGTGTTGAAGAGCAACGCTTTCGCACCCGCCTCATCCACAGCAAGTCGCGATGCTTCAGCCAGTTCATTGATATGCATATTGCAGGGCGTAACAGTCGCCCAAGTGGACGCGATGCCAACCTGCGGTTTTTCGAAATCTTCATCGGTGAATCCTGTTGCTCGCAACATTGAGCGTCCGGGCGCTTTGGTAGGACCATCTAAAAGTTCACTGGAATACTTACGTCTATGATCTGTCATGATTACTTCTGCTAAGACTTAAATTGGTTTGCGAGTTTAACTCACGTTGGACGGAGAATAAAAATAGCGTGCTTGTCTACCCGTAACAACTGCTTATCATCTGGGTGTTTGTCCACCGCTCGTTGCGGCGCAGATGCGTCACAGGAAATTTGGGGTCAGTGTAAAAACTTACCCTTTTATTTATCGACTTTCGGACCCCGTTTCAAGGGGCGGACTCGTCTCCCTGATAGGGCTTCTATTTGCTCCTTGAAGCGGTCATCTCCCAACGCCATTCCCTGATTAGAGGCGGTGCGTATTTCATCGATAACTTTGACGTCAATCTGCCCTAAAAATAAAGTCCGGTATGCTTCAGTGCGCTTTTGGGTCGTCGGGCCCAGTGCCAAATAAGTAGGGTGTGGTGTCCAGGGTTTTATCGGTCTGCCAATTCCGTTAGCACGATAGCTAGACCATTTGTACTCCTGAGGAAAACTAACCATGCCTGCTCTAACGGGATTTAATTCGATGTAGCGCTGACATTTCAACAAATATGCCTCAGCATCTACAACACATGACTTAAATCGACCCTCCCACAGAGTTCCGGTTCTGCAATATGCTTGATTGAAATAGCGCACATAATACCGGCCTAGCGTTTGCATCATTCTTGAAATTCCATCGCGTGTTGTCGGTGTTGCCAGCAGATGCACGTGGTTTGTCATCAATACCCAGGCGTGGATCGCTACATGGTATTTACTTGCAGCCTCATCTAGCCAGCTGATGTAAGCCGCCATGTCTTTTTCCGAGGTAAAACAGGCCTGACGATTGGTGCCGCGTTGAATAATATGTTGAGGGATGTCTGGTAAGCAAAGTCGAGGTAGGCGTGCCATAAATCTTCCTTGATAATGGTGTTTGATGTGTGATCATAAACGAGCTAAAGATAGATAGCATCCTTATTTTGTTGTCATTTAAAAGTCGTTAAGAGATTTTGCACTGACCCCAAACTTCCCAAACTTCGCGAAAAGAAAATAGGGGGTTGAATGGTAAACGAGTGAGGAAATTTCGGGTATGATGTCTCAACAGAAGGGCAAAAAGGTGGTTTATACCTCCTATACCTCTTAGAGCCCAGTCAGCAATACCTAGCGTATTTACACAATGGGTTCATGGATTGCTACATATGTTGTAACGCGATGATTAGTAAGAGTGCTAGAATTTTTCGCACTATCTAAATCTTCTCAGATGAACAACCATATTCTTATGGGCGTAGTTTCCAATGATCAGCAAACTAACAAGGGTAGCAAGCGGTCCGGCTTTGTTTTTGCGTGTTGGCAAGCTGCGTAATATACGCGAACGCGAACAGGTGATAGAAACGATGATGACACGGACACATATGAGGCGAAATGCCTGGCATGCTAACTTCAAGAAGCCCACTACCATGTGGCTGTTTTTTTTATTATTCACTACTGCAGTCTGCGGAAATGTAAGTGCAGAAATAGACCAAGACGGCGACGGGTTTATGGTGGGGAATGATTGCAATGACACCGATCCCAGTGTTTGGCCGGGGGCCCCAGAAGCCTGCGACGGCGTTGACGACAACTGTGACGGGTTCGCTGACGAAGACTGTCAAGCGCTTCCGGTTTGCACAGCGCTAACCAATACTGACGGGAGAAACTACGCATTTTGCCCGCAGCTAACCACCATGCCGGAGGCGCGCATTTCGTGCCTGCTACTTGGGATGGATCTTGTGGAAATCAACTCGCAGGCAGAGAACGATTTCATATTCAACAACATCGGGGTGCGAGACACTTGGATTGGCGCCACAGATGCACACGACCCCGCCATACCCTACCTCAGCCCAAACAACAGCAGCCCCCATGAGGGGGTATTTCGGTGGATCCGCAGAAACACCGAGTTTTGGATGGGCTACGGCTTCGCCGGACAGCCGCTCAACGGCCATTACGCCAACTGGGGTATAACAAGCAAAGGACCGCAACCCAACAACCTCAACGGCAATTACTACGGGCCAAACCAGGATGAAAACTGTGCCGTTATTCGCCGCCAACTAAATGGTCGCTGGGACGACATCGGCTGTACTAACCGCAAGGCCAACGCCTTTTGCGAAGAGCTGTAGTAGTTTAACAATTCGCATTAAACATACACTGCCAATGAGGGTTATTCAGACACCCAGCTCGAAGATTTCGAAACCGGTGGCGTGCAGTTAGCGGGTAACGAGTTTCCACGATCATCCCCACTGACCGGAGTTCTTGGCGGCACTTACTATTTTGGCAACGGCGTCTTTATCAGCGATGACGCGAGCCACACCAGCAGTGCTTTCGGTGATACGGCAAATACACCTGTGTTGAAATCGGATAGTCGGTTTCTTATTAACGTTCGAGTGGGCTATGAGTCAGATAACTGGGACATCTTTTTGTACGCGACAAATTTATCTGATTGAGCTGCTCTCTCCGACCCTTAGCAAATCACAGAGCTGTGAATGAATGAAAAACTTCTGGCAAAGCTAAACTCGTTGGAAAATATTCGACAGCCTTTTAACCCGTTAATAAAAGATGTGATCGGTTCTATTGCCACACAATATTCTCCAACTAGCGATGACGGTATCGTATTAGAAATTGGTGCAGGCATGGGTAAGTTGACAGAATGGCTGCCCAATATTTGGCGGGAGAGATTAATTCGCAGCGATATCGATTACAGCGCATGCCTACAGTTAAGTACCGATAAGAATACATTGGGAACGATAAATGCGGACGCGATAAAACTTCCTTTTACGGATAATTCTCTTTCTGCTGTTACAGGCCTTTGTGTTTGCGATGTCATTCCAAATGGCGAGGCGCTGGCAAAAGAGCTTTATCGCACATTACAGTCCGATGCACCTTTTGTACATTTTGCTGATATGTCTGTCGCGTATAGCTTTACTTTGCGCGAGCTACTCGGCAATGGACTGATGCCTGTTTTATTAAAGCCGTTGGAACAACCAGAATTGTCGCAGCTCGACTTATTAGTGTGCAGTCGACAACATTTTCAAGCATTAGTCGCGTTATTGCGCCGGCAAAAACATTTAACGGCGGAGGCACTCGCGGAATATTTAGAGTGGTTTTCTTCAGATGTAAATACGGCGCATATCTTTATGCAGCGACTAGCGGAAGATAAAAAATTTGCGCACTACTTTGAAAGCGCTTTTATATTGCTAACACAATGGTTAGATGAAAACGGCGTTCATATTAACGAATTATTAAAAACAGCCGAATTGTCGACAACCGAACTTTATACTGAAAGGCTCAACGATTGGTTTGGAGATAAATTTACAATTTGCTTAAACGAAGTATTGCTAAAAGAAGGCACGGCAAATGCTGCAGACAACAATAACTTAAAATATCGTAGTTTATGCGTTGGCAGTGTATTTGAATATAAGCAACAAAATTATTCGCCACTCTTCCCCAGCGAATTAAAGCAAATACCCAAAACGCAAACGCATTTGCAATTAGGTCTACACGTATTCTGTGCTAAAGCAAAGTAATTTTCGGTTAAAATGCCTAGGCTTATCCGAGCACAGAAGATCGCCCCGACGATGCTTCGGGAGCACCGAAGGAATTTATGTCAAAACCGAAGCGTTGCATAATCGATACATGCATATTATGCAACGGCTCGCCGTTCACATTGTGGAAACGATTTGTTTCCCATAAACCTAGCTCCTTCCCTCCTGCGAGCATCCAATGCATATTTTTGTGCGAATGGCTTTCCGGCCTGGTGATGGGTGTAAGCCAGAGCATAACGGTATTATCCAACATACTGCCTTTGCCGTGGGGCTCGGGACGTTCTTGCAAAGCTTTGAGAATGCGGGCAAAGAGCTTGGAATGAAAGTCATCGACCTGGGTTAAAAAGGTATCTGCCTGAGGGCTGTTCATCGGCTCCGTATGTGTAATTTCATGATGAAATTTTTCGCCATAAGCAACTTGCCCCGGCAGAAAATCATAAACAAGTCGCGGTGAGGCCCAATTAATTTGATACGTTGCAACATTTGTTAAACCGCAAATAAAAGCTTGAGCGGTAATATCCATCAGAATATTCGCCTCTTCAATTTTACCGGGGTTATTACCAATTGTCGGTGGCTCGCAAGCGCCGGGTACCGAATTTGTCACTTGATTTTCAATACGTTGTTCCAGCTGTCGTATCGTGTCCAAGTGTGCATCAAGTGTTTCTTTATCATCGCCGACAAGCTCGCGCTTCATAATACCGATTTGCTCTTGAATACGATCGAGAACACGCAGTTTTTTTGCGCGGGTTTTAGCTTCGTCTGAATTTGAGGGCACACCTGCTCCGCCCGCATTAACACCTTTAAATAACTTGTTAAATAGTGATTCTGGATCCCTGTTCGGCGTTTTAGGAGATTTAGCTGCGGCATAGACCAGACGCGTTTTGGCATCAACAAAATCGACAGTGCGAAAGCCCGTTTCAAGACTAAAAAATGGCACGTCGTCACTGCGCCTATCCGCAATAAATTGATCCATTGAGCGCATGTCAGCTGGCTCTTTCGGGTCAGGACCTCTTTTGGCTCCGGTTAATGCGGTCGCCATGCCATTAAAATGATGACGAGTATTTCGCGCGACAATATTGTTAGTACCGCCAATTACCACTAATTGATCGGCATAGGGTTCAAGCGCTGGAACACCGGGGCCAAAAGCGATGCTGCCGTTGGGCCCGGCTTTCGCCCATTTTTTTAGATACATTCCACCGGGAGACATATAGGCAAAAAAGCGCTTGGGTTGCGTTTCTAGATTTTGTGCATAGATGCGGTTAAACGGACACGCGAGCGTCAAAAAGCCCGCAGTTGATAATTTACCGAGTGCGCGGCGGCTAATAGGAAGGTCAGGACTTAATTTCATACTCATAATCTGTTCCCCCCCTATCGAAAAAATGCCGTTTGGGTAAGCATATTAAGGATCATTTTTTCAAAGCCCGAATCGAGAGCCAGAGACTGCGCGAGCTGTTTTTCTTCACAACTTAGCTGTGGGTGAATTTCATCGCGGTACGCATAAGCCATCCAGTTTTTCATCGTGCAGTAACGCAGCTCTTCGGAGTTCGCAACAAAATTCATTAATTCTGGCAGAGTAGTGAAGGAGTACTTTTCACCGTCAGTTAAAAATACACCGGATGCATCGATAATATTGCCTTCATCTGTAGTACGCATATTTCCGTATTGATCAAAGTTTTCAAACGCCAAACCCATCGGATCAAACAGTGCATGGCAACTCGCACAAACAGGATTAGTGCGATGTTCTTCGAGGCGGTCTCGCAAACTCAAACCTTTTTGTGGCTCGGGAAATTCAACGTCACCATCAAAAGCTGGAACCGTGCGACACAAAAGATTTTCTGCAAAAAACACCCCGCGCATTATGGGGTTAGTACGATCGGCAAGGCCGTAATTCACCATCCAAGCAGGCTGAGTCATAATGCCGAAGCGGTCGGGATCTTCCGTTAAGCGGCCAGTGTTGGCACTGCCAAGCGCCTGGCGCGTCATCAAGTTTACAAGTCCGCCCTCTTGGCCCCACGCTGTATTGCGAATAAATACCAGAGCATCATCTGACAATGCTCGCAGCTCGTCGAAATCCATATCGCCACGGGTAGGAGAGGCATTTTTAACTTTAAACCAACGCCCCAAAAACTCTCGCGTCAGGTGGTCCCTTGCTTTGTCTGATTGCAAAATACGCTCAGCGTGTTCTAACAGGCTCGTATTTGTCAGCGTGCCATTTTTTGCATCCGACCAAAGCGCATCATCTGGCAGGCTACCCGTGAGCAAATAAGACAAGCGACTCGCATTGAGGTATTGATCAGCGCGCTGGTTTGAAACGGAGCTAGCAATGGGCCCTGCCGGTCGATAGAGAAAAAACGGCGACTGCAAGATAAGCTCGATTGATGCCGCGATGGCCGTTGCAAGGTCCCCGGCTTGCAACTCATCATTAAACGCAGCACTAACTGATTGAATCACATCGCTGTTTGGCGGAATTTTAAAAGCTCTTTCGGCAAGCTGAACAACAAAAGATTCTGCACAAGTATTAGCACCGGCGGTTTCATTTACAGGCAGCGAACAACCCGAGAAGTTTTCATAATTCGCGATAAAATCAGCGGCGACTTGCGAAGCTGAAACCGAATAAGCTTCAGAATATTCGACAGTGATTCGCTCAGAAAATAGAAAACCATCGCTGCGTTCCTCGGAACTTAAATTACCGATATCCGGTAATGTATCGAGCTGAAGCAAATCTTTAGTTGAATTGGCAAATTCTGTTGGACTTAAACGAATTAACTCGGGCCTTTCGACAGGAGAATCGGAGGAACAGGAAAGTGTAGAACCCACCTCCCCCGCCGGCGTTTCAATTTTGGCACTGCCATCAACCCAAGCCATCATAAATTGTGCCGTGTGTTTTGCGCACTCTCGGTCACATTTTTCTATGCCATAGGCCTTGGGCATGGTTTCGGCGATATAACTGACTAAATTGTCAAGATCGGTTTTTTGCAAGTCTCGAGGGTCTATTGGACTCAGCCCCTGGTTCATATCAGTACCATGGCATTCGTGGCAGTGCGCCTGAATCCAATAGTCGAAACCTTTATTTATGTCGCCGTTATAATTTCGGGCTTCGAAACTGGTTTGATTACCGTTTCCACTAATAGGCTCGCCCGTGCAGCCGGCGAATATCGATAACAATAGAAACGGTGTAAGGAGTTTTTTATTCATCGTTATACTCGCTAACCGTATGCTTGACCGAAAAAAAATACGTATAAAAAATACGTTATTTTTTCTGTCAACAGGCCACACCGTTAAACCAATGTGGATTAAATACATGTTACTAGCCCGTATAACGAAAGGCTTCAGAAAAAGCGCCTCTTTGCCGCGGCATGATTAGATTTGTGATAGAACGCAATTTCTTAGAGTTCACTGGTGCACTAAAAGCCTTGCTTTACTGGCGCTAAAAAAACGCTTTAATATGCTTTCCTTCTCGCCAAATTTTTAACGCAAAAATTCTCTCACACCAGCTAAATGTGACTCTCAATTAAGCAGCGTATTAATTGGTTAAATTAAGCGATTAAAGCACTCACCCGGCCTCATTTCAGCTATTGAGAAAGCAGCCCGAGTGAACCTCGGACTGTTTTGCTGCATAAGTATTTCCGAGTTTCTTAGTCAATCCACCAAGCAAGTGACACATAACGGCCAGTAGTGCTGGTGTGACAAGCATCTACATCGACCTCGAAGGTATGAAAACCACTTGCAGGAGCTACGAAATCGACAACCTCCACCGTGTTGTCGTCGAAATCAGAGGTACCCATAACATTGTTAGCTGCATTTCGCACTTCTAGGCTTATATCCTCAGACGGTCTGTCGAAATAATTGCTATAGTCTGGATCGGTAAACCAACTCGCGGCCACCCGCACACGCTGCCCTGCGACCACCCACCGTTGTACCTGCCAAGAAGCACCGCAACCAACCCAAGTGCCCTCCCATAGCGGGTTGAGTGCACCGACCACGGCTCGCTCTGAATCTAATCGACCAAAACCAGCTTTGGCATCTGCGTGAGGCGGCGTCCCATCACTGCCATCGACGGGGCGAGCTGTTGCCACTAAAATGGCACGTATAGCTTCAGGCCAATACGTCAATGTCGAATTGGCTTCGATCATCAAGCCGGCAGTGGCCGTCACTTGCGGGGTGGCAAAGCTGGTACCAGAGGCCTTGAAAAAACCGTTTCCAGTGCCGGTAGTCGTCCGAATAAATACCCCAGGAGCTACGATCTCTGGCTTTACTCTGTCTGAATTGGTCGAGTTTGGCCCGTTCCACGAAGAGCAATTCCACATTGAGTGGGTACTCTTCGTGTCGTCGTATGCACCAACCGTAATGATGTTGTAACCCTTACCGGGGCTAGTCACCCAGCCACCGGCTGGAGCTCCATGACAAGAAGTAGAGCCATTATTGCCCGCGGATGTAACAAGCGTGCGCCAGTAATCCATAGCAAACTCATCATAGGCTTGGTCAAATCCATTCAGATCACCTGACCTGATATTGTCTCCATAGCTCATGTTCACGGCATCCGCTCCCCAGTTAAGTGCTGTCTGGGTCTCATCCACAAGGATTTGCATGTCGTTGTTACCGCCCACTGTTACTCCGCAGCGACCCGCTGCAAAGAGTTCTGCGTTCGGTGCAAACCCTCTATCATCCCAGTGCCGACTGAGCATAACACCCGCTACCTGGGTCGCATGGTTATTACCATTACAAGCCGACGAAGACCCTTGTGTGATGGCAGAATCGTCTAAAAACGAGTGGCTGCCATTTACCTGGCCATACACCTCCACCTGCGCGAGCCTTACGCCATCACCTTTGAAGAACATCAAATCGTGAACATCATCAACGTGACCGGCAACGCGCGCTGATGCGAGATTAGGCACTGCTAAACGGCTGGCTTCAACTCGACGCACAGCCTTCCACTTGGCCACTTTTCGCAGCTGCGCGCGTGTAAGCGTGGCTGAGATTCTATGCCGAGCGATACGTTTCGCCTCCGGATCTAAACGCTGAATGCGTCGCAAAAGCGCCTTGGTTTTTGGCCCGACAAGCCTTTCAATGCGCTCCACATTACTCCGCTGCATATCGCGAGGCGTCATAACAATACTTTCACGAGGTAAGGGCTTTTCTTGAAATCCGGTGGCCGGCACTTCCGCCGCGATCATCACTCTGATAACTTCATCACCGCTACCTCGAAGCATTTTCTTTAGTCGGGGTCCGACTTTGTGTGAACGTTTAGTGCTCTTTTTTTTCTTGGCGCCTTTATTTTTGCTTTTACCGTTGGCCTTGGCTTCACTGCTGTTAGCCGAGTCATTCGACTTTATTTCCGCTGGCTGCGCATGCGCAGATCCAGCTTGCAAACACAGCCCTATGACCAGAAGTAAGGCTGCAAGACAAGTGTAAGTTCTTTTCATTTTGGTTTTCTCCCAAGTTGTGTTTTAGAGTGGCACACAGGAAGGGCTCGTCTATGAGCCTAAGAGTCGCATTGAATGCGAACGAACTGCTTAACCCGCCTATTATTTTTATTAACAGGTTATTTTCTTGAAGAGCTAATGAAAATTTCAACCAAAACAGAAATTTTAAGCCTCATTAAAATGAAGCCTTGTCCCCAATTTTGGGGATAATGAAAACCTTAATCGAAAAACTGGGTTTTAAAAATCACAAGAATTGGTGAATTTGAAGAAAGTGCTAAGTCGCTATATTTACATTCAAATATATGGCGTATTAATCATTTTTTTAACAAAAAAATTGATTAACAATGAGAGGAGAGGTGATGTGTAACGCAATTCGCAATTTCGAATACAATCCGTCAAGAGCCAAACAACCGTTCTAAAAAACGCCCAGACAAATAAACGAGTTTAATTCCCTCAACCTATCTTTTCGATACGAAAAGAAATTTGCCGCCACTGCAATTACAAAACGATATCGAGTTCCGTACCGCCCTTTGGAATACCAATTGGAAAGAGCCGCTGATCAGCATCCCGCGTGCGTGAGTTGGCAGAAGCCTCCGTCTGCTTACCTTCATCGCCCTGCTGTTCCATCCAAGCCTTAAGCGCGGTAAACATTTCATCTTTTATCTCTGCAAAGCTTGGATCATCGGCCAGATTTTCAAACTCATAACGAGAATTGCGCATATCGTAAAGTTCAAATTCGGGTCTTTTTACATACAGATCAGACCTCTCTTGTGCCCAAGCATCACCTTGCTGGGCACGTTTTTTCCACGAACTAAAAATATTATAGGGACTTGTTCCGGCGGTAACGATGTTGGAAAAACGCGCGTTATGATCCAAGTTCCAAATAAAGCGATAGTCCTTACTTCTTATCGATCTTATCGCATAACTATTTGAGCCAGAGATTATGCCTTTTGTAGTTTGCACGCCGTAGGCGTATTCGCGGTGTTCAGATTCCGGCTTAACCAATACCGGCAAAAAGCTTTTACCATCGAGATCAAAATCCATTTTAAGACCCGCAGCTTGCATAAGGGTAGGCAGTATATCGACGTATTGCACCATCGCATCAGTTTCCGTATTTTCGCTAATAACACCTGGCCAACGCGCTAATATGCCGGCACGCTGACCGGCATCGTATAAAGTCCATTTAGCAAAAGGAAAGTTTGAGCCCTGCTCCGTTAAAAAAAGTACCAAGGTATTTTCTTCTTGGTTATATTCGCGCAAAAGTTGTAACGCTCTGCCAAACAAATTATCCATAAATGTAATTTCGGCATAATATTTTGTTAATGCCGATCGTGTTTCTGCTGTATCGACCAGGTCTGGTGGCACGGTAATTTTTTTAGCATCGTATTGATTAGCATTGCCTTTATTCCAGGGTTGATGCGGTTGTAAACTCGACAATACCAAGGCCCAGGGACCATCTGTTTCGCGAATAAAATTTTCGGCGAGTTTCATATCAAGCGTGTCGCTATTTTTAGCTGCATTTGCCGAATGCTTACCACCCAAATATTCAAAGCTGTAATTTTTTTGCGGCGACTCGTGACGTTTACCAATTATCCCAACACGATAGCCGAGAGGTCGCAAATAATTTGGCATACTGCGCACATCATCATACGAGCGACTGTGGTTCGGATGACCGCCGTTGCGCACCGGCTGCAAGCCCGAATAAAGTGCCATACGTGTAGGTGCACACATTGCAGCGGTATCAAACGCATAATTAAACTTTAGTGATTGCTGCGCAAATTCATCCAGATTTGGTGTTTTAACATCTTTGCTGCCGTAGGGACCGATATCGGTATAGGTCAGATCGTCCGCCATAAAAATTAAAATATTGGGCTTAATTTTATTTTCGGGAATTAATTCCGTTTCTCCAGAACCGCCCTCGCCGTTCGGGTTGGGATTATTATCTACGGGAGGGTCCGGCATATTGCCATCCGGATTCATATTGCCATCGGGGTTCATATTTCCGTCTGGATTGGTATTAGGCATACCTCCAGGATTTTCATTTGGCCTTGAGTTTTCGTCGGGCGGCAGCAGATCTTGCCCACCACATGAAAATAGCGACACGCTTATAATCAGTAGTGAAATTAGAATGGCTAAGTTTTTTATATAAATTTTTTTCGTATCCACTGGCGCAACGCAAACGTGACGTGTTATTCGAATATCTTGCAAACTATACGATGCGCTTTTATAGCAAATTTTTGTCTTTCTTTATAAACCCAGTGTCTCAAACTTCGATATCCCATCTAATCTTCTCAACTTGGCTGGAAGAGCCCGAGTTAACTCGATTGGAGGGAAGGGAGTCTATTAGTCAAGTGGTAACAGTTACGAAGACCAGCAAATAGCTACTGCGCCATTTACAAAACGGCCCGAGTGAACATCGGGCCGCTTGAGCACCTCTGCAACAGTTACTCGACCCACCAAGCAATCGCTACATAACGGCCGGTCGAGCTGGTATGACATGCATCGACGCTTACCTTATATGTGTGAAAACCGGTGCTGCCCCACTGCCCCACGAAGTCGACGACCTCCACCGTGTTATCGTCAAAATCGGAAGTACCCACGACAGTATTAGCTGGGTTGCGCACCTCTAAGCTAATATCCTCAGATGGCCTGTCGAAATAGCCGCTGTAGTCCGGGTCCGTAAACCAACTTGCGACAACCCGCACGCGTTGCCCCCCAAGTACCCACTTCTGTATTTGCCAAGATTCGCCACAACCAACCCAAGCGCCTTCCCACAAAGGCGCTTCAGCGCTTAAAACAGCTTGTGTAGAATCTAGACGCCCAAAGCCCGCCTTGTCATCAGCGCGAGGTGGTGTTCCGTCACTGCCATCTACGCGCCGGGCAGTAGCTACCAAAATGGCACGTATAGCCTCAGGCCAATAGGTTAGAGATGAATCGGCTTCGATCATCAAGCCCGCAGTAGCGGTAACCTGGGGGGTCGCAAAGCTTGTGCCTGTAACCGTGGCAAAACTGTTTCCAGTACCACTGGTGGTGCGGATTGACTTACCTGGAGCTACGATTTCAGGCTTAACTCGATCGGAATTGGCCGAGTTTGGGCCGTTCCACGCCGAACACTTCCACATTTTGTCAGTACTTGTGGTGTCATCATAAGCGCCTACTGTGATGACATTGTAGCCCTTACCGGGGCTACCCACCCAACCGCCAGGAGGTGCGCCGTGACAGGAAGTTTCGCCGTTATTGCCAGAAGATGTAACAAGCGCGCGCCAATAATCCATAGCGAACTCATCGTAAGCTTGGTCAAACCCATTCAAGTCGCCTGTAGCGTACTCGTTGCCATAGCTCATGTTTACGACATCGGCACCCCAATTAAGCGCGAGTTGGGTCTCATCCACAAGAATTTGCATATCAATGTTGTTACCTTCTCCAACACCACAGCGGCCGGCGGCAAAGAGTTCTGCGTCCGGCGCAAATCCTTTGTCGCTCCAATGTTGGCTGACCATAACGCCGGCGACTTGGCTCGCATGATTAAATCCAGAGCAGGAAGACGAAGGCCCTTGTGTAATATAGTCTTCATGTAAATACCAGTTATTAAGGTTTACCTTGCCATAAACCTCGACTTGCGCCAGCTTTACGCCCTCACCTTTGTAAAACAGAAAGTCATGAACTTCATTAACATGGCTGGCAACGCGAGCTGACGCGAGGTCGGGTACTGCCTTGAGGCCAGCTTCAATCCGTCGTACTGCCTTCCATTTCGCAACTTTTCGCAGCTGCGCGCGAGTCAATGTGGCTGAAATTCTGTGCCGCGTAATGCGCTTCGCGTCGGGGTCCAAATTTTTGATACGCCGCAAAAGCGCCTTGGTTTTTGGTCCAACGATCCTTTCGATGCGCTCCTCATTGCTTCTACGCATATCACCTTTAGTCATCACAATGCTTTCGCGAGGCAAGGGCTTTGCATGAAACCCTGTGTACGGCACCTCGGCAGCAATCATAACGCTGATGGCTTCGTCACCGGCTCCGCGAAGCATTCTCTTTAAGCGGGGACCAACTTTGTGTGAACGTTTGGCTTTCTTACCTTTATTTGCACCTTTCTTGGCTTTATCCGGGACGCTATTAGATGCACTAACGCTGGTTGCGTCGCTCGATTGCTTCGTTTCTGATTGCGCAAGCGTCAATCCAGATTGCAAACACAGCCCAACTGCCAGAAGCAAAGCTGTGATGCGAGTGTAATATATTTTCATTTCTGTCTTCTCCAATATTGTGAATTTACGGTGGCACTCAGAAATGGAGCCCTTCACGAACTCTCTTATTGCTTGCTGCGCGAATATCTATTTAACTCGTTATTATTTTAATAACCAACAAACTCGTAAGCCAAACATAGTTTTACATGCGTCAATAAATGAAATGTATTTCCTTATCAAAGATCAACACAAACCTTAATCGATAAACTGATTTTTATAAATCACAAGAATTGGTGAATTTGAAAAATAACTATATAGTTATTTTTACAATTAAATATGAAGCAGCAATTATTATTTTACGGGAAGATTTTATTATTGAAGGCTTTAAGGAAAAATTAACAAAACAGATAGAGAGATAATATACGAAGGAAAAGCAATGAATTATTTGTTGCTAATAGAGTATACCCACAATCAGAGGAAATTCATTGGCCAGTGAATTTCTTTTAATTCATTGGTATTAAAAACAAATGACACATTCAGAGCATCCATATTTTTTAGTTGAAAACCATCTATTTTAGTTCTTATCTCGATTCTTCGATCTAAACGACTTAGCTTTTTGCTTGCCAGTTCCTCTTGCTTCTCACCAAAAAATATTACCTGTTTCAAATTTGGTCGACCGTGGTCGGATGAGATTAATAAACGCAAGGTACCCGTTGGTTGGCCGGCTTTATCTAAAGCAACAACGAGCTTAGCCTTTAAACCTTGGATTGTGTGCTCTGCAAATTCAATTTCTAAATTTGGCGGAGTCGGCCCAGTGACGCGCTGATACCAAACAAATCCAAAAGCTATCATCACGATTAAAATTGGCATCGTCGCTATTTGCACTTTTGATATAGACATCGTGCGCAGACGTTTCCATGTCAGCCAAACGCCGCTAACAGATAAAGCTGTTAGCATTAAACCAAAAACAAACCAAATAATTTTAACCGGAAGACCGCCAAAATATCCAAAATGCAAGGGGTCCGCTAGTTCGTTTATAAATGCAACCAAAGAAATATCACTGGCTTTTTGCACTTTAAGAATGCTGCCATCCACCGGATCGACATAAACTTTATTGGCCCTATCTCTAATAAATATATTATTATTTCGTCCATGCACTTCAAAACCGGCTTTCACATTAAATGGAAAATACACGACTCGCGGATCAAGTTCTGGATACGCTTTTTTTGCAGCAGCAACGACCTCATCCAAACCAAGATCATTTAAAACCGTACCCGCTGCTTGAATTCTTTCCGCTGATAAAGTCGCTCGTGGTGGCTCTAATCTATTTTTTGTAAGCGCGGCGCCAAACTCAAATAAATACCAAATCCCAGTGATAATCATTAAAATAATAAACCAACTGGACCAAAGACCAAACGCCTTATGTCCATCGCCGATAGCAACCCGCACACCCTTTTCAAAACGAATACGTGTAGCCGCTGTGCGCCATTTGCGTGTTGTTTTAAGACCTGTATAAAGTGATATCAGCAAGATAAACGCCATTGATGTTACCAGTGGCAAACCAATAACATTCGGCATAAACATATAGCGATGAATATCACGAAAAAAGCGCTGAACGACCAGTGGGCTCGACGAACCCGTCACTTCTCCCGTCCATTGATTGATATGCAAAAAATAATTACGTCCATACTCATCAATCATACGCGCGCGATAAGCAAAGTAATCGCTCTTCATTGAATAAATTGAAACAATAGCGTCACCGGGACTATGGCGTCTCAGTGCATTTTCCATTGTGCTCCAAGAAACTTTTTGTTCCCCAGGGCTTACGCGCATATCTTTTTGAATTAGCCAATCGATTTCGTTGGAAATAACAGCGAAGGTGCCAGTAAATAGCACTAACGACATAATGGCCGCTAAGTGAAAACCAACCCAAGTATGGAGCGCATAAAGTTTTTTACGCTGGCTTTTTGTTTTAACTGTAGAGTGCGCCGTTGTTGCTTGAACTTCTGATTGGATCAAACCTTAATGCCACTCTTTAGACACTTCTACGAAAACTGCACGCTGTTCTCCCGGAAAGTGCCCTGTTCGCTCTAAAAAGCCCGATGCAGCATATTCTCGGTCGAATAAATTATTGATTCTTAACAACACATCGACCGGGCCCGGCTCCCAGATAATCGACGCGTCGAAAACAAAATATTCAGGAACTTTTTTACCACTTAAACTGATGCGATCACTAACAAAATCACCACCCATGGCAAAAGCGGTATTAATGCTTTGTACTTGATAACGAGTCCAAAAACCAAATTGATGTTTCGGGGCATTCGCGAATTGGCCTTTGTTACTATTTCTAAACTCGCTTGTACTGCCATCTTCCTTTTCAAATAATTGCGTAATCAACGTTTTGTTATATGCCCAAGCAGCGGTAAAAACCCAATTTGGTGTCAAGTCGGCGACCAAATCTAGCTCAAGGCCGTTACTGCTTACTTCTCCAAATGCAATTAAACGATCTTCGTCATCGCTTTGATTAGGATCAGCTTGAAGAATATTTTCACGTGTAATTTCGTAAATTGAGGCGCTGGTTTGAATTCGCCCACCAAACAATTCTGTTTTTAAACCCGTTTCGTATATTGTCCCGGTTTGGGGGTCAAAGGGACCACCGCGAGCTGGCGCTTGGCTATCAATCGCTTGCGGTTCATAGCTGTCAGCCCATTGCGCAAATAAAGACGCTTCATCATTAATTTTATATATTAAACCAAAACGGCCCGTCAACTTATCGTCATCAAAGGAGTCAGGCCCTTCTTCATCTGTTAAATCACCATCAAATTCGTCTTCAAATTCATCGAACCGCAGCCCCGCAACAGCAATAAATTTTCCAATGGTAACTTCATTAAGTAAATAAAATCCCGAGCGTGTTTGTTCGGTTAGACGCGGCGCACGAAATATGACGTCATAATTTCTATAGTCACTTTGGCCGTATTCAGGATTGAGGATACTTAAAGGCCCTATATCACTCGCCAACGCCATGCCTGTTAGGTAGCGCTGTACCATATCACTATTGACACGCGCTGCACCTAGTAAAGCATATTCTTCTCCGTCAAAAAATTCGTATCCGACCATCAAACGATTTTGCCAGATATCAAAATCGGCATCCCACGTCAGATTTGCACCAAGCGTCAAATTTTCCTCTTCTCTCAACTGGTCTCTAAATTCACGAAACATTAAATCCGGAGTATCGTCTCCATTAATATCAACGGGTGTACGCGGTTCATGATATTTTTGCTCTTGTTCACTTTCTGTTTTTCGCAATGTGATATCCCAGCTTACACTGGTGTCGCCATTACTTTTTAGTATCGCTTGCACATTATCGGATTCGAGGTTTAAAAAATCGCCTGGCTCGTTATGGTTCCAACGAATATCCGTAATAAATTTTCCATTTTCATCATGAGGTACGCCGCGCAATCTATTACCAGGTTGATCCTGTTCATAGCGCGTAGCCTGCAAAATCAAGGTGGCAAAATTTAAATCGGCAGAAAATCCTAAATCGTAGATGCCTGTTTCGCGTTCCGAGTTAAAGCGCGTGGTTTCTTGATCCTCATAAAAAATGCCAACGCGACCAGCCAGACCATCTACTGGCAATGCACCATTTATTTCTGCTGAACCTCCAACACGCGAATTATCACCCAATATCGCCTTGCTACGCGCGTAAAAATCTCGCGACGGTTTCTTCGTGACATAATTAAATACACCACCTGGAGCACCAGGCCCGTATAGCATACCTGCCGGACCTTTTAAAAAATCGACGCGTTCAATATTAAATAATTGCGGTACGTTAAAACCTACATAAGGGTCCCCGCGCAAGCCGTCAAAAAATATACCTTCTTGCCGAAAGCCTCGCGCCGTTACGCCCGCGTAACTAAAAAAGCTAA
Source organism: Marinagarivorans sp. (assembly GCA_028281865.1). Classification (GTDB taxonomy): domain Bacteria; phylum Pseudomonadota; class Gammaproteobacteria; order Pseudomonadales; family Cellvibrionaceae; genus JANQJB01. The sequence continues at coordinate 20,352 of JANQJB010000112.1, forward strand.
CGCCCGATATATTGCGATAGAGATCCTGAGCATCACGTGCACCTTGGTCGCGAATTAATGCTTCGTTGATGCTCGTAATAAGCTGACTGGAGTCGAGCGGTTCGGTGGGCAATTTCCCGGTCGTGGTTTCTCCGGTTCGATAAAGGCTCTGCGCGCGACCGGTGATTAGAACAGTCTCTTCAACAAGGGGCGAATCCGAGGTGCCAGACAGACTGTTTTGTGCAAATGTACCGGTGACTTGCAAAGAAAAAAATAAACAAAAACAGTTAACTAATACAAATGATTGTTTTGCTGTTAACACGGCGAGGTACCTCTTTGGCATCAATTTTCGCAAATATTAATGCAAATCATTATTATTTTCAATTACATAAAGATGACACGACTAGGAGTGCTGTTCGCGGTGGAAGAATCGGTAAATAATTAAAATAAATTCGCGCAAAAAATCGATAAAAAAATGCGCCGTAAGGCGCATTAATAGTTGGAGCATAATTGTTGTTATTGTGGGGGATTCTACAGGGAGTACTGAAGTTTTAGCCCAAGCTCCCGCGGCGGACCCACGCGCACGATACGCGACTGATCATCCAAGCCAAGATTACTAGAAGTTAGGTACAAATCATCGGTAACATTTTTACCGTAAAGCGTCAGCAACCAATTTTCATACTGGTAACGAACATTTAAATTCAATAATAAGCGACTGTTTAAAAGTGTTTCGTTTTCAAAATCTCCCCAAGACTGGCCTTGATAATTAACGCTGCCTGTAAAAGACCACGCAGGATTTGCACGATAAGACATACCTGCTGCATAAGACTTTTTAGGCGAGAAGGCAAATTCGTTGCCTGAAAAATCATTATCCCCATCAACAAAATCGATAAATTCTGTTTCCGAGTGACCTGCGCTAGCGAACAAGCCGAAATTCGAATTAAGTGCATAACGAATATCAAGCTCAAGACCCCGAATCTCCGACTCTCCCGCATTTAATGTAAAACACGACAAAGGCCCCATGGGGCAGTTATTAACCTGCTGGTCCGTCCAGTCACCCCAATAGGCATTCGCATTAACAGTTAATTTATTGTCGTAAAATCGTGAACGGAAGGACAACTCAAGATTATCAAGATACTCCGGCTCGTACTCACTGCGTTGCGCAGCTAAACTGATATCGACACCACCTGCACGATAACCTCGCTTGGCCATTAAACCAAGCGACACATCTGGATTAAAAAAATAACTCAAACCAAGCTTGGGTAAAAAGGCTTCGTAACGCGTGTCTTCTTTCGAGTTATCCGTGGGAACTAAAAACCGCATTAAACCGGCATTTACTTGCGTCACCCCCGCCGTTACAGCAGCCCCGCTTCCCGGAGCGAGCATTTCTGAGAGTGCGCCCGCTTCAGCAGGATCGGGCAGTTCACTGCCCTCTCTCAAGGTATTTTGCGTATTGGAAATAAAATCTTTTTCTTCACTATCATATCGAAACCCTGCCGAAAGCCTCCAAGAAGAATGCAGCTTAAAATCCCATTCAGTAAAAAAAGCTGCGTTCACAACAGTTTGCTCAGCCGGGCTTGCAACATCGACTTCGATATTGGCCGGATAAAAAGGTAATAGTGAACCCGGCACGCCCAAAGTCGCGGGTGCTATATTAACCAAACCCACTGTGTCATTATCTAAATCTACTTCTGTGTAATAAACACCGGCAACGCCCTTGAGGTTTTCATATTCAATATTTAAACGCAGCTCCTGTGCTACATTTTCATCTTCTACTATGCGCCCGCGAAAAGAATTTCCACCACCGGGTCCTTCGTCGTCATCATCGCGGCGTTCATAATCGCCACCGATATACGAGCTTGTAGAAACTAAAGAAATGTTCGGCGAGAAATCGTAGCGTATATCAATTGCCGCAGAAGATGCCTCATAATTTTCAAATGCATCGAGATTAGCGATACTTGTGCGAGCGTCCAGTTCTTCATTAGGAGCATTTATACTGCTGACCAGAAAAATATTCTGACCTCTTTCCGTCTTGGCATATTGCGCCATTACACCAACACTCAATTTGTCATTGGGCTCTAATAAAAATTTTGCTCTCAGCGTGCGATTGCTGCGCGCATCGTAATCGTCCTCTGCTCGCGTAATGTTTTCGTTAAAACCATCCGTTTCTAAAGCTTCCGCAGTAAAACGAAAACCGGCGCTATCGGATACCGGCAAATTCAGCATGGCTTCAATACCTTGCGTGTTAAAGTTTCCCGCTTCGATGCGTACTGCACCCTCTACCTGCTCTAACGAGGGATTTTTAGTCGTCACCACAACCGCACCAATTAATGCATTACGACCGACGTTAGTTGACTGAGGACCGCGAAGAATTTCGACCTGCTCGACATCCCACATGGCTTTCGGACCAAAGCGTGTCGCAAAACCTGTATAAGCAACACCATCAATATATAAACTTCCCAGCTCGCCAGAACCCCCACCGGTAGAAGATGAATTTTGCGTAACACCTCGAATACCAAAATTTTCACCATTACCGGTTTCAAACGCATTTGCTGTTTGATTAAAAACATCTTCAAGGTCGAAAAGTTGATACGTCGCAATATCCTCCGAACTGATTAGCGCAACACTTTCAATTGATTCGTGAACTGAACGTTCTAT
>JANQJB010000012.1 GCA_028281865.1 Marinagarivorans sp.
CTGGACCTTGAACTCGGCGGCGAGCCGCTAGGTAAAATCGGTTATACGCGGCGCTCGACACTCATCAACATCGTCGATCGTTTATTTGTGCAGCAACACCGCATCGCTTTTATTATGATCGGCGTGGGCGTATTTGTGCTGGCTTCGATCTTATCACTATGGATGTCACGCCGCTTTACTCAGCCCATTCGCGACCTGAGCCACAACGCACAGGAGCTCTCGCGCGGCAACTTTGACGTCAATATTGAACAGTCGGGGCATGATGAGGTAAGCATACTGTGCGATAACTTCAATAAATTAGCCGAAACGCTAAAAGCCAACTTGCAAGCAAGACAAAAGTGGTTGGCGGACATATCACATGAAATGCGCACCCCAATTGCCGTTATTCAAGCTCAGCTCGAAGCGATGGCAGATGGCGTCCGTCCAGCTTCGCCCGAAAATTTAGAATTAATTAACGACAAGATCAGCGGTCTCAAGCGGCTTATTGATGACCTGCACGAGTTAACGCTTACTGATCGAGGCGCACTGAGTTACCGCAAACAGTCAGTAGCTATCTTTCAAACCGTGGCCGATGCAAAAGCGGGTTATGAAACTCGCATTGAAGAAAAAGGCATCGAACTGAATTACTCGAATTCACTCACACTAGGGGATCGAGTTATCGGGGACCCCGCGCGACTACAACAACTTTTTATGAATTTGCTCGAAAATGCGTTGCGTTACACTGACGCGCCCGGAAAAATTGTTATTAATGCCTCCCGTACTGATTCAATGGCCAAAATTGTTATAGAAGATAGCGCCCCTGGAGTTCCGGACGAGTCATTGGATAAACTGTTTGAACGCCTGTATCGAGTTGAATCCTCGCGCAATCGCAATACGGGTGGTTCCGGTTTAGGCCTGAGTATCTGTCAGAATATTGTTGAAGCACATTTTGGCACTATTCAAGCGGAACACTCACAATTCGGTGGAGTCAAGATGTCAATTTCACTTCCAATACAACGATAAAATACAACAAATAGATACCCAAACACTGGTTGAGAAACTATGGACATAAAAATACTCATTGTCGAAGATGAAAAAGATCTCGCCTCACTACTAAGTGACTATTTCGTCCGCGAAGGTTGGGACACTCACCTTATCCACGACGGTTCTGAAGTTCAGCCTTGGCTGACAACTAATCCAGTTCAACTGATTATTCTCGATCTAATGTTACCGAATAAAAACGGTACGGATATATGCCGTGAAATTCGCCAAACAAACCAAGTGCCGATTATCATGACTACGGCAAAAGTCGAGGAGATAGATCGATTGTTGGGACTGGAACTCGGCGCTGATGACTATATCTGTAAACCTTATAGCCCCCGCGAAGTCGTCGCACGAGTCAAGGCGATATTGCGCCGAACACAGTCTAGCCCCGACACCAACCTTAAGCAGTTGGTTGTTATCAATCAGGATAAACTGACCGTAAACTTCGAGGGCAAGAGCATTGCACTAACCGCTGTCGAGTTTTCTCTACTAAAATTGTTATATGATGAGCCCGGTCGGATTTTCTCGCGCCAGCATATTATGGATTCGATCTATGCGGATTACCGTATCGTCAGTGACAGAACGATTGATAGTCACATTAAAAAATTGCGTAAAAAGCTACAAGAGTTAGCGCCCGAAGAAAACTTGATTGTGTCAGTGTACGGCGCGGGTTACAAATACGAACACCCTTAGGTTTTGATATAGGGTTTTAACTCTTAGGTTTCAGCTTTACAAATACCAATAATTACGCGCAAACTTCTCTCATTGCGCATTTTTAAATTGAGTTAATTTTTATCTTGATTATACGTGTAGAATTGGCAATTAAAATTTGCGTGATCATAAGCCTTATCGGCTTTATTTCCTCGTGCAGTTCTAATAGGACTGCTGACGAAAAAATACTGTCCACATTTAAAACGTTAATTACCAAGGATAAATACAAGCGCTTCGAAATTTCTACGCGTCCCGCTGCACGCCGCATTCGTATGATGCCGACACAGGAACAAACCAATCTACAACGACCCACCTACACAGTGAACCAAAAACGCTTATTGCGCAATTTAGACTTGGTGATTGAACAAACGGGTTTTTGTCGCGACGGCTATTTACTTTTGGGCCGTTACGCCGGCAAAAAAACCAACCGTTTGCGTGGCGAGTGCCGTGATAAAGCCACTGAAGACGATTATCAGAAGTTTGAAAATACGATTGGACAGTGGTGACTGCTGATAATCACCAGGCTACGGTGGCGGCGTGCTGACTGGATAATTTCCGGTGAAAGCCGCATACAACATCTGCAGGTTTACAAACCACAGAAAAAAACCAAAAATAATCCAGAGCACATTAGTCGAATTAATGACTGTATTTTTCTTGCCGTAGGGATCATTCGAGATGCGATTGCAAACCAGCTGCACTTTGTAAAAAATATAATAATGGGAGAGGATTAACGGGAAATTTAACAACATCCATTTAGGGCTCAACTTTCCATTGCTTATGCTGCTGCCAACCACCATGTCGACAAAAAATATTGCCACATAAAATACACCTAAAAATTGCGGATTCCAATTGTATTGTTGCTCTTTCTGTTGCTCGCGCTGAGATATGCGTTGAAACAGATTTAACACAAAAACCGGTGCAAACACGGTTCGCAATAACGGAAACAGCCGTTGTTGTGTGCGACCTTGCTCTAGCGACCAGTTTTTATAAAACCAATAAAGGCCAAACAAACCGTGAGTTGCAAGATACAAAAGCGTAAACTTCCCCATTGATACAACGTAATAATCATCAGGGGAAGAGTTGGAGGAAGTAGAATTCATTTAGTTAGCGAAAAACGGCAATTAAATATGGCGAACCTGATCAATTTCGTATTCGATATCGCCGCCGGGCGCACGCACGACTGCAATGTCACCCTCCTCTTTACCGATAACGGCACGCGCGATAGGCGAACCTACGGATATTTTATTATTTTTAATATCGGCCTCGTCTTCGCCAACAATTTTATAAGTGACAGTTTCATCCGTGTCCACGTTGAGTAGGTCGACCGTTGTACCAAAAATAACTTTGCCTGTCGCCGGCATATTTACAATATCAATAACTTGCGCGTTAGAAAGCTTTGCTTCAATCTCTTGAATTCGCCCTTCACAAAAACTTTGCTGCTCACGCGCCGCGTGGTACTCAGCATTTTCTTTTAGATCACCGTGCTCGCGCGCTTCGGCAATCGCAGTAACAATCCTCGGACGCTCGATTTTTTTTAACTGATCCAGCTCTTTGCGCAAAGCCTCTGCGCCCTCTACCGTCATCGGTATTTTATTTAGTGCCATTGTTCAAGCCCTCGTGTAATTCTTGCAGTCGGCGCACCTGTTGTTTCTGCCCGAAACGAATCGCGACACAAATAGCGTGCGCGGCAGCAAGCGTCGTCGTGTAATATACGCCGTTGTTTTCTGCACTTCGGCGTATAGGAGACGAATCTCTGATCGCCTGTTTACCCTCAGTCGTATTTATTACTACATCAATTTCGCGGTTTTTTATCCGGTCCACGATATGGGGGCGCCCTTCGGCCACCTTGTTCACACGCTCCACTTTGAGGCCATGCGCCTCGAACTTCGAAGCAGTACCTTGAGTAGCCACAAGCTCAAAACCCAGATCTGTGAGTTCTTTAGCGACAACAACGGCGCCTTCCTTATCGAAATCTCGTACGCTGATAAAAACTCGTCCCTTGCTCGGAATCTGGCTCCCACTGCCTTCTTGTGCCTTGGCAAACGCTTCGGCAAATGTCTCGCCAACTCCCATAACTTCACCCGTCGATTTCATTTCAGGGCCAAGTATCGGGTCGACTGCTGGAAACTTGTTGAAGGGAAAAACTGCTTCCTTTACGCTGAAATATTCAGGAACTATTTCTCGTTGAAAGTCCTGATCAGCCAAACTTACACCGGTTTGGCAACGCGCGGCAACTTTTGCGAGTGAAATTCCAATACATTTTGAGACAAAAGGCACAGTACGCGAAGCACGAGGATTCACTTCAATGATATAAACTTTGCCATCTTGGTATGCAAGCTGAGCGTTCATTAAACCTACAACACCTAGCTCCACAGCCATCCTGCGTACCTGATCTCGCATCTCATCCTGCACATCCTCGTCAAGCGAGTATGGCGGCAGAGAACATGCAGAATCACCAGAATGCACCCCACATTGTTCGATATGCTGCATGATGCCGCCGATCACTACAGTTTCACCATCGGAAACCGCATCAATATCCACTTCGATAGCGTTGTTAAGAAAATGATCGAGCAAAACAGGGGATTCATCAGAGACCTGAACAGCTTCCGTCATATAACTGCGTAGCTCTCTTTCGTTGTAAACAATTTCCATCGCACGACCACCAAGCACATAGGAAGGCCGAACAACTAGTGGATAACCAACATCGCCGGCCACACGCACAGCTTCTTCAGTCGAACGCACAATCGCGTTAGCGGGCTGCAACAAACCGAGGCGTTCGATCATTTGCTGAAAGCGCTCGCGGTCTTCGGCACGGTCGATTGCTTCAGGGCTCGTACCAATAATGGGTACACCTTCGGCCTCAAGAGCACGCGAGAGTTTAAGCGGTGTCTGACCGCCAAACTGCACAATTACGCCTTTCGGTTTTTCTTTGTGCACAATTTCAAGCACATCTTCTAAAGTGACTGGCTCAAAATACAAACGATCGGATGTATCGTAATCCGTCGAGACAGTTTCGGGGTTGCAATTCACCATGATCGTTTCAAAACCGTCCTCACGGGCAGCAAGGGCAGCGTGAACACAGCAGTAGTCGAATTCTATCCCTTGGCCAATGCGATTGGGCCCACCACCAATCACCATAATTTTTTCTCTTTGGCTGGGCTCTGACTCACACTCTTCATCGTAAGACGAATACATGTAAGCCGTTGTGGTCGAAAATTCAGCTGCGCAGGTATCGACGCGTTTGAACACTGGCCGGATATCGAGTTTGTGCCGCTGATCTCTCACAGTTTTTTCGCTCACGGCCAACAACTGTGCCAATCGCTGATCGGAAAAGCCTTTGCGTTTGAGCTGGAAAAATTCTTCCCGGGAAATATCAGTTAGAGGTTTAGAAGCGAGTTTTTGTTCGAGCTGAATAATTTCTTCGATTTGCGCCAGAAACCAAGGGTCAATTTTTGAGATCGAAAAAATTTCTTCCAAGCTTAATCCTGCGCGGAACGCATCACCCAAATACCATATCCTCTCTGCTCCGGGTGTTCCCAAGTCACGGCGAATTTGTGCCATTGCAGTATCGTCAGAGAGATCCAATTTAGGCTCGAAACCGCATGACCCCACCTCCAATCCACGCAAAGCTTTTTGAACGGATTCTTGAAAGCATCGGCCAATCGCCATCACCTCTCCTACCGATTTCATCTGTGTAGTCAAGCGCGCATCGGCATCGCCAAATTTTTCAAACGTAAAGCGTGGAATCTTGGTAACAACGTAATCGATTGTCGGCTCGATCGATGCCGGCGTAGCGCCACCCGTTATCTCGTTTTGCAGTTCGTCCAAGGTGTAACCGACAGCCAGCTTGGCCGCAACTTTTGCAATCGGAAACCCGGTGGCCTTGGAAGCCAGCGCAGAAGAGCGCGACACACGCGGATTCATTTCAATAACCACCAAACGTCCAGTGTCTGGATTAACCGCAAACTGAACATTCGAACCGCCCGTTTCCACGCCGATCTCACGCAGCACCGCAATCGATGCGTTGCGCATGATTTGATATTCTTTATCGGTCAATGTCTGCGCGGGTGCAACAGTAATGGAATCGCCCGTATGCACGCCCATCGGGTCAAAGTTTTCGATTGAGCAGACGATAATGCAGTTGTCGTTTTTATCGCGAACAACCTCCATTTCATACTCTTTCCAGCCCAGTAAGCTTTCATCAATCAGCAACTCCGAGGTGGGAGAAAGGTCGAGGCCCCGCGTGCAAATTTCCTCAAACTCTTCCCAGTTGTAAGCAATTCCGCCGCCCGAGCCTCCCATCGTAAAGGAAGGTCGAATAATGCAGGGGAAACCAAACTGCTTCGGCGCCTCCTTGGCTTCTTCCAGACTGTGCACAATGCGAGAACGGGGCGTTTCCAAACCAATTGATTTCATCGCTATGTCAAAACGGTTACGATCTTCCGCTTTATCAATCGCATCCTCGTTGGCACCTATAAGCTCGACATTAAATTGCTTAAGCACACCATTGGAGTGCAAAGCTAATGCGCAATTAAGAGCAGTTTGGCCACCCATTGTCGGCAGGACCGCGTCGGGGCGCTCTTTTTCTATTATTTTTGCGACGGTTTGCCAGGTAATCGGCTCAATATAAGTCGCGTCGGCCATCGCAGGGTCGGTCATAATAGTGGCGGGGTTCGAGTTAACCAAAATTACTCGGTAGCCTTCCTCTTTGAGCGCCTTGCAAGCCTGCGCGCCAGAGTAGTCAAATTCACAGGCTTGACCTATCACAATGGGACCTGCGCCGATAATCAAAATACTATTAATATCACTGCGTTTTGGCATGCTTATAACTCGTCTTACCCAGACAAAGTCCGGGCACCGTTCGTTTAAAATTCAATAGTTCAATCTAGCGCGAATGCGCGACCATCAACTCGATAAAATGATCGAATAAACCCGCCGCATCGTGAGGGCCTGGGCTCGCCTCTGGGTGCCCTTGAAACCCAAATGCCGGCTTGTCATTGCGGTGAATCCCCTGAATTGTCTGATCAAACAGAGACCGGTGGGTCACATCGATATGCGCAGGTAGGCCGTTATCGTCCACCGCAAAACCATGGTTTTGACTGGTAATCATGACTTGCTTGTTAGCGAGGTCTTGCACCGGATGGTTGGCGCCGTGATGACCAAACTTCATCTTCTCCGTCTTTGCACCGCTGGCCAGAGCTAAGATTTGATGTCCCAAACAAATGCCAAATACCGGGATACCGCGGTCGACAATTTCCTCGACCGAGCGAATAGCATACTCACAAGGTTCGGGGTCGCCAGGACCATTACTCAGAAACACGCCGTCCGGTTCAAGCGCAAGGACTTCCGATGCTGGAGTTTTGGCTGGAACAACGGTCAGCCGACAACCTCGATCAACTAGCATTCGCAAAATATTGTGTTTAGCGCCGAAGTCGTAGGCAACAACGTTGAATTGCTCATCCGCAAGATCGCCGTGGCCGGAGCCTAGCTGCCAGACGCCAGATGTCCAGGAAAATGGCTCTTCAGTTGTTACAACCTGGGCCAAATCCATACCTTTCAAACCGCCGAAATCTCGAATCATCAGCTGGGCTTTTTGCAGGTCAAGTTCTTCACCGGCAACTATACAGCCCACCTGAGCGCCTTTATCCCGCAGCAGACGAGTTAAGCGACGCGTATCGATATCGGCCAGCCCGACAATTCCTTGTTGCTCTAAATAACCCTGAAGCGACTGCTGACTGCGAAAGCTACTTGCAAGAAGCGGAAGATCTCGAATGACAAGCCCCTTGGCCCATATAGGTTTGCGCTCTTCATCTTCTAGATTGACGCCTACATTGCCAATATGGGGATATGTGAGGGTCACTATCTGTTCGGCATAAGAGGGGTCAGTAAGAATTTCTTGGTAACCTGTCATTGAGGTGTTAAACACAACTTCACCAACCGAATAACCTGCAGCGCCAATAGAACGGCCATTAAAAACACTGCCATCTTCCAACACCAAACTGGCGCGGGCTTCTGCCTGAAAGGTCAAATTTTGATCCTCCAATTCCCAATAGTCTAAGAAAAGCGTTAATTTTATTCACCCGATCGAGCCGGAATTTTCTTTGGGCTCACCAACGCCGTTAGGATTAGTAAAGCCAATCCTATCCGGCAATTTTTGAATGGGTTTGATCGGGTTGTAAAAAAGCGAGGTGACCGCAAGCCACCTCGCTTTTTTCGTGAATTCTCTTACGCCCGCAGGCCAAATTAAACCTGTCTAAACACCTAGCGATTCACTTATCCATACACGGACAGATAACAAAGAACCGGTGAGGCGCAATCTCTACGATTTTTTGCGTTTTTACATCGCCCTCAATTGGAGCGGAATTTTATGCGAAAGCGGCCCTAATTGTCCATGGCGTAAGAGAGCCAAAACAGAAAATTTATTTTGCCGGCTCGCGACCAAATAGATAGCCTTCCGTTGCGCTGTAAAGCGGAATATGCTCAGCGTGAAAACCCCAATTCTCGTCGCTTGTTAAGTAGTCATCGCTCCATGAGGGGTCATTGCTATTGTCCCACTGATAACCCTCTGGGAGTCGTATTTCGAACTGAGCTTCGCGGCGATGCTCAGATTGCCCCCCGGGATACAGGGTTTCTCCGTCAAAACTGACTTCTGCGTAGTATATATTCTGCCCAGGGTTCCAGGGCTGAAGCTGTTGGCTAATACCTGTTGCCTCCGTAAAACCACCGTGACGAATTTCAATGTCGTTGAGCGTTAAGCCGGCGGCAAATATTTCTGACACATCAACAAAGTAGCGAAAGTACAAATCATCTTTAGCTTTGGCAGGCGCCGAAGTGCGATTTTGCAGTACGATGCGAAAACCGATGTGCCGTTCGCTGCCGTTCAACCGCTTGGTGCCGACCACCCATTGAGGGTCCGGCGGCTCATTTGGCGGAAATTCGCTATCCGGCAGCGCAGCGCCACCATAAACACCGAACATTGCAGCGGCCAAGCTTGTGAAGCCCGCGTTGTAATCAGTTGTTACCTCGTTTGCGACGTAATCGTCACGTGTATCTTCATAATTTGTATCTGACGTGGGACCGCCGACCAGTGCACCGTACAAAATGTGTCGAGTTTTCGCAGGAACATTCAAGCTGTCGTACCACGAGCCGTGGGCGCCTCGGTGGTGGGGATTGACAGGGAAATTTTCGCCAAAACCAATCAGATAACTGCTGCTTCTGGGATTGTCGCCGAGCATGTAATCGATTTGTCGTTTTGCGAATTGATGGTATTTCGCTTTGCGCGGATTATTTTCGTCGAGACGATCGGAGTAGTATTGGGCGACGAAAGCCGTGTTCGCCGCGTAGCGCAACACACCCCATGTATCGACAACCATAACTCCACCGGCGGAGCGCCTCCCTTCCCCCTCGCTCCAATGATCGAGCCAGCGCTCAACGTCTACAGTGTAATTTTGTTTTGGATCGAGCGCCGCCATCAGAGCATAAACGCCGTAGGCCTTGTCGCTCCAGCCCTGGCTCCAGGTGTAAACAGGGGTAGTCGACTGCGTTTCAAACCCCATTAAAGGGTAAAACTCGTCAACGAAATCGCGGTACTTTTGCTCGCCCGTCGCACGCCAAAGCCACACTGCTCCCCAGGCCAACTCATCCCAATAAAGGCTGAAGGAAGTGCCATAAAAACTTGCGGCATCGGCAATACAATTAGCGTACGAGTTGTCCTTGCCATCCTCTCCTTTCGTCGCGTAGGCGAAGTCATATAGCTCGCGCGCATGGCGCAGCAACTCTGCTGAGTAATTATTATCATGGCCTTGAAAAACCATCGCCGAAGCGGCCATAGCCGCGGCAGTCTCTGCAGCTAAGTCTGTGCCGGGACAGTTTAAATCGATCTTGAAAGAACGCCGACTCCCGCGCGTAGCAATATCCACAACTTCAGGCGGCCCCCACCAGTTGTGATCAGGCCCCCCACGACCAACCTGTCCATAAAATTCATTGGGCGAAGGGTGCGCTGCAATAAAATAATCGTTAACAAAACGCAGATTATTCAGCATTTCATCGAGTTGCCCAGCTTTTTCATAAGCCCGCTGATAATCATATGCCCCCCAAGCGAGCATCGTGACACTTGCTGCCATCGGATAGCCGAATTTCACGTGATCACCTGCGTCAAACCATCCGCCACTCAAATCCAAGCCTACGTCTTGACCGTCATCTAGCACGGAATCCCCGCGCCAAGGCACGCGATTCCATGAGGGTAATTCTCCCGCCTGCTGGGTCTCGTAAAAATATATCGACTTTTGCAGCGCTTCCCCATAACGAAAACCACCTGTTCCGGACAGACAGGGTTCGCTCACGCACTCACCTGACCCCGAACTTGCTGAGGAACTAGCAGAGGAGCTTGATGAAGAACTGTTTGAGGAAGAACTGTTTGAGGAAGATCCACCGCTCGTCGAAGATGAAGAACTTTGACCGCCACCATCACATCCAAACAACAAAAATAGGATGGTAACGGTTAGCAAGTTGTATAGGCGCATGTTTTGTAATAGTGTGCTCAATTGATCTTCCAACGTGCATCAAAAAGGAATAAATGACATTTCAAATTAAGGCACATGCTTCCATAACATAGCTTCAGATATCCAGGTAAGAAATCACACAAACGCGTCTTGAGTCAGGTATTGGTCTGTACCAATCTGGTCGTACGTAGAACTTTCAAAATACAAGTTTTTTTAAAAACATATTTAAAGGCACCGGCATGCGCTTGATTCCAAATTCAAAGTACCTGACACTGTCGTAATTCAAAATTACCATACCAAATGCTTAATTTTTAGAACAAATAATCATACTTAATTACTTTATATGGATAAATCTTGAGCAATTTAACGACCTCTAGGCGATTTTGAAAAATTTTTTTAAAAAGCCATATGAATATGAATAAATCTTTTTGCTTTTAGCACAGTTAGTACTATCATGATGTTCTAGACGTCATTATTAATGATTGAGCGACAAAGTAATAAAAGCTTGAATACAGGTTGCAGGCTATGAAACCCAGCAGAAACACCTTCTCAGAAAGAAGTCTTCACGGAAGGATCGCTCACGACCTCGGTAAAAAAATCGTTAGCGGACATTACAAACCCGGGGAGATATTGCCTAACGAAACCACTATTTGTCGCGATCTTGAAGTTTCCCGCACTGCGGTGCGCGAAGCATTTAAAGTATTAACCGCTAAGGGCTTACTGGAGTCTCGCCCCAAAGTGGGTACACGTGTTAAAGACCGAGACCAATGGAATATGCTCGACCCCGATGTCCTCGCGTGGAATTTGATTCCAACTCCCAACCCTCAATTACTACTATCGATGCTAGAGTTACGCAACATATATAGTCCTAAAGCAGCCGGGTTGGCAGCTCTGAGGGCTGACAAGGAACAGCGCTTAGCGATTGAAGAGACATTAACGCGTTTAAAAGATCATATGGACGAACCGGAAATCGCTACTGAGCATGAATTAACTTTCCACCTGAATATTCACCGCGCATCGGGCAACGAATTTATTACTACTCTAGGAGCACTTATCGAGACCGCTCTGAGCGACGCAGCCAGTTTTGAAACCTGGATGCCACGCCAAAAAGACCGAATGATCCCCTTGTATGAAGCGGTTGCTCAAAGCATCTCCGAGGGTAACAGCGAAAGTGCTGAAACGAATATGCAACGCCTATTAAGCAACATATCGGGGCTCACTGGAAGCCAAGCCATCGGCCGAGCTATCTCGAGTTAAATCTACCGCCTTCCCGCAACAGCAGAAGTGCCATAGGAAAATAAATGCCTTAGGCACTCTTCAATGTTTCTTTTCCAAATTCCCTTTTTTTCAAATTCCTTGCCAATAGAAACGAAAATTCTTATCGTAGGTCTATAGCTTGTCGCGAAGCGTATGAGAAAACACGTCTATGACTAAAGCCAAAAACCCGATAAATAAGACTTTGTTTAAATCTGTCGCCGTATCGGCACTATTGCTTAACCACACTGCAATCCCGCAAGCTATTGGAAACGAACCTTCCAATACCGTTCTCAGTCTCGAAAAACCGGTTATGACACTGGCCGAGATTCATTTTGAAAACCCCGACAACATTCATCCAAAATCCAGCGATTTTAAAATTGTTTCGTTTGTTTTGATGAGCAGCGAGGCAGGTGAGAGGCGCGCGGTCATTACTTTCGAAAATACGTCTAGCGGACAGCGATTCTTAGAGCAAGACCACTTATTGGCGATATTTGCCAACGGCGAGCGCAAATACCCGGAGGTTTTTCGAGAAAAGTTCAGCGGAAACGAGATACGCACATTAGACTTGTCGTTTAATTTCCACAAATATCCAGTACTTACGCTTTACACCGATAACTAGTAAGGAAGTCCCCAAGCCCCTACTGCCAGCTGAACGCCAGCGGGTGAGAATACTGAAACCTCGGGCTGCGCAGCGTATCTAAATCAATCTATAAAGGCTGTGCCGCATTATCATGGTTGATATGGCCGGTTGCGCCTTTGCGATGGGACAGCGCAGCAGACAATTTTTTTTCCGCATCCCGTATCGCGATATACAGATCGCGGTCAGATGCTTTTACCGCCAGAGCACCGCCCCTATATTGCGTCGTTACCTCAACAATTTGTGCAGAGGGTTCGACAGTCAATATTACGGAAATATGGTCTAGATCAGGGAAGTGCGATTGCACCTTTTTAAATTTGTTGCTTACAGCTTCCCGAATTGCATCAGTGATTTGGACATGGTGCCCAGAAAGGTCGATTTTCATCGCATTCTCCAATTACTTATAATTAACGCATCTCTGAATAATGCCAATGCGTGTCAATGTTTAAGCGGTTTATTCAGAGCCCATGATAGGTACTGTTTTCTCACAATAAAACTCATGTAGAGCAAGTTTGTACCACGAAGAGCGATAATAGGTTTGATACAAATCACGCGAATACCCCCGGCACAAAGACTCGTAAGTTTTCGCTACACTTTATCCGCTCGAATGACTCGAATGAACAACATTAGCTAGCTCAGATAAACGATGATAGACGAAAAAGAACTTTGGTCCAATATTGCATTTACAGTTAGCGCGGCACTAAATCATGATATTAAACTCGACAATATGGAAGCTGTCCATGGCGGTGATATCAATCAGTGCTTTAAGTGTGAAAACATACTTAACGGCGAATACTATTTCGTAAAGTTAAACTCAATTGATCAAACGCGCATGTTCGCCTGCGAGCAATACAACCTCGAGCAGATTCAATCCGCTGGAGAGATCGCCACCCCCAGAGTGATCGCACGCGGAGAATCACGTGGGTATTGCTTTTTAGTTTTGGAGTTTGTCGAATTAAACGCAAATGGAAACGAAGCAGAACTCGGTCTGCAACTGGCAAAGCTTCATCGACACAGTCAGGACTTTTACGGATTCAAACACGATAATTTTATTGGCACCAGCAATCAGCTCAACACGCCTACAAAAGACTGGTGCGATTTTTGGATAGATATGCGTATCAAACCCCAGCTATCACGCGCCTATACAGTAGGTTATTCATCCGCACTAAAAGCATTTGAAAAAAAACTCTATAGCAAGTTAGTGGAAGTTTTCGCCGATTATTCGCCAATCCCGTCGCTCTTACACGGAGATTTATGGGGAGGCAACAAAGCCTTTAAAAAAAATAAAGCGCCTATAATTTACGATCCGGCAAGCTATTATGGCGACCGCGAAACAGACATCGCTCTAACCGAATTATTCGGGGGATTTTCTCCAGCTTTTTATCAGTCCTACAACCAAGAGTGGCCATTAGATTACGGTTATAAAATACGTAAGAACGTGTACAACCTGTATCATTACCTTAATCATCTCAACCTCTTTGGCTCGTCATATTTAAAAGCCAGCGAAAATACTATTCAAACTATTTTAAATACATAGTACAAACATCATGAAAACTATTGCAGATATTCAAGCTTTGGTCGAAACTTTCGCTACTGAAAGAGACTGGAATAAATTTCACTCACCGAAAAACCTGGTGATGGCTCTAAGCGTAGAAGTGGCGGAATTAATGGAGCACTTTCAATGGTTAAGTGAAGATCAGTCGCAGAACTTAAACGACGATATCAAAAAGGATGTAGCGCGAGAGATTGCTGACATTCAAGTTTATCTTGCACGTATCGCTAGCAAATTACAAATCGATATCTGCTCGGCCGTTACCGAAAAAATGCAGGAAAACGCTGAAAAATACCCCGTGGAGAAGGTACGTGGTAAGGCGGAAAAATACACCGCTTATCAAAACGACAGCAGCAATGGATAAATTGGATCGCAGCTTCGACGGTTTAGCTGAACGCTTTGAAAAACGTATTTACGGCTCATTAAAAGGAAAAATTAGGCAGGCCGTACTTCATCGAGATTTATTCGAGCACGTACCCCTGTCAAAGCAGAAAATGAGAATTCTCGATATCGGAGCAGGCCTCGGCCAAATTTGCTTTGAAGTGGCTGAGCAAGGCCACAACGTAATCTATAACGATGTTTCGCATGAAATGATGTCCAAAGCTAAAAAGCATGCTCAAGAACTCGGCCTTGCAGACAAAATTGAATGGAATAATTTTTCTTATCAAAAGTACTTAACGCAGACATCATCAAAGTTTGATTTAATCATCTGTCACGCTTTACTCGAATGGTTAGAACATCCTCAACATCTGCTGCCGACATTAGTCAAGCACCTAAACGCTGGCGCCTACCTTTCGCTGTGTTTTTACAACCCCGCAGGGCTTGTGTTACGCAATTTAATATTCGGCAATTTTAAACTCGCGACCACAGTCTTTGATATGAAACCTGACGTCGGCAGTCTAACCCCTCGGCAATCGAGCTCGCTGGAAGATGTGCGATGCTGGCTAACGGAGTGCAATATGGAAATAGTCTCACACACTGGCATTCGCGTTTTTAGTGATTACGTAATGTCTAAGCGCGGTGGCAATACCTTACCCGAGGAGATTCTTAAAATGGAATTAGAATATTCTCGGCGCGAACCTTTCAAGCAAATCGGGCGTTACACCCACCTCATTTGTCGTGTCAAACCTTATTGAGTGTAATAAGAGCAGCTATCCGTCGAATTAACAAACAATCCTGCAGCAGCCTTTTCTGCACAAGCGGAATTGGAAACTTTCGCTGAACCTATATTTACCCTTTCCATCTTACTGCGATTTTTCTCTTTTGAAGTAGTGATTTCTAATTTTAAAATAAATCCTAATAACAATAAATTCGCCGACACGACAAGAGTTTTAATCTTAAAGGAGTTATACCAAGTGTCTTTGTTATTTGCGAAAAGCATTACTATTATTGATATATCCACAACTTTATCGTGAAAAAACTCAATGCAACGGCATGTTTCTATCTTGATTCTCACCATTTCGTTTTCTCTATATGGATGCAGTGAAAAAAAGAACCAAGATTTAGTCACTATCGCAATAAACCCTTGGCCTGGTTATGAGTTTTTGTACTTGGCTCAAGAATTGGGTTATTTTGAAAAAGTTGGTGCGCCAATTAAGCTCGTTCAAGTTAGCTCGTTGTCCGACTCGCAACGCGCTTATATCAATGGTCGCGTAGATGGTTTTACAAGTACGTTAATTGAAGCTGTACTCGCAGAACCTCTCGGCGGATCTAGCTTAAAGGTGGTAATGATCCCCGACTATTCGAACGGAGGTGATGTCATTATGGCCGCCTCTGAAATTGAATCCGTTAAGGATTTAAAAGGAAAAAGGGTCGGCTGTGAAGTTACATCCCTTGGTATATACGTACTACAACGCGCATTGAGCAAAGCAGGTTTAACACTCAACGACGTAGAAATTCATAACGTTGAGCAACTTGTTGGAGAAAAGGAACTTCTTTCTGGCAACATTGACGCATTTGTCACATATCCTCCCACGTCAATCAATATAGCCAAGCATGGAAAGTTTAATAAAATCTTTTCGACCGCAGAAATACCTAACGAAGTAATCGACACCGTCTCTATATCCGAAGAAACGTTAATAAAGCACCCAGATATAGTAGAAAAACTTTTGCAAGCTTGGCAGCTGGCCCTAGATTACACGGAGGAAAATAGCACGAAAGCTTATACTATTATGGCCAGCCGAGAACGTATTAGCGCCACCGAGTTCGTAGAGACGCTTAACGACATAGCGATACTCTCAGCCGACGACCAAAAAAAACTATTTAAAAACGTGTCGTCTTTGAAGGCGGCAGTCGCAAATGTCTGCAATACACTCACCCACGTAAACACAATGACAACTGATTGCAGCGACTACCCAAACATCTTTTATACAGAAAATAAAGATTAGCTTCTATAACTTAAATGCTGAATTTTTTAAATCGATCTTTATTTTACAAGCTTAATATTCCAATTGTTGCAATTGGCGTCTTAACAACGATCATAATTGGAAGCTTAGCCTCATATCGACATACCCAAAACATTCGTCAATCAGCACTCGAAAACCAATACAAGATATCAGAACTCCTATCCATTGCAGTAGAAGCTGACCCCAATTTGGCAACTATTAACCGGATTGTAAGCGCAATTGCAACCGATCCTACCATTATAGATTTAAACATTATCGACAAAGAGAACGGCTCTATTATAGCGAGCAATAAATTCCAAGATATCGGCAAATCTTATGATTTGTTAGAAAACAAAGAAGAAGTGAACTTTATTAACGAGCATAAACTTAAAACAGG
The DNA here is from genome assembly GCA_028281865.1 of Marinagarivorans sp. Classification (GTDB taxonomy): domain Bacteria; phylum Pseudomonadota; class Gammaproteobacteria; order Pseudomonadales; family Cellvibrionaceae; genus JANQJB01. The sequence goes on from JANQJB010000012.1 coordinate 16,463, forward strand.
CCATCGTAGTTCGCAGTTACTATCCAATAATAATGCATATCTCGTAAGGAACATCAATTTATTCGATTCGAAAACTAATCGCCTTCGTGCATATTGGATATATCTAAGCCAAGACACATCTGCAATACATTCCAATGGCAGGCGAGACATCGCTTTACTCCTAACAGCCGTGGGATCAGGTTTTTTATTTTTATTATTTTTTATTGCCGGAATTCAATTAAAAGTAATTTTCAACCCATTACAAAAGATTGTTTCGGTGCTAGAAAAACAATCGAAATCAAACAAAACCCTTTATCTACCTAAAATCAGCAGTGATGAGCTTGGCATTTTAGCCCAAAAATACAACAACCTCATTGAAGAAAATGACAAGAAAAACGCACAAATAAGAGAAACTCGTAAGTACGTTGATAAACTCACCGACAATATTCCTTTCCTGCTGGTTTATGCGGACACTAAATATATCACGCGCTTTGTTAACAAAACATTTGAAAAGTGGTTTAAGCTTCCAAAGGAAGCTTTCATACATAAGCACTTACAAGATGTGCTTGGCGAAGAAGCTTTTAATAAGCTGAAGCCAGGACTTACCAAAATTTCCGCGAAAAACGACACGCCAATAGAATTTGAATTAAGCGCTGACGGTCAAGCATTCTATGCTCAAGCAATCATTTCCGCGGATAGGGATGAAACTGGCAACACTTTGGGAATATTTATTTCAATAGAAGACATCTCCGAAATTAAACATTCCGAGGATCAACTAACCCAATATGCACAAGAGTTAGAACTGCAGACATGGGCCCTTGAAGACGCAAAAGAAAAAGCCGAACAAGCAACACTGGCTAAGTCTAGTTTTTTAGCAAATATGAGCCACGAATTGCGCACTCCAATGAACGGAGTTATAGGGATGTTACACCAATTAAATAAAGATCAGCTCAGTCCCAAACAGCGCTACTATACGCAATTAGGGCTTTCGAGCGCTGAATCGCTACTAGCCATTATTAATGATATTCTCGATTTCTCCAAGATAGAAGCAGGCAAGCTTGATATAGAGCTTATCGAATTTGATTTTCACCGTCTTACTACGGTAATTGTCGATACTTTCGCCCTGCAAGCAGAAAATAAAAGTCTCAGGTTTATTGCCGATATCGACCCTAAAATTCCTCAGTGGTTAATTGGGGATCCGCTACGAATACAGCAAATCTGTTTTAATCTATTAAGTAACGCTATTAAATTTACAGAGGAAGGTGACATTCGCTTCATCTGCCGCTGTGTTAGCGAATCGTTTGAAATTCAGACACTGAGCTTAGAAGTGATCGACTCAGGTATTGGCATTCCTGTAGACAAGCAAACAACTTTATTTGATTCTTTTTCTCAGGTCGATTCTTCGACTACGCGCAATTTTGGAGGCACTGGGCTTGGCTTAGCAATTACGAAAAAATTAACACTCTTGATGAACGGCTCCATCAATGTCGCAAGCACCTGTGGTCACGGCAGTATTTTTACGGCGACGATACCGCTTCACAAAACGACTAAACCAACAACACTCTATAGAGAATCACAGGTAGAAAGCTCCACATTTTTAATTTTTAATTGCGGCAACCTCACCCTCGATCACCTTGTTCACACCGTAAGTAACTGCAAACATCTGATAATTGAGGAAAATACAGTTGACGGAGATCAACTTAAAAAAATTGACAACGATCATAATAATTACCTGTTAGTTCATCACAAAAAATATTACGAGGCCAAAACAAAGGTCGATAAGCTTTTTCCTAATCAAGCAGGTGATATCAAAATTATCTTGTTAAAATACCTTTCCGATAACGATGTCCTAGCAGAAACCCCAAAAAACTTATGGTCTGAGGTATACCTACCAATAACACCAGAAAAGCTTTGGCGCGCAGTTAATCACCCAACAAAGGATACAATAAACGCCGATGGAAACTCGGATGAAAAAGTCCTGAGTTTGTTGACGAAGAAAAATATTCTAGTGGTCGAAGATAACCATATTAATCAAGAAGTTGTTAATACCATTCTCGAAGATCTAAACATTAATGTAGAATTCGCTAATAATGGTCTTGAGGCAATAGATCTTCTAGGTCGGCACAACTCGCAAAAAATTGATTTAATTTTTATGGATTGCCAGATGCCTGAACTCGATGGGTTTGCAACAACCGAACTTATTCGCTCTGGCGAAGTCAACGAGATCTACAGCAATATACCTATAATCGCTATGACGGCAAATGCATTGAGCGGCGATAAAGAAAGATGCCTTAATATCGGAATGGATGACTATCTAACTAAGCCCATTGCGCCAACGTCAGTCGAGTCTTGCCTCGCTCGCTGGTTAATCCCCGAAACAATTAAATCAAGTAATAATAATCAGATAACAAGTGAAATCATGAAAAAAGATAATGCTGACCCTGAAAACAACAGTTCAAATGAGAAAAAATCTGTAGGCAGCTCCTCAGCGAATAGCGAAGATGAGGATAACTGGGATAAACATGGTTTTTTAAAACGCATAGGCAATAAACCAGAACGTGCAGCGCGCTTAATTAATCGCTTTCTTGAAGATGTGCCACAACAACTAGACCTACTCGAAAAGGCTATAAATCAAAAAGAGTTTGAAGAGATTAAAAAAATTGCGCATGGCATCAAGGGATCTGCAGCAAATATGGGAGCAATATTGCTAGCCAACCATGCCAAACAGCTGGAAAATGATTGTGAAAATGAAGAAGATTTAAAACAGTTTGGCGGGTTTGAAAAAATTCATTCGAGCTACCAATTACTTTCTACTCGACTCAATCAGGAACTCAACGAATTTCATCAGCAGCACTGAAGCTTTAGGGAGAAAACCATTCAGAGAGAGATGCGCCTCACATAAAGAAGGCGCATTGAAAACACAGACCGTGCACGTTTAATTTATTATTATTATTTATTGTTGATTATTATCCACTTCGTTTTTATTGTTTAGATTTGCTTTTCTGCGTATTTACAAACTAATACTTTAAAGCCAATACCTATAAACTAATACCTATAACTACCATTTATACCTGTAACTGCCACCTAGTAGTTATACCTACCTGATTTAAAACATGTTTTTTCCCTCGGTGCGTTCGTATCGCGATTAGCTTGCTCAGAAACGCCTTTATATAACAAAAAGATATAGAAATATCTCATTTAGTTATAAATGATATTAACACCAATTTAACTAATGGCCGCTCATAATTTTGCTAAATGAGATACTGCTCCCAAAAAAGGCAGGAGAAATGAGACTTCAGTTATGCGGAAATATTAACTACGTCAGTGTATCTAGATTGCAATCCAATTTTTCGCAAATAGCTGAGTAATGCAGCGCAATCTTCAGCGTTTAAAAAGCACCCAATACGAATTTCTTTTGGCGCCACTATATATATCTGAGGTGTATCAAGCGGGTGCGTTCCTATAACCTCTTTATAAAACACTTTACTCTTCTGCCACTGCCAACTTTGCGATGGCATATAAACGCCTTTTTCTAAGATTAAATTGTCATCGCTGGTTGAAATCACCTCTCGATAAGCTAATTTCCAGGACACATAATAAAAGGCAGCTCCAACTAAGATAAGCTCGACTAAGCAGAAAAGTGCTACTACCCAGGCACCTATTAGGATAAAGCGCAAGGATATAAAACTGGACACAATTATTATCGAAAGCAAAATGAGCTTATTGTGCCGCCAGGAAAGCGAGCGATTTGGCAATAACTGTATTACCGAGGGTTGTGTTTCAGAATCAACTATTACCATTGAATAACCACACTCTACTTAGTCATTCGAGAAAAACGTGTGATGTGAAAGGTTAATTTTATCTCTAATTTTCAAGACGGTTCCTACTACTTCGGCAATAAAATTCGATTGATATAAAAGGCTTCTGCATATTGAAAGCCATGCGTTTGACCGCGCAACTTTGCCAGCGCTTCGACAGCGGTATAAGAGCGGCTGTGAGGTGATACTTTCATTTCGTCCTGGTAAGCGGTAAGTGCTTCCATTTTCGTATCCCAATAGTCACTGATATCTACCACATATTGCGGCAAAAATTCCTTTGCCATAGGCCCACTCCACTCAGTACTGGATAAAACTTCGAATGAAAATATGGACTTAACAGAACAATTAACCTGTGGCCGAAATGCGGTCATAACAGCACGATGAGTTAATTGATGGTCAATATTTAAATCACCAAAATAATGGGTATACACGGTATCGGCATTGACTTCTGCATTAACTGATTCCACCGCCTTGACGATATCCAAAAATACAACCGAGTCCATGGCATTGTCCGGAAAATTCTCGTACCAACACTTTTTTAGGCCCAAAATTGACGCTGCTTTTTCCGCCGCATTCCGCCTATTTTTTACCAAGGTTTGAGATTTTTTTGTTTTTCCCTCCTCTCTCGCTCCTTGACCATCGGTTAAGTAAAGTGCATATACTTGGTCCCCCTGCGCGACCAGGCGAGCAATGACGCCACCGCAACCAAGTACTTCGTCGTCAGGGTGAGCAGCCACCACCAGAACATTAGCCATCAAGCACCTCCCAAGAAACCGGTGTTCCGCGCAAGACCGATTGTTTTACCCGCCGACCGATCACATTGCACCACTCCTTGGGCGGCAAACCAAAACCAGGGCGGATTCTGCGAACGTGGTCGCGCGTAATAATTTCGCCTGCTTTAATATCTTGAACAAAATAGAGAGATCGACGAAATTTAATATTGGCCTGCTCATCTTTTTTTAATTCGTAACTTGCAGTACCGATTGCGCGCCACGCGTCACTTGTCTCGGTACATAGACGAGCCAATTCATCAGGCTCGATAGAAAACTCTGAATCCGGCCCTTTTTCGTCGCGTGAAAGCGTCACGTGTTTCTCAATAAATGCCGCGCCCAACGCAACAGAACTAACAGCAACGGCAGTTCCAAGCGTATGATCCGACAAACCGACAACACAATTAAATTTTTGTTGTAAATCCCTGATTGTCGCCAAATTGGCTTGATCAACAGGCGCTGGATAGGCACTAATACAATGCAGCAAAATAAGTTCGTTACATTCGTTATCACGCGCACATTCCACTGCATCCGTAATTTCACTTAAATTTGCCATTCCGGTCGACATTATAATAGGTTTACGAGTCTTAGAGGCTCTGGCGATTAACGGTAAGTCTGTTAACTCAAAAGATGCGATTTTATAAGCCGGTGATTCCAGACTCTCCAATAACTCTATAGCGCTTTCATCGAAGGGCGTTGAAAAACAAGTGATGCCAACTTCCTTGGCGTGCTCAAAAAGCGCTTGGTGCCAATCAAAAGGTGTTTGCGCCCAACGATATAATTGATAAAGATTGTAACCATCCCACAACCCGCCATTAATTTGAAAGTCATCGTTATCACAGTCTATGGTCATCGTATCAGCTGTGTAGGTCTGCAATTTAATCGCATCAGCACCGGCGTTTTTTGCCATCTCCACCGTTTTCAACGCAGTGTCTAACGAACCGTTGTGATTGGCTGACAATTCTGCAACGATGTAGGGTTTTTCACCTTCTCCTATAAAACTTCCTGCAATACAAATTTTTGTCATATTATGATTGAAAAATAATTAAGTGAGTTTTATTTTTGCAGTTGCCGTTAATTCGCCATGCTCCAGTTTTGCGTCAGCCAATTCTACTTTATACGCACCGCAGTCGATATAAGCTTTAGGATAAGTCTCTGCATCCAACATGCGGATATGATCGTAGAGTTTATGCAAATCATTTACTTGGGGTAACTGACTTTGTTGAGGATGTCTGCGCTCAAATTGCACCACATCACCCTGTTGTGGCTGGGGCTCAATGTCATCCGCAACAATTTCACGAATAAGGTCATAAATTCGCGCCGCAACACGCGTAAAAATTTCTTGAGCGCTGCCATCTAAGGCTATTTTGCTTTTTAAATATACCGGCCCCGCATCAAGTTCTCCTGTCATTTTTAAAGCCGTCAAATACGTGGAAGTATGTCCTCTTACAATTAAATTTTGCAGTGGGCTACCCCCGCGCCCATAGGGAAGATCGGTCATATGGAAACATACGCAATCATATTGACTTAAAATTTTTTCAGGAACAATCCAGCTCCAGTGTGGAAAAAATATTTTTTGTGGGTTAATCGCGCTAATTTTTTCTAATGTAAAATCTTCTTTTTTATCAATCAAATGCCAAACCCCGGACAGAGAACTAACCTGATTTAAATACTCCGAAATATTCCATGGTTTAATCGTTGCAATAATAAAGTTAGCCATTATCTCTACCGAAAACGAGCCTCAACTAAAAGTAATTTCAACCGGTTGTTCATTTAATATTCGACACACGCGCTCAGCACCGTTGCCATCGCAAATATTTAAGCAGCGCTTCACAATCTGGTTATAGGCGGCTTGGTCGGATAACCACTGTTTGCGATATAAATTAAGCTGCTGTTTAAGACTCATCTGATCAATTAACTGAATGATGCCCACATCATTCAATTTATTCGCAATCATTTTTTGGTTTTCTGCCTGAACAATAACTAAGCTGGGTAAACCCAAAGCCGCTCGTTCCCACGAGGTAACTCCCGCCGCACCAATCGCTATATCATTATCCAGCATGATCCGCGCAACATCGTTCGAACCAACATGCAACTTAAACATTTTATTTTGTACGCAAAGCGTTTGAATTTTAGCTTTGTGCGCCGCGCTTGAACCTAACACAACATCAACTGATCTGATCCAATTCTCTTTAAGTAGAACTTCAATTACGCTGCCGGTCAAATTTTCGGGATCCGTTCCGCCAAACATGACCAGTACTTTTAAGTTGTCAAAATCTACACCGCTGCGATATGACTCAATTTTTTTTAACGGCACAGCAAACTCCGGTCTCAACAAACAGTAATCAGACCCCAATAATAATTTACATGCCTCGTTGACAAGCGAACGATATTCACCCTCCTTCCGGCCATAAGTCTGGTCCAATAAAAAGTCGCAGTGGTGCTCGCGATCAACTAGATCATCAATAACCAGCAATCGCTTAAAACAATTACTGTCTCGCACGAGTTTTTCCCAGTGACTATCGATGCCATAATGGTCAACAATGAGCAAGTCAAATACCTCATCTCCCACTAAGCTCATAAATTCGCAGGCATCCTCGGTTTGGTCTGCGCCTAACCAAGCACCGTGGGCCAAACCTATAACCTCGGTCCCCAAATGCCCCTTGAGCATTTTTTGAACACCAAATCCTCTTTTTGCAATAACTTCTATAATTGCACCAACATTGTTGCGGCAAAAAAATTGGGCACTGGCACTGTGCATTGTTCTTAGTTGGCTCACCAAGCTCAGGCAGCGCATCACATGCCCAGTGCCAATAATATTGGATGAATCGACTCTAACCGCTATTTTCATAAGCCCATTGGCGCATATTCAGTTTTCAAAATATAGCACTTACAGAGGAAGTGGTTTTCTTTATCTTTTTCTAAAGGTGACTTATCTCCCATAGGCTCAATTTTTTCGTGGGTAAAGCCGCTTAGGTTAAGCCTCGTCCCAACTACCACACACTAGGCCTAAACCGGCATTACGCGGATTGGCACCTCAGCCCATCGAAAGTATTCGAACTGACTTGAAACTTCGGTAGCTGGAAAGCGGCCTCGATCATTTCGAGAATAGTTCCCCACTTTATCGTGTCTCAAGAAGGCTAGGACATACGCAATTTACGATCCCAATAATTATTGCCAGATTAGTAGGCAGTATTGGCCCAGCACCCAAATGGATCGTCCTATCTATTTGAGTGCACACCGCTGAAACACTGACAAAAATGTGTGAATTTTCTTGTATCTCCGCGGCTCGTATTGCCATTCTGGCATTAACGGTTCATCCATACACCAGTTATCAACCCGGCATTAATTACTGTTAGGTTAATAAAAGCCATTTACTGTCAATACAAAAGTGACAAACGTTTAAACAAATCTTAATTAATAAAAAGTTTCAATCATAAATAGTTAACACTTTTCATAGTTTTGGTGTATAAAGGCTGCAAACTAGAGCGACTAGTTTATTGGCGCCAATTTAATCGGCGCCACCTCGCGACAGTTAATCTAGGCCACCTCGGCATATGTTTTGCGTAAATATTCCGCAAATTTGTTTCGGGTAAAGAAATGCGAACATTCAAAAGCCGTTCATGCGTTTGTATGAGAAATTAAAAAGCTTTTTGCCAAGAAAAATTACGTTTTATCTTGTACTATCACGTTTCGGCTCATTTTTTGTTGTTTTAGTTAAACTGCGTCCACGTTGTCATTCAGTATAAGAATGAGAGCCTAAAAATCGTGCGAATATTATGTAGCGTGCACACATACGGCGATACGTGCCTATAAATAAGGCACGTAAAAATACTTAAAAAATTCGTCGTAAATATTTGTTAGCTTCACACAAAAATGCATATTAAATTCAGCGTTTCATTTTGTTAGCAAAGTCTTTTGTATCCATTTATGTACCTATTTTGTGTTCAATACAATCGCTTTTTCACAGCTTAAGTTCCAAACCACCAGGATAATTTGATGATCGGACTGTTACGTTCTGCGCTAAAGGGCAGTTTGCTATTCGTACTTTCTTCTTCAGCTTTGGCTGAAGAGACGCCGTCACTGCCGAGCAAAGAGGCCATTGATGTCATCTGGCTAGCTACGGCTGCCGCAATGGTTTTCCTGATGCAAGCGGGTTTCGCCCTGCTTGAGAGTGGTTCGAGTAGAGCAAAAAACTGCATTAACGTCGCGATGAAGAACTACATGGACGTGTGCCTCGGCAGCCTTTGCTTCTGGGTTTTTGGTTTTGGTCTTATGTTTGGCAACAACCCAACGGGATTTTTTGGCACCAGCGCATTTGGCGTCAGCGTCGAAGGTTCGACTTGGGATTACAGTTTTATTCTTTTTCAAATGATGTTCGCTGCTACTGCCGCGACAATTGCGAGCGGCGCTATGGCAGAACGCGCACGCTTCGGCGCTTACCTCGTCATCGCTTGCGTCATTACTGGCTTTATCTATCCCATATTCGGCAGTTGGGCCTGGGGTAGTGCCTACGAGGGCAGCGGATGGCTTGCAGAGAGAGGCTTTATCGATTTCGCTGGTTCATCGGTTGTGCATTCGGTAGGCGGTTGGTGCGCCTTAGCCGCAATTATTGTGCTCGGACCCCGCCTCGGCCGTTTTGGGCCTGAGGGGGAAGTACGCGATATTCCGGGGCACAATTTAAATTACGTAGCTATGGGCGGCTTTATTTTATGGTTTGGTTGGTTCGGTTTTAACGGGGGGTCAACGGTCGGAGCCAACGTCAATATCGGCATCATTAACCTGAACACGCAACTCGCTGCTGCTGCAGGTGCGCTGGGCGCAACATTGCTTTCAAAATTGAGTGGTAAACCGACAGTCGTTTCAACCATTGTCAATGGCAGTCTCGCCGGACTCGTTGGCATAACCGCCGGTTGTGCCAGTATGGACCCACTATTTGCGATATTCACAGGTTTTAGCGCCGGATGCGTATATATCGCATTTAACCAGTTTTTACTCGCGTTGCGGCTAGATGACGTAGTGGGTGCAGTTGCCGTTCATGGCGCTGCGGGCGCTTGGGGAACACTTTGTGCGGGAATATTTTTTAAAGACGATATGTTTAACATCAATATTATCGTCACCCAAGTTATTGGCATCGGAAGTTGCTTTATTTGGAGCTTTGGTAGCGGGATGATATTTTTCTACGCCATTGACAAGGTTATTAAACTTCGGTCAGATTCGCTGCATGAGCAACGTGGGCTCGACTTTACCGAGCACGCAGAAGTCTCTTACCCAGAATTCGTGAGAGACTCATACTATAACAAAACCAACCTAGAAGGTATGGAACGTTAGAAATATTCACTGTAAATTCTATCGATTGAAACAAAAAGACTATGAACACAACTGACCCCAATCTGGTTACCAAAAAAAAAGCTATTTATGCTGGCCTAAGAGCTCATTTAAGCAAACGCGAAGCAATTGAAGCTCTGGTCATGTGGGAGGATCGATACGCAGCCAAAACCGGATTTTCCGTACGTTATTTTGTCTCTGATTTAGTCAAAAAACACGGCGCAGGAAAAATTCCTGCGAAACAAATTCATATGGGTATCGTGAGTGCACTCTCACAGGGTAACGTGAAAGATTTAGAAGACCCTACCGAATTAATTAATTCCTACAGAAAGCTCAACGACCTCCCGGAGAACGAGACTCGCTATTCACTCCCGGAAACAGAAGCTTTGGAAGTTCTACTTAAAAAATTATTGCTGGCCATTAAAGAAGAAAACAAGAAAAACGATATTATCTCTTACGTTCGATCACAGGTGAAAAACCTTGAAGTAAACAAGGATTTAAAAAGCGAGTTCATTAATTGGCTGCGCGACCATCAATATAAAATACGTGTTGCGGGAAAAGTTGAGGTAAGAGAATTACAGAAAATCACCACATTATTTTATGTGGCATGTTGCGAATATTTAGGTCCGACGGAAACCGACGCCATTTTGGCACAAACGCTTCACGCCCTATCAAACAACGGCGGCGCCACTTTTACGCATATTTTCAAAAAATTGTTGTAACTATTTTATAGCGGTTTTTAACGGACGACTAACCAATTCGTTCGACCGTAACGCCTACATCTAAACTGTGAGATTCACCACCACCAAAAATAACACCAGCAAGCGGCGTCACATCGGAAAAATCACGCCCTTCAGCGGTAACAATATGTTGATAACTCGCCATCTGATTATTCGTTGGATCAAACTCATACCAACCTTCACCGGGCGAAAAGACCGAAAACCATGCGTGGGTTGCATCCGCACCAACTAACTTTTCTTGTCCCGGTGGCGGCAAGGTCTCCAAATAGCCAGAAACATATTTTGCCGCAAAACCTGCGCTGCGCAAGCATGCAATTGCAAAGTGTGCAAAATCTTGGCATACGCCACGTTTATGTTCGTAAACCTCCATCACCGGCGTTGCAATCGTGGTAAAGCCCGGGTCGTAGCTGAACTCCTTATAAATTTTTTCGGTTAAACCCTTTACTGCAGATAAAAATGGTCGATCATCAGCAAATATATTCGTTACATAATTGCGCAGCTCATCATGCGCACGAATCATCGGGGATTCCAACACAAATTCACGGGCGAGTAGTATTTCACTATGTTTTTCGCTTTTTAGCTTTTCCAGCACATCACGACAGGTCAAGCCAAAATCTAAACTCATTACATTCGGTTTTTCTTCCATTTCAACTTCGCTTTCAGCGGTAATCGACAAGGCCTTATGGTCGTCTTGTATCGCGAAGTGATAAACCCAGTTGCCAAAATAATCCTGTCGTTTATCTGAAAACGCGGGACGTGGTGTAATATTAACTTTCGATTTTAAGCACCGTTGTCGGTCGACGTCACGTGGAATAACATGCGCATGATTATAACAACGCCCGACATCTGCGGTGTATTGATACTCCGTCGTGTGAGTGATGCGAAATTTCATTCACCCTCCCAAACGGCGCGAACCAATTGTTGTGGCCCAACACGGTGATCAAAATATTTATCGCTAATTTCTAATGCGATGTCGGAAACTAAATGCGCGAGGCGACTTAACATTTGATCCAATTCAGCGCGCTTACCCGACTCGTCATCAGCGGAAGTTAAATCGACAAGGCGTTTTAAGCGCAACGTTGTGATCGCTTCCAACGCAGCGCGTTGTTCAGATTGTAATTCACGACTGTCAACACCCAAATGCGGCAATTCGTTAATATGGTTTTGTAACTGCTGTAATTGATATATTAATGATCGCGGATTACTGCAATCAATCATCATTAATTCCAGCGCCTGCGCCATTTCAATTCGTCCACGGTAACGCCTCCGGTAGGTAATTAATACCTCAAGCGTTAAGAATACCGCTTGCAATAACGACTCTTCTTCCTCGTCGGGCAATTCTTCAATTAATAGACTGCGCGTTAGTGTCGTGAATTGAAGAGCGCGTTCGATACGCCGACCAATTTCCATAAAACGCCAGCCAACACCGCGAATCATACTTTCTTGCGCCAACCCCGCTAATGCCATTAATGCAGTCACGAGCGGATCGAGTGCCTCTTCCGGTGCGGCCACCAAGCCCAAACCTAAGGCCTGATCAAGGCCTTCATTCGCATCGCGAATATCATTGATAACACGCAAAGTATCAGAAGATAGTAATTCCTTCGACTCCTCCGCGCTCGCAAGCATCGAATTTAAACATGACTTCACGCTCCCAGGACGACCGGGATCAAGCACAACTGCAAGTAACTCCTCGTCGGGCTTATCAAACAATTCATCTGCCGCACCTTTAAAGCCCGGAAGCGTATCGGTAATTTCTGTCAGCGCGACTAATAGTTTATTGCGACAAACTGCAGGCGTACGCTCCACACCGTTAACAACAACAAACACCGTGCGCAATAAGCGTAAGGCAGACTCAGCGCGTTCAGCATAACGCCCCATCCAGAATAAATTTTCGACAACCCGACTCGGTAAACTAGCTTGCTGAGCAAAGCGAAACTGCCCCTTGTTATCAACAAAAGGACTCGGTTTAACAAGTTGCGGTTCAGAAGCAACAACCCAGGTATCTTTACTGGTAGAGCCGACTTGATTACTAATAACTGCGCTACCCTTATTTAATCCCACGCGCGTTAAGCCGCCCGGCATGATGTTGTAAGATTTATCATTTGCCACCGCAAAACTGCGCAAAATAGTCGGCCTTAGCGTGATCTCATTATTAATAATCGTTGGAATATCGGCAGGCACAATATAGTCTTGCGCAACATAGCGAAGCGGAAACATATTTATTTTTTTAAGCAATTCAGCTCGCGCACTTTTTGATAATTCCGCGCCGATTTGCGAACTTTCGCCAGCGCCACGAAATACCGGTTTTACGACCAAATTTTGAATATTGTGTTTGATAAACTTTAAATCTTCGCTGTCACCAGCCCAATAAGTTTTAACCGAATTTAAACGCAAGTCTCTTCCCAATAAACGCCGACTAATTTGCGGAAGATATTTTAAAAACACAGGATTTTCTATCACTCCCGAGCCAAGCGGATTGGCAACAGCAACGCGACCTGCGCGAATTACACTTAGTAGGCCTGGCACGCCTAATTGCGAATCACTTTTTAACTCCAGCGGATCGCAAAACCAATCGTCGACCCGACGTAAAATAACGTCGACCCGGCTAAGCCCTTCAAGTGATTTCATCCACACAAAACCGTTGCGCACAATTAAATCGCCGCTTTGCACAAGCTCAAAGCCTAAATAATTTGCTAGATAAGCGTGTTCAAAATAGGTTTCGTTATGGGCGCCTGGAGTCAAAACGACAATGCGAGGCTCATCCGTGTGAGGAACTAGAGTCGCTAACTTCGAGCGCAAGCGCTGAAAAAAATGCGATAGCCGATGCACATGACTGTCACGAAACAAGCTCGGCAACACACGCGACATAACAGTCCGGTTTTCCAACGCGTAACCGGCACCGCTCGGCGCCTGAGTGCGATCTGTCAACACGCACATTTCGCCCGAGGTGCTCTGCACCATATCAACAGCATGCACGATCAACTCGTGTTCGCCATGCAATTGAATGCCATGACACGCGCGCAAAAATCCGCGATGACTGAACAGCACTTCGGGCGGAATAACCCCGCTACGGACCAGATCATTGGCACCATAAATATCCCGCAGCAGTAAATTAAATAATTCCGCACGTTCAAGTAAGCCCGCTTCAATACCGGCCCACTCATCGCTCGGAATTACCGCCGGCATTAAGTCTAAATCCCAAGACCGACCCGCGCTTTCTTGAATCGAATAATCGTTGTAAGTCGCACCATCATCACGCAAGATACGACGCATCTTTTCGATCCGATCCGCGCGCCCCTTAGCACCCAGCGAGCCCATCCCATTGAGCACGTACTCCCAATGCTCGCCAAGACCAAGCGATTTTATCGCGTCAGCATTAATTGGCGTTTGGGCCTGAACTTGCGTTTGGCCTTGAGCCTGAATCTGGCTTGGATTTTTTGGGGACATACTCAATAGGATAGGACGAATTTGGCGTGAAACGTTACCCGGATTTTCAACCACCTGCAATGCTTCTAATGCGCTTCGGCGAATCAGTGGTCAAAATATCACTCTGACCCACAAATGCTCAAATGTGGCACGGAGTTCAGTTGCAGCGGCAGGCGTTCAGGGGCTGTGAAAATCGTGGACGATTTTGACAGAGTCCCCAGGGAGGGGTTTCCGACGCCCCCTGAACGCCTCCCGCTGAAACTGAACGGACCTTGAAGTCACATCCAAACTTCCCAGCTCAACGCTTAAACAGCCTAAGAGCAATCAAGAACCAAAACGCCGCAAATCCAAAGTATGAGGATATTCTGCGGCTGACTCCTCCGGCGGCGCTGCAATCGGCCGCGACCCATGCGTCGTGACAGAGCGCTTCGCATCTGTCCACGGCCTAGGGGTATAGGGCCCCTGCGTATGACCCATCGGGAAAAAGCGATTCACACGACGCGACTCCGCCTCATAGGCATTTACCGGGAAAACATCATAGCTACGCCCACCCGGGTGAGAAACATGATAGGTGCACCCCCCAACAGAGCGCCCATTCCAAGTATCGACCACATCAAAAACCAAAGGCGTATGAACACCAATCGTCGGATGCAAAGCCGAGGGCGGTTGCCAAGCGCGATAGCGCACACCACCGACAAATTCACCGTGCTTACCAGTCGCCTGCATCGGTATGCGCCGACCGTTGCAAACAACAATATAGCGACTGTCCGTCGCACCGGACAAACTAACCTGCAAGCGCTCCACTGACGAGTCAACGTAGCGAGCCGTACCAAAACTGCCCACCTCCTCGCCCAACACATGCCAGGGCTCAATCGCCCAGCGCAACGATAACGTCATATCACCAACTTGCACGTCGCCGTAATGAGGAAAGCGAAACTCTTCAAATGGTGCGAGCCACGCAAGATCAAAATTAAAGCCGTGCTCATTAAGGTCTTCAACAACGTCTTTGATATCTTGCCAAATATAATGGGGCAACATAAAACGGTCGTGCAATAACGTACCCCAACGCACCAATGGTTTTTTATATGAAGCCTGCCAAAAGCGCGCGATTAAACAGCGAATTAACAACGTTTGCACCAACGCCATATGCGCGTGCGGCGGCATTTCAAAACCGCGTAATTCTAAAATTCCAAGGCGCCCGGAGGCACTACCGGGAGCATAAAGTTTGTCGATACAAAATTCTGCACGATGCGTATTACCGGTAATATCAATTAACAAGTTACGAAAAAGACGGTCGACCAACCACGGTTGATCACAAAGCCCATCCGGCATTTCCGCAAAAGCGACTTCCAATTCATATAATATTTCATCACGCCCTTCATCTACACGAGGCGCTTGCGAAGTTGGGCCAATAAACATGCCGGAAAATAAGTACGATAAACTTGGATGATGTTGCCAATAAGTCACCATACTACGCAATAAATCGGGCCGTCGTAGTATTGGACTGTCAGCTGGCGTTGCGCCGCCCATCGTCACGTGATTGCCACCACCAGTCCCAGTATGGCGCCCATCGAGCATAAATTTTTCTGTACCCAGACGACTGAAATGCGCTTCTTCATAGAGCGCGGTAGTGGTCTTAACTAATTCGCGCCAATTATTAGAAGGGTGTACATTCACCTCAATAACACCTGGGTCGGGTGTTACCAATAATTTAACTACGCGAGGATCTCGCGGAGGTTCATAACCTTCAATCACAACCGGCATATTTAAATCAACCGCCGTTTGTTCAATGCACGCGAGTAAGTTAACGTAGTGCTCTAAATGATGTAGCGGCGGCATAAAAATATAGAGCCGCCCGTCACGTGGTTCGATACATAAAGCAGTGCGCAATACTTCCCATGTTTCTTTTATTGTATGCGCTTCTGTTTTTTTATTTTTTGCTTTTTCTGATTTTGAGCTTGTCGAAATTTGTGGGGCGATAGTTTGCGTAATAGCAGGTGTATATTGAACCTGAATATCCTCGTGACGCGGCAAAGCCTCACGCTCGACAAAAGGATCGGGTTCGATTTCTTCTTCGCGCAGTGTTTCCTCGGTTAACGGAAGTCCACCTAAAGGAAGCCTCAAGCCTAACGGTGAATCACCAGGAATCGACACGATACGCTCACGCTGCATTTGCCAGCGACTGCTCGCCCAACGTCCTGAGGAAAAATTCCACGTCAACGGCAATACATAACCTGTAGCGACATCTACTCCTCGTTCCAGTAATAATGCCAGACGTTTGCGATCGAGTTTATTTTTTGTTGCCGCAATCGTTAATTCTTCGTTTATCGGCAAATTTTGTTCTTCGAGCAAATAATGCAAAGCATCTTCATAAACCGGCTGACAAAACTCTGAATCAAATGCTAAGCGCTCCGCTAAACGGTGAATAAATTTTTCCGCATCATCGATTGTAAATTTATAGTCTTTATCAAAGTGCGCCAAAGCATTGGGTTCTTTCCACAAAGGCTCACCATCTTTACGCCAAAATAGTCCCAAGGCCCAACGCGGAATCTCTTCACCGGGATACCATTTTCCCTGACCGTAATGCAACAAACCGTTCGGTGCAAAACGCTTGCGTAAACGAAACAATAAATCTTTGGCCAATTCAAGTTTATGCTCACCCAATGCCTCTGTATTCCACTGCGCAGACTCCATATCGTCAATCGAAACAAATGTCGGTTCACCACCCATGGTTAAGCGCACATCATTCTCCGCTAGTACCTTATCAACCTTGTCACCAAGTGTTTGAATTTCTTCCCAAGCTTCTTCAGTATAAGGTTTGGTAACGCGCGGATCTTCGTGAACGCGAGTAACAGTATTGGAAAAATCAAATTCGGCTTCGCATTCGTCGGTAAAGCCAGTAATAGGCGCTGCGGAAACAGGGTCGGGCGCACACGCAAGTGGAATATGACCTTCTCCAGCAAATAGGCCTGAAGTTGGATCTAATCCAACCCAACCGGCGCCTGGCAAATATACTTCGCACCAGGCGTGCAAATCGGTAAAATCTTCTTCTGCACCCGAGGGTCCATCAAGTGATTTAACATCGGGTTTTAATTGCACGAGATAGCCTGAAGCAAAGCGCGTTGCCAAACCCAAGCGACGTAATATTTGCGCTAATAACCAAGCGGAATCACGACATGAACCTTTCGCTTTAACCAAGGTTTCTTCAGGTGTCTGTACGCCTGGTTCCATGCGAATTAAATATTCTGTGTGCTGTTGCACCAGCTGGTTTACGCCGACAAGAAAATCTATTGTTCGCTGTTTTTTTGTTTCAACTTTTTTTAGAAAGCTTTCAAATTCCGGCCCTGTTTTACATAGCTCCAAATATGGTGCTAATTCTTTATAACTTTGTTCATCGTATTCAAATGGAAAATCCTCTGCTTCATCTTCTAAGAAAAAATCGAAGGGGTTTATTACCGTCATATCGGCGATAACTTCCACTTCAATCGCAAGTTTTTTCGTTTTTTCTGGGAACACTAAACGTGCAAGAAAATTGCCAAAGGCATCTTGTTGCCAATTAATAAAATGTTCTTCTGGTTGGACTTTTAAACTGTAAGCTTTTATAGGCGTGCGAGAATGTGGTGCCGGTCGCAGGCGAACGATATGGGGCGACAACGTAACATGACGATCAAAAGTGTAATAGGTATTGTGTCGAATGGCGACGCGGATGGTCATGGTATGCCTCTTTAGCGGGGGGATGACTTCTTTGTAGATAGACCGCTGCGGAGTTCCGGAGGAGTTTGGGAGAACGCCGTATATACGTCCATGTAGGCTCCGTCGCCGACATCCTGTCGGCCACGCTCCCCCAAACTCCTCCGGAACTCCGCAGCTATGTGCCAACTAATAAAAATCACTTATTATAAATCTCGCTCGATAAGAGTTTGGGGTTGGGTAAGTAAAAATAAAACCCTCAAGTCAGGGAGACTTGAGGGAGCCCCACGGACGGGTTTATGTGTTTTTATTTTTACTTACCCAACCCCAAACGGATTAAACAGTCAAAACCTAATATTACCCGTTAAACCAATTCTCACTAATTTTCTCGTGAATATTACCCAGCTTTATCTGCAAATCGTTTAAATAATCGCGAAATTCAGAACCCAAATTATCGTAATCAACTTTTTTAAAAACTTTTCTCCCAATGCTTTCTAACAAATTGACAACAACATCAGCAGAAGGCAATTTTTCAGTAGAGTCAGCAATGGCAACTAAGCAATGTTTAATTGTTCTCGGATATTGCGGGTCTTCGAGTAAATAGCATGCTACATCGCGACCACGCACTGGCTTGCGCAACACACGTCGATATGACTGGTCAGCATCTAACGAACGCAACACATTTCCCCAAATAATCTGCCGAGCATTAACCGCCGCTTCATCATCACTCAAGGTGCTCACGGCCGAAGCGCCCGCATCTAAAATACGCGTTGTCATATCTGCGCGTTCTAAGTTACGCCCTAGCCGCATAAAATCCCAAGCAGCGTCATGGTTCATTGTGCCGTACAATAGCCCATTTAACTGTTGGCAACCGCGAATAATGCCGTCCAAAAATTCATGACGTTCTTTACGATTAATACCCTGGTTTAAATTCTCAGAAACAAATAAACTTAACTCATTAACAACTTCCCAGCTTTCAGACGGCACAACATCGCGGGTAGTGCGAATATTTTCTCTCACCAGTTGTAATGACGAGACAACTGAAATCGGATTATTTTGATCGCCAAGGATAAATTTAACTACGTTACGTTCATCACGATTTTTATAGCGCTCGTTGAATTGAGTTTCAACGCTGTTAAGTACGACCAGGTTATACCATCCGAGGTTGACATCTTTTGGCATGTCGAGCAACAAGCTCGCATAAATTTTTACCAAACGGGCTGTATTTTCAACACGTTCTATATACCGCGCAGTCCAATAAACACGCTCGGCCACTTTTGACAACATTAAAGCTTCATCTCCGTATCAACAATCCACGTATCCTTGCTACCTCCCCCCTGTGAGGAATTAACAACCAACGAGCCGCGTTTCATTGCTACACGTGTTAAACCACCGGTGGTGACGTAGGTTTTGTCAGACTGCAAAATAAAAGGCCGCAAATCTAAATGTCTCGGTTCAAGTTGATTGTTTTCAACCAAGGTTGGCGCTGTCGATAGCGCGAGGGTTGGTTGCGCAATATAATTTCGCGGGTTGGCTTTAATTAACTCGGCAAATTCACTGCGCTCTTTTTTTGTTGACTGCGGACCAATTAGCATGCCATAGCCACCCGACTCATTAGCCGGTTTTATCACAAGTTTTTCAAGATTTGCGAGCACATATTCACGCTGCTTATCATCAAAACATAAGTACGTTTCAACGTTGTTAACAATCGGGTCTTCGTCTAAATAATATTTTATGATTTGCGGTACAAATGCATACACAACCTTATCATCAGCCACACCGGCCCCAGGAGCATTCGCAAGTGCAACGTTGCCTGCACGCCACGCGCGGATTAATCCGCGTACCCCGAGAGCTGAATCTGGATTAAATACTTCTGGATCTAAAAACAAGTCGTCAATTCGACGATAGATAACATCAACGCGCTCTAAACCAGAGATGGTTTTCATGTAAACGCAGTCATCGCTTTGGACAATTAAATCGCTACCTTCGACGAGTTCAGCACCCATTTGCTGGGCTAAATAAGCGTGCTCAAAATAAGCAGAATTATAAATACCCGGTGTAAGCACAACGATGACCGGCTCTTTCTGCTTACGCGGCGAAAGAGCTGCTAGAGTGTCAAAAAGTTTGGCTGGATAATCATCGATGGGCTCGATGTAAACTTTTTCATAGACGTCCGCGAGTACGCGTTTTGTGATTGCGCGGTTTTCAAGCATATAGGCAACGCCGGACGGAACCCGCAGGTTATCTTCGAGCACATAAAATTCACCGTCTTTATCGCGCACCAAATCGGTGCCACATATATGTGCCCAGACACCGAAGCGGGGCGATATGCCTACGCACTCCGGACGAAAGTTTTTTGATTGTTCAAGAATATAACGGGGGATAATGCCGTCTTTGATAATACTTTGATCGTAATACAGGTCGTCAATAAATAAATTTAACGCATGTAAGCGCTGTTTAAGCCCTTTTGCCGTGAGGTCCCAGTGTTTTTTACTAATCACTCGGGGGATAATATCAAACGGCCAAGCGCGATCGATATTTCCGCCTTCTGTATAGACAGTAAAGGTCACGCCCATTTCTTTGACGGTTGAATCAGCAGCAATTCGACGCTGTTCAATTTCCTCATCACTGAGCGAGCGCAAATGTGAGACCAAACTTCTCGCTGGCTTTCGCGCATTTCCAGGGCTGCTCATCAGCTCATCGTAGAAATCACTTGCAGCGTAATTGCCCCAGTCAATTGTCATGTTGATCAACGGTATTTCGGATTAGATAGTTAAGTGGCAATCATAATCCATACCAGTTTTACAATGCGAGGGAAATTAGCGGCTTGCCATTTATTTTTAAAGAGTAGTTTTCGAATATTTAATTTCATCAGTCGAATAGCGGAAAGACTCTCCAGACTCAAACTTTACATGGACGAGAAGGGCTAAGGATTCTTCTCGTGATCCAAGTTCAAGAAGCGACGCGGTGAAGGCTATCCGCATAAAAAAGGAGGATAAACAATACACTACCAACATCATTATTCCTTTTAATTACAATCACTTAAAGCAAAATTCAGGATTTCGTCTAGCAAACAAATCTCTTCTACCACCATTCATTTGACTCAACTACACAGCCCACCTTATACTAATACGAATCATTATCATTTGTATTACCAAAATCAAAACTTCTTGACTTGAGGAATATCACTTGTGATTCGAGAACTGGAAGATCTCATGTACATGATGTCAGATTTTTTTCTGGCGCCTGTGCTTGTTATCTTGGCTCTACTTTTTATTTACAGTCTTTTCGCACTTGGCCAATTTGCTGGCCAGTATTTTCAACGACGACAAGGACGCGAAGCTTTTGCCCTAGTCACTCAGTCAAAATTGGGCGGCAAGCTGCTAGCCGATAAAAAACAGCTTGTAGGTTTTCCACTTGTTTCTCTCGCGCTCAAAAATCCTCGGATGACCAAGGATGAATTAGATGTGGCAGCGTTAGAGGAGCTTGAGACTGTGCGCGCCGTAAGCCGTTTGGCGCCGATGCTTGGGTTAATAGCAACCATGGTTCCAATGGGGCCGGCGTTAAAGAGCCTCGCCAACGGAAACGTACAAGGGATCAGCGAAAATTTAATTATTGCATTCTCCGCAGTTATTTTTGGCCTTGTTATCGCGTCAATCACTTTTTGGATTGCCAGTGTAAAAAAACGCTGGCTCGCCGCAGAACTCGTGGCCATTGCTTCGATGCAAGCAGGCGCAGGCACGACAAAAGAGGAAAAAATTCGTGAAGCTGCTTGATGAAGACGAGTCGGCAAACCCCGCGCTTTCTGTCATAAATTTGGTGGACGTTTTTCTGGTGCTTGTCGCGGCACTTTTAATTGCGATTGCACAAAATCCGATGAACCCCTTTTTAGATGAAGATGTGACGATAATAAAAAACGCCGGGCGACCTGATATGGAAATGATTATTAAAAATGGCAAGAAAATCGAAAACTACAAAAGCAGCGGAAAAATTGGTTCTGGTGAAGGCGTTAAAGCAGGCACAGCTTACAAATTGGCCGATGGCTCGATAGTTTACATACCCGAATAGGAAACGCATGAAAACTTATCAATTTATTTTACAGTTATTTTTATTTATCGGCTTAGTTGGTATTTCGAATAAAGCTTTTGTTGCAAACGATCACAAGCATCAAAACTCGCTTAACAAAACGCACAATATCCTGTTTGTAGCGGCCCGACATAGCAACAAAGCAAAAGTTAATTTACTAAAAAAACAAGCAAAAACGTTATCCGGCATCGGCCACCTCAATATTGAAGCAAAATCTGAGAAAGACCTTGGTGAACTACCGGAGGCACTCACTACATTTGACCAATACGACCTCGTTATTCTTGATTCAGCTTCCTCGCGTACGGCCAAGCAAACCTACAGTAAATATTCTTCAATAATCCCGCGGTCACCAGCACGTATCTTGACAATGAAGTTGCCGGAAGACAAGGGCTTCACAGTCAATATCGACAGTGAAAAAAGTAAAACATTAGCAGCTTATTATAAAAATGGAGGCGTCGAAAATTTTAACCGAATGGCGCAATATTTGTTATTTCGAGTGTTTAATTCCGAAAAAAGTCGCGTCGTCGCTGAACCTATAATTTACCCTGCCATTGGCATCTATCATCCTGACAATCAAAATCTGATATTTCCCGACCGTGAAACTTATATCAATTGGAAAGGTGCGATCAAGCCCAACCAACAAGTTATTGGCTTAAATATTCAGCGCTCAGCTATTGAGGCCAACCAAACCGTAGTCATCGACCAAACAATCTCTGCATTAGAAAAAAAAGGTATTTATACCATACCTTATTTCTTTGAACTCAGCCCTCGAATCACCGATTACTCTTCTCTGATTCAAAATAAGCATGCTGATGGCACTATAAAAACCATTGTGGATACGATTATTAACTTTAGAACCATTCACTGGGCTAACCAACGCAAAGCTGAATTTAATAATTTCGGCGTCCCCGTTATCCAAGCTTTGTCATACTACAGCGGCGATAAAAAACAGTGGGAAGAAAGTGAACAGGGAATATCAGCTGGCATGATGGCATTTACGCTTGTGTTACCTGAATCGGCGGGCGTTATCGATCCCACAGTTATAGCGGCTAATAATCTAGAGACTGGTCAAGTTGAAATTATTGACTATCAATTAGACTTTTTGCTCGATCGAGCACTTGCACACACGAAGCTCAAGTATATTCCCAACCAAGAAAAGAAAATAACTACGATGTTTTGGGGTGATCGCGATATGGGAGCCTCTTTTTTAAATGTCCCAGAAAGCCTACGTGCAATGAGTCACCGTCTAAATAATGAAGGTTATAAAGTCAACAAAGTCGATGCTGATTTTTTTATCGATCGCGTTGATCGAATTCTCAACCCCTTCTATCGAGACTTCGAATTAGAAGCTCTTCTCGAAGATGATTTAGCCGACTTATTACCATTAAAAGATTATCTAAGCTGGCTTTCGACAATTCCAAAAGCGTTTGTCGATCCGATCAATAAAAAATGGGGTAAAGCCGAAGACAATTTTATGATCACCGAAAAAAACGGTGAAAAATATTTTGTTATTCCTCGAATTCGCAATGGCAATATGTTGGTTATGCGTCAACCACCTCGCGGCGATAGTAAAGATAAGGAGCAAGGCCTTTATCATACGACCACCGTGCCCATTAACCACTATTATTTGGCCGCCTATTTTTATGCCCGCGAATTCTGGCAAAGCGACGCCTTTATACACCTTGGTACCCACGGCTCACATGAATATCTACCCGGCAAAGAGCGCGGTTTGTCGCGCTACGACGGTGGCAATTTAACGAGCGGCAAGGTGCCTATTTTTTACCCCTTTATCGTTGACGATGTCGGCGAAGCTATGCAAACCAAACGACGTGGCAATGCAACAGTTATTAGTCATATGACACCACCTTTTGCCGCCGCAGGATTACAAGGTGTGACGTCCGATATCCATGAGCTTATGCATCAATACAAGATGCTGGACGAAGGCGGTGTAAAAAGAAAAACCGGTGAGCAGATTGCGGAACAGTGTATCGCGGAAAAACTATGCGAAGACATGGATTATGATCTCGCAAAAATTAATTCTGGGTTCGAAACATTTCTCGACGATTTACATGATTATTTAGCCGAATTAGCCAGCCAAAATCAGCCGCTGGGGTTGCACAGTTTTGGGGAACCATCTGAACAACGCTTAATTATCTCTACTATAGGTCAAATGCTAGGAGAGGAATTTGCTGAAAAAGCAGCAGATTTCGAGCACGCATTTTATTCCCACTCACACGGGGGTCACGGTCATCATCATGGAAATGGTCATAAAGAGCACAGCCATGATGATCACTCTCATTCCAGCAACAAATCTGACAATGACGTTTATCATCACTCGGGCGAAGAGCTCGAAGAAATTCCCGGTTTCAAACTAATACGTGACTTTGCCATAGGCACAAACGATTTGAAGAAACTCGGTAAGGAACTGCGACCATTTGTCGAAAAGGCAAAAAAACATTTTAGTAATATCGTCGGATTACAGGAGCTCGATAAATTAATTGCCGGACTTTCTGGAAAATACATCGATGTTAAAAATGGTGGCGATCCCATACGCCATCCAGAATCCCTACCCACGGGTTTCAACCTTATCGGCTTTGACCCCGCGCGTTTACCAACAAAAGCCGCATATGAGCAAGGGCAAGAGTTAGTGGAAGATGTTATTAATAACTACCAACAAAAACACGGCAAATTCCCAGACAAACTCGCCTTTTCGCTGTGGTCAATTGAAGCGATGCGTCACTATGGCGTGCTTGAGAGCCAAGCACTTTATGCCATGGGAGTTAAACCCACATGGAGTCGCGACGGTCGCGTTACCGGTACAGAAATTATTCCAGCATCCGAATTAAAACGCCCACGCATAGATGTTGTATTGTCGGCAACCGGTTTGTACCGCGACGCATTTCCCAATGTAATGTTACGCCTAGCGAAAGCAATTAAGGAGGTTGCAAAACTAAAAGAAGAA
Organism: Marinagarivorans sp.; assembly: GCA_028281865.1. Classification (GTDB taxonomy): domain Bacteria; phylum Pseudomonadota; class Gammaproteobacteria; order Pseudomonadales; family Cellvibrionaceae; genus JANQJB01. The sequence goes on from JANQJB010000012.1 coordinate 41,262, forward strand.
GGCAATTCGATATGGACCAATAGTCAAAAAGTAAAAAAACAATTATTAGCTGAAGGCGTAAAACCTGATGAAGCACAATATTTGTCAACGGTAAGAATATTCTCCAACGCTTCTGGCGACTATGGCTCTGGCGTTGACGGCCCTGTAATGGCCAGCGAAACGTGGGAAACGGATGCAAAAATTGCTAATAATTATTTGGCACGTATGGGTTATTACTTCGGCGATGACGAAAGCCGCTGGGGCAAGCAAGTTGAAAATCTCTATGCCAAACACCTTTCCGGCACAGATGCCGCACTTTTTTCTCGCTCTTCCAATATCTACGGCATGATCACTTCGGATGATCCATTCGAATATTTTGGTTCACTCGCGCTCGCGGTTCGAAATATTGACGGTGAAAGCCCCGAAATGATGGTCAGCAATTTGCGCGATGTTAAAAAAGTTAAGATGGAAATGGCCGCAAATTTTATGGCGAAGGAGTTACGTACACGTAATTTTCATAAACGCTGGATTACGGAAATGAAAAGAGAAGGTTATAGCGGCGCAGTCTCAATGGCATCGAGCGTCGCGAACTTTTGGGGCTGGCAAGTTGTTGACCCCAATGTTGTACGCGATGACCAGTGGCAAGAATTTCATGATATTTACGTCGAGGATAAATTAAATCTTGGTTTAAATGAATGGTTTGAAGCGGTAAACCCCGGCGCACAAGCGCAACTAATCGAGAGAATGCTTGAGGCAATTCGCAAAGAGTATTGGCAAGCTAACGACGCCGTAATACAAACACTAATAGAACGCTATACCGAGCTTGTTCAAAAATACGATTATTTTGTCGACAACGAAAAGCTTAAAGAATTTGTCAACCAACAAGCCACCGGTTTTGGTTTAGATACCTTCCTGGCCGATCAAACTAATCTTGATGCTATAGCACAGACGCCTGAAAACGCTGCAGCAAAACAACAAATAGAAGGTCAACAGCTGGAAAAAGTTGAACAGACGCAATCCGACACACCTAAAGATTTTATCTTGTACTGGTTGTTGCTTGCGTGCTTGATGGTATTCATTTGTGGCATCGGATGGCAGAGTTTTAGCCACCGCCTCTCCTTCGCAAACAATCTACAAACAGCTTAATTTATCTTATAGGTTAAAGGTTATGTTTAAAAAACTAGCTTTGGCTTCGACGGTGATAGCGGTATTTTCGGAGATTGCATACGCGGAAAAAATGGAACAGGTGGTCGTTACCGGAACGCGCACGCCAAAAATAATCGAAGACTCACCGGTTAATATCGATTTAATAAATCAACACGAGCTACAAATGGTCAGCACGGGAACTTTAGCTGACGCTTTAGAGTTTATTCCTGGAATGGTGGTAAAGCGCAGCCCCAAAGACGGCTACAATATCATGATGCAGGGTTTTGATAGCAACCGCGTGCTGGTTCTTATTGATGGCATGCCCGCCGTCACACCCACAGGCGAAGCTGCTGATCTCGACCAAATTGCTGCATCCGATATCGAGCGAATTGAAATTGTTCGCGGCGCAGCGTCAGTCCTTTATGGCAGCTCTGCTATGGGTGGCGTAGTGAATATTATTACCAAGGAAAATGCAGGAAACGGTCTGCGATTTAACGCTGAACTGGGTTCATTTAATGAAAATGCAATCGACGACGAACCCTTAGCACAGGATTATCGACTCAGTTTGTATCGCAATGTTAACGGCTGGCAAACACAGACTTCTTTTCAGTGGCTTGACGAACCGGGCTTTGATTTTGACGAACAAACAATTTCCCAGGACTCCGGGCAAGTCGAGAAAAAGTTTTTCCGTGCAGGCATTAAAAAACAATTTGGCAAAATTAAATTTCAATATAAACCCCAGTATTTTGAAGAGTCGAAAAACAAGGTAACTGGCCCATTCCCCGGAGCGGGAGACAACTATTATCGCTCGGATGTAGAACAGTCGCAACACGATATTGGTGTATATTCAGCAGATTTATGGCACACCCAATTACGCATTAATAGACATACGGAAACCAGCGGACAAAGAACTGGACCACGCGACAATAAAATTGAAAATATCGATTTTGATGCACAAAAAACCTGGGTTACAGATAATTTCCAAGTTGTAGGAGGTGCACGCGTCTACCAACAGTCGATGAACCAGGTAACGCAATCCGGCTCAGTTGAGTTAGACAATGTTGACCGAGATGCACTTGAAGTATTTTCGCAAATTGACTGGTTCGCCAGCGACAGTCTCGAATTAGTTGCCGGTTTTCGTGCACAGGAAGATAGCGATTTCGGCAACCACAACGCGCTTCGTTTAAACTCGCTATGGAGGCCAAGTGCAGCTCAAAATATCGACTTTCAATGGCGCGCAAGCATTGGCGAAGGATATAGAATCCCAAACCTCAAGGAACGCTTCTTTATTTTTGATCACAGTAATCTCGGTTATATCATACTGGGTAGTACCGACCTTCAACCGGAGACTTCTATTTCAATTACCAATGGTTTCTCCTTTTCTTTACCAATAGCCGAACACAACCCACTGAAATTAGAATTAAATGTACATGCATCGCAGGCAGAAAATTTTATTATCTCGCAACGCGACGCAGCACAGTCGGCGGAAGCGGGTCTCGATGTGCTTGCCTACAGTAACGTCGACGAAGTTGAAATAAGCGGCGCGGATCTAAGCCTTGGCCAAGATGCCAAAACGCGCTGGCAATTGAGTTATTCTTATTTAGATGCTCGCGACTCAATTACTAATGAGCGCCTAGAAGATAGACCCTACCACCAGTTAAAAGCTAACTACTGGTTACCACTTAATGTACCAAAATCAGAGTTTTTATTTTACGCCCTGTATGAAAAAGACGAACATTCTGATTTAGACATCATTGATAACGATTACTTAACCGTAAACTTTCGTTGGCAATGGCAAGCCAGTAAACAACTGCGCTGGAAGATTGGCGCCAATAATATTTTTGATACCCACCGAGAAGTTAATTTTAACCGCGTTACTCAATTTGATATTAAGCCCATAAGCAGTCGCTATTTGTTTACTTCTTTCGAATTTACACTTTAATTTTTTACACTTAACTTTTTACGCGTTAATGTTGCGAGAAAAATCATGCAAAAGAAACTATTATATTTATCCATTTTAAGCAGTTTATTAATCCTAACGAGTTGCGGTAGCAGCAACAATAATAACTCAGACCCTGCTCCCGAACAGGAGCAAGAACCAGAAAATAAAGTGGAGGGCCCCACTCTACAAGAGCAAAGTAACCTTTCCACCGGCACGCGATCAGAGCCACAAACAGTTTACTTTGATTTGGACGCAAATGCAGTTGTCGATATTACCGACGTGGAAGCAGAGGCCAATAGCGATTGGGATATTTCTTTTAATCGGACGAAGGTATCTCTTAATCGCTTTGCCGAAACACCGGTTTCACTGTTTTACACAGGCAATGCGAACGATTTTTATGATGATGAAGGCGAAGCCGTTTTAGAGCGCTTTAACAATGCCAGCGCCGAAACTGAATTCGACGCATTCGATGCATTTGATAGTTCAAATATTCCTACCGACGCCCAATTCGAAACGGATACTACGCAAAATGCACTCGATGGTTTTTATAATTACAACCGCGAAACTCATGTTGTCACTCCAAACGCAGAGAGCTATTACGTGATTTCCTCAGACGGCGCCTATAGCAAAATAAATGTTACTGCACTGACAACTGAAGGTAGAGGTCTAAAAGACCTAACCATCGCAGTCGCATACCAGGCGACTGGCACTGATATGTTTATGGATGCGGTCGAATTTGTAGCCGATGCTTCCGGTTGCAGCGCGGACCTTTATCTTGATCTTGACACCCAACAAGTTGTTATGGAGAGCGACGAGTGGGACGTTCGCCTCCCGTGTCAAGATGCGATGGGACAGTTTGAATTGCATTTAGCAGATAATGTTAAATCATTTAGCGGAGAGTCAGCTAAAACACTAGAGGGCGTTACGATGGACGCTGCGCCGCATTACGCTTGGGTAGAAAATGAAACCGTGCTGAGAGCCTACAAAGAACACGGTGATCCTAATTCCGGATACGGCTGGGGTGAATATGGCATAAACGGCGGGCATACACTTTGGCCAAATTACGCTACATACGTAATTACCACAGGCGCGGCAAGCTATAAATTTCAAATTACGGGATATTATGACACCGAAACTGACGCTTCAGGGTCTTATTCATTTCGGTTTCAAAAGCTATAAGGAAAAAAGCACTTAGGCTTTATATTCAATATTTGATACAACTCTTTTCTTTTTGATAACAGCGCTATGCTACCATGGCGCTGTTTTTTTATATTTAAAGCCTGTCAACACATTAACCTAACAAAAGGAATGCTCGATGATACCTTATCAAGTTAAGCGCTGTTTTATTGTTATTTTGCTTTTCATAGGGCTTTTGTCGTTAAGGCAAGTATATGCCGACGAAGGCATGTGGCAGCCACACCAACTACCGCAATTACAATCCCGCCTCAATGAGCTGGGGCTAGACATTAGCGCCAATGACTTAAGTCGCCTCGATCAATTTCCGATGACAGCTATTGTGAGTTTAGGCGGATGCAGTGCCTCCTTTGTATCACCACAAGGTTTAATTGCAACCAACCACCATTGTGTCTATGGTTCGTTGCAACATAACAGTACCCCAGAAAATAATTTAATTACAAACGGCTTTTTAGCCCGCAAAAGCTCAGAGGAGCTGCATGCAAATCCTCAGGCTCGCGTCTATGTCACAGAGGCTTTGACCGATGCAACACAAGCAATGCTAGCCGGTATCGCTGCGCAAGAAGCTGGCTTGAGCCGTTACCAAAAGCTGGAGGATAATAAAAAGAAACTGATTAAACAGTGTGAACAATCGGGTATACACCGCTGCAACGTAGTCGCCTTTCATCACGGTTTGGAGTATCAATTAATTAAACGTTTGGAAATCCGCGACGTGCGCTTGGTTTATGCTCCAAGCGATAAAATTGGCGGTTATGGCGGCGATATAGACAACTGGATGTGGCCTCGCCATACCGGCGATTTTGGTTTTTATCGCGCTTATGTCGGCAAAGACGGCAAACCCGCCGATTACCACAAAGACAATGTCCCCTACCAAAACTCTGCTTATCTAAAAATCTCCGCACAAGACCTAAGCGAAGATGATTTTGTTATGGTGATTGGCTACCCCGGCAGCACCAATCGCTACCGTCACAGCGAGGAAATTAAATCTACGTTTGAATGGTATTACCCCTTTGCGCGTCGGCTGCGCGAAGATATTATCTCCGTGATCGAAACAACAAGCAGCACCGATGAAAAAGCCAAGGTCGCGTATAAAAGCATCATCGTCGGTTTGTCTAACTACGCTAAAAACTTTGCCTCGATGGAACAGAGCTATCGAAACAGCAGCTTACTCACGCGGCGCAGTGAACTGGAAAAGACTCTCGAAGAAGCATATCAAAAAGAAGCTGCTAGCGCCGAAAATCCAATCAGCGAACTCGGAAAGCTCGTTGTTGAACACGATCGTTTCCGCGAACGCGATGTACTGTTTCAATATTTGCGTTATGCCGATATGCCCAAAATAGCTATGCGGCTGTATCGCTTTTCATTAGAGCAACAAAAACCCGACCACGAGCGAGAACTCGGCTACCAAAAGCGTAACCACAAGCGCTTTAAAAATAGTCTGCAACGTATTACACGCAGCTTTAATGCTTCCGTTGACCAGGCTATTTTAGCTTACTGGCTACAACGCTATCAGGAGTTACCAGCGGAACAACGTCTGCAAAGTTTCGACCAGTACTTTAAACAAAGCGGCAAAGCCTTAGATAAACAGCTCAGCAAAATGTATAAGCGCACTAAGCTGGTCAAGGAAGCGGAACGTTTAGCTTGGATGCAGCGAACACCGACAGAATTTGAAAAGAGTAGAGACCCGTTTATTCGCCTGGCGGTTGCGAGCTATAAAGAACGCTATGCGATGGAAATCGCAAGAAAAACATTTAACGGCAATAAACAATTGTGGCAACCGCGCTATATGCAAGCCTTAATTGATTATAAAAAGCAAAACAATGAGCCAGTTTATTCAGACGCGAATAGCACGCTACGTATCTCGGTTGGCCAAGTAAAGGGTAATCGTCCTAAAGATGGAATGGCCTACCTCCCCTTCACCACTCTCGCAGGCGTCGCCGCAAAACATACGGGGACAGCACCATTTGATGCGCCACAACAACTACTGGAATTAAATAAAAACAAACACTACGGCCCTTACGCATCCAAAACTTTAGGTACGCTGCCGGTCAATTACTTAACGACCTTAGATATTACCGGTGGCAACTCGGGATCAGCAGCTTTAAATAACAATCTGCAATTATGCGGCTTATTATTTGACGGAACTTACGAAAGCATTATCGCCGATTGGGACTTTACGGAGTCTACTCGTTCAATTGCCGTTGATTCGCGCTATATGCTTTGGGTGATGAAATATATCGACAAAGCAGATCGTATTTTGGAAGAGATGGAAATAGTGTATTAATTTTTTTTGATAGCAATTTAATGAGAGAGGCGTATTTATATATTAAGCGCGATTTAATTTAAAAAACCAACGAGGGACTCGACGTTGATATTCAGCATAAGCCTCAGGAAAATTTTTTCGGAAATGCTGCTCTTCTAGTCGCACTTGATTCAAGATGGCAGTGATTCCTACAATTAAACAAATAAAGGTAAAAACGGAGGGCAGCGCCAGGAAAAAGCCAAGCTGCCCCATTAGCACGCCTATATACATCGGGTTGCGAGATTTACCATAAAGCTTTGTCGTGACGAGAGACATAGGCTGGTCCTCGTCTATTCCAGAACGCCAGTGCTGCCCCAATTCAAAATGCCCTCGCAGGGCCAGCACAAAGCCCAAAATCATTAATAGTGCACCAGTAATATTGATAAAAGGATTGATGAGGTAAGAGCACGTTAACAGGAGCTTATCAATACTCGGGTAGAAAACTCGCGCAACGCATGTCCACCAAATAGCCAAACGAAAAAAACGAAAGGTCATGTGACCTAGCCAGTGACTGCTGCCAATTCTGCCTAGATAAAGTCTTCTTATTTTGGGTTTTAAGGTGACAATTCGAATAGTATAAAAACCCGCGACCCCGGTAAAAAACAACGCCAGGAAGACGCGCATAAACATATCGTAGTCACTGATTATCATGCTTATTCAGTATTTTGTTAGGCTTCAGAGTAATAAAACGAGTCAAAAATCGCGTCGCTACGGCACACAAACTAAACATTGCGGATCTTATAGCGTTAGTGAGGCAAAGATACTCCCGAAAAACGCTGCAAGAAAACAAATTTCATAAAAATCGCCACGAAAATTGATCAAAATCTGTTTACAAACTTTAGATCGCAGAGCGAGGATAAGTTCACTAAGGGGGTTTTCCACACTTAGTAAGAACACAAGGCCAACACCACGGCAATTATACCCCAAATTGGGGCATGAATTGATATGGTATATGGGTGGCGGGGAAGCAAGCCTTTCTGATTGTTTCCGCAAAGGCGACGTACTGTTTTAATAAGGTAATGACATAAGCATAAAAAAACCCGGCTAATTATTTAAGCCAGGTTTTCTCAGTGAAATTTTAAATGCAGTAGTTTATTAGCGGGCTTACAAGCCCAATGAGGCTAATTACCATTGGATGCAACAAACTGTTGCATCCCAGGGTCGAGTAAATCACTCAGGTTAACGGTCTTCATATCGTCGACCACCCCATCGCCATCCTCGTCAATATCAAGCGTGACACTACCGCTATCAATCGTCATAAGAACGTTTGATAAATCGGAGGCTGTTACTTTTATTTGCCCGCTTGAAGCAAGCAAACCAAAATCAAAACCGCCGCTGAAGTCAGAGAGCAATGGCGCCACTGTAGTAACCTCCAGACTCGGCTCAAAAACTGTCGTATCAACTGCACCACTAATTTCAGACTCTAAAGTTTGCGTTGCATGATTTAAACGCGTATGAAATAAAAAGTCAGAGAACTCAATCGTATCGCTTTCAGAATTGCTAGTGACCGTCGCTGCAAGCGAATCACCGCTAATTTGCAAGGTCGCTTCCTCCGCAGATTCTTCAACTTTTAGACTTAATATTCCGTTTACATTAACTGAAAAAGCAATCGCAGTGGCAGAAAAGACGAGGTTGTTAAAACCAAGGTTTACTTCGAAAGGGGTCAAGCCGGTTGAGCTTTGCAAAGTCGGTGGCGCTGTTACTAACATGCCATCTTGCTGCCCATCAACCAGCAAGCCCGCACCCGTATCACAATCATTAAACGTAACGTTCCAAAGGTCTCCTGCGCTTAAAGTTTGCAAGGAACTGTAGTCGAGTGTCAGGTCGTACATACCGCTTGCTGGACAAGGATAACTTTGTGATTGCAAAGGTTCGGGCAAGCCATTGCTGATTAAAGTGTCAACACTTTTAAGCAGGTTATCAATATTGTCGGGCACGAGTGTAACGGAACCAAGGCCGGTAAAAACCTGATTCAATACGTTGTCGACATTATCGTAATTGATAATGCCCACACTCGCTGAGGGTTTTGGATCGGGATCTTCTGTTGCATCACAGGCAGCAAGCAAAACAGCGACAGTACAGGCAAATAGAATTTTGAGAGAGGGCATAGCAATACTCCTTATTAGCGCAAATATGCGAAGTTTAAAGCAAAAGTTGGCTTAATAGACATAACTAATTTTGGTGACCCTAGCTATGCAATGATAAATTTGTGATGCTATTGCCACTCTTTCAGCGACTTATTGCCCCCGTCAATCGCAGTTAAGGAATTGTTAGAGAATACGCCACGGTATGTACAAGAAAGAAATGTAAAGTTTTATTAAGCTAGCCTTTTTAAAAAGCAATCAAGGAGACTCTGAAAAGCTTAAAAAAGTTCAACTAACAAATTGTGCCAACTGATTATCTGCTCGATAAAAACACAAAAATTCTTTAATTTTTTGCACATAAAAAAAAGACTGCGCTGTTTACACACGGCTATCGCCATTTAAATCGCACATAGTTGAATTACCGCATTTAGTTTTGTTGTAGATACCGCTCCAATTGCATGTGTAGCAACGGGTCCAGGTAGCGGCAGCGGGCTGATTCAGAACCACAAGCCGGCGTAATAGCACTGCTTAAATCTTGAATAAGTGCATCATCCATCGAGCGATCACGAAATTGCGGTTGATTGCGTTCAAAAATAAATCGTCCCAGCAACACCGGGGTGTTAAATGATGTTTGCGATAACGGAAATTCAATTCGACCCATACCGTATAGGCCGGCGAGCGTTAGCGAACGCTTTGCGCGACAACCCAAATTGTAATCGCAGGCAGTATTAATATACACATCCGCATCGTCCTCCGGCGGCGTCGGCGCATAGGCAGCAGGAACGTCGACCAGGCCTTGTTCAGGCACAGATTCAGCCACGTGCTGAAATACGCCGACACGCAGCCGATTGGGAAATTCCGGCAAGATCTGGTCAAAGGGGTAATGTGCATTATTTGGCGAAACGAATCCGGCATGGGCCGTAAAAACCCCTGGTGTACTGAACAAAACGTCAAACACGGGTCGATAGGTTTCCAAAATGGCAAGCAACACGTCCTCAGGTGGAACCGCGGTTCCACAAACCCGCTGCCACGGACCGCGAATGGTCTCTATCGTATAACCCCAACTAGCGTTGATGTAACGAATATTATGAGCCACAAATAACTCACTAAGGCTCTCTGCCGTGCGTGCGGCCCTCTGCAATAGCGCAACGAGATTTGGATCAGACGGGTCGGCACTATCAACCGCACAAAATACATCCGGTATCGATTGATTAAAGGGCAATAGATTATTGTCCAAAAATATAATCGGGTTATTCGGAATCAAATCAGCCAAAATGTTAAAAACGCCCAGACCATGGCTGCCGACCGTCGGTACATGCTCGCTGTATACATCGTTCAAGGCACTGCCTACCGCGGATAGATCCTCAGACGGAACAAAAGGCGAGATCGCAAACCCGGTAACAATATCGCCAAAAGTTTTGGGTAGCTCCCAGCTTGGGATTTCGCTTGATATAGAGCCGTCAACTTGCATACGATAGAAACCTAATATTCGGTTGCGATAACGAAGCATCTCAACCGCCGGGGCCAACTCATCGATCACTAAAACGGCTTCGCGCTCGAGAAATGGGCTTTCCACATGGATATCGTTGACGAGGAAAATATCTTGGTCACAGGTACTCTTATCGCCCTCTTGTTGATAACACACATCTTCCTCTATACCTGCGAGCGCTGCACTGACACGCTCGGCAACAGAGGCGTTGGGATTATTTAATATCTCACGCCAATTGTCGCCGGGATTGTTTAACGGAGGGTCCGGTGGCGAGACCGGCCCGCTACCTGAGTTGCAGGCCACAATCACGAGCAGCAACGCGAATGTAAATATGCGCATCATGTCGATTGCCCTAGTTAGAGACTTTATTCATCGTTATTAGCGGTAAGGCTTTAATGTTTTGAGGCTGTTGCCCAGGTCACTAATTAATGCAGTAAAGCGTAACAGGGTTTGGCGGCTTAATATGTAATTCTTTGTAAAGCGATGTCGGTCAACAAATCAGTCAACGCTTTTTCCACCACAATAATGTAAAAAAAAACGCGCAATGTATTGCGCGCTTTTTTAATTAACATATTTTTGTAAATTTAATTGCAGCCGATTTTTTTATCCGACACCACAATATCGTCAATCCACATATCCATTGAGCGGCCGCTAAAACTATGCCAACCAAAAAAGGCATAACCTTCAGTAAAGGACGTGTCCCTAGGTGTGGCCCAATTTGCATCGTCGGTATTATGCAAATCCTTGGCATTCTTAATTTCACTCACCAAGTTACCATCGACCCACATATAAGCCTCGTGAAAATTGGTATCGGTAAATACCGCAGATTCAACACAATACCATCTGTTGTTGGGTGTTTTTGGCCCGCTATACCACTTTGGCTCGCCCTGTAAATCACTGGGCGTGATCGCGTCCGACGGCAAGGTATTAAAACCTAAATGGCCTTTGCCCTGACCTACCCTAAATTCAAGGTTGGTACTGAACTTATTAAAACCGCCTTCAAAGGCTTTTAAACCCATAATATGTTCATGATTATCCCCAGGTTGATTCCCCATGGTTTTTGACATCCAAAACCACGCGCGCATATAAATGCGTTGTTTACCTTCGGGCAGACGCTTCACAATTTGCGCTGGACCGTTTGCTGGGCCAATGACTTTTAGGGATTTACTACCGTTGTGGGCCCTCGCGTCGTCAACAAAAACACTTTGCTTTGCATTGCCCGAATTAGGCACGTAAGCAACAAGGGTTTCCCATCCCGCCGGCAACTCTTTCAAAGTCTCGCCTTCAAAATCCATCGCAAATAAATTGTCACCATTCCCAGTCGAACCGCTTGACGAGCTGCTAGAGCTTGATGATGAACTCGAGCTACTACTCGAGCTTGAAGAACTTGATGAGCTACTGGAACTCATGCCACCCGTACCGCTTTGCCCCGGCATATAATTACAGCCAACCTGTTTGGTGGAAATAACTAAATCATCAATAAAAATATTGTTGCCACCGTTACTAAAGGCTTGCCAACCAAAGCCGACCTGACCCTCGGTCACATCACCGAGCCAATTCGCCGGCGGCGGGCCATTTTGCCAGCGCCCGCTCCATTGGCCACTGTTGTTGGCTTTAATCTCACTGACAATTCTGCCATCTAACCATGTCGTTATGCTGTCTGCATAGGAACCGGAATTTTTATCAAACAACACTTCCATACACTGCCAGGCGTTTTTCGGAATTTGCTCGTCACCATTTTGCGCTGACTTAGGCCAAATAGCATCGCCGTGCTCAAGCACATTAATGCCAATGGTGCCTTTGGCCTCACCGTATTTAATCGCTTTATTATCACCACTTTGATCAATGCCCTGCTGACCTTGCCTAAAATAGCGGCCCAACTTAATTAGGTCGGAATGCCCGCCGGCGGAACCACCCAAGCCATTACTTAAGTTGATATAAGCGCGGATATAGAGCTTGTTCGCGCCCGCCGCCTCATCCGGCAAATCAATATAAGCAAATGCTCCAGCGCCGGGGCTATCGATATTTAACGCATTTGCACCGGAATAAGCCTTGGATGACGAAACTTTTATCAAGTCGGTAATTCGATTGGGGTCGCCATTCCAGTGGGAGACCCAACCATTACCTGGAACAGCACCATTGGTATAGGAATCAAAATTATCCTCAAATACTACCCCGTCGGGCACCGTCACGCTGCCGGAGGAGCTGGATGAACTTGAACTGCTTGATGAAGAACTAGAGCTAGACGAGCTGGAGCTTGAAGATGAACTGGAAGAAGAGCTAGAACTCGACGACGAGCTTGAACTTGATGAAGAACTGGAGCTACTTGAAGAGCTGCTCGATGATGAGCTACTTGAGCTAGACGAACTCGAACTGCTTGACGAGGAGCTACTACTTGAACTGGTTTCCCCTTTATTGTCGGGGTCACTTTCGGCGGAACAGGCCGCTAAATAGAGCGCCGCCAAGATAAGAATAAACGGTTTTATCATAAGACTTATTTCTATTTGAAATCGATGAATGCGCCCAACCCCCAGCGCGCTTGAGCCTCAAAAAAGGGCTAAAAGTCCTTCGGAGAATAACACGGAGGCGAAAAAATGGGCATTAGCGATATCTATTAATGAGACATCTTGCAAAACACCTGCATCGGATACACAAATCACGGCCTCTCGCCCATTGCTGTCCCACAAGTTAACTGAGAATTAATGGAAAACTCAAAAGAAACAAGTGAGTATTTCTAATTATCACCACCGAGACATGAATCGGGGGTTGTGTTCAAGACCCGGGCTAGGCGCCCCCCCTTAATACATCCTTGTAGGCTCGATCGCGCGATCACTGAAAGAGTGCTCCATGCACTTTCAGTATTTCCACCTTCCTTGGCGGTTTCCC
>JANQJB010000059.1 GCA_028281865.1 Marinagarivorans sp.
GCCAATGATGCCCGCGTCACTCAGTGCCTTAACGCGGCGGGAGCAAGGGGAGGGGGAAAGGCCGATTTTATCCGCCAGCTCAAGATTGCTAATTGCGCCGTTGCGCTGCAGTTCACGCAGAATGCGGCGATCTGTACTGTCGATCTTTATCATTGTCAATCTTCATATTGAGTTAACTTCGTTTGCAATTGAGGTTTCTTGGTTGAAAAACCTAATAAATAGCAATTTATTGGCTATTTATTTCAAATTTTAGGCTTATTTGGGGTGAAAAAGCAATCATTTGCCTTGAGTAAGTGTTTATACTTTCCTCAAGCACTGAAGTTAAGTGCTTGCTCAATGTTGCATGTTTTTTTACAGCATGACTTGTTACCACAGGCTTTGCTGCTTTGGGCTCTCACAAGGAGCCCAACCCTACTCCCCTCACAAGGTGGGATTTTATGCAGGTTTAATATTGAGCACTAATTGAATCAGCCATATATTTTGCTTTTAGGAACGCATAATGAGTTCGTTTAACCATCAGAAATATCGCCCTTTTCCGGCATTAAATAAAAGCGATCGCCGTTGGCCCTCAAAACAAATTACGGTTGCACCTACGTGGTGTGCAGTGGATTTGCGCGATGGCAATCAGGCGCTCATAGAGCCGATGAATGTTCAACAAAAGAGGCGTTTGTGGGATCTGCTGGTTAAACTCGGATTTAAGCAAATTGAAATAGGGTTTCCCTCCGCGTCAAAAGATGATTTTGATTTTTGTCGCTGGTTGATAGATGAAAATAAAATTCCCGATGACGTTTATGTGCAGGTGTTAGTTCAGGCTCGTGATCAGTTAATTGAGCGAACTTTCGAGGCACTTGAGGGGGTTAAGCGAGCAATTGTTCATATTTATAATTCCACTTCGCCTGTTCAGCGCGAAAAAGTTTTTCGTATGGATAAAGCAGGAATTATTAATATTGCGACAAAAGGCGCGCAGAAAGTTAAAAGCGAATCTGAGAAATATCCTGGGGTTGATTGGCTGTTTGAATATTCGCCAGAAAGTTTTTCCAGCACAGAAATCGACTTTTCGATCGAAATTTGTAATGCGGTTATTGATGTTTGGCAGCCGACGCCTGAGCGCAAGGCTATATTAAATTTGCCTGGTACTGTCGAAAGCTCTACGCCCAATGTTTTTGCGGATCAAATTGAAACGTTTTGCGATGGAATTAATAATCGCGAGAGCGTTGAAATAAGCCTACACACACATAATGATCGTGGTTGTGCTGTTGCTGCTGCAGAATTAGGCTTAATGGCAGGGGCCGATAGGGTAGAGGGAACGTTGATGGGTAACGGTGAGCGTACCGGTAATATGGATATTGTTACGATGGCGATGAATATGTATACCCAAGGAGTCGATCCGAAATTGGATTTGTCTCACGCGGACGAAATTGTCCGAGTTGTCGGAGAGTGCACACAAATTCCGGCTCATCCGCGTCATCCTTGGTTAGGAGAATTAGTTTATACCGCTTTTTCGGGCAGCCATCAGGATGCAATACGAAAGTGTTTATCTGTGCAGCAGGAAGAGGCTACTTGGGATGTCGCTTATTTACCTGTGGACCCACGCGATATTGGTCGTGATTACCAGTCAGTTATCCGCGTAAACAGTCAATCGGGTAAAGGTGGTGTCGCTTACTTACTTGAGCAAAATTTTGGCCTGCAGTTACCGCGTTGGATGCAAATAGAATTAAGTCGCCGAGTGCAAGCTCATGCAGAAGCGAGCCAGAGTGAGGTGAGTAGCGCTGAGATTTTGTCGATTTTAAAAGAAACTTTTATGTGCACCGAATATGGATATCAACAAGCGAGTTATCGAATTGATCGGAAAGGTCAACGAGAAGATATTGCGGTTACCCTCACTGATGGCGACAATGAGGTTCAAATTAGCGGCAGTGGTGATGGTGCCTTGTCCGCGTTTTGTGATGCCTTACAAAAGCAATTTGGTTACGAGGTCGAGATCATCAATTACGATCAACACGCTGTTGGTGAAGGCCGCGATGCGAATGCTGTTACTTATGTGCAGGTAAAACTCAACGGGCAGCGTCAATGCGGGGTGGCCAAGAGTACAGATGTACTTAGCGCGGATTTAAATGCGATAATGGTTTGCATTAACCAAGTTTTATTTGCTCACTCAGAGCAAGGTCGCACAGCTTAGTTTTTTTGTTTCCTTTTCGATTTAGCTCCTATGCTCCGGAGGAGCTTCTTTCCCAGCTTTGTTCGATGTGTTTGGGCTATTTATCAACCCGATAGTTGGTCGATTCTCGTTTCTTGTGCCATATTATTGCTGTAAACAATCGTGCTATGCTCTATCGCGCTCGAGTACAGAGCCTATCGCCGCATAACAATGTGAAACGTTAGGGATGAATATAAAGCACTGAAAATAGTGGTGCGTTGGGTTCACCCTCCCGAGCAGCTCTGAACATCATTACACGGTTGTCTTTTTAATAATAATGAAGGAATAGCTAATGCAGAGTGATCGATCTCCGTTTAATCCACCTGAAGCAGAATTGTACGACAATCGCGAAATGCTGCCGTGCCGTGCTTGCGGTACGCCAACCCATATTTCAGCTGCGGCTTGCGCGAAGTGTGGGGCATCGCAGCGCACACGAAAATATAGAAATAAGAATATCGCCGCCGTTTTAGCGTTCTTCTTAGGCGGCTTGGGAGTACATCGTTTCTATTTAGGGCAGTGGTGGGGGATTTTTTATTTATTGCTATGTCTTACCGGAATTCCTGGTTTAATTGCATTTTTCGAATTTATTTATTTTCTCGCGCGCGACCAGTTCAAGTGGGACCTGAAATATAATGAGGGGCGCCCGGCGGGACCCGGAGAAGGGGGCGGAGGTGCGCTAGTCGTTGTCGTTGTGATAATTGGGCTTTTTATGAGCATTGCCGTTATCGGTATTCTTGCTGCTATTGCGTTGCCTGCCTACCACGACTACTCCGTTAGGGCGCGCGTAAACGAATCAACTGTATTGCTGAATCCAATAAAAACCGAATATCGCGAATTCTACACGAGCCACAATATGTTGCCCGATAGCAATATTATGATCGGCCTTGAAGAGCCCCATTATTTACAAAGTGGAGACGAGGTATTGGTGATTAATGGCGGTATCGCTATTCGATTTAAAGACTCCAATCAGGCTTTAGTTGATGGAAAAACGCTGATCTATGCTTTGCAGGAAAATGGAGGGGTTTATGACTGGGATTGCACCGGTGGCAATTTGGATAGCCGCTTTCGACCGGTGGAGTGTCGCTAGGCTTTGCAGCTCTGCGAAGGAAAAGGCCAATCAAGAGCCCGCGAATGAGCGGGCTCTCATTTCACTGCTAATTCGCTAATTGGTTCACGAAAAGGGAAAATAACTTTTATTTATCTGTATAAGAAAAGTCTGTTTAAATCACTCTAAGCGATAAATTATAACTAAAAAAGTGTTGATATAATCTATTTTTTGTCAAGTAGTAATATTGATAATATTTATATTTCAGATTGGGATAAATGGTTCCTTATATCGATAGTCTGTCGAATTGCATGTTTGCCTTATATTAAGAAAACACTGTAAATCGATTTAATTCTATATCTTGGCTATTTCGCATAAATTTCTACGCCAATCTATTATAAAAATAAAAAAATTAGAGAGTATTGGTATAAAAATTTTTAGTTATATAGATCTAAATGACACAAGCATTGACACTTTGACGTAAAAAAATAATATTAACCCTAAGTCGAACGAAATGTGATGCAGAGCAAATATGCTGATTGATTTAATCAATAACTGTTAACTCCGCACATCACTGCTGAAATGAATCAACTATAGATTAATTATCCTTGGAAGATATAATCGATCGAGGTCAGATAAAAAATGCAAAGTAAAATAAATGCAATTAAACACAATCCCTTTGAAAACCCTGCTTTTATACAGGATGAGGAATCTGAAGCTCTCGCCTATGTTCGTCGCACCTGCCCCTTGATGATTAAAGGATTAATGGCTGAGATATCTCAGTGCTCGGAAGAGGAAATTGAATCTATCCTAGAGCTTTCTGTAAAGAAAAAAGACCTGCCAGATTACGTTCGTCAAATACCGCAAAGCCGTATTAACTTAGTAGAAGTTTCTCAGTTATTTTTCGAGTACTTTGACGCTGAGTTTGATAGCCTTTATAGCTTAGATGGAGAAGCTTCACCAAATTTCGAACAAATACTTATAGAAGACTCGGCCTCACTTACTGTGGATATCATTGACGAGTTGATGATACTTGAACACATTACCAATAAATCGATTCGACGCTTTGAGGATGAGTTGAGAAATTTGTCCGGTCGTTTTGCTACTTTTGCGACAACGGATGTTAATCTCGAAAATTTACCCATTGGGCCTAAAAAGTTGACGGAGTGTTTCTGCCGAGCTCTAAAAGCAGCTGGTTACGATATGGGAATGCGTCGCGTTTATACACGCCTTTTCGAAAAATGTGTACTAATGAAAATGGCGTTTATTTATCGTTCGATTGATAAAGCGCTTGAGTCTCGTGGAATACATGTGACCGAAGACCAGTTGTTGGCGCAGCTATCGGGTGCGATTGTCAACTAATCACTCCTTTTCTTGCTTTTGCGAAGCCTTTATTCAATAGGTTTCGCTTTTTACAATTTTTCTAAGCTGTTTCAAGGCTGGCTTTATAGACAAACTTTACATCGTACTCACAACCGAAAATTTTTTCTTATTGTGATCTTGTTTTCCTAATTTCTCTACAGTTTAACTTGCATCGGTAGCGTGCTATTATCTGCGCAAATTTCATTTCCGGTATGCCTCTCATTTTCATTTAGGTTCATTTTATGAAGCCAGCTCATTTAATATTTGTTGTTATTATCTCTGTTTTAATGGGAATAGCTATTTACGGCTTTTTATTACCTAATACCTCTCACGTCGAGCGATCAATCACGATATCAGCATCGCCGGAAGAGATTTTCCCTTACTTAAATAACGTGAAAATGTTTGATCAGTGGTCACCTTGGATGGAATACGATCCCAAAGTGGTAATAGAGTATTCGGGTCCGGAGGAGGGCATAGGGGCGCACTCGGGGTGGTCCAGCGAACACCCCAAAGTAGGACACGGTAGTCGAAAGATTATCAATTCGAATGCAAACCAGCTTGTTGAAATGGAACTTGATTTCGGTGATGGCGGTAAGGCGTTTACTCGCATGGAGTTGCAGGCGCTTGCGGATATCACTAAAGTAACTTGGCGTTTTCGCATGCCGCATGGCAATAATATATATGCGCGATATATTGGCCTGCTTATTGAAGGGATGGTGGGGCCTGATTATGAACGAGGTCTCCAAAACCTTAAACAAAAAGTTGAAGGTTCGTAAACACTGTTAGCCAATTAGGATAGATATTATTCATATTGTTTTGCCTGAGTATTCAATATCTTTTCTCCTTGTTGTAGGTTTTTAGCGTGTTATTTCGTTTGCTTGAGTCGATTTTTGTCTCACACTGGATAATAGTTGACTTCCTGTAATGTATTGAAAAATAAAAGAAAAAATTAGTCCCTCAGGTGTGATTCAGAGTTCCATTTATGGATCGACTTTTCAATTGTGCTCCTAAAATTCATCCGTTAAATTAAATTCCACTGCAATAAACAATTGCGGTTAAACCCCAACAATTTAACGTTAAAGTAGGATAGGAGTTAATAATGAAATTAAGTTCAAAAAAAATGATCGCAGGTGCGATATTTGCCTTGGCGGGCGCACTCGTTTCTTCTGGAGTTAGCGCAACGGATTATCGCGGTAGTAAAGTTGAGTATCGCAATAGTAAAGTTGTGGGTCGCTGGGGTTTTACAACTGATCAGACTTGTTCGCGTTCTCTAGGCCAGGCGCCCGGATCGGTATCAATTGAGCCTGACACACGCATCTTTAATACCGATATCGATATTGTCGATATGAGCGGTAGTGGTGAAATGGTATTTAAGCACGACGGTACTTTCATTTTGACCAATGCGAAAGCAGCCGAGATGGATAAAAGTAATTTGTTGGCGGGCGCAATGCCAGTAACTGATGGCTTTGTGCCGGAATGCATCGGCGAATATAAAATGACGGGCCGTAATCAATTTTACGTTGAATTTCAGTGTGAAATTGACGTGGCAGCGCAAGGTCTAAAGATTGATGCAGGTCCGGTTCTTGCGGATGGTTATGTCAATATTACTCGTACCGGTATCTCTATGAACTTATTGCAAAACGTTCAAACGCTAACAGTATCTAAAGATGGTATGCCTATTGGCGAGCGTCAACGTGTTTGTTTGCAGCGGTTTGCACTTCAGAAAATCGGTCGTCGATAAAAAAGAAAAGAAGCTCATCACTATCTCGGTGATGAGCTTTTTATATTTCTACGGTATATGATATAGCAAATGAAAAGTACTGCGCACTGCCGTTTCGAAAATAAGTTACTCTTGTTGACTTTACTAGTTACTTGATTTTTGCAGAATAGTTTTTAATTTCGCTTCCATTTCCGCTGTAACTTCAGGGTATTTCGACGCAACATTATTTTGTTCGCCTATATCCTTATCCAAATTAAAGAGCTGCGAGTATTTTCTTAGGCCAGCATCTACATCTTTATTCGCCAACCATTTTGGAACGTTTCCATCAAAAGGTGCAATATATTTCCATTGGTTTTTTCTAAGTGCTAATGTAAAAGCTTCGTGCAGCATCCATTTATTACCGGGCTTGCTCGCGTCGAATAATGCCGGCATTATATTTTGGCTATCGATCGCCTCGCCTTTATCAAGCTTTATGCCGAGCATATCGGCAAAAGACGCGTAAAAATCGATATGGCTGAACAACGCTTCGCTGATGCCCGGTCTAATTTTTCCTTTGAAATAAGTAATCATCGGGACGCGTGTGCCCGCTTCATACGCACTGTATTTACCACCGTTAAACGGGCCTGAGGGCATGTGATCGCCGATTAATTCAACCGCTTGATCAGCGTAGCCGTCGTCGAGCACCGGCCCATTATCACTGGTAAAAATAATCAAGGTGTTTTCGATTAAGCCCTCGTCTTTCAGCGCGTCAACAATGCGCCCGGTCATCCAATCCATCTGTAAAATCGCGTCGCCGCGTGGACCCATTTTGGATTTGCCTACAAAGCGTGGGTGTGGAACACGCGGCACGTGAATGTCGTGGAACGGAAAATACAAGAAGAATGGCTGCCCTTTGACAGACTTAATGTAATCGATGGCTTTTTGCGTAAACACGTCGGGAAATTCTTCATCAATCCATTCGGTATTTTTACCACCCGCCATATAACCGATGCGGCTGATACCGTTGATAATAGAATCTGAATGTTGATTGTCTGTTTGTTGTTTTAATAATTCGGGGTTTTCTCTGCCGACGGGACGCTGACCTATTTTATTTTTATAGCTAACGCTGAGCGGGTCATGTTTTTGCAGTCCGACAATGTGGTGATTTTCTAAATAGGATGTGGGAACGCGATCTCCGGTAGCGGGCATAAGAAAGCTGTAATCAAACCCAATTTCCAGCGGGCCGGGTTTTACCGCAGTATTCCAATCGATCGAGCCACGACCAAGACCCAGGTGCCACTTGCCCACTACTGCAGTGCCGTAACCCGCACGTTTGAAAAGATCGGCAAGCGTATCCTTGTCTGGGTCAATGACTAACGGTGCATCACCCGGCAGAACGCGCGCTTTATCGCGAAAGGCATAGCGGCCTGTGAGCATTGCAGACCGCGAAGGTGTGCAGGTGGCTGCGGGGCTATGCGCATCGGTAAAGCGAATACCGTCGGCTGCTAGTTTGTCAACATTTGGTGTTTTAAGCGTCGAACCGTAAGCACCAATATCTCCATAGCCTAAGTCATCTACGTAAAACAAAACAACGTTGGGCTTGTTGGGGAGAGTTTTTTCTTTTCCGCTTTTAGGAAATGATTTTTTGGTGGGGCTGTCGGTGCACGCCAGCAAAGTGATAAATAAAAAAAATGCCAGTAATATTGATCGCATTATATTTTTGCTCGTTCATAAGTTTGATAGATCAAGCTGCAATTTTATCGCCGGGTGAAAACCTATCGATAAGTCTAGTATCGATGTGAGGATAAAAAGTTGATTGCCGGTAAATAAAAATGATTGGTAATTGATTTGTCTGTGGAACTTTTGGGACATCGTTAAGATCTTGTATTAAGTCTGGAAGGTTTGCAAGTTAACGTTACAGGATAAAAAAAGCCCGGAGTAAAATCCGGGCTCTTTATCGGTGATGATTTACTCTTGGTGAAGTTTTTTAAATCCCTAGTTTCGCAGAAACGCCAAAGCGCCAAATCGCGCCATTAGAGCGATAACGACGTACGAAGTTTTCAGAGGGCTCCAAATAGCGGATACTCGCTGATTCGAAAATATCGTCGCCTTGCAGGTATATACGAACGCCTGTATCTTCGAAATCGTAAGATAGCGAAATATCTGTTTTTGATAGTGCATTTTCGTATTCGTCACCATTAACAAAATTTTCGGAAAAAGCCCTTAAAATTGTTGGGTCAGCAGCATTGCGCGCGGCTGCGTCGGGATCTTCGACATAAAATTCCCTTGAGTCGTAATTTCCGGCAAAACCTCCCCGCCACTCAGAACGCCAGTTGTATGCAATACGTGCGCTAAAGTTGTATTTTTCATAGTAAAAAATAACATTGTAGGTTTTGTCGGAAAGCTTATTGAGTGGGCGTGGAGTACCGCTATATTCCTGCACACCAGTATCGCGTTCACTGTCGATAAAGGTTGCATTAATGACTGTACCAAAACCGTCAAATGGAGAAGGTAAGAAATTAAAGGGTTGTTGATAACTAAGTTCCCACCCATCGATTTTTCCATCGTCTACATTTCGAGGCTCCTCTTCGGCAATTATCCTCACGCCTCTAGCAATCTCGTCTGCAGTTAGGGTCGTTAAATCGTCGTTTGCGGTGAAATCAACTCGGGGATCAAAATTCGGATTTTTGACGCGCGCGTCGTTCGGATCAAACCTAGTTTCATCTCCTTCCACATTGGGGTCGGGGTCTTCAGTGATGGCGCCTTCGCCGTCTAGACCAATATAGGGGTTGGTCAAATCAAAGCCCAATTCTTCGATCGCTTCGGCGTCGAAATCGGGGTCATTTGGGTTCCAAAACGGAGCGGGGATATCGGGGTTATCATAAACAAACGGGTCAACCGAGGGTATGTATCTTTTTAGTACCCGAACCTCCTCAACGATATCTTCCTGATCCTTTTGGAAATAGGTAACGCTTACTAACGATTCCTCGTTGAAATACCACTCCCACGACAAGTCAAAATTTCGTGAGCTTGTGGGCTTCAAACCCGGATTTCCAAGGTCTATCTTGAGGTTGTCTGTCGATACCGTAGCTTCGTCAAAACCATCAAAAGTTCGTTTAAAAGCTAGGTCCTGCGGGTTTTGCCTTTCGATTGTACGAGACAATGCGAGCTTAACAAACATGCCTTCTTGAACTTCAAACGAAAGGTTTAAGGAAGGTAATAGCTCCGAATAATTGGCGTTCCCGGGAACGAAACCGAATTCATCAGCACCTTCTGTTCCAACGGCTCGCTGGAACGAGAATACGTCCGTATCGACATAGCGTACGCCAATGTTACCGGTGAGAGGGATGCCAATATTTGTATCGATATTGGCCTGAAAATACATCGCATTAACGGTTTCTTCCAACAAACGCCCGCCTTCAGGATCAAGGAAGAATCCTGCTCTACGAATGGCTCCAACGTCGTCATCGCGCGCATCTCTTCTATCTGCCTGCGTATAGTACTCACCTGTATCG
>JANQJB010000048.1 GCA_028281865.1 Marinagarivorans sp.
TTCATAGATATTTAATGCCTCAATCAGCCGACGCTTTAGCGGTCGGCTGATCGATTTGTTATGTAATTTATTTGAACCAAATCAATCAATACCAAAGATAAATCCCTATTACAGCTAATGTATTCCAACTCGTTAAAATCTACTCTAATTTTTGGTTGGTCAATCTTTAACATAGGTTACACATAACGCCAAGCTTTACGGAAACCGGAGCTTCGCATAGGTTTTCCGTAAGAGCTTTTTCTTAGCACTTCTAAGCTGCAGAGAAATATAAGGACAAACATAATAAAACCACTGTTAGGCTTGACGCTAACACACAAATTATCCCCTGAGTCTTGTTCTTAGACCAATAAAACAAACACAATGCCGACAATAATAGTAAAAAACTTATGGGCATAAATGGAGATGTAATATCTACCGCCCTCTGCACATCATTTTCTATGGCCATACCCATTATTGCCCAAAACGAACCTACCGTGGATATGAAAGAGCATAGGAAAGCCAGCAACAATATGGCGCTAAATTTTGATGAAATGGCTCTAGAACTTATTCGCACTGGCAAAAATAAACAAACTAAAATTGAAGAAGAATATACAACTCCAAACCCTACTGCAGCAATTAATTGATAAAAGAGATGAGAGTCCAATTCAGTTCCTAAAGTCTGGGTTAATGTGCCGACATGAAGATGCTAAGCACCGAAATAGCGGTCACATTGACGGCATTGTTAAATGCTGTTTGTGTCATGATTTTCAATTTACTCATCCGTCATCCCGTGCTTGACACGGGATCCAGTGATCTGTGTATCAAGGTCGATCCAATTCGGATTCGCCTTTTCTATCAGTGCCATCTTCCACTGCCTTCGCCACTTCTTTACCCGCTTCTCTCGCTTAATAGCTGATTCAGTAGTATCGTGATGTTCATAATAAACTAATTGATGAGCGCCATATTTTTGCGTAAAACCTTCAACCCAATTTTCCTTATGCTGATAAACACGTTTAACCAAATCTGAGGTCACGCCTACGTACAATGTACCGTTGCGTTTATTCGCCATTATGTAAACGTAAAAATCCTTCTCTCTCATCCTTTTCTCCTGGATCCCGTGTCAAGCACGGGATGACTTTACGTGGGTATTTAACGCGTCAACAAAAATGGAGTCGGTGACAAATACTAGTTTAAATGATTATCAGTTGTCACCGACCCTCCTATTGCTATTGGAGCTCTAGTGGTGCCCATCTTCTAATTCAGCATCTTCGGGGAACGTTGCACGAATACATGCCTTTATTTGCTCGCCCGCCTTAGTTAAATTTCGGGGATCCCAAACGATAGTTAAGTGATGGTTGGTATCGAAATGCGGTTTATTTTTTTCATCATCGAAGACTTCTTTTTTACAAGTATATATAACCTCTTTGCCAAGTCCCTCTGCAAACCCTGCCTCCCAATATGCGCCTTTGTTGCCATGAGATAAGTCCGCAATTAAAAACCTAGATTTTCTAATTTCAACTCTCAGTCGGTCATCAATTAAACCAGCTGGATTACTGTCATCAAGTCTTTTTAATTCAAAACCAGTGTTTAGCACCGCTGGTTTAAATATATTCTCTACGATTTCGTCAAGCTCATTATTACCAAATTGCATAGCCATAAAAGCCTGCCTCGTATTTAATTTTCCAATTTGTAGCTCGTCAAAGTAATCCCAGCCCTTCAGAGTCAACTTACCTTGACACTTATAAGTCCCACCAACGATTGATAACCCCTGATAACTAATATACCTTCTTTTTTCTGCCTCTTTTAAAACAAAATTGAAGCCCTCGTCATTTGGCGAGCCTAAGTGCCTAATAATATCTGGAGACTTCATAATTATGTCATCCCCCGCATTTGATCCCATTGTATTTCCGAGCCATATTATAAGATTATTCATTTGATCAATGGGCTTCGGTACATTGCCTGTTTTGTAGGTCGAAATATTTTCAGTTGTAAGAAAACAGAGCTTATCTAACGAACGAGCAGCTAGTTTGAAGCGAATTATTGATGCTTGCTCTTTAGTGCCATTAAAAAACTGGTCTCTGTCAGCATCCAGCTCATCAGAAATTGCAAACTTAGAGCAATACAAACAATCATATACTTTTCCAACGCTTCCACCGTTAGGAGCATATGCTTCAGGCTCACTTTCAAGCCAATAATCACATATAGGACAGGTATTACTGTTCATTCTTTTAGGCATCTAAAAAACCTAATCCAGCTTTCATAGAATCTCTCTTCCACACGAATCACCTAACATTTATATACACACCCCCAAGGACCCACTACCCCAAACTGCACGTCACCACGACACACAATTTAAATCATACAATACATCAAAACCCCCACCCCATCTAGCTCTCATAAAAGAAAATCACAAGTTAATTTATCCACCATCTACTTAAACTCCCAAATGCAAAAAAGCCTAGATTTTCACCTAGGCCCTTTTGGTTTATTTAACTATCGGGGGAATCTCAGAGGGATGTATATTTATTCAGACACTGTTGATTGATCAAAATAAAATCCCTCCGTCCCCTATTAAACTAAAACTCATAAACCCCAATTTCAGGTAAACGAATTTTTCCGTGTGTTGTACCCATTACCTCTTGATAATGCGCTTTGAGTGGCGCCAAGTCATAAGCAAATTCAGTTATAAAAAAGGCGTCGCACAATTGTTCTACAATCGGCACAAATGTCGCGGAAACAGAAGTTGGAGCCGATCGAGAAAAGCTATGGCCAACATAAAAATCATGATGATGTGGTGAGCAACCACTGTGGCCCAATTTAACACGCACAATATCACCATCAAATTCAGCCGCTTCTACTTGTGGTGTATTAAACGATTTGGGTGGTTTATCGGTCAATATAACGAGCGGCTCGCCTGTCACCATTTGATCCTGATAATCACCACACTCACCGTCAAATAATACCGGTGCTCGTTTTAGGGCCGCTTCACACGCATTACCCAAAGTGGTGTATTTAAAGTTAGGACATGGCTCGGTAACACAAACAACATTCGTCGACACTTTACCGCAAACCGGGTCGAACACGGCTGGGCAAGCGCCCTGGTGGCCTTGGTATTCCATGCCTTCTTTCTCGCCGCATGCCTTTTCTTCCACTAATATCGCTTCAGCCGACTTTAACAAGCATTCGTTGTCAAAGGTTTTCAAGGTCATTTTCGGGCATGGCAAAGTCAAACACGGCTCGCTTGAAGTCACCGCCCCACACACAGGTTTTAATATTTTAGGGCAGGCAACGGGCGTCATGTCATCATAAGCAGGATCGCCTTCTCTTTCACCACACTCGCCTTTGAGCTTAGGAATGGCACCGTCGGCTTTGGCAAAACATTCGTTGCTATACGTTTTATAACTTCCGATTGGGCAAGGAGCATTAACGCATTGAATATTCTCAGGTTTGACTGCACATACAGGGTCATAAAGTGTGATACAGGCACCGGGCTCACTGTCTGGATAGGCAAATTTTCCTTCTTTATCGCCACAAGTACCGTCGTGAACAATGTCGGAATCCGCTGCATTGGCCATGCACTTATTGCCATACGTTTTATATTCGCCTAGCGGGCATTTACCTTTTTCACACAAAATAACGGCGAGAATGCTCTCGTCAATCGCGCAAACGGGAGCGTATTCCTTTGTACAAGCGATGGGCTCTTTATCAACACGGTTGAGTATCATCTCAACGCCATCAATGTTAACAGAGAGATATTTACCCGCCCCGCTGACATCAGCCACGATAGGGTCCGTGTCCTTTTCATCACGGTGAATTCGCAATTCTCCGGTATCGCAGATATAGAGTCCATCGATATAGCCCGAATTACCATCCGCGAATCTTACTTGCTGAGAATTTTCTCCAAATTCGAAAAACGGATCTGGCGGTTTGCTTACAGGTTCAGCACGCTCATCTTGGGCGGCAGGGAAAGGCTGTGGAGGAAGCTTTATCGCACCTAATTCATAACGCCGGCCGTTCACAATATCACAAGCTTTCGCGCCTGGCTCATGCTCAAAGCGACGATACGTTAGTTTATCTCCGCCGAACGGGTGGAAATAAAGGATCTCCAGACCTTGATCAAAGGTAAGGACCTCTTCTGTTCCATCGGGGACTTTGGAAATAATGACCTCGCCATTTTCACAACGATATGTTGCGCGCAAACCAAAGTCCGACTGTATCGTTCCCATCGCGCCGTCTTTGAACTCAACGCGCCAATGCATCCAATACATAGCATTGCTTGAGCGCCCGCCTTCTCCCAAGGTTTCACTCATGTAGCGGTTATTGTTCAGCGCTGCGCAGAGTTCCTTATCTTTGTCGCTTATCCCACCACTTGTCGAAGAGGCGCTACTTGAGCTCGCAGAGCTACTGGAGCTTGAGGAAATTCCTGAGGAACTCGTTGCAGAACTGGACGAAGCTTCACCACTCGACGACGATGATTTTGGTTTAGTCTCGATTATTATTGTAGTGCCATCACATGCAGCAATAACCGCAGCAATTGAGCACACCACAACAGATTTGCTAAGGGCTCGTAAGAGTAATTTTGATAACGACATGAAAAGTTCCTTACTTATTAAGTTCATTAAGTCGATTTTCGGGTGTAACGCGGCAGTTTTAGATAGTAAGTGACCTGATCCGAGAAAACTGTAAACAAATGTAAGATTGGGAATAGTTCGCCATTTATATTGTGTGTTAATCCTGTCTTCCAGTTTGCTCGTTTTATTCGCTACTTCCTCAGAGCTTAATAAAAGCTAATAAACTGGCCGATGCGCAAGGCGTTTTCATCAAAAACAACAATTTAACTTGCCGACTAGAACAAACTTTTTGATGAGCAATCGTTAATTATAACGTTATTTAACACGGACTTTACCCGACTAAGTGCAAGCTTTGAGTATAATCCGCTATCGAAAAAGCCCTTCAACCCTAAAAACAATCCTTGAACGACAAACGAGGAAATTCAATTGAAACCATCAAGCCATTTGCGGGCAATGTGCCAATTTCTTGTAGGCATAACCTTATTACTCACGCTATCGATACAAACAAAAGCTGCTTCCGAGCCGGTCGAAACCATTCCCGGCCGTTGGACCAAGGAACGCATAAACGCTTGGTATGACGACCTACCCTGGTTGGTCGGAGCCAATTATTATCCCGCCAGCGCTATCAACCAAATTGAAATGTGGCAAGCCTCCACCTGGGATCCAGATCAGATTAATGAGGAACTCAAGCTTGCCGGGTCCATTGGCATGAACATAGTACGCGTCTATTTGCACGACTTGGTCTGGGCAGATGACGAGCAAGGGCTTTACAAGCGAATGAATGAGTTTTTGGATATGGCCTACTTGCGTAACATTCGTACTTCCTTCGTTTTCTTTGATGATTGTCACTACCCCTCGCCACGACTTGGTAAGCAACCGTTGCCTGTAAAAGGCTGGCATAACAGTGGTTGGGTAAACTCCCCGGCACGCGAATTGGCCCACCGTTATGCGGAGGGTAAAGCGACCCGCAACGAAGTGAAACGATTAAAAGGTTATGTACAAAAGACGATGGAACACTTTAGAAATGACCATCGTATCTTGTACTGGGAACTCTACAACGAGCCCGGTCGTGGTAAATCGGAAGACCCAAATGCGAATAACCCTTACCCAGAAAGCATTGGTGATAAATCCAATAAACTCGTATTAGATTCATGGCGCTGGGCACGTGAAGTCAACCCCTCACAACCGATTACCTCAACCTCACTCGGATCATTAGGTGAAAATAATGTCGCTATCAATCGAGCGAATAGCGATTTCCATTCTGTGCATGCTTACGCTGATATCAAAAAATTTGAAAAAAGAATCACCCAATTTAAAGAAGATGGAAGACCGATAATTGTGACGGAGTGGTTAGCTCGCCCACACAATACGCCGCAAGTCATGTTACCCATTATGAAAAAACACAACATGGGTGCAATTAATTGGGGGTTTATTGCCGGTAAATCACAAACGACGTTTCCATGGTCGACTCGCTCTGATGCCGATGGAAAACCCCTTTCAGTAAAGCAAAAGCGCGATGCTGGCCACGTATTTAAAAGCGGCGATAAGATTCCCGAGCCCAAAATTTGGTTTCACGATTTATATCGCAAAGACTTTACCCCCTTTGATGAAGATGAAATCGCTACGTTTGTTCGCCTCACCAAAGATAACCCCGCGTATTCTAGTAGCCAGGAAGCGCGAGATTTACATCAGCGTCAAAAACCAATGGATAGGGCTACAATTGAAAAGGGCTTGAAAACGCACGATCGCGCATTGCACTTACGCAACGATTGGATCCGCGACCCCTATATCATTCTCGGTCCGGACGATTATTATTATCTCACCGGTACTACACCCAACCCCGACGACCCGCGCCAGCATAAAGACCCGTTTAATAATGGGTTAAATGCGACTTCGGTGGTGGGTAATGTGGTAAGAATTTGGCGCAGTAAAGATTTGGTCGATTGGGAATATTTAGGTGAGCCTTATACTCTGGATGATAAATATCCCGGGCCAAAATATACCGGCCCGAATCACAATCGGATGTGGGCTCCAGAACTTCACTGGATCGGTGATCGCTGGGCAATCGTGCACTGCCCCGGTCCTATCGCAAGTTTTGCACTCGCCCCTCCCGGCCTAAAGGTTAAAGGCCCGTGGACTCACCCAATGAAAGGGTCCTTTGGTAATCGCCATGACCCCTCTCTATTTAAGGATGATGACGGCCGCTGGTGGGTGCTATGGTCCAATACCCTTGTGCAAGCACTTAGCGATGATTTATCACATTACTTAGGTCAACCAAAGCGTATTGACCCATCCAATTCGCGCAAAGGACCAAAGGGCAACATTATCAGGCGCATCGGCCATGAAGGTGCGACTATTCGTAAAATCGGTAATAAATACGTGCATTTTGGAACGGCCTGGTCAACCGATACCTTGCGTCGCGGTTCGTATAATATGTATTACAGCACCGCGGATAAAATTGATGGCAACTACGGTCCTCGAAAATTTGCCGGGCGCTTTATTGGCCACGGTACACCTTTTCAAACCCGAGATGGCAATTGGTGGATCACGGCTTTTTATAATGCCGACGTGCTGCCGCTTACACGAAAAGGGATTCAATCCCGAGATATCGGTGACAAAGCACAAACCATTAATCGTCGGGGAACAACCATTGTCCCGCTTGATGTTCGTGTACTTGATGATGGCGAAATCTATATTCGTGCGAAAGACCCCGATTACGCAAACCCAGGGCCGGATGAAGCACAGAAATTTCCTCCTGCCCTTCCCTATTAACACAAATAAAATTCATTCCCAGATAACGGGCAACGTTTACGTTGCCCCATTTAGCTGCTGATTATGTGGCTTGATTGAGAGAATATCATTTTCAATTTTTGCATTTACACCAGGCACTTTTTGAATTGAATCAAAAATAGAATCAATGTCATGTTTTTGTTTAACGTTGCCATGTTGAAATAATCTGTCAATTTCTATTGAGCATAATTCTGTGAAGTCACGAGGGGATTCTATTGATGGGCTAAAGCCATTATCGAGAATTTCGTTTTTGTCTGGTATTGCCATCCAGATATAGCCCTCATTACGCCAATACCATCGAGCTATTACATCAAATTCAGCGAGAGTTTTTAAAACCTTTGACCACATAAGAGCTTCCGATTTAAAGCCATATAATGCCGCTATTACCGGCGAATCAAAAAGCGAACAAAAAGGGGGCGGTGACAAATGCTAGTCATTTACACTAGCATTTGTCACCGCCCCTTTTTGCCTTTTTTGGGGAGTTTTAATGGCTCAGTTAAAATTCGACTAAACCCACCGCTGACTTGATGTAACACAAACTTGTATCTTGCTCACAGGTATGCGTTATTGGGCCATCAAAGGTCGCTGCAAACAATATCTGATGATTGCTGAGCACCTGTGCAGCCCTAACGAAGACATCGCGCGGTTGTTGTAGCGTGACACTGCGTTGAACTTCACCTTGCGGGTTCACTTCGACAAAGAGTCCGTCACCGTAACTCACTTGACTGTTGGTATCTGCCTGTACAAAACCCGTTTTCCCACTCAACAGAAAATTACCGTTCGGCAACGGACTAAACCCAGACATAAAATCCTCCTCGTCAAAATCGATAATATGGTAATTCACTTGCTCAAGATCGGCGGTATTTGTATTTAGCTGCATTAACACACTATCCCACTCTGTATCAGTGGCGGAGCTGGGATCAAGCTTGTTGTGCCGAAGGTTGGCCGCTATCCACAGTTTTTTGTCACGGTAAGTAATTCCATTGAGCTGCTCGCCATAAGCTGTGTTACCAGGGTTGACGATTTGCTCAAAATTTCCATTACTATCGTAGACCGCAACAAAAATATTAGACAGCTCATTGTCGACCTCTAACGTTCGATTAAAATGCCAACGATAGGCCTCCGCCTCATCACTGAAACCATCAAAAGCAATGTAAATCGACTTGTCTTCGCCAAAGGCAACCGAGCTCTGAGTGGGGGCATAGTCCCACCATAGATATAGGTGGGCAGGCATCACCTGCTCGCTCCAATCCACCGTCAAGGCTTGACTCAGTGCATAGAACTTTATGCCATAGGTATAGGCCAATAAAAATACCTGATCCCCATTGAGGACAAACTCTACTTTAGCTCCAGCAAATACAACGGGTTTGCCTTCACGGGTAAAATCTGGATGCAAGTCCCGAGTGACCTCTTCCCCTCGAAAATCGTAAAGATAAAGCTCGTCATCTGTAGGAGAGTCCTCCAACAAACGTTGGCTCAAAAGTGAGCCGTCGATATCGTAGTGACTAAGCTGCAAGTAAAAACCATTATTTTTATCCGGGTCAAAATCTATCAGCTCGGCTACCAGCAAAGTCCCGTCGGCCTTGTGCAATGCATGTTTAAAAAGCCCCGTGCCCGAGTGCGACAATTGCAGCTTTTGCTCACCCTCCTTATCCAAGCACCTTAGATGACTATTCCAATTAGCAGGGTCGATAGACATTGTGTCGGTTGTAGCGTCACGCACAATGAAGCACACGTCGCCAAATTGATTTTTCGTAATGGACGTAGCTTCTGTTCGATCGGCGATTTCCAAAGTCAAATAATCCACTTTTGGTCCCCAAAGGCTTGATTCGGGAAACTGCACCGTTGGCTTTGGCAACGGGATGACATTTGCGCTGTCGTCAGAACTACAACCGGCAAATAAAACAATTATTAAAAACCAATGTGTTTTTAAATTTTTAAATATTTTTTTACACACAATCTTATACCCATAAATAAAATAACTGTTTATAAATACCATTAGTTTACGATGGTTATTGTATTTAGCGGCGAAACTATAACTAACCCATGAGAACACTCATAAGTTCCTTCATTCGCTTCGATCGAAGCACCGGTCAAGACGTCGTGATTATGGAAGCAGCTGACATGTTTGTCCTTACTGAAGACACAAAACGCCGCTGATAATCAACAGCTATTGGCTCATTGATCGACTGAGAAGGCAAAGGTTCCCGGTAGTTAACACCAACAACGGCATCGCATAGTTCAGACACAAGGTCTTTATTGGCCGGCTGTTTCGACTCCGGCAAGATTGCCCGGCGTTGGGTTAGAGTTACCTCCGCAAGAGACTAACGCGCAAACCACTAAGACTATTAGATACAATCTAGTAAACATATTTATCTCCTGACATCAATTCAAACCAAATCTAATCAAGCAGCCATTTAACTACTTAGCTCGCAGTGTAAAGCGATTTATGGTTTATTCCTGTAAGGATTTGTTTAAAAATTGTAAAAAAAGATTGAAATTGAATTCCGTCTTCAACCAGACCTTAGTGGAGAAAAATTCGCAAGCAGGAAATAAAATATCAAGAAAATCCGTATAGATTTTTGCCTGTTTAGAGAACAAGGGGTTATTAGATTTTTCTACAGGCTTCATGCTCCAAGACAATAATGAATGCACAACCAGATTCAGTAAGGTTTTTAATTCTGGCTTATGGGCGACCCCTTTTTCATCAACATTACCACTCCTTTCGAAAATGGAAAAATAATTTCCATGAGAAAATACGAGACTATTAGTATCGGTGTAAATAGTAAAAGTAGCCACAAGTAATCTCCGTGACCTCCGATGAATACAGCAGAAAAAATGTAAGCGTGAAGTGCCAGAAACACTATAACAAATACAGCAAGTGCTTTAGCAGATGTCTCCTTGGTACTTCCAGAGCCTTCTCCCGATAATCTGATTACTTGTAATGATCTCTTAGCAAGAAAGAAACAAAACAATAAAGTTGGCACCAACAGAAACAATCTTAGCACTTTATCACTCTCTCTTATTTTAAGACTAACGCCTACGGTAATGCGCCGACATAAAGATGCGAAGCACCGAAATGGCGGTCACATTGACAGCATTGTTAAATGCTATTGATATCAGAACTTTCAATTTACTCATCCGTCATCCCGTGCTTGACACGGGATCCAGTGATCTGTCCATAAAGGTCGACCCCATTCGAAGTCGCTTTCTCTCTTTCCACTGCCTTCTCCAGTTCTTTACCCGCTTCTCTCGCTTAATAGCTGATTCGGTAGTGTCGTGATGTTCATAATAAACGAGTTGATGAGAGCCATATTTTTGCGTGAATCCCTCGACCCAATTTTCTTTATGCTGGTAAACACCTTTAACCAAATCTGAGGTCACGCCTACGTACAATGTGCCGTTCCGTTTATTCGCCATTATGTAAACGTAAAAATCCTTCTCTCTCATCCTTTTCTCCTGGATCCCGTGTCAAGCACGGGATGACTTTACGTGGGCATTTAACGCTTTTAGCACCTGCGCCGCAGTCGTCGGGTGCCTAAACTTGTTAAAAGTTGACTAACCATATTCACCGCTTCCTAACCTCTCAATTGCTTTTTTCTTAGTAGGTTCAAAATTATCATTTGCCAGAAGTTCAAGAGGCTCTTTATAAGCCTTTGCATTATATGCAATTCTATTTCTAACCCCCGCATCGCAATCCTTAGCAAGCTGTAGCTGGAGTTCCTTACTAAGTTTCCTCTTTGTTGCAACAACCCATCTTACATCTCGATCAGAGTCTGCGGCGAGTATGCTCAAGATTTCCAATGGTACCGTCTTGTTATGAGCAACCCACTTTTTCATCTCTGGGTATCTCAAAATCACTTCTTGCCATGTATCTAACGAAGCCTCTTCATTAGCAGCCCTTCCATACTCTTCAATAACTTCGCTATTGCGCAGGTATACAAACTCCTCTGCTGATTCGATCATGACTTACCTTTTAACATCTATGGAGGCTCCGTTTTGTGCAAGCAAAATTTTCAAACGAAAAAAGGGGTCGGTGACAAATGCTATTGTAAATGATTATTAGTTGTCACCGACTCTCTTATTACTTATTGATTTATTGAAACATGGCCAATGCGACAAAAATCATTGGATCCGTGTGTAACTTTATTTGTATAGATAACCACATTTACACCCGACATTTTTGCGGCCAGCAAGCCAGATACGTAAGTATTGTAGTTACTATCTCCTTCATTTAAATAGGCCCAAGTAAATTGGCTGCCGCACATTTGTGGAGCACCCTCTAAATGGACTCGAAACCCGAAATTCGTTCCGCCTGTTATTTCAATTGAGACTATTTTCCCGGAATGAGCACCATCCCAAGAGTATGCGCTAGTAGTTGTAAAAAGCAAAACGATGGTAAAAATTAATTTTTTAAACATTTCGATAACTCTCATTTTCAGTTGAACAATATTATATTAATTTGATGTCAGCGAGTGAAAAAATGGGGTCGGTAAGAAATGGTAGTGTGAATGATTATCAGTTGTCACCGACCCTTTATTGACAGCTTCGTCTATCGCAACGAGGACATTATTGTTTGAATGAAGATCGGTAGCGCAGTAGAGTATCTATAGTAGCCTCCAGTAGGTCTTAGGGTTTTGGTCGACACTAAGTTTACGCCTCCTATATTGGTTGGTACTACTGAAGGCTCACTGGCTAGGTGATTTTCAGAGACCTTGATAATCGACCATTAAACTCTATGTCACTCCTATTACTAGACTGCATTCACAGCTAGTAACCAAAGTTTTGATTAGAAAACCAGATATCGATTGAACATTTCAATCTGATTTTTAGGCTCTAGTGTTAAGCATTAATCAATCAGATCGTATAAGGATCAAGGTCTCTAAACCTACCCCGATTTAGCTTAACTACTGGACAGCTGGTACCAAGTTCCCAACAATGACCTCACTCCAATCCCCCTCAAGACCAAACTCATTTTCATTTTTTGCACGGACATAATAGGTGCCGGCTGCAAGCTCTACTTCAATAGGGGAGTTTGTCACAATACGCTCAGCTTTAATGATATTAACGAATTCAGGGTCCGTTGCTATTTCATAATGTATGACCCTATAGGACTCAGGCCGAATTAAAAAATCCCCAGGAAAATCTACCAAAAATGTAGTACGGCGCAGTTTGTCTTCCCAAACAATTCTCAAACCTAGCGGCTCCTGCATTTTTCCAAGCCTAATTTCTAATTCAGGCGGCAGTTCAAAACTGAACCAATGACTGTTAAGTGTGCTTTTTTGCCCGTCTACACTTACTGCAACTACCTCAATGCCAAAACCTCCTGGCTCAAAGTCGGTTGGCACAAGTGTTGCCCTAGTTTCAGTGGTATTTAGCCAGTCACCTGAACCTTTCCAGCGATACAGATAGGAATCTGCAAAATCGTCAGCATAACCGGGCTCCCATTCCACCTCGATCGATCCTACCCCGTGGTCATAGTCTGCAGATAGAGACCTCACTTGCTTGGGTTGCCCAATACTAGGGGGGGTATCGATATCAGGCAGCCCCGATAACGGGGGTAAATCTGCCGGCTCAATACTAAACCAGGCCCGCCTCACCTGACTGTCATGCCCTGCAACAATGGCGATTACCTCTAAACCATATACTCCCGGAGCCGCTCCACTCAAAACGACTCTTGTTTCCGCTGTGTTAATCCAAGATTGGCTGCCCAGCCATCGGTATAGATAATGGTCGGCACGCTCTACAGGCTCCCACACTACCTCAACAGTACTCACCCCAAGCAAGCTAGCTCCAGCGCTAGGGGTGATGATATCTGGTGGCATAGGTTGATGCACTTTAAACACGGCTAATGAAGGTGGACCTTTCAGCCCAGAATGATCAACAGCAGAGATTGATAAGAGGTAACGGGTCGCAAGCTCGGTAGGTACGACGATATGTTCGGCACTGGTGCAAGTCGAAAATCTACTACCTTGTTCAAGGCTAAAACAGTAAGAAGCAGCGCCATTGATCTTCGGTAAGTGGATAGTTATCTGGTCAACGGCCCTAAAAGAGGTGGGGTCAATTTGCAGTGATGCATTTTCAGTTGAGAAACTGATATCAAAAAGCTCACTGAGATCAAGACCAAAAAAGTTGAGACTCTCACTAGCCGATTTGAGGCTCTGACCATTATCCAAAACTGCTTCAGCATGCCAACGAACAATTGGCCTGTTACCAAAGAATTCTTTTGCAGAAGTGGATGAAAAGTATGGATTGAAAGTAAAGGTATAGGGTGCTTCAAGGTCTGTATGAACTAGAACGTCATTTACGAATAGCGATACAGATTGATAACTTGCTTCGTTATCTACATCCACACTCACAGTGGCAGTATTTGCCTTCCAATCGATGTGAGTCTCAAGCTGCGGAGGTGTTAATCGGTCAATAAGCTCGTGAGACTCAACTATTATGCGTGTTAAATACCACCATGGTCCCGTTTGATTGCCTGAAGAAGCTCTTAGATCAAAATGAAAATGCCGAAAATACCCGTTACCTGGGATCTCGAGAATCGCAGAAGGTGACTCTGACTCTATAGCCTCTCCAAATGTAGTACTAGTATAGCGGTCCATGCGAGCCCTTAAACTATAGCTAGATGCACCTAAAATTGGCTGCCAGGCAACTTCAATTGAGTTCGTGCCTAAAGGGTAAGATCGAAATGGTTTAGGGGAGACGACATTAAAGATTTGATTGCCAGCATTTAATTGCTCGACTTCTACAGTTTTCAATTCCGAGCGAAGCGTGGCACCTTCTACCGACCGAGCTTCAACCAAAAGTGTTACGCTATTGGGCGTATCTGTCGTATCTGAAAAGAAGTATGAATTCCACTCAAGCTCATACGGTGCAGTATCATCAACAGACACCTCGACGCCATTTACTAATAACGCCACAGAGGAATATCTGTCACCACCATTAAAGTCTACATGTACTAGCGACTCACCAATCGCTACCTGCCCCTCGACAGGAAAAGTGATTACGGGCGGAAGGGGTTGCTCTTCACTTTCTTTATCTTTGTTAGACTGGCCGCACCCCACCAAAAAAACACATGCCAAAAAAAGCGTAAGCATGCAGTTAACTATTCTTTTAAACCTGCTATCACCGAACTTTTCCATTAGAAATACTACCCTTCTATTTTATTAAAGCCTGCTCCTGTATCGCTCGCTCGGAACCTAACTCGCTGGAACCTAACCCGCTTTTGCGCAGACCGCTTTGTTATAACCTATCATCGCAACTCAATCAGTTGCCGATGACGATAAATATTAATATCTTCGAAAACCAGTCTAACACTATTTAGTAAGCTTTCTGAACCTATTGTTAGCTCCCGCTAACTGTTCTCATATAGCTTGCCAAGTTCCACATCCTTAATATCAATTATTTCGATTTGTGAATTAGGTTTTGTATACCATATCAAATGGTAGCCGCCAGATGTGCTGCCCTCTGTGAATGCTAAAAAAGTTTCTTGTTTCGTCATTTGTCTTTTTCAAGCAAAAAGGCAGTAGATTCTACGTTTCGACAACTAATCAAGAAAAATTCACCTTTTTCTTCCATTACCTATCAATTCAAGATAGCTATTTTTTTATTTATGTTTGGTGAGTGTCCCTTTTATTTCCGCAAACAAATGCAAGCAGAGCGAGTCAAGCCAGCTTGCTGGCGTTTTTGATTTTTCTTGTTATCTGATCTTCTCAATTTTAATAACTTCATCAGTTTCTTTCACCATTGAAACCCTGATGATTTTAGGGAGCTTACCAGAATACTGGAGGTTACAGCCATATTCGCAATGGATTAGGTAATCTCTATGATCAAGTAAAAAGCTTATTTCTCTGTTTTGTATAGAAAATTTTGTGGGTTTTCCTTCAATAAAATAAATACTAGATTCGGGAATCATTTTCAACCGAACAACACGCTCGAATATTGTTGCCGAGTGATAAAGCATTCCTACGCACCATATCAAAACAAAAAACTTAACAAACGTAGAAATTATTGCGTTACTCTCAACCAACTTTTTAAGGCATTTTTTAATAAAAACCAGATACAACAAACCTAAACCTGCAAAACCAAAGGAAATGCCACTTAAATATCTCCAAGGACTCATTAAATCAAATATCACTTTAGAGCTCGGGTTATTTAACCCTCCAGAAAATATACCAATCGCAACAATACCAAAATACAAATAGGGCCATATCTCGCGTTTTTTTGTTGCAATAGATTTTTCTAGCTCTTCTATTGTTCGCATTAGATTAGATAACGTCGCGTTCACCGGCTTGTCCGGTGCAACGCTTTGTTAGGCCAGTTCCTTAATATTTTTTGGGTTGTTTTCATCCATTTCCCATTGACGTGGAT